>NZ_CP150166.1:327500-927500 GCF_037963765.1 Sporosarcina sp. FSL W8-0480 | reverse complement strand
AGCTACCCAGCGATGCCTTTGGCAAGACAACTGGTACACCAGCGGTGTGTCCATCCCGGTCCTCTCGTACTAAGGACAGCTCCTCTCAAATTTCCTGCGCCCGCGACGGATAGGGACCGAACTGTCTCACGACGTTCTGAACCCAGCTCGCGTACCGCTTTAATGGGCGAACAGCCCAACCCTTGGGACCGACTACAGCCCCAGGATGCGATGAGCCGACATCGAGGTGCCAAACCTCCCCGTCGATGTGGACTCTTGGGGGAGATAAGCCTGTTATCCCCGGGGTAGCTTTTATCCGTTGAGCGATGGCCCTTCCATGCGGAACCACCGGATCACTAAGCCCGTCTTTCGACCCTGCTCGACTTGTAGGTCTCGCAGTCAAGCTCCCTTATGCCTTTGCACTCTACGAATGATGTCCAACCATTCTGAGGGAACCTTTGGGCGCCTCCGTTACACTTTAGGAGGCGACCGCCCCAGTCAAACTGCCCACCTGACACTGTCTCCTGCCCGGATCACGGGCAAGGGTTAGAAGTCCAATACAGCCAGGGTAGTATCCCACCATTGCCTCCTCCGAAGCTGGCGCTCCGGATTCCAAGGCTCCTACCTATCCTGTACAGGCTGCACCGGAATTCAATATCAGGCTACAGTAAAGCTCCACGGGGTCTTTCCGTCCTGTCGCGGGTAATGCGCATCTTCACGCATATTATAATTTCACCGAGTCTCTCGTTGAGACAGTGCCCAGATCGTTACGCCTTTCGTGCGGGTCGGAACTTACCCGACAAGGAATTTCGCTACCTTAGGACCGTTATAGTTACGGCCGCCGTTTACTGGGGCTTCAATTCAAAGCTTCGCTTGCGCTGACCTCTCCTCTTAACCTTCCAGCACCGGGCAGGCGTCAGCCCCTATACGTCACCTTACGGTTTTGCAGAGACCTGTGTTTTTGCTAAACAGTCGCCTGGGCCTATTCACTGCGGCTCTCTCGGGCTTTAACACCCTACCAGAGCACCCCTTCTCCCGAAGTTACGGGGTCATTTTGCCGAGTTCCTTAACGAGAGTTCTCTCGATCACCTTAGGATTCTCTCCTCGCCTACCTGTGTCGGTTTGCGGTACGGGCACCTCCCGCCTCGCTAGAGGCTTTTCTTGGCAGTGTGAAATCAGGGACTCCGGGGATAATTCCCCTTGCCGTCACAGCTCAATGTTATAGGAACGGGATTTGCCTCGTTCCACACCTCACTGCTTAGACGCGCATGACCAACAGCGCGCTCACCCTATCCTTCTGCGTCCCCCCATTGCTGATAACGGCGGGGAGGTGGTACAGGAATATCAACCTGTTCTCCATCGTCTACGCCTTTCGGCCTCGACTTAGGTCCCGACTAACCCTGAGCGGACGAGCCTTCCTCAGGAAACCTTAGGCATTCGGTGGAAGGGATTCTCACCCTTCTTTCGCTACTCATACCGGCATTCTCACTTCCAAGCGCTCCACCAGTCCTTACGATCTGGCTTCGACGCCCTTGGAACGCTCTCCTACCACTGACACCAAAGGTGTCAATCCGCAGTTTCGGTGATCCGTTTAGCCCCGGTACATTTTCGGCGCAGCGCCACTCGACCAGTGAGCTATTACGCACTCTTTAAATGGTGGCTGCTTCTAAGCCAACATCCTGGTTGTCTGGGCAGCGCCACATCCTTTTCCACTTAACGGATACTTGGGGACCTTAACTGGCGGTCTGGGCTGTTTCCCTCTCGACTACGGATCTTATCACCCGCAGTCTGACTCCCAAACATAAATCATCGGCATTCGGAGTTTGTCTGAATTCGGTAACCCGGGATGGGCCCCTAGTCCAAACAGTGCTCTACCTCCGAGATTCTTTCGTTTGAGGCTAGCCCTAAAGCTATTTCGGAGAGAACCAGCTATCTCCAGGTTCGATTGGAATTTCACCGCTACCCACACCTCATCCCCGCACTTTTCAACGTACGTGGGTTCGGGCCTCCAGTAAGTGTTACCTTACCTTCACCCTGGACATGGGTAGATCACCTGGTTTCGGGTCTACGACCCCATACTCATTCGCCCTATTCAGACTCGCTTTCGCTGCGGCTCCGCATTCTCTGCTTAACCTTGCATGGAATCGTAACTCGCCGGTTCATTCTACAAAAGGCACGCCATCACCCATTAACGGGCTCTGACAACTTGTAGGCACACGGTTTCAGGTTCTCTTTCACTCCCCTTCCGGGGTGCTTTTCACCTTTCCCTCACGGTACTGGTTCACTATCGGTCACTAGGGAGTATTTAGCCTTGGGAGATGGTCCTCCCGGATTCCGACGGAATTTCACGTGTTCCGCCGTACTCAGGATCCACTCTGGAGGGGATGGACTTTCGACTACGGGGCTTTTACCCGCTATGGCGGACCTTTCCAGGTCGCTTCGTCTAATCCATCCCTTTGTAACTCCGTATAGAGTGTCCTACAACCCCAGGAAGCAAGCTTCCTGGTTTGGGCTTTTCCCGTTTCGCTCGCCGCTACTTAGGGAATCGATTTTTCTTTCTCTTCCTCCGGATACTTAGATGTTTCAGTTCTCCGGGTGTGCCTCGTTCACGCTATGTATTCACGTGAACGTACTGCCCCATTACGGGCAGTGGGTTTCCCCATTCGGAAATCTTCGGATCAATGCTTACTTACAGCTCCCCGAAGCATATCGGTGTTAGTGCCGTCCTTCATAGGCTCCTAGTGCCAAGGCATCCGCCGTGCGCCCTTTCTAACTTAACCTTCATACGGCTTTCGATAAGCTGCGCATCACTTCGTCAGCTCCTTCACTCCGGTCCTCATGTGCTTAAGCACGCTCCGGTCCTCGTTCGGTCGCTTCCTCGTCCTGCTTGCTTCTCGAAACCCTCGGGTGAGTCGTAGTATATAGCGATATATACATACAAACTCGTTAAAAAAGTATTGTTCAATCACAAAGTGATCGACTCGGTTGATTACTTGATGTTTTGTTGCTTCAATGTCGTTTTATCCAGTTTTCAAAGAACAAGTTTCGAAGAATCATCATAGAAGATGAACCTTCAAAACTGAACGCAAAACGTCAACGTATGAACCGGAGGTTCATATTCCGTAATTATCCTTAGAAAGGAGGTGATCCAGCCGCACCTTCCGATACGGCTACCTTGTTACGACTTCACCCCAATCATCTGTCCCACCTTCGGCGGCTGGCTCCCGTAAGGGTTACCCCACCGACTTCGGGTGTTACAAACTCTCGTGGTGTGACGGGCGGTGTGTACAAGACCCGGGAACGTATTCACCGTGGCATGCTGATCCACGATTACTAGCGATTCCGGCTTCATGCAGGCGAGTTGCAGCCTGCAATCCGAACTGGGAACGATTTTATGGGATTGGCTCCCCCTCGCGGGTTCGCAGCCCTTTGTATCGTCCATTGTAGCACGTGTGTAGCCCAGGTCATAAGGGGCATGATGATTTGACGTCATCCCCACCTTCCTCCGGTTTGTCACCGGCAGTCACCTTAGAGTGCCCAACTGAATGCTGGCAACTAAGATCAAGGGTTGCGCTCGTTGCGGGACTTAACCCAACATCTCACGACACGAGCTGACGACAACCATGCACCACCTGTCACCGCTGTCCCCGAAGGGAAAGACATGTCTCCATGCCGGTCAGCGGGATGTCAAGACCTGGTAAGGTTCTTCGCGTTGCTTCGAATTAAACCACATGCTCCACCGCTTGTGCGGGTCCCCGTCAATTCCTTTGAGTTTCAGCCTTGCGGCCGTACTCCCCAGGCGGAGTGCTTAATGCGTTAGCTGCAGCACTAAGGGGCGGAAACCCCCTAACACTTAGCACTCATCGTTTACGGCGTGGACTACCAGGGTATCTAATCCTGTTTGCTCCCCACGCTTTCGCGCCTCAACGTCAGTTACAGACCAGAAAGTCGCCTTCGCCACTGGTGTTCCTCCACATCTCTACGCATTTCACCGCTACACGTGGAATTCCACTTTCCTCTTCTGTACTCAAGTCCTCCAGTTTCCAATGACCCTCCACGGTTGAGCCGTGGGCTTTCACATCAGACTTAAAGGACCGTCTGCGCGCGCTTTACGCCCAATAATTCCGGACAACGCTTGCCACCTACGTATTACCGCGGCTGCTGGCACGTAGTTAGCCGTGGCTTTCTAACGAGGTACCGTCAAGGTACGGGCAGTTACTCCCGTACTTGTTCTTCCCTCGCAACAGAGCTTTACGATCCGAAAACCTTCTTCGCTCACGCGGCGTTGCTCCATCAGACTTTCGTCCATTGTGGAAGATTCCCTACTGCTGCCTCCCGTAGGAGTCTGGGCCGTGTCTCAGTCCCAGTGTGGCCGATCACCCTCTCAGGTCGGCTACGCATCGTCGCCTTGGTAGGCCGTTACCCCACCAACTAGCTAATGCGCCGCGGGCCCATCCTGCAGTGACAGCCGAAACCGTCTTTCAGAGTTCTTCCATGCGGAAGAACCGATTATTCGGTATTAGCCCCGGTTTCCCGGAGTTATCCCCATCTGCAGGGCAGGTTGCCCACGTGTTACTCACCCGTCCGCCGCTAATATCAGGGAGCAAGCTCCCTTCAATCCGCTCGACTTGCATGTATTAGGCACGCCGCCAGCGTTCGTCCTGAGCCAGGATCAAACTCTCCATAAAAGAGAAATTCGAATAGCTCGAGTTTCTTGCTGGCATCATTTAAGATGTCAATTTTGAATCCTAAGATTCGTTTGTTCTTTTTACCGACGGGGTCGGCTCCAGAACTTTATTTGTTGACGTTTTGCTGTTCAGTTTTCAAGGTTCATTCAGTAGTCGTTCCGTTAAATAGGAACTTTACCAATATAACATCTATCATCTATTGAGTCAAGCGTTATTTTTAAATTAATTGGAGCGGGTGAAGGGAATCGAACCCTCATCATCAGCTTGGAAGGCTGAGGTTTTACCACTAAACTACACCCGCGTATTATATTATAGTATGGCGCGCCCGGCAGGAGTCGAACCCACAACCTTCTGATCCGTAGTCAGACGCTCTATCCAATTGAGCTACGGGCGCTCATTGTATAAATAGAAGTTGGTGCGGTAAAGAGGACTTGAACCTCCACGGGGTAACCCCCACTAGGCCCTCAACCTAGCGCGTCTGCCATTCCGCCACTACCGCGTTTTCTGCGACATAGTTTATTATACAACTAATATTTATTATGTCAATAACTTTTTTGAGTTGAAAGTTAAGATGGTGAGCCATGCAGGATTCGAACCTGCGACCCTCTGATTAAAAGTCAGATGCTCTACCGACTGAGCTAATGGCTCGTGCTGTGATGGTCTAAGATGAAAAGCTATTCGCTCTTTTTGTTCTTCAACCTTCCTGCTCTGTCTTTAAAAACAGAAGTGCATTTAGCATTAAGACCTTTTTGCTCCTAACACCTTGCGGTGTTGCTCGCAAATCTTTTTAAACGCTTCTCGTTTAAAAAGATTGGCTGGGGTAGCTGGATTCGAACCAACGAATGACGGAGTCAAAGTCCGTTGCCTTACCGCTTGGCTATACCCCAATGATAAAATGTTTTCCATGTAGTTCACCAAGGCGCTTATTACATTACCCTTTTTACTATGAACATAAACACGAAAGTTATACATAAAAAGTTGGTGACCCCTACGGGATTCGAACCCGTGTTACCGCCGTGAAAGGGCGGTGTCTTAACCGCTTGACCAAGGGGCCGCTTTTGTTAATTCGATAAGGAGTTAGAAACTGTTTTGTTCGCAGCGCCTTATCGACTTTTCCTATTATAGACACCCATATCCAATTCGTCAACACTTTTATGCAAGTTTTTTTCAAAGAATATTAAACAACCTTGCCAAGCCTTGTTACTACAGGCTTGGCAAGGTTGTTAGGAATGGATATTTATAATATTGCCATTGCATTTTCCACATCTATATTTCCTTACATCCATTCTTCTTTTCCGCTTATATTCCAGTCCGCATGATTTACATCTATATAGATGGATCTTTTTTGGCTTACGAATTTCTGTTACCAGCGGTTTGCAGTATCTTGGTGAGTTAGTTTTCTTTAACAGCTCTTTAAAATCGATGTCACCATGGCGATAACCTTTTCCTTCTTGATGGAGATGGTAATGACAAAGTTCATGTTTTATGATTCCTATCAATTCATCTACGTCATATAATTCAAGGACAGTTGGGTTTACTTCAATAGAACCGTCCTGCAATTTATATCTTCCACCGGTTGTTCGAAGCCTTGGGTTAAAGGAAGCGATGTGATTGAATGGCTTGCCGAAAAACTCAGTTGATAGTTCTTGGACCAGTTTTTGCAGTTCTTGTTGTTTCATTTATCCGTTCACCCCGACAATTCATTTCCCTGCTGGCGGGATCATCGTCAAAGAGATTCTGCCTTTACTTTTATCTACACTTTCCACCCATACAGTTACAATATCCCCTGAGGCGACTACGTCTAACGGATGCTTGACAAATCCTTTTTTGAGTTTCGAAATGTGGACAAGCCCATCCTCATGTACACCGATATCAACAAACGCACCGAAGTCGACAACATTTCGGACTGTACCTTGCATTTCAAGTCCTTCATATAGGTCTTTCATGTCGAGGACATCCGCTTTCAATAACGGTTGAGGATATTCGTCCCGCGGATCCCTATTCGGACGCTGCAATGTGTCAATAATATCATTCAATGTGACTTCACCAACACCTAATTTTTCAGCCAAAGATTTTACATCCAAACTTGCAAGAGCATCTACTGCCTCTTGTTTTCCAATCATGTTTTTATCTATACCCGCTACAGTCATCACTTGTTCTGCTACCGAATAGCTTTCTGGATGAAGACCTGTCGAGTCGAAGCGATCCTTCGCTTCAGGTATGCGCAGGAAACCGATTGCCTGTTCATATGTCTTCGTGCCAAGTCGTGGGACTTTCTTAAGCTGAGTTCGTTTTTCAAAATGGCCTATTTCCTCACGAGCTTTAACGATATTTTCCGCAACCGTTTTGGAGAGTCCCGCCACGTATTGCAATAATGAAGAAGAAGCTGTATTCACATTCACACCGACTCGGTTCACAGCTGTTTCAACGACAAACGATAAGGATTCCGAAAGCTTTTTCCTCGCTACATCATGTTGGTATTGTCCTACGCCAATTGATTCGGGGTCGATTTTAACAAGCTCGGATAGCGGATCTTGCAATCTTCTTGCGATTGAGACAGCACTTCTTTGCTCCACCTGAAGATCCGGGAATTCCTCACGAGCCTGGGCTGATGCAGAGTACACACTTGCCCCCGCTTCATTGACAATGACATAGGAAACCGGCTCTCTGTATTCCCTAATGCATTCAGCTATGAACTTTTCGGTTTCCCTTGAGGCTGTACCATTCCCAATTGCAATGATTGGTATATTGTATTTCTTTAGGAACGCTAAGATCGTTTTCTTGGAGCCCTCTTTATCAGGCTTTGGCTGATGGGGATAAATGACTGACACCTCAAGCATTTTCCCTGTTTCATCGATGACGGCAAGTTTGCATCCCGTACGAAAGGCTGGGTCGACCCCTAAAACCATTCGACCCTTTAAAGGGGGTTGCAATAGTAAGCTTTTCAGATTTTCCGAGAATACATGGATTGCTTGGGCTTCCGCCTTTTCCGTTAAAGCTGTTCTAATTTCCCGCTCAACCGAAGGAGCGATTAGTCGCTTGAACGCATCTTCAACTGCTTCACTTACTTGGGCAGCAGATGGTGAGTGTTGTTTCTTGATCATCGTTCGTTCAAGGTTTGTTATGATCCTTTCTGTTGGGAAAGAAACACCAACCCGTAAGACTTCTTCCTTCTCACCACGATTTAAGGCAAGTACACGGTGCGGCACAACCTTCTTAAGCGGCTCCTCGTATTCATAGTACATTTCATAGACACTACGCTCGTCCTCGGCTCCTTTTTTTAATGCCGAAACAATTTGTCCGTCAGACCAGGTGAGTTTCCGTACACTTTCCCGAAGGGCTGCGTCGTCAGCAATTCTTTCTGCAATAATATCGCGAGCCCCCGCCAATGCCTCTTCGACGGATGCAACATTCTTCTCTTCATCCACAAATGGCACAGCAAGATTCTCAGGTTTTTCCTGACCAAATCCCATAAGGCTATCCGCAAGCGGTTCAAGTCCACTTTCAATTGCAATCATCGCCCTTGTCCGACGCTTTTGTTTGTATGGTCTATACAAATCTTCCACTCGCTGAAGCACAGTCGCCATTTCGATTTCTTTTCTTAGTTCATCATTCAATTTCCCTTGTTCTTCTATTAAACGAATGACTTCCGCTTTCCGTTGCTCAAGACCTTTTTCATAATTGTAAGCATCCTCGATTGCTTTGATCTGCACTTCATCGAGAGAGCCCGTCGCTTCTTTCCGATAACGTGCAATGAAAGGGACCGTATTACCCTCGTCAAGTAGTGCGATGACATTGGCTGTTTGCTTAGCGTTTAAACTGACTCTTTTTGCAGTCGCTTCTATAATAGTGTTCGTCATTCATTTCCACCCTTTCTTTCATTGTTTACAGTTTACCATTTAACAGCTTATCTACTCCAATCGAACCGGAAAAATGAACAAAAGAAAAACCTGTGCCCTTATTGAAGCAGGCTACAGGCTATAAAAGTCGCGTCATCCCCGGCAGTGGCCGTGTTCTTGACAAGGTTATACAGTTCAAGAGCATTCGAACTACTTTTCATAGTTGCTTTCGGACTCTTCAACAACACCCCATCAGAATGAAGGAAGAAGAGGTCCCCGATGCTATAGTTGTATTTTTGGCTATTCATCTTTTGAGGTTTTCCCGATAGAAACCCACTAACAGGCAACGGATAGATCATCTGCTCACGGCCGTGCAATATATAGAGGCGAACGTTGCCAATGCAGTTGTACTCAATGGTGCCTTCACTAAAATTCACCTTGACAATCGCAACCGCCGCACCCCGTTTTTGTAGCATTAGTGCATTACAGCGATTCATGAGATCGTCGAGTGACTCATGATGGTATTGCTTAAGGATTTTTGGGATGACCTCAGCAGATTGCCTGGCCACCACTCCATTGCCCAACCCGTCTGCGATTGCGCATATGAAGTAGTCTTCCTCCAAATGGATGAAATACGTATCCCCTGATTCATTATTCCCATGTTTTGCGGCATTATAGACGTATGCCTCGACGTATTCGTTTTTCATTTCCTTCACTACGTAGCACCACCAGCAGCCAATATGGCCTCTTGCAATTTTTTGATTGCTTTTCTTTGCAATCTTGAAACATGCATCTGAGAAATTCCAAGGCGTTCTCCAGCCTCTTTTTGGCTTAACTGTTCGATGTATGTGTATTGGATGATTTGCTTTTCACGTTCCGACAGTACACTTAGAGCATTTGCCACAACAAGTCTATGGTCCGTTCTCTCATAACCGTCATCGGATTCGCCAATAATGTCGAACAAAGTCACCGTGCCACCTTCGGAATCAGCTTCAAGTGTATGATCCATCGAAAGCGCTTGATAGCTCCTACCCATTTCCATCGCCTCAAGTACCAATTCCTCATCCGTGTCCAAGTATTCCGCTATTTCACTGACAAGTGGAGAACGTTGCATTTCAGTTGTTAACGTTTCAACCGCGGCCTTGATTTTAGGTCCAAGTTCCTTTATACGCCTTGGCACGTGGACAGCCCATGTCTTATCACGCAAGAAACGTTTGATTTCCCCTACGATTGTCGGTACGGCAAAAGCTTCGAAACTACGACCCAATTCAGGATCATATCTCCTTATTGCGCCTAATAGACCAAGCATGCCGACTTGCACGATATCTTCGTGATATGGTTTCCCGTTTGAATATTTTCGTGCGATAGAATGGACAAGTCGTTCATAATGAAGGACAAGATTCGTCTGTGCTTCATCATCATTCGTTTCCTGGTATTGCCTGATCCACTCTAAAACTTTATCTTTCGTATCTGGCTTATGAGTTGGCTGATCGTTTGACATCTTCTTCGCCCCGCTCTCTGCCGAGATATTTAGTCATAAAGACCGTCACGCCCTCCTCATGATGAATTTTAACTTCATCCATTAGCGTCTCCATTAAATAAAGTCCAAGTCCCCCCTCACGCTGGAACCGTTCTTCTGAAGCTGCGTTGTATGGCCCGATATGTTTTTTGGTTTCTTCAAAATCGAAACTTGAACCGTGATCTGCTATCATGATTTCCAACCGTTCTTCATACATTGCGCACCCGACAATAATTTCCCCGTCTCCACTACCACCATAAGCATGTTGGACTGCATTCGTAATCGCTTCACTGGAAGCAATCTTCAAATCTTCGATGTCATCGTATGTAAATCCAAGACGGCTTGCGATTCCAGAGATCATTAGCCGTGCAACGCCAACATATTGGGCTTTGGCAGGAATTTTGATTTCTATATAATCATATTGTGCCATCATTGTCCTCACTTTCCATCATCTCAATATCGATAATTTCGTTCAATCCAGTAATCTCAAAAAGTCGGTTTAACCGCCTGTTCAAACCGGTAATTTTCACATGACCGCCATTTGCCGTAACCGCCTTATAGAATCCAACAAATACACCAAGACCCGTACTATCCATATATTCTACTTCCGATAAATCAAGTTCTGCCTTAAGTCCTTGCACTTCTTGCACGGCTGAAAGTCTATCCTTTAGAACAGGTGCCGTAAATGCGTCTATTTCACCGACCACCTTGAAATATTGAACACTGTTGTCTTCCAAAATATTAACTTGTAAATTCATTTCTACACCCCGACTCTCTTATTTCATAGTAATTAAATTACTAACTTCTTTAATACCCCCATTTTCAAGAACTAAACCTACTTTAGCTCTTTTTGAAGATAACAATAGTGAAGTCGTCACTCAGTTTATAGTTTTGAATTTCTGTTAGGCTTTTGAATACATGTTCAGCAATTTCCTTTGCAGGTTTATCTTTCACTTCTACAAGGAGATTTTGGATTGTTTTCAACTCGATGAAACCTTCCTCAGTTCTTGTTTCTGTTACACCATCCGTCATCATCACGATGAAATCACCTTGTTGCATGGAAACCGATCGTTCTTCATAAGCTGAATCCACCTTGACACCCAATAGCAAACCTTTCGCAGCCAACTCCGAAAAAGTACCTGTTTCGCTGTTGAAATGCCAAGCTGGCTCATGACCTGCGGAAGCATAAGAAAAAATTCGGTTTTTTGAATTGTATTTTCCATAGAACATGGATATGAACATTGAATCGTCAACGCTTTTTTCTACAATGCGATTGATAATGGATAAGGCATTTTTAGGACTTGAATTTTCGCCTATTAAGCCATCCATTCCGAATTTAATCATCGACATGCAAAGTGCGGCTGGTATGCCCTTCCCCATCACGTCAGCAACAGCTACGCTCGATTCATGCTCACGATTTAGGAAATGGACATAGTCCCCATTCATCTCTCTGGCTGGCTCGGAAATCCAACCAACATCTAATCCCTCGACAATAGGGCATTCAGTTTTCAAGAGCGTATTTTGCACTTTTGTAGCAACATTCATTTCCATTTGAATGACTTCTTGTTTACGGATTAAACTTTGATGTTCACGCAATGTAAATCCATAATGGATCATCATTTCAATAAGAAAGTCAAGGGAATCCCATACTTCATCCTGCAATTCAGGGTGAAGCTCAAGTAAGGCTGATTTATGAATGCTGATGACATCTTCAGGCGCTATCTCCTTTTCGATAAAACGCCTGCTGAATTGTTGTCCTACGTAAAGATCCTCTTCACTATGGCTTTCTAAATACTTTTTCAAAATCTCCTTGTATTGCCTTCCGACTACCTGCGGCATTCCCTATTACCTCCTTAGTGAAGCCATTTAGTTGCCGTTATTGTAGTACCAATTTTAGGTTCTGAAATGACTTTAAATTCATCCATAAGTCTTTTGACTCCCGGCATCCCCGCACCTAACCCCCCCGATGTCGAGAATCCATCCTCCATCACTTTACGCAGATCAGGAATACCCGGACCATCATCGGATGCGACGACTTTAATGCCAGATACCCCGCCATCCGTCACCCTTTCGATCTCGATTTTTCCTTTTCCGGCATATAGATAAATGTTCCTTGCCAATTCGCTAATTGCGGTTGTAATTCGGGCTTGGTCAACTGTGCCAAACCCCACTTTCTTTGCTTCGTTACGCCCCAACTGTCTCGCAGCAACAATATCCCATTCCGTGATTATTTCTACAGAAGACCTATTCATTTTCAGGCCTCCAATTCTTTATTCAATTTATCCAACCCGTTTTCCAAGTCCAATGCAGTCATTACATTATTTAACCGAATCCCTAATTCTATCAATGTAATGGCAACTGCGGGTTGAATTCCTGTAATAACGACCTTCGCGCCCATTAAGCCTGTCATATTGATAACATCCCCCAATACTTTTGCAATAAAGGAATCAATGAAATCTATTGGAGTCAAATCGATCACTACCCCGAGGGCGGCGGTTTCATGCATTTTATTCAATAAATCCTCTTGAAATTGAATTGCCGTCTGATCGTCCAATTCCCATTGAATTGATACAATTAGAACATCATTTAATTTCAAAATTGGAATACGTGTTTTCATTAGTTTTCCACCTCCACGATTTTCCGATTTGTCAGAGCTAACGCTGCTTGCATTCCCTTTTGCAAGGTGCTTTTCGTCGTAAATTCATGTAGGTTGATACCCAGTGCTACGATTGTCTGCGCGATTTCAGGCCGAATTCCAACAAGCATACATTTTGCTCCAACTAAACGAACTGCATCCGCCGCTTGAATGATATGATGTGCTACCATCGTATCAACGACTGGAACTCCAGTAATATCAAGCAGTACTACCTCTGCCCGTTGGTCGACGACACCTTCAAGTAGGTTTTCCATTATTAGTTTTGCTCGTTCAGTATCAATCGTACCGACAAGTGGCATAACTGAAATTTTATCAAATACCGGTATTAAAGAAGCCGAGAGTTCCTGCAACGCTATCTTCTGTAAGCTAACTGTTCTCTCCCATTCTGCGGAATATGCATCTATAATGCTTTCTCTTAATGGGTTAATCCAATTTTTAAATAGTTGATTGAAAGACTTGAAGTTAGCATCATTAATAACTTCCTTTTCCTGTAGCAATTCAAATACGATATCCGAAAAGTTATCAATTGCTTTGTTCACAAACTTGATCGCCCAACCGAATCGTACGACCTTCTCTGTAAAATCATTAATTTTTTCAGCATCTGCTGCGTTTGTTTCACCGATATTAGAAGTCATTAATTCTGCAAATTCTCTGCTTGTCTTTTCGATAAGATGATCAGGCATGAAGTGGAAAAATCGTTCTCCCTTTTCTTCCTTCATCATTTTTATCCATCGTTCAATTATTTCGTCCATGTTTTGACGGATGCCTTCAATTGTAATTTTGTTCATATCTTTGCAAGCCTCCCAGACTGATTAAAAAACCCTTTTCCCTATTGTACAGAAAAATATGGCGATAGGCATCTATTTACATTTCATTGGAGGCATCTAAAATCTGTAAACATCGCTTTGAGATAAATAAAAAACACTCCAGATAACAAGGGTCTGGAGTGCTTTCTTATATGTATTCTAAAACTTGACCAATCCAAAACTTATTTCAAGTGCTTCATCTACCTGCTCCATCACGATTTCGTCCAAATGGGTGATCTTATCCGTAAGCCTTGACTTGTCGATTGTGCGGACTTGTTCGAGCAGGATGACAGAATCCCGCTCGAATCCATAACGTTCCGCTTTAATTTCAACATGTGTCGGCAATTTTGCTTTCTGGATTTGCGCAGTAATCGCTGCAACAATCACTGTAGGACTGAACCGATTGCCAATGTCATTCTGGATGACAAGCACCGGTCTCGTCCCTCCCTGTTCGGAACCTACGACAGGTGACAGGTCTGCAAAAAAGACGTCTCCACGTTTTATTGCCAACTTTTCATCCTCCGCTTACGAGACGTTCCATCGTACGCTGGGCTTCGAGTTCCGCATGCAAGCATTCTTTGGCGATTCTTAGGTTGATTTGCGACATTTCAACGTAGCCGACCATCATCGCTTCCCGGATTGTATCCGCCTCACGATCAGTCACATACCGCCTTGTTGAAACATAAACGAATTCTCCACGCTCCGGCTCTTGATGAACGGCCGTATGTTCATTTTCATTTATATTCCTTTTTGGAACTTTTATGATTTTAACGTTTTTTTCTCGCATTACTAGCACCTCCGACAGACCCCGTTCCCTCGATCGATTCTATTCAAGTCTATCTTACCATTGAAATTCGACAATGAGAAGACAAAGTAGGCTTTTTACTGACAAGAATCTTCAAATAATGTGGTCATTTGTCGAAAGCCGGAACAGTATCATCTTATCCATGCGAGGAATAATATATTCTCGGAACACGTCTTGCAATTGTAACTGCGATTTCGTAGGGAATCGTCTCAAGACGATCCGCCCATTCTTCCATTTTTATTTCTTCATTTCCCTCTCGGCCGATTAAAGTCACTTTTTCCCCAACTGGTAGTTCACGGGGGAGTTTCACCATGCACTGATCCATGCAAATGGTACCGACAATCGGCATCCTTTCACCGGCAATGAGAATTTCCTGATTTCGGAGTCCACGTTTAAGCCCGTCCGCATATCCGATTGGAAGGGTTCCGATCCATTCGCTCTGTTCCGTTTCGTACGTCCCTCCATATCCGACACCACTACCCTTTTCAAGCAACTTCACATAGGCAAGCTCTGTTTGCAAAGTGAAAGCCCTTTTCAACTCAAAGGGTAATTTTGTTTCAACATATCGAGATGGCGGAATGCCGTACATGCTAATGCCAAATCGTACAGCATCGAGTCCATATTCCGGATATAACAAGGCAGCTGCGCTATTTGATGCGTGAACAAGTCTTGGTCTCTCCGGGAATGCATCCACCAAATCCATAAACCGCTTGAATTGTATTTCCGTCTTGGTAGGATCCTCTTCATCCGCACAGGCAAAATGAGTGAAAGCCCCCTCAAGACAAAACACAGTTGTCCCCTGTACCACTTTTATAATTTCGTTAAGGGATTTTTCATCCCTAAGCCCAATTCTACCCATTCCACTGTCAATTTTAACATGGACTTTTAAGGAAAATCCTGAACCTATTTTCGGGACAGCCTGACGCAGCCATTCGGCATCTGAAACCGTAATATGAATTCCAAGTGCAGCTGCTATTCCGGCTACTTCTACGGGCGAGGGCCCCATTACAAGTATATCTGAGGTTATTCCGCAATCTCTCAGATGAACAGCCTCTTCGAGCGTAGCGACCGCTAACATTATAGATCCGGCCTCTATTGCTGTACGGGCTACTTCAAGCACACCGTGGCCGTAGCCGTCCGCTTTCACGACGGCTATGACCGATGTACCGCTTGGTAAATACTGCCTAAGATTCTTAATATTATCCCGGATTGCCTGTAAATCGACGATTGCCTTTGTTGGACGGTAATTTTCCATAGTGACCCCTCGATTATAGGTAATGTTTCTATCTATTATCAATCTAAGAGTCACCTCCGTCAATTAAACTTATTTGCTATTTTCAGGACGCATAGAGGAAGCAACAGTAATGAGTTCATCCGCTGATAAAGTGGAGGATGCTACGAAAAACGCCACTCCATCTTGTTCCCAACGGATCGAGTTTTCCGTTAATGCTGCAATTGCGAACCCAAGGTCCACTGGATCCCCTTCAACCGATACTGGCACAAGGTCGTTTGGAGGAGAAGCCGGCTCTTGGACAACAATGAATTCCTTATCCCCGCCGCCATATGTCATAAAAGTTCTCGTACCATTTTCAACATCTACCGTTTCCTCTTCAAGAACTGTTCCATTCCATTCAAGGTTTGGATAGTACTTCATGCCCGCTTTATCATTTTCAGTCGATTGCGGTTTTTTATCAGACTTGATTTCTTCCATATCTACATGATAGTCTGACGCTTTGTGCTCAACACCAAGTGTGATCTTTTTAAACGTCACGCGGATTTTTTCATCCTTGTTTTCATCCATTACAGATACAAATTTAGGAAGCAATGTTTTCTTATCAATGTGAATCTGTTGAAGCGGAAGAACCTTCTTATGATTATTTCTTGAAGCCGTTTCGAATATATACGTCTTATCCTTTTCTTCCATTGTGGCGTTCTTATCCGCCTTCATGTCATCGGATAATGTGCCGATTAAATATGGCATGCTATTTTGTGTTGGCCAGTCACTTTGGAATTTATATGTTTTTCCAAGGGATGGCGTGATCACGAATACCCCTTCTTCATTCCTGACAATCATTTGTGATTCTGTGCTACCAGCTTGCGTAACATTGACTTTGTAAAAATCAGGCTTGGAATGCCAAACTACAACATCATACACCCGTGGTTCCGATCCTGTCTTGATTTCCATTGTTGCTTCGAGCTCATACCCTTTTGCCTCATTCCATTTACTTCCTACCTTCTTCATGACGTCTTCTTTCGATGGTGATCCACATGCTGCAAGAAGTGCCATGACTGCAACTAACATTAAAACAAAAATTCGGCTGCGCATTCAGTTCATCCTTTCTCATTTCAATCGGGTAGGTCATCTTATGAGAGTGGACAGTCATTTATGCGAGCTTGTTCAATTTGTATTTAGTCTTTCAATAAAATTACTTGTGCAGCTGCTACTGTTTGCGTATGTGTTATTGATACGAATCCCGTTACTTCAACATCTTTGAAGTGTAAAACAGGTTTTCCGGAAGAAGCAGGTAAAATTTCAATTTGTTCAAATCGGCAATCCTTCCCAATCCCGGTTCCTTTTGCCTTGGCGAATGCTTCCTTTGCTGCAAATCTCCCTGCCAAGAATTCAGTCCGGCGACTGGACGACGTTGGCAATGCCTCATACACTTCTTGTTCTCGACTGGATAGAATTCGTAAGCGGAATTTATCCGATGTCGCATTTAAACGGGCGATTCGATCCAATTCAACGATATCTAAACCGATTCCTTCTATCATCTTTACATCTCCTTTTAATGTCCATTATTGGTACTTCAGACTTCTTATCCGATTGTAAACTATGTATAATGAAACCAAAGGTAAGGTGAAAAAATGTTTATTAGAACAGAGAGTTTCTCCCAATATATTCGTTTATATCCATTTGTAACCGCATTGTTAGCGATAAACATTATTGTTTATATCGTAACAGGTTTGCCGATTCAGGCGAGTCGGGAGTTGTATTATTCAGGAGTAGGGATCAATTATTTGATTTCGGATGGTGAATGGTGGCGATTGATCACGCCGATGTTTTTACATCTGGGTCTTATGCATCTTCTTTTCAATATGTTTTCGTTGTTCATCTTTGGTCCTGAGCTTGAACGGGTTGCAGGGAAGGCGAGATTTTTGACGATTTATCTTTTAGCTGGGCTTTTTGCAAATATCGCCTCGTTCTTTCTTGGTGGATGGGATTTTTCGCATGTAGGGGCGAGCGGTGCGATTTTTGGTATTTTCGGTGCGTTTGGAGCGCTTGTGTATTATACGAAGAAGGCGTTTCCTCAGTTGCGCCAGATTATTTTACCGATTATTATTATTAGCGTTATCATGACGTTTCTTCAGCCCGGTGTCAATGTTATTGGGCATATTGCGGGTTTGATTGTTGGGTTTATTATCGGGTTGAGTTATTTTCATCCGAAAAGGATTATTAGTTGGCGATAATCATAGACACTGTTGATTTCCACTCCGGGCGGACGCTTTCCGCGGGCATGGCTTCAGCCTCCTCACTACGCTACGCTTCGTTGCGGGGTCTTCAGCTCATGCTATTCCCGCTGGAGTCGCCGCCCTTCGCTTCAATCAACGAGATTGCTAATTACTTTTTATAGGTTTTTTTAAATTCAAAAGACAAACAGGTGAAGGGCTCTGCCTTCACCTGTTTTTAGTTTTGATTAGTTTCTTTATCCACTATTGCTTCAGATGTATTCTTGCCCTTTTCATACCAGTTCAGGATCATTTCGGCGTCTTCTACGTCCATGTGTTGGACGGTGGCTTGGTATCTGCCCATGCCGGATTTTACGTTGGCTAAGATGGTAGCGACTCCTTTGCGTCGATGGAAATAGCTTTGTTTCATCTCCATTGATTGGACTCTTTTTTTCATCGTGTAGGCAGTCTGAAGGCTAAACGCCCTGAAACGCATGATGAGTTGATTGTCGAAAATTTCAAAAGCTGCGGAACGATGTTGCCAGAGGCCGTACGCTATGATGACAGGGATAATAGCGAGTGAAAACAGTCCATAAGGGAAAAAGAAATAAATCAATGCCCCGATAACCGGCAACATCCATAGGAAATCAATTCGGTAATAATAGGGACGTCCTTTTGCTGTCAGCTTTTTTGCAGGTTCTTTTAGGTGTAATTCAGGGAAGATTTGGCTTAAATACGTTTCCACTTCTCTTCTTTTGACAAGTGGAAATAGGTTAATCCTTGAGCTTTCTCCAACTCCCCCACCCGCACTATGGATTTTCACTGAGGCATAGCCGAAAACTTTCCGGAATGGATTTTCGACTAAAACTACGCTCTGGATCCGTTTCAACGGGACGGTCACTCTTTTCTTCTCAAGTAACCCTCTTGTAATGATAATATCTTCCTCTTCCAAGGAAACTGTGAACTTATAATGGGATAGGAATGTCATCCCGACAGATAAAATCCAAATACCCAACAGTCCAAGAAACACAGCAATCGCGACGATTAAAACACCAAATTTGATAAATGCTGAAATCTCCTCATACATCCATTCAAATGGGATTAGGTCCGCGAACTGCGACATAAAGATACCAACCCCGGATAAAATGACCCCAATACCACCCGATGTCGTTGCGAGGACCAATAAGTCTTTTGTCGACATCGAAAAGATTTTCCGCACTGAAACCGTCTCTTCAACAGGACTTTCCCAACTTTCATCGGCAAGAAGATTATCTTCCCCTTCAACAATAGGTTTTACCTTTTTCCGTCTTTTCGCCTCTTCAAGCTCGATTTTTATCCGATCAGCGGCTGCCTTAGTTATGGCGGTCAATTCACCTTCCGCCTTTTTCATCGAGGAGCCACCTGCTGTTTCCACCTTCACTTTGACAAGCCCGAAAGGTCTATGGAAAATTCCTTCTGTATAGTCAAGGCTTTGAATTCTATCAAAAGGAATATAGCGTTTCTTTTTGACGAATAAGCCAGATTCAATACGAAGCTCGTCATCTTCAAACCAATACTCAAACCGTTTCCATTGGATGATTCCACTTACGAATAAACTGACAATTAATACTCCGAAGATGATAAATGATAAATACTCTAAATACCATGGCCCCGTACCGCCGCTTTTCCAGCCATTTGCAAATACAAGGACAACAAGCGGAAGTATTGCCTCTTTCATCGTTTTTAACATTTCGATGATAGCAGTTATCCAGTGTAATTTATAACGTTGTTGTTCAGACATCATCTTCCGCCACCCTTGCAAGCACCGAAATCCTGCCACGTAGTTCATCCGCTTCCGCCATTATCAATGCAGGGATTGTATGAACTGTAGCGGCTGTGGAAATTGAGATTTCCGCAAGCCCATATTTCCTTAGAATCGGTCCTTGTGATGTATCGACATGCTGGACTCGCACCATCGGGATTAACGTTCTTTTTACGATGAATATCCCGTGTTGCAATTCGATTTCAGAATCCCTTACCTCATAACGCCACCGCATCCATCGGACTTTCGGGAATAAAATAATCAGTAAATACCCGATGATCAAGAGAAGAACGATTTCAACAGCGTAAATCCACCAAGGCCCTTCTAAAAAATAGGTAAGCACTCCACCGCCAATTGCTAACAGCGCAAGGATAATCGTTTGAATCAATCCATACAATCTCCACACTTTCAAACCTTTTTTAGAGATTCGATTTGCAGGTTGTAATCTCATTCCCCAACCACCTCTTTCTATCTTCATATTTTATACGTTCATCCTACGAAAATGTTTCAATTAAAGAAATAACCTCCGAAGATGAGTTCTCATCAACGGAGGTTGTGTTTAATTATCTTTCTGATTTGCCTCTTGAACGATCTCTACGGCCATCGCGATCACGGCTACTACGGCGAGATCCGCCTCCGCCACCATATCCACGTCCGCCCCCGAATGAACGTCCGCCGCCACGGCTGCCTTTGTAGCCGCCACGGTCACGGGATTGCGTTTTGCGAGAAGGCAATGGACGCTCTTCCGTGATTTTCACCGGTGTGTCATCAGGTTCTTTTGTTAACGATCTAATTGCAGCTGCAACGATTGTCTTCACATCATGCTTCTCAAGAAGTTCAGATGCAAGAGGTAAATAATCGTTCAACTCGTTTTTAGCAATGATTTCTTCCAACTGTTCCATTGCAAGGCGTTGTTGGCCAGTCAATGCTTCGTCCTCTGTCGGTGGTTGTAACGGAGTCATCCTCTTCTTAGTTGTTTCTTCAACTACACGGAGATAGCCCATTTCACGTGGAGTTACGAATGTAACTGCGACACCGCTTTTCCCTGCACGTCCAGTACGTCCGATACGGTGTACATAGCTTTCAGGGTCTTGTGGAATATCGAAGTTGTAAACATGCGATACACCTGAAATATCCAATCCACGTGCTGCAACGTCTGTTGCAACAAGGATATCAATTTTATTTTCCTTGAATTGGCGAAGAACTGACATACGCTTCGCTTGCGTCAAGTCACCGTGAATTCCTTCAGCAAGGTATCCGCGGATGCTTAATGCGTGAGAAAGCTCATCAACGCGGCGCTTCGTACGTCCGAAGATGATTGCAAGTTCAGGTTGGTGAACGTTCAATAAACGTGAAAGGACATCAAACTTTTCTCTTTCTTGCGCTTTTACGAAGAACTGGTCGATGTTTTCGACTGTCATTTCCTTCGATTTAATCTTCACAATTTCCGGCTCTTTCATGAATGTTTCCGCAATCTTACGGATTGCAGGAGGCATTGTTGCAGAAAACAGAAGTGTTTGGCGTTCTGCTGGTACAGCCGCCAAAATTGTGTTGATGTCTTCGATGAAGCCCATGTTCAACATTTCATCTGCTTCGTCAAGAACAAGCGTCTGTACATTGTTTAATTTCAATGTTCTACGGTTGATATGGTCAAGAATTCTTCCCGGAGTTCCGACAACAATTTGTGGGTTGTTGCGTAAAGCTCGAATTTGTCGTCCGATTTCTTGGCCGCCGTACACAGTCAATACACGCACGCGCTTTCCGTAACCGATTTTATAGATTTCTTCGGATACTTGGATTGCCAATTCACGTGTCGGTGCGATAACAAGGGCTTGCACTGATGGGTTGTTCACATCGATTTTTTCGATGATCGGAATCCCGAATGCAGCTGTTTTACCTGTACCTGTCTGCGCTTGACCGATTACATCACGGCCTTCCATGCCGTATGTGATCGTGCCTTCTTGAATCGGTGTTGCTTCTTCAAATCCCATGCGCAGCAATGCATTTTGTGTGGATTCGCTGATATTAAGTTCTGAAAATTTCGTCAAACTTCTCAATCTCCTTTGATTTCTTCATTTAGCAATTGGTTACATTTGCAAATGAAAGCACGGCAAATTCGAGCCTTAAACTTATATGGGAACGTTTCCGATATTTTTTGATTCTCTGTAGTGGGCGAAGTTCAAAGGGGCTTGAACTTCTTGGATTTCAGAGGCAATAGTGAAAGGAAAGCTGGTCTTTGCCGACGGTTTATTTAAAAACGGGAAAGTGACTATAAACCGTTTTATTCAAAAAAAAGTACTCTTCGCCACCGGAAGAGTCTCGTGTAAATGTATCCAATACTCATAGTAGTTTATCACGGTCTGGAACTAACCGCAATCAATCTGCATTATAAAGTAATAATCAGAATTCGCCTTGTTTTTTTCGCATAAATTCATAAACTTGCGGAAACCATTCATGGTGGTCATCGCTATAACAAATATGATGCTTCCCCTTTTCCGAAACAATCAATTGCTTCTGCATGGAGCCAAGGGAATGCAGCAAATGTTCTGCAGTCGAAAATGGAACGATGCCATCCTTTTTCCCTTGAACTACACAAACGGGTGTAGTGATGTTACCGTAATACGGCTCCACCATTTTAACGACGCGTAAAAACTCTTTCATCGAGTGTATAGGGGTGTTTCGTAATTTATACTCATACAAATGATAAAACGTATTCGGTGGATAGTTTTTCGTCACTGATTCCGACAGCATAATCGCCATGTCCTCAAGAAGTATTTTTGGACTAATGTACTTGGCCGCGGCACTTAGTAATACTAGCTTATCAATCGGATAGCGCAAGCTTAAATATAAGGCAATGATCCCGCCCATTGAAAATCCGACTACGATTACCCGGTCAACCTCTTTCCTCAATCGATTCAGGCTCAGCTCAGCCTCCATCATCCAAGCTTCTGCAGATGCTTTGCCCAAATCCATCGGGAAATCATGCCCAGGCAGGATTGGTGTCCTAAAGATCCAGTCCGTCTCCTCTTTCAAATAGTCGATGAGAGGACGGACTTCAAATGGACCGCCGGTAAACCCGTGAAGAAACAAAACGCCCGTTTTCACGCTTCCATTACGCCGTTCAGTATTTTTTCAAGGGCCATACCTCTTGACCCTTTTAGTAAAACGATGGAGTCTTTGTCGCTATTAGCTACAAGCTCTCTAATAAGTGGTTCGTAATTGTCTTCCGACCAAATGATTTTTGAATCGTCCCCAGTTTTCATTAGCTCATCATAAAGCCATTTCATTCGCGGTCCATATAAAAGGATCCCCTTCAATTGTATTTTGTTAAGCTGGTGGGCAATCGATTCATGGTAAGTCCGTTCATTATCACCAAGTTCTAACATATCGCCTAATACAGCCCATTTTTCTTTTCGGAGTCCAGTCTCTCCCAAGAATGAAAGTGCGGCTTGCATGGATGTAGGTGCCGCATTGTAAGCATCATTGATAAATAACGCCCCGCTTTTTACTATGACAGGTTGCATCCTCATATCCGTTAGATTCGCATTTAAAAGTGCAGAAGCAATCTGCTCTTGGCTCATCCCCAATTCATTGGCAATTAATATTGCAGCAAGTGAGTTTTTCACTTGATGGGCACCGAAAACAGGAATCGTAAAGTCACCTTCCACTATACCGGTAACATTAAAATTACTTCCTCCATCCCCTGATTCCATCTTCACAAGTTTTAGATTTGCAGATTCTGAGTAACCGAAGGAGACTGTTTGGATGGCTGGATGTGATTTAACAAGATTCCTTAATAACGGTTCATCACCGTCATAGAACAGCTTTCCGTCATCCTGCAAACCATCGATGATTTCAAATTTAGCCTTTGCAATCCCTTCGCGAGATCCAAGGTCCTGCATATGTGCTTCACCGATATTTGAAATGACCGCGAAATGCGGCTTTGCCAATTCTGAGAGGAATGAAATCTCACCGAAACCGCTCATCCCCATTTCAAGGACAGCGATTTCCGTATCATCTTCAAGCGACAAGATTGTTAAGGGCAATCCAAGCTGATTATTAAAATTCCCTTCTGTTTTACGGACTTTATAATGTGGTGACAATACACTTGTGATTAAATCTTTAGTCGATGTCTTACCGTTCGATCCAGTGACGCCGATAAATTTGCATGTAAGATTATTACGATATTCACGCGCAAGTTGCTGAAGTGCAAGCTCTGAATCATCAACAAAAATAAGCGGCAAATCTGCGGGTGCTCCAGGTTCATCCTTCAGCCAAAGCGATGCTGCCGCCCCTTTTTCGAATGCTTGTTGGACATATTGGTGCCCATTCACCTGTTCGCCACGGAACGGGATGAATAAGTCACCTTTCGACAATGTCCGCGTGTCAATCGAAGCCCCTGTAACGATTGTATTTTCCATATGCTGACCGTCGGCGTTCAACCATCCTGCAAGTTCAGTCAATTGTCTTTTCACAATCTATCACACTCAATCCATTGTATATTGTATCTGTTTCTTTTCTTCGTGACGCTCTAATGCAAGCTCAATAAGTTGATTTATCAATTCCGGATAGGTGATGCCCGCGTGTTGCCATAATAACGGGAACATACTTGTCGGAGTGAAGCCTGGCATTGTATTCACTTCATTAATAAGCACTTCATCCTGATCCGTTACGAAAAAATCAGCGCGCACAAGCCCTGAGCAATCAAGGACTTTGAATGCACGAAGCGCCATTTCCTTTAATGTCGTTTCGACAGCATTCGTAACAGGCGCTGGGATTAGCAATTCCGTATTACCATCCTGGTACTTTGCCTCATAGTCATAGAACGCAGCAACAGGTTTAATCTCCCCAAGGACCGAACATTTCGGTTCATCGTTACCAAGAACGGCAACTTCAACTTCACGTGCAGTAACCCCTTGCTCTACGATGATTTTTCGATCGAACTTCAGAGCAAAATCAACTGCTGTAATTAGGCTTTCATGATCGACGGCTTTACTAATCCCGACACTCGACCCTAAATTGGCAGGTTTTACAAACATCGGGAATGTCAATTCACTTTCCATTTTTTCAATCCATCGCGCTTGGTCTTTCTTCCACTCCGAACGGATAAAATGGACATATGGAACTTGCTTTAATCCGACATGGGCGAAAAGCTGCTTCATGACAACCTTATCCATACCGGCCGAAGATGCAAGCACCCCATTCCCAGCGTATGGAATGTTCATCACTTCAAAAAGACCTTGAACCGTTCCATCCTCACCATTTGTACCATGTAAAAGCGGGAGGATGACATCTAACTTTTCATTTCCATTTAATAAATCATCAATGCAATCAGGCTTATCTACTTCCCTTTTAAAACGCAGTTCGTCAATGGAATTTACGGGTGCAAGAAGCGGCTCCCCTTTCCTCCATTCGCCTTCATATGTTATATAAACAGGTATCACTTCATATTTTTCAAAGTCAATTGCATTTGTCACTGCTCTCGCAGTAGATAGGGATACTTCATGCTCCGCGGATTTCCCACCGTACACTATACCCAATTTCTTTTTCATAGTTCTCCCTCACTAACCGTTAGATTTCGTTATTATAGTTTACCACGAAAACATTATTCCGATGAAAAAATCGCATAAGCTATAAGGACCTTTTTCCAGCTGGAACTTACTACACTACCGTGCGTCCTTTGAAGAACATGATTAAGTCCGCATGATAAGTTATACTATAAATATAAATTTCATAGTTATGCAGAAAAGATGTCTTCTTTTGGATTTGCATAATGTATCGTTTGACTGTTTCTCCACTTTACGAAGGTTACCCTCATGTTGAAAGATCCTTTTAGTGTATATGTATGCAAGGGCGTTTGCCGAGTCAACATTTTACAATAAAATAATGCGTACAAACGAGCAATTTTCCGTTATACTTAATTCTGGTTTTCAAGCAAAAAATTTAAATATAAGGTGAACTTAGTGAAAATAGATAAAAAACCCGTAGATCGTTTCGATTGGCCACTGGCATTCATTCTTCTTCTATTTGGCACGATTAGTATCATTGCCATCGCATCTGCACAGACAACCGGACAATACAGTACAAACTTTATCCCATCCCAAATTCAATGGTATGTCATCGGGTCAATCATTATCGCGATGACAATGTATTTGGAACCGGAACAATACAAGAAAGCAGCTTGGATTATCTATGGCGGCGGAATACTCCTTTTGGCAATCCTCTATGTCCTGCCTGAAAGCTTGGAGCTTGTACACCGTCGAAATGGTGCGAAGAGCTGGTTCCATCTTCCAGGTATCGGTAGCATACAGCCTGCCGAATTCATGAAAACATTCTTCATTATCGGTATGGCCCGCACGATTACTAAGCACCATGAGCGGTATTTGGAAAAAACTTTGCAATCAGATTTCCTGTTACTTGGCAAAATCGGTGTGGTTTTTGCAATTCCGTTCCTCTTCATCATGCTGCAACCCGATTTAGGTACAGGACTCGTGTTTATCGCAATCACGGTTGCATTGATCATCGTTGCAGGCATTACATGGAAGATCATTCTTCCGATTTTTGCCGGAGTCGCCACTATTGGTCTTTCCCTTCTTTGGATGGCATTATACGCCCAGGAATTTTTAGCGAAGTTCGGATTCAAACCTTATCACTTCGAACGGATTTACTCGTGGATTGACCCATACTCCTACGCATCCAATGAAGGACGTCACCTTATTACTTCTTTGAATGCAATTGGTTCGGGAGAAGTTTTTGGCAAGGGATTCAAAGGACGAGAAGTGTATGTCGCAGAAAGTCATACCGATTTCATTTTCAGCGTAATCGGTGAAGATTGGGGATTCGTCGGAGCAAGTCTTGTCATTTGCCTCTACTTCTTCCTGATCTATCATATGACAAAAATTACTCTTGAATTGAAAGATCCATTCTCAACGTACATTTGTGCAGGTATCATCGCAATGATTACATTCCATGTGTTCGAAAATATCGGCATGACGACACAACTGTTGCCGATTACAGGTATCCCGTTGCCGTTCATCAGTTATGGAGGCAGTTCGTTGATGGGTAACATGCTCGCGATTGGACTTGTGTTCAGTATGAAATTCCATCATCGGACGTATATGTTTAGTTCGGATGATGATGAATAACTTAGGCAGCTTCAGAACACGGATGGAGATTCTTGAGCGCGGAGCGAGATTCTTGAGCACGGATCGGGATTCTTGAGCGCGGATTGCGGTTCTTGAGCGCGGATCGCGGTTCTTGAGCGCGGATTGCGATTCTTGAGCGCGGATCGAGATTCTTGAGCGCGGATCGAGATTCTTGAGCGCGGATTGCGATTCTTGAGCGCAGATCGCCATTCTTGAGCGCGGATCGCGGTTCTTGAGCGCGGATTGCGATTCTTGAGCACGGATCGTGATTCTTGAGCGCGGATTGGGATTCTTGAGCGCGGATCGCCATTCTTGAGCGCGGATTGCGGTTCTTGAGCGCGGATTGCGGTTCTTGAGCGCAGATTGGGATTCTTGAGCACGAATTACGATTCTTGAGCGCGGATTGCGGTTCTTGAGCGCAGATTGGGATTCTTGAGCACGGATTGCGGTTCTTGAGCGCGGATTGCGGTTCTTGAGCGCGGACGGAGGTTCTTGAGCGCGAATCGCTTTTCTTGAGCGCGGATCGGGATTCTTGAGCGCGGATCGGGTTTCTTGAGCGCGGATCGCGATTCTTGAGCGCGGATTGCGGTTCTTGAGCGCGGATTGCGGTTCTTGAGCGCGGATCGGGTTTCTTGAGCGCGGATCGCGATTCTTGAGCTCGGATCGGGATTCTTGAGCGCGGAGCGCGATTCTTGAGCGCGGATTGCGGTTCTTGAGCGCGGATTGCGGTTCTTGAGATTAAGTCCATATAATTGTGTAAATAGGAAAAGGCCTTTTCCATCCCTTGTGATAAAATGTTTTCAACCACGATAAACATTTGGAGGAATGGAAAATGGCCCAACTTAATTTTAACCTAGATATGGATGTTTTAAAAGACTCTGTGATGAATTCAAACATTGATGCTGTCGTCAAATCCACAATCGTTTTAGTCCTGAACGAATACATGGAAATGGAACGGGATGAGTACTTGAACGCTGCGTCCTACGAGCGTTCTGCCGACCGTGTAGATTATCGAAACGGATATTATGAGCGTGATTTTACCATGAGTATCGGAAAGATTACTTTGAAGGTTCCCCGTACTCGCCAAGGTGATTTCGCTCCCTCAGTCTTTGAAAGATATGCGCGATGTGACCAAGCCCTTGTTCTATCCATGCTTGAAATGGTTGTGAATGGGGTGTCAACACGAAAAGTCACCAAGATTGTTGAACAGCTTTGCGGTAAGAGTGTGTCAAAATCATTCGTTTCCTCCCTTACAGCGAAACTGGATCCCATTGTCAATGAATGGGCAAATCGTCCTTTGAATACAAACTTTTATCCTTACTTATTTGTGGACGCAATGTACATTAAAGTTAGGGAGCACAACCGTGTAGTCTCTAAAGCCGTCTACATCGCTTTGGGAGTGGACAAGGAAGGTCGTCGGGAAATCTTAGGGTTGAAAGTAGATCATAACGAAAGTTATAAGAGTTGGTCCTCCTTTTTCCAACATCTTATTTCAAGAGGTCTACAATCACCAAAACTGGTTGTTTCCGATGCCCATGAAGGTCTTAAAAAAGCCATTCAAGAGGATTTTTTAGGAACCTCTTGGCAGCGATGCAATGTCCACTTCAAACGCAACATCGTAGAAGCTTTCCCTAAAAAGGACAACCAGGAAGCAATCAGTCTACTAAAAAGCATATTTGCCGCAGAAGATATGGACACCGTGCGAAGTCTGAAAGAGCTGTTCTTTGAAAAGTACGAAGAGAATCCCAAGTACCAAAAAGCATTAAAAATACTTGACGAGGGATTTGAAGACTCAATCCAATACATGAATTTTCCTATCGCCCATCGCAAGTCGATACGAAGCACTAATGGTGTAGAAAGGCTGAATGAAGAGATCCGCAGGCGTGAAAGAGTTATCCGGATCTTCCCGAATACCCAATCCGCTTTTAGGTTGATTGGCGCCGTACTCATCAGTTATGTCGAATCAAATAAATACTGGAATAAACGATTGTTTACAGCTAAAAAGTCGTAAGACTTGATGCATCGTGAAGCAACTTGACTTGGAGCCTCTGCGGGCATGAGTCCCAAGCCAGGAAACCCAGCCGTTAGGGCTGGCTTTTCCCGCCAAGGCTATCATGCCCGCCTCTCCAAGTAAAGTTGCGAGATAGAGTTTCGTAGGCATATCCAGTATTGCCTAACATATTTGTAACGTCTTATATTAACCTGAAAACATTAAAGGGAATTTACACAAGACTAAGGACTTGACTGTTCTTGAGCGCGGATTGCGGTTCTTGAGCGCGGATCGGGTTTCTTGAGGGCGGATTGCGATTCTTGGCCGCGGATTGCGGTTCTTGAGCGCGGAGGGAGATTCTTGAGCACGAATCACGATCCATGGGCGTGGAACGCCATTCTTTAGCACGGACGGTTCCATATTTCAATAACACATAAAAAAATCTCCCGCATAGCGAATATGCGGGAGTTTTTTTGTTATGACTGTATTTGCGGGTCACTTGCAGGTGGCGCGAGGGCTTTCAGCATTTCCAAACGGGATTTCGTAGCTGTTGCCGAAACACCCAACTTCGCCAAGTTGGAGATGATTTTTTTCAAATCAACTTTTTCTGTCGCCATCTTTTCCACCTCGACCTTTCTATATAATGTTGACGTGTCGTTGCTTTGGTAAGTTTCATCAACATGAAATTCATGCCAATTGTCATCTATACACATCATACCACTCCTGTCCACTTTTAAATCTTTCAATTCTGTTACAAATTGTTCGCTTTTTGTAAATGCTTTATACATTTCTTGAAAATAAAGCTTGCTTCACACTTATTTCACAAAAAAACTTGTTAAGCATTCTCGTTGACATACCCCAAGAGGGTACCTTAAGATGAATATAGAAGGAGGCGGTACATTGACTAAGGACTTGATAAATGATGTGGCTGACGGGCAATCCGAACATTCTTGCGGAAAAAGAAAAAGTCATCATCCTGAAAGCGTCAAAACGAATATGATCCACCGATTAAATCGGATCGAGGGTCAAATTCGCGGCATTAAAGGAATGATTGAAGTGGATACTTACTGTGATGATATCATTACACAATTATCGGCTACCCAATCGGCTTTAAATAGTGTTGCCAGAATTTTGTTGGACGGTCATTTGAAAGGCTGTGTCAAAGATCGTCTCGCTGAGGGTGATGATGAAGTTCTTGAAGAACTGAGTGTTACCATCTCGAAATTGATGCGAAAATAAGGAGGAAGAAATCATGGCAGATAAAGCGGTTTTAAATGTAAAAGGTATGTCTTGTGGACATTGCGTAAAGGCAGTAGAAGAAAGTGTCGGCAAAATGACTGGAGTAAATGCAGTTAGCGTCGATCTCCAAGCAGCTACAGTTGCTGTTGATTTTGAAAGCTCCCAAACAAGTGTGCAACAAATCTCTGAAACAATCGAAGATCAAGGATATGACGTTATCTAACTGCGGTTTTCCGCAGTTTCTTTTGGACTTTTACATACCCTGTGGGGGTAATTAATAATAAAGAAGGTGCATTGAATGAGTGAAGTGAAAAGGGATATTTCCATTACCGGAATGACATGCGCCGCTTGTGCCAATCGTGTAGAGAAAGGTCTTCAACGAATGGAAGGCATTGGCTCTGTGACGGTGAACTTTGCCACCGAAAAGGCAGCCGTTTCATTTGATAATGAAAAGGTTGATATTCAAACAATCCAGGAAAAAATAAGGTCATTAGGATATGACACTGTCAAAGAAGAGGCAGACTTGCAAATTTCCGGAATGACATGCGCTGCGTGTTCAGCACGAATTGAGAAAGGATTATCACGCATGGATGGGGTCCAATTAGCGACTGTCAATTTGGCGCTTGAAACAGGAAAAGTTGAATATGACCCTTCTGTCATCAACCCATCCGACTTGATTGCCAAGATTAAAAACTTGGGCTATGACGCTGTATTGAAAAATGATATACCTGAGGGTACTGAAGATCATCGTCAAAAAGAGATCCGACATAAAACAAGGCTGTTTTACATTTCCGCGGCTCTCTCCTTCCCACTTCTTTGGACGATGTTCTCCCATTTTTCATTCACCTCGTGGATGCCTGTTCCTAATTGGCTAATGAACCCATATGTGCAATGGCTACTTGCAACGCCTGTTCAATTTGTTATTGGATGGATGTTTTACAAAGGTGCCTTCTTTGCCCTTCGCAATAAAAGCGCAAACATGGATGTCCTTGTTGCACTCGGTACATCCGCCGCTTATTTCTATTCGGTTTATTTAGTATTAATAGGTTCAGACCACGGACTTTATTTTGAAACAAGTGCTGTATTGATAACTCTTATTTTACTTGGGAAAGTATTCGAGGCACGTGCAAAAGGACGTTCTTCCGACGCCATTAAGAAATTGATGGGCTTGCAGCCTACAATGGCGATTGTTGAAAAGGATGGCGAGATTGCAGAAATCCCAATTGGTGACGTGCAAATTGGTGATGTGCTTGTCATTCGCCCTGGTGCATCCATTCCTGTCGATGCGGAAGTGATTGCTGGGGAATCTGCAGTGGATGAATCAATGTTGACGGGCGAAAGTTTACCGGTTGATAAAAAGGCTGGCGACACTGTATACGCAGCTACCGTAAATTCAAATGGATCTTTACGTGTCCGTGCGAATAAAATCGGTAAGGACACTGCACTTTCGAACATCATCCGTGTCGTGGAAGAGGCTCAAGGTTCGAAAGCCCCCATCCAGCGACTCGCTGATCAGATTTCCGGTATTTTTGTGCCCATCGTTGTAGGTATAGCCATCGTTACATTCCTTTTATGGTATTTCATCGCTTCACCAGGCAATTTTGCGGAAGCTCTGACTGCGATGATTGCAGTTCTTGTTATCGCCTGTCCTTGTGCTCTTGGACTTGCGACTCCAACTTCGATTATGGCTGGTTCAGGTCGCGCGGCAGAGCAAGGGGTTTTATTCAAAACTGCTGAAGCGATGGAGCAGACGAAAGCGATTGACACGGTCGTGTTGGATAAGACCGGAACCATTACTAAAGGCGTTCCAGAAGTGACAGATTTTCTTGTTGCAGAAGACGCTGATCGTCAACGCCTGATAGCCTATGCGGCTGCGGCTGAAAGTGATTCCGAGCATCCAGTCGCGAAGGCAATTACATCATTTGGCTTGAATGAAGTTAAGAAACTACCTGCTGATGAGCAATTTGAGGCAATTCCGGGACACGGCATTCGAAGTGTTATTGAAGGTTCGATTGTTTTAATGGGTACTCGAAAATTGCTCGCTGATCAAGGTATAGAACTAAATGTGGATATTGCTGTAGTTGAAAAGCTTGAAAATGAAGGTAAGACAGTCATGTACATGGCTATAGATAGTGAACACGTCGCGACAATTGCAGTAGCGGATACGTTGAAAGAGACATCCAAACAAGCAATCCTTGAACTACAGGAAATGGGCCTTCATGTCATCATGCTTACTGGCGACCAGGAACGAACTGCGAAGGCGATTGCCGTGGATGCCGGAATTGATCACGTTATTGCGGGTGTCCTACCGGAACGAAAGGCTGAAGTGGTCGCCTCTCTTCAAGCGGATGGAAAGCGCGTAGCAATGGTCGGGGATGGTATAAACGATGCTCCTGCTTTGGCAGTTGCCGACATCGGAATGGCGATGGGAACAGGAACTGCTGTTGCGATGGAGGCTGCGGATGTCACATTGATGCACGGTGATTTGTTACGTGTGGCAGATACGATTCGCATGAGCCGGTTGACCGTTCGCAATATTAAGCAGAACCTATTCTGGGCCCTCGCTTATAATTCGGTCGGCATCCCGATTGCTGCAGTGGGCTTCCTCGCACCATGGGTTGCTGGAGCGGCAATGGCTTTCAGTTCGGTGTCTGTTGTGTTGAATGCATTGCGTTTGCAAAGAGTGAAGTTGAGATAAGTGGATGGTATGCCCCCTTCGCCATGATGGCGGAGGGGGTTTTTGGCGTTATCACCGACTTTCGGCACTTTACCACCGACTCTCGGCACTTTACCACCGATTCTCCACTTCACACTCAAAGGATGGGTTTTGCAACGTACTAAGTAAGAATATGGACAAATTTGGACACCCTTTGTTTAATGGTTGTCGTTTTTCAATACATATCTCTTTGAACGCAACAAGATAAATGAGTAAAATAGCAGTATTGATAGTTACAGAAAGTGGGTGGTCATATGAAAAAATCGATTCTTTTATTAATGTCCGTCCAATTTTTCGTTTATCTTGGATTTGGCATTATTATACCAATCTTGCCGGAAGTGATAGTGCAACAAGATCTTTCAGAGATTCATGTTGGTGGATTGCTTACAGTTTATTCGCTTGCTTCATTCTTTACAGCACCATTTTGGGGTTCATTATCCGATCGGACAGGCCGTAAAAAGCTAATTATGGTCGGCCTTATCGGTTTCAGCTTGAGCTTTTTCCTATTCGCCTTCTTCATTGAAAATCTTACGATGCTTTACCTTTCGCGTGTAGTCGGGGGGATTTTCTCAGGAGCGCTATATACGGCTGTTACTGGATTTGTTGGTGATATGACGACAGAGGAAAATCGGAATAAGTATATGGGCTTGCTTGGCATGTCTATTGGACTTGGGTTTATTTTCGGGCCGGCAATCGGTGGTGTGTTAGGGCACTCTAACATGCAGCTGCCATTTCTTGCTTCAGGCATATTGACACTCCTATTGGTCATTTACGCTGGAGCAATCTTGAAAGAGCCTGAACGTCTTGGTGAAGCAAACAAACGCGCATGGATGCCAAAAGGCGGAGCAATGCTTTGGCAATATCGGATTCGTAACTTGTTTTTACTATCCTTTATGGTGACATTAATATTAGCGGGAATTGAATCGACATTTCAGTTGTTCCAGATTTCAGCAATTGAGATTACACCAAAGCAAGTCGGTTATCTATTCATGGCAAGTGGTTTCGTCGACGCAGCCATTCAAGGCGGCGTTGTACGTCGAGTGAAGAACGGTTCAGAGACAAAGTGGATTTTAGGTGCGCAAATTGTCACCGCCGTCGGACTGATTCTGATTCCATTCACTGACAGCTTGTTCTGGGCAGGTGTCGCATTAAGCGTCTTCACAGCAGGTAACGCACTTTCGCGGACAGTACTCGTTTCATTGACCTCAAAGGAATCAGGCGGGAAATATGGTACCGCAGCAGGCATGACGTATTCCATGGATAATATGGGACGCATCATCGGGCCACTTTTATTCACATGGCTATTCACAAGAATGACGGGTGAGATTTACTTCATCTCCTCAGCGCTCGCCATTATTTCCATCGTCTTCATTGTCCTGTATCGAAAGTCTTCGAGAACATTGCGCTCAGTGTAAATAGAAAAGGGGTGACATTGAACAAACAATGTCATCCCTTTTCTTTTACTAATACCCCAAAAACGCATCCTTTTTTATAGCCTGTTTTGGAATAGTATTGTTTTTAAGATAGTTAGAAATATCACCAACCATCGATTTCGGTCCTGCAACAAAGTATTTGCCATTATCCTTATATAAATTTATAAATGCATCTATCTCTTGATGTAAGTCGTCCCGTGAACATAAATAAGTTACACGTATTGAAGAATTGTTAGCAATATTATCAAGTTCTTCTTTAAAGAGATAGGACTGTTTAGTGTCCATGTAAAGTAGATGTTTATCCCCATTATTTCCCTCTGCCTCTATTTGTTTCAGCATCGACCGGAATGGTGTTATTCCAATCCCTCCTGCAATAAGGAGCGAAGGGCTATGATCTTTTAAATAAAAACCACCTACAGGACCACTTATCCTAACTTTCATGCCTATTTGTAATTCCAACATCGCTTTCTTAAAATCGCTCGGGCTGTCACCGATGCGCATCGTTAGTCTAACAACATTCTCTGCCGGAGCGGATGCGACTGTGAAAGGACGTATAGGATTTTTTATTTTCTTATGGATAATTGTAAACAAGCCATGTTGGCCCGCTTTCCATGTTAAATCCTTCTCTTTTTCAAATAAAAAACTATATACGTCTTCAGATTCTTTGTGGCTTTCTATAAAGGACAAATCCCTCTTCTTAAAAATAGATAGTGTATCTTGAAAAAAGCTCATTTCCAATCTCCTTTTATTGTTCCCCCATCATTTTCTTCAATTCTTCGATTTTGCTTGCCCAGCCATATTTCGCACCATTGAATGCTTGATCCTCTTTTTCGAATCCAGTTTGGTCAAGATATAATCGCGTCACTCCATCTTCTTGCTTCAACGTCCATGTGACGACGGTATCAATCGGGCCGCCCACCCATGTGTAAGAAAGCTTGTTAGGCTCGTCCACAACTAAGACTTCACAATCTACTACTAAATTCCACTCATCATTTCGGAATTTGCATTTATGTCCAACGATTGGTTTAAAGTCATTTTCCATTATCCATTTCGCAAGAGTATCTGAATCCGTTAATGCACTCCATACTTTTTCGATTGAACTTTCGAACTGAAAATTTAGAGATAACTCTGCCATTTTTTATTCCTCCGATAGTAATTTTTTTAATCGCTCCATATTGCCCATCCAAAACTTTTCGTAAAAGGACAACCAATCTTTAATTTCCTGCAATGGAGCTGCAATTAGACGATATCTTGTCTCCCTGCCAACTTTACGATCTGCAACCAAACCGGCTTCTTTAAGTATTGCCAAATGCTTGGAAACTGCTGTGCGACCCATTTGAAATTCGGGAATTATTTCATGAAGAGGCAACTCTTCGGCGTCTGCTAGCATACGCAAAAGTTTACGTCTTGTCGGGTCAGCAATGGCCACATAAACATCGCGCTCTTGTTTCTTCTCGTTCAAATCCACCTCTCCCCACCTCTCCCCTTTTAAATAGGACACCAATCAGTGTCTTTATTATGAGACACTAATCGGTGTCGTGTCAATATATATCTTTCACAACCTGTCTACTATTATTCAGCAAAATATCAACAGGGTTATCGGTGCCATAGATCACCGATAACCCTGCAAGTATTAGTATTGTTTAGTCAACCGTAACTGCCAAGCCCTTAATCTTCAACGTTGGAGAACCAATATACCCGTTGAAGCTCATTGGTGAGAAGGTCAAGTCACTACCGATTTCCTCAATGTCCTGAAGCACTTCAAAGAAGTTCCCCGCTACGGTCATTTGTTTTGTCGGTCCGACAATCTTGCCATTCTTTACGTAATAACCGTCAGCCGCCAGTGAAAAGTCGCCCGAAATCGGATCTGCTCCAGAGTGCAACCCAGCCAAACCTGTAATGATAATACCTTCCTCAAGTCCCTCATATAGCTGCTCATACGATTGATCCGCAGGTTCTATATAGAAATTGGACGGGCTCACTTCGACTGAACCGCGATAAGAACCACGATGAGCGTGTCCTGTCGTATCCACACCATCTTTTTTCGCCGTTTTTAAGTTGTGGAAATAGGTTTGTAAGTTCCCTTCCTCCACAATGTTAAGCTTTCGCGTAGGAACCCCTTCGGAATCGAATGTCGCACTTTGTATCCCTGCCGGAAGAAACGGGTTATCAACCAAATTCACAATGTCCGACGCAATTTTCTCGCCAACCTTTCCTTTAAGACGGGATCGGTTATCCTGTACAGCTTGGGCTGAGAATGAAGATGTGAATGTTGACAAAAGAGAAGCCGCCGCTTCATTTTTTAATACGACTGGGTAATTTTTATTCGGATAATTCCTTTCACCCAACATGCTTAAGCCTTGTTCTACTACCTCTTTTACAATCGCATCTGCATCAAGCTCTTTGAAATCTTTAGTGATTCTAAAAGTAAACCCGGATTTCAATTCATCATTTTCCTGGACAAGAATCGAGACGTAAAATAGTAAAAAATTATTCGCTTCTTTAAGCTCCAACCCTTTATCATGGAAAAGTCCCTTTTCGAATTTCTGGTTCTGCATCTGGGATGTAGTAACCTTCTTTACCCTTGGATCGTAAGATAGGATTTTCTCTTCCACTTGCTTTAAGAATTGAATCATCTCTTCAGGTTTAACCGTGTCTAATTCTGGACTATAGAACTGTATTTCTTCATACTCCGCTTTTTCCGTAAATAACTCTTCCGGTTCATTTTCAATCAGTTCGGCATTTTCCACTGCATTTTTAAGTAAGAACTCAACCGAATCCTCATCGAATTTTTCTGTATAGGCGTAACCTGTTTTTCCATTATACAATCCCCTAACAGATGCGCCTTGAACATCGGAAAAGTCGTATTTATCCACTTCACCTTCGTATAAACCAATTGTCAGACTCTCTTTTTTCTCGTAATAGAGTTCGAGATCGGTAAAGCCCACATTTTTCCCTTCAGCAAATAGCCGCTCCTTCAATTGTTCGATGCTCATTTTTTATGCCTCCTTTCCACCAACAGTAATTTCACTTACACGTACCATCGGTTGCCCGACATTCACTGGCAGGCTCCCACTTGACGCTCCGCACATTCCAGCTCCGTGACCCAAATTATTACCGACGCGATCAATATCAAGAATCGTTTTCGCTCCGTTTCCAATTAAAGTCGCACCACGAAGCGGCTTCTCAATTTTTCCATTCTTGACCAAGTACGCCTCATTGATTGCAAAGTTGAAATCCCCCGTTCCAGGATTGACAGAACCGCCGCCCATATATTTCGCGTAAATGCCGAATTCCGTGTCCGCGATGATTTCTTCAGGTGTGGATTTCCCAGGCGCGATGTACGTATTCGTCATCCGTGAAGTCGGTGCAAATCTGTACGATTGCCTGCGGCTTGAGCCTGTGGACTCCATTCCCATCCTTCTTCCGTTCAGTTTATCAATCATATAACCTTTCAGAATGCCATCCTCAATGAGCACGTTTTTACGAGACTTTTCTCCTTCATCATCGATATTGAGCGAACCCCACTCGTTTTCAAGCGTTCCGTCGTCAATATATGTAACAAGGTCTGATGCTACTTTTTCTCCTATTTTGTTTGCAAATACTGAAGCGTTTTTCGCCACAGATGACGCTTCAAGACTATGACCACAAGCCTCGTGGAAAATAACTCCACCAAATTCATTGTCGATAATGACTGGGAATTTCCCACTTGGTGCCGGATCAGCATGTAGCATAGTTTTGGCGATGCGGGCTGATTCTTTCGCATAATGATTCAGATCAAGATTTTCAATAAACTCAAAACCTTGATACGCACCAGGGCCATAAAAACCTGTTTGCATATCTGCACCGTCTGAAGCAATGGACACCATAGACATCCGGCTTCTTACGCGCTGATCCTCCACAAATTTCCCTTCAGAGTTTGCGATTAGCACATTTTGCTCCTCGTCAATTAAGTTAACGATTGCTTGCACGATTTCCGGATCATAGTTTCTGATGATGTCATTCGCATTACGCATCACAGCAAGCTTTCGGGATTTAGCCGCCTCAGTTGGCATGATTTTTATTGGATGAAGCATCGTAACCGATTCTTTTAGAAGCGGAATAATAGTCGTTTTACCATCCTTCTTTCCTTGAATGGCTTTAGCGGCTGTACGAGCAGCCTTCAAAAGTCCCGCTCTTGAGAAGTCATTCGTATAAGCATAGACGCTTTGCAATCCATGAAACACACGTATTCCTACACCAAAATCCCGTCCTGACAAGTTCTTCTCCAAACGGGAATTTTGAAGAACCATATGATTCGTGTACCGATCCTCCACAAACACTTCCGAAAAATCGCCGCCAGTCTCAAGTGCAGCTTGCAACACATCTTCAATAAGCGCTTTGTTCAGCATAATTTTCCCCCATTTCCTATTTTTCTAATAACAATACATATAGATATACGACTTGTTATGAAAATAGTTTCATTTTTATAGTTACAGAGCCTAATCATTATGAAAAGACCACTAAACTATCCCTTAATCTGCAATTATTTCGTTTCTTGATAAAAGCTCCAAAGCCTTCTTTACGTCGATATCTTCGACAATATGCTCCGGTGTCCACGGAATATATTCATGCGGAACTATTCCAACACCTGTCATGCCTTCCCCTTTATCGATTCGGGAAAGACGCGACGACGGATACATCAACTCAAAGCCTTCAGCCCATTTCGCAGTGACTAAATTTGCGTAATCATTTAGCCCCATCGTCGCTCTGCCTATGACAGTCACTTTACTCGATTTCTTTGCCGCCTCCACGAATGAATCTCCCGAACTGCCACAGAAGACATCCGACAATACGATGACAGAAGAAGGATGTTTGGTGCCTTTTACGAATGTATCACTCATCATATCACCAAAGTCGAATTCGACGAACCCCTTTCCACGGTTCTGCTGCCATTCACGTTTAAATACTGATAAAAACCATTTCGCCTGCTCATCATCTGTCGCTGTAAGGGCTGCCTCCAACTCAGGCAAAATGCGATTCGCATTCGCTTCCGTACAATTGAATAGCATTGTATTCCCCGGCTCCGCAAGTTCAACGCCTTCTTCAGGAACTAAGTATGGAATAAACGGATAAAAGCTTGAATCGCTCCCACCATAATTCACACGTACATCAATGATCCACTTATCCGTCGCTTCAAGAAACCCTTTATTCTCCTCGACTAATTTCACAATGGCATCCGGGTCTGCAAAATCTGTAATTGTAATGAAAGCGACGCCCTCTCTCTCTTCCACTGAATAGGTCGGGACGTACGGCTTCTTATCAAATACGCCGAATGTAAATGTTCGCGTTCCATTCTCGTCTTCTACTTCGCCTTCCGAATAAAACATTAGAATTGATGCCCAATTTTCCCGCTCAGCATGATTTTCATTCAACAACCGATGATGACGCTCCTTCAATTCCGGGATGCTATATCCCCCTATCGAAACGAAAGACATCCCCAACTCCAAACGATCTTCCGTTTCAACTTCCGTGACATATAGTCGATCCTCATAGCGGCGCACTTTGAAACCGCGACTTTTCTGCTTTTCATCTTCGGCATCTTCCATGATGAAATGGATATGATTATCATTGAAATCGAGTAAGTACTCCTCAACAATTTGCTTAAATTCCTTATGCGACAGCCGACGATTTTCCCTGATTTTCCGAATGAAATATTCTGGTCTATCCCAGCCTTCTTTATCCTTGCAACCTGCATAGTCGTTGTGCATGATTTGAATAATTTCTTTAAAAATCGTTTCCATTCCCAAATCCCCCATTCTACTGTTCGTGCACGATTTCAGTTTTTACGGTTTTTGTTTTATCTAGTTCCGGGTGCGCCATTCGAATAGCTGAAGGTCTGATCATGATAAAGACAGTGCCGACTAACAAAAGGCTTGATACGAGCAGGATCCATTGCGCCGGTAAAATATCGTAGAGGAACCCGTAAATTACCATACCAAGTGGCATTAAAGCCATCGCCATCGTTTCAAGGATTGAGAATACCCTTCCCTTGAAGTCATCATTGATCATCTTTTGCATCATAACCATCATTGGCGTATTGACAATAATTTGTGTGACACCAAAAGTGAACATCAGCGTTGCATAATAGGCGAACATCACCGTATAAGGCATATCAAAAAATAGAGGTAAGCCGATTCCAGCCATGATCATTCCCATAGTCAAAATTCCCCTTTTTGCTACTAACATCGGGTATTTCACTTCTTTTCTCACCGATAAAAAAATGGACATCAACAACATTCCAACTGCGAAAGCCCCCTCGGTGAATCCGAAATGCTGAGGAGCCATCTTCATTTTTTCAATTAGAATGAATGAATAGCCGACCATGAATGCTCCGAAGAGGAAATTAATAACGAGCGAGACCCAGATGATTGCCATAATAATTGGTTGTAGCTTCAAATAGGAAAGGCCAGCCTTCATACTTTGAAGCATTGATTCCTTCTTCTCACCTTTCACCACTTCTTTTCGTTTCGCAAACAACTTGAAATTCATTGTTGATTCAAGAAGAACTGCAATTGCGGAAGCCGTCATGTACATGATAAGAAAGACAGGCAAAGTAACGTAGCCATAGAGCAGTCCCCCAACCGCCGGGCTGGCAATAGCTGCGAATGAGATCGACATTTGATTGAGTGACATCGCTCTTTGGATTCTTGCTTCATCGACAAGCCCCGTTATTGAAGAGCTGAACGTCACTCCCGAAAATGTGGAGGTAAGAGACAATATGACAGTCGTCATATAAATTGCTAGTAAAGAAATGCCCGATGTTATACTCACTGCAAGAAGGCCCCCTATTGCCAAAGTGGTGGCTATCTGCGCTGTAATAACAATCGTTTTCCTCGAGTATCTATCCGCGACATAGCCGGCAAATGGTGCCATAAGCGTCCGAGGCAAAATGTTACAAATTAGGTTGGTCGCAAAACTTGTCGCTGAACCAGTTAATTGCAAAATGTAAAAACTGATTGCAAATGCATAAACTTGGGCGCCGAACGATGAGATAAGCTTGCTAATCGTAAATGTCCAAAGATGATACGTCGCCCTCTTCAATTTTATCACTTCACTCAAAAGAGTCACTCCATTCAGTAAGTTTAATTAGATTAAACAAATAATAACATGCCCCCTCTTCCTTTACAAGCAAAAGTTTAATATAATTAAACAAAGGCAATGATTTATTGTATGAACGCTTTGCGAGAAATGAGACCGGGACAATTGATTCATTGTGATGATTCAGATGTTCTCGTTGATTACTAAAAGGTTCTCATAAACAGACTGGGAGTTCTCATTAACAAGCAAGGACTTCTCCTTTATCACCAGGAAGTTCTCATTAACATACAAAGAGTTCTCGTTTAGATCACATAATTGGAGGTGTACCCCCTGCAAACATTAGGTGAACGAATCAGGACGCTGCGTAAACAGCGTAAACTTACATTGGAAGCATTGGCAGGAGAGCAACTTACAAAAGGCATGCTCAGTTTAATCGAGAATAATAAAGCGAATCCATCGATGGAAAGTTTAGCGTATATCGCAGAACGGCTTGGTGTTGAAACGTCCGAGCTATTGGAAGAGACGAATCGGCAGGAATTACAAGAAGTTTTAAAAACTGCTGAGCAACTTTTAAGGGTGGATTTTGATAAATTGACGGATGAACACGAGCAGGTTCTCGCTTTAATAGAGCCGTATATAGATAAATTAACACAAAGCTATGAAGCTGCCAGATTATATGATATTTACGGTCGCGCTCTTTACTACGAGAAAAAAGATGGTTGGAGGGAGTATTTAGAAAAAGCTGCGGATATTTACGATCAAATGAATAGTACTCGCCACCTTGCAACTGTTGGTATTTTCTTAGCGTTGGTAAAGTTCACCGAGCATGATTACACTAGTTCCCTTTCAATTTTATTGGATAAGAAATCTGAAATCGAAGCGCGGAATGGATTCATCGACCCCCTGACACGTCTCGATTTTGATTATTTAGAGGCAGTCCTGCACTACGCAGTCGGTAATTCCGAAGATGCAATTCGGGTCATGAATGAAGGGATTGAATTTTCAAAGGAAAAGCAGGTTTTCTATCGGATTGATCATCTGTACCGTTTGGCAACCTTCCATGCGATGATGAACGACGATGAAAATTCTATGAGATATTATGAGCGAAAAATGTCACTCTATGGGGAGTTCGCGGAAGATGAAGATGCGATTCTATTTACTAAATTTGCGAATGTACATTATTTAACCTCCTATAAGAAAGATTATGGGGAGGCACAGAAGCTAATTGACGCATATTACGGTAAACTCAACCTATCCAATGAATACACCCCCTACGCCTTCATAGAAAAAGGAAAGGTAATGTATGGCTTAAAGAGGTATGCAGAGGCACTATCCTGCTTTGATAAAGTGGTAATAGCGGATTTCGTCCACCATCCATTCGACCTCTCCATCTTCTATGAAAAAGATGCGTATGCCGCGCTTTGTCATTTGGAGTTGGGGGATGAAGCGGATGCCTACCGTTCAATTGAAATAGCGGTAAAGAATGTGTCCAACATGCCGCGCACGCCGTATAAGGATTTCATAATGGAGACATATGAGTTGATCCATTCCAAATAAAACATCTCAATGTGCGGAACAATGGACTCTTGTGAAAAAGAATGGACCCTAAACGCGGATGAATGGACCTTGGCGAAATGAACTGACCCTGGACGCGGAAACATCCCCAGAATCAAATAAAACGCCGCAAAAGCGTAAAAGCTTTTGCGGCGTTTTTATCATGCTTCTATCGATTGATGTTCCAACGAACCGTTATATACATCCTTATCCAATTCCCCACTCGCTCTTGCAGTTGCAACACCTGCGGTCATTGAACCGCTGACGTTTAATGCAGTACGACCCATATCGATTAATGGTTCAACAGAAATCAATAGACCTGCGAGTGCAACAGGAAGATTCAATGCGGATAGAACAAGAATTGCTGCGAATGTTGCCCCGCCGCCAACTCCAGCTACCCCGAACGAGCTAATTGCAACAACGACAATCAATGTGATGAGGAAAGTTGGTTCAAGTGGATTCTGCCCAACAGTCGGTGCAATCATGATTGCAAGCATCGCTGGGTAAACACCTGCGCAACCGTTCTGTCCGATTGACAGACCGAATGAGCCTGCAAAGTTCGCAACACCATCCGGAACACCAAGACGGTCGGTTTGCGTTTTGATGTTAAGGGGTAAAGCACCTGCACTGGATCTTGATGAGAAAGCAAATAACAGGGCTTCCGAAGCCTTCTTCACATACGTAATCGGATTGAGTCCTGAAATCGAGATGATTACCAAATGAATGATAAACATAACAATTAATGCGACATAGGATGCAAGTACAAATTTCCCAAGACTGTAGATGGCTGCAAAGTCAGACGTTGCAACGGTTCTTGCGATGATCGCTAAAATTCCGTAAGGTGTCAGACGTAATACAATCCGGACAACACCCATAACTAATGAATAAACGGCGTCTATTCCTTTCTTTACCAGGTTCGCATTTTCTTCATCACGTCTAACAAGGGCTAAATATGCAAATCCTAAGAACGCTGCGAAGATAACAACTCCGATTGTGGAAGTCGGACGAGCACCCGTGAAGTCAAGGAATGGGTTTGCTGGCAAAAGATCAAGAATTTGATTTGGCAATGCCTGATCGCCCATTCCAGCGGAACGCTCTTCTATAGAGAGGCCTCTTGCAGTTTCCGCCTCACCTTGAACAATTTCAGATGCATCTAAACCAAATAGTAACGAGGCTGCGATTCCAACGATAGCCGCGATTGCAGTCGTCCCTACAAGAATTCCCAAAATCATTCCTGCCATCTTCCCGAAGTTCTTACCAATTGTTACCTTCGTGAAGGCACCAAGTATTGAAATGAAAACAAGTGGCACAACAATCATTTGAAGAAGTTTTACATAGCCGGTACCAACGATATTAAACCAACTGACAGATTTAGATAGTATATCCGATTCAGCACCATATGCGATATGCAATATGAATCCGAATAGAATTCCGAGCCCGAGACCCGCAAAAACTCTTTTTGAAAACGAAACCTTTTTGCGGTGCATAATATATAAGAGACCGATCAATAGCAAAAAGCTAGCGATATTGATTAACAGTAAAAATGTATCCAATTCTTTTTTCCCTCCATGTAAGGTTTTCCTTGATAGTATGACTATAAACCCCTAATCCATATCAGTCAAGTAGGTTTAATCAAAAAAGAAGTATTCTATTCTTTTTCAGACTATCTTCTGTATACTAATAGGGAGTATTAGCAAAAGGAGGGCGTACATGGCAGGATTAATATCAATTACGGTGACAGCCATATTTATATTGAACATATTTTTAGCGATTGCGCTCATTTTCCTCGAAAGAAGAGACCCCACTGCAACATGGGCTTGGCTACTCGTCCTATTCTTCGTTCCATTTTTCGGCTTCTTCATTTATCTATTATTCGGAAGAAAGTTAGGGAAAAAGCATTTATTCAGATGGGAAGGTAAAAATCGCATTGGTATCGAAACATTGATCGATTACCAGATTGAAGCGATCGATAAGGGAACATTTGATTTCAGATTGGACGATACTGCCCATTACCAAGATATGATTTACCTACATCTACGCAATAACCATGCAGTATTAACACAGGACAACGATGTGCAAGTATTTAATGATGGTGTTGCAAAGTTCGATGCATTGCTGCGTGATCTTGAAAATGCAAAAGACCATATCCATTTCCAGTATTATATTTTGCGGTTGGATGCATTAGGCAAACGTATTTTGGATGTATTGATCAAAAAGGCAAAACAAGGGGTCAAAGTCCGTGTCCTCTTCGATGATATTGGCTCTAGAGGGTTGCGGATTAGACATTTAAGAGAGCTGATTGACAGCGGCGGTGAAGTGGCAGCATTTTTCCCTGCCATACTACCACTCATCAACCCGCGGTTAAATTACCGGAATCACCGAAAAATCGTCATCATCGATGGAAGAATCGGCTATATCGGCGGCTTCAACGTTGGTGATGAATATCTTGGGCATGATAAAAAGTTCGGTTATTGGCGGGATACACATCTTCGTATCGAAGGAAGTGCACTTCATCCACTCCAAACCCGTTTCCTCCTTGACTGGAACCAGGCTTCTGATCGGGATGATATCGTATACGCAGAACGGTACTTCCCTGCAATTCCAAGAAAAGGTTCTGTCGGTTTGCAAATTGTATCAAGCGGACCTGATGCCGAATGGGAACAAATTAAAGATGGCTATTTGAAGATGATTTTTTTAGCGAAGGAATATATTTATATCCAAACGCCGTATTTCATACCGGATATTAGTTTTCTTGATGCGATACGAATTGCTTGTCTATCGGGCGTGGATGTTCGAATCATGATTCCGAATAAACCAGACCATATGTTTGTGTACTGGGCGACGTATTCAAATGTCGGGAAACTGTTGAAGGCTGGAGCAAAGGTATATATTTATGAGAATGGATTTATCCATGCGAAGCAGATCGTTGTGGATGATGAACTTTCAACTGTCGGAACAGCAAATATCGATGTTCGGAGCTTCAAACTCAATTTTGAAATCAATGCATTCATATATGATCGGGAAAAATCCCATGAACTTGCTGAGCTGTTCGAACAAGATATGCAGCTTTCTACTGAACTGACCTATGAAATGTACTTAAACCGGACCCGTTGGATTAAAATTAAAGAATCGGTTTCAAGATTGTTATCTCCATTACTTTAAGGGCAAACAGAAAAGCATCCACCTTTCCGAAAGTGTTTTGGATAAGGCGGATGCTTTTTCAATTTAATCCAAGATATTCTTCAAGAGTAATATTTCGTTTAAAAATCTCTTCAGCTACCTCTTTACCAACGTAACGGAAGTGCCAGGATTCATGCATATAGCCCGTAATTTCTTCCTTGCCTTTTGGATAGCGCAGGATGAAGCCATAGCGGTAAGCGTTCGCCGCCACCCATTTTCCTGCCTCCGTTTCCCCAAAAGAGGAAGAGGCCCAATGCTTTTCATAGTTCACTTCACCAATGTCAAAGGCAAGGCCTGTTTGATGCTCGGAATAACCAGGTCTTGCACTATATCGATCAGCCTTCTCCACGCCGTCCCTCTTAACGTAACGGTCGTAAAGCGAAGTTTGGTATTCATATGAGCGGTATGTGCTGAAAGCCGTTAGATTTATACCGGATAACTTTGCTTCAGCAGACATTTCTTCAAATGCTTCCCTTGCCTCTTTACTTTCCCCTGGGGCAAATGTGCTTGGTAATGGATACTTTTTATTGGCTATCAATACTCCATTCACATAAGTCGGTTCATCTGGAAGTATTTGGCCTTCAATATACCCGCTTTTGTTCTGGCTTGCAGGAGGGGTTATCCCCTCGGATTTTTTCTCGTCTTTCGGTGTAGGCGTTTTCGGAACGTCTTTTTCTATTTCTTTCGGCTCTTCCTTCACTTCAGCCTCGGGTTCTTCATCGACCGTTTCTTCCGTAACTGGCGGCAGTTCCACTATTTCAGTATCCTCTTCCATCTCAGGCTCTTCCAGTTCTTCCGGTTCTTCGACGATCAATGGTTGTTTTACCGCTCTTTCTATGCCGATCTGTTTTAAACTTTTATTTACATCCCAATCATTGATACCGATCCATACTACGAGTGCGCTAAGTAATGCTCCGACTACAAGCAGTGTAATCATTAATGCTTTGTTGGATTTTTTCGAGTTCGAGTACTTGCTTCTTCTCTTCCGGTTCATCTTAGTTGGCCTTCCTTCTACTATAGGTATCTCTTAACGTTTATTTTAATATGACTCGTACAACAAAGACTATCAGTATGTTATTTCCAGTCTGTGTATGCTATCATTTATTTTCAAATGTGTAAATGAATGATTGTGAGGATCCGACATGAAAAATCAAAGATGGCTTTCTATTAGCTTTTTGACATTTTTCTTTACTTGGGGCATTTTTCTTCCTTATTGGACTGGTTGGTTGACGATTGAAAAAGGTCTCTCTGTCCCTGCAGCAAGTATTATTATGGGCGTCGGAATGATTGCGCGTTCATTCTCGAACTTTCTTGTGTTCCCTTATTTGACGGCAAGAAGCTCGTATATCCATGTCATTAAATGGACTTCTATTCTATCGCTTATATTATTAATCTTTTATATCCCAGACTCGCCTTACATTGTATTATTCATCATCACTGTACTTTTCAGCGCAGTATATCCTATCATTCTACCTGCTGTTGAAAGTGGTGCTTCTGTCCTTATGCAAAAGGAACGCGTCCACTATGGCAAAAGCCGTTCATTCGGCTCAATTGGATATACAGTCGCACTTCTTGTCGTTGGAGCGGCGACAGCCATTTGGAATGAACAAGCCATCCTTTATCTGATGATCATCGGTCTCCTGATTGCTGTCGTTTTCTTTTCACGTCCAGGGCCTATTGTCTTACAAAGAATCCCTGATCGATCTTCCGTGCAAAAGACAGGGGTTAAGGCGTTATTCGCAACACGTGGCTTCCTTGTTGTAATGGTGTTAGGAATACTTTTGCAAGGAGCTCATGCCTCTTATTATAATTTCGGATTTATTTATCTTGATGACTTAAATGTCAACGGTTTCTATATCGGAATCATTTTGAATGTCGCAGTTTTGTTCGAAATCCTCTTTTTCACTCAAGCAGATCGTTTGCTATCAAAAGTTAGGATTTCGACGATGTTTCTTATCGCTGCTATCGGCTCAACTGTGCGTTGGGTGCTTGTATTCCTTGTTCCAACTGCGAGTATGTTTATCGGGACGCAGATGTTGCATGCCGCTTCTTTTGGAATTGCGCATTATGCGTTCATTCAATACATTTCGGTAAAGTTGCCTCATTCTCAGATTGCTGCAGCACAAGGGTTTTATGCAGCGTTCGCAATGAGTTTGAGTACGGCTATTCTGACGTTCCCTGCTGGATTTTTGTATGAAGTTTCACCGGGAACCGCGTTTTTAGGAATGACCGTCTGTTCTGTTCCTGCAATCATTATTGTGTTGACGACAAGAAAAAAGTTTGCTTATTAAATAGTAACGTTCTCCGGATCAATTCTGTTTCCGGAGATCGTTTTTTATTCTATTACCTTATTAAAAGAAAATAATGATGAATACGACGATGAAGGCGATGGCGAATAGGATGGATAGATAACGCATCCATTTGGATTCCCGATCAAAGCCTTGCTCCTTGAAAGACTTAGACCTGGATGCATTTGTCAGTGTGAAGAGTGCCATCATCATGAGGACTGCATAATCCAACATGCCTTTAACGACAAAGAATAAAGTCGTTAGGGCGATTAAGATGATGCCCCAAAAGATCACTTTCTTTTGATTCATATAAATCCCCTCCAAAAAAGGCCAGAGATTGCTCCCTGGCCCATAATATCTCTTTGTTCAGAATTACTTTTCGTCTTTTTTATCTACTTTCTTGCCGACATTCTTTTCCGCCTTTTTTTCATCTATCTTTTCCGCTTCGTCTTCTTTTACAGTTGGCGTCGCAGGTTGTACTTCTTTATAGTAAAACTTGCGTCCAAGGTATGTTTGGAAAATAAGCAGTAGTCCGCCGACCGCCCAGTATAGTGGCAACGCCGCCATGACCGAGAAAGAGATAAACATGATCATGATTGGTGACATGTAGATGAATAACTTCATCTGTTGTTTTTGCTGTTCAGGCATTGTCCATAGGGAAACGCGTGCTTGGACAAAGTATACGGCACCCGCGACAAGCATCATGATTTTGTCTGGTTCACCTAAATTGAACCAAAGGAATTGATGCTCTTTCACTTCCGGTGGAGCGTATAGGATAGCAAAGTAAAGCCCCATGATGATTGGCATCTGGATGATTAATGGAAGACAGCCCATGTTCAACGGGTTGACACCGTGCTTCGAGTACAAGCCCATCATTTCCTGTTGGAGCTTCATTTGTTCCTCTTTGTCTTCCTTTTCCTTCGCAGCTTTAATACGTTTTTGGATATCCTCCATTTCCGGGCGCAGGGCATCCATTTTTACTTTCATTTCTTGTTGCGCCTTATAGTTTTTCAACATAAGTGGCATCAAGACCAAACGGATTGCAACGGTGATCAAAACGATTGCCAAACCGTAGCTTCCGTTAAATGTCTCTCCAAGATAATGGAGCAGCCATTCCATTGGTTTTACGAAAATATTATAAAATGTACCTTCTTTGTTCTGAACTCCCGAACAACCGCTTAGGAAGACTGCGGCGGTGATTAATATCGTGAATAAGCCAAGTTTTTTCTTCAATAGATTCACCTTCACTATTTCAAACTACTGAAAAGTATACATCACTTCACTATGCAATTACAATTATTGTTCGTAAATATGTGGATTTTTCTATTAAACCGGGATTCCACTCCACGAAAAAACGCCTCCGTTACGGAAGCGTTTAGTTCAGTCATTTTTTTGATTGTCATTTTGCGGTGCTTGGCTTGGTACTTCTTTCTTGTGGTAAAGACCGTCCTCGCCCTCTGTCTTGTCTTCGACTTCCTGATTATAATAATGGACGCTTGTTTGCGCGCCTTCACTCACCATTTTGTTATCCTGTAAATCATACGGATCTGAATGGCCAGCTTTTGTATCATTTGAGCGGTTCAGTTTTTGGGAAGTCATGAAGGAATCAACTTTTGTTTTCATGTTATTGACAGCGACCATTGCCTTATCGCGATTTTCCTTTTTACTGAAATACGCGTATGCCCCTGCAGCTAATGTAGCAAGTAGTAATCCATTTCCACGTTTACGTGCCATACCTATCATTCCTCCATTAATTTATATATACTGTAGTATACCCTTAGCGAGATGATTGAAAACTTCCGGTTAACCGGATCATGTCGATGTGTGGTATCCCATCTTCATCATACGGTTCACTTTCCGTCTTAAATCCATGTGTTGAATAAAATGATTCCAAGTGTCCTTGTGCTTGCAGTTTAATTTGTTCTGGTTTCCAGTTTTCTTCTATCAAGTTAGTACATTTTTCTATTAAAACGTGACCAACTCCCCTGCCTCTAAGATCAGACCTGATAATTACTCTTCCGATTGATGGACAGTCATATTTTTCTCCTGCCGGTAAAAGTCGCGCGTATGCGGCAATCCCCTTTTCGTCCTTACCAAATACATGTAATGCTGTTTCATCATGCCCATCAACTTCCTGATAGGGACAGTTCTGTTCAACGACAAACACCGCTACCCTTAACGCTAACATTTCATATACTTCGATACCACTGAGCTGATGAAATTCCAATGTAGTCCATTCTAGTTGTTGACTCATACAATCCCCACTCACTTATTAGACAATTTTGTTTTTTATATTTCATTATGATGACAAACATAGTTTATTGTCCAGTAATTTGATATTATAATATCAAAAGCATAGGGCGGCGTTTAGCCGCCCGGAGCTGGACGAAAACAAAATGGATTTCCGGAGGTGATCATCATGATCAGACCTATGACTGTTGAAGATATTGGATATATACAACAAATTGCCCACGTTACATGGAATGACACATATGCAGGAATCATTCCCGAGGACATTCAAATAGCTTTTATCAAACGCTCCTATTCCGATGCCATGATGATGAAACGCATGGAAAAGACGCATTTGCTTGTAGCTGAGTGTGAAAAAGGTACACCAATCGGCTTTCTAAACTTCACGAAAAAAGACGAGGATGGCGATTCGGAATTGACAGCTATGTACATACTGCCAACTTATCAACATTCGGGATATGGAAAAAAACTTTTTGATCAATCCATTTGCATGCTTGAAGATGCCAAACAGCTTTTTGTTTATGTAGATAGCAGTAATAAAGCTGGAAGGGCCTTTTATGAAAAACAAGGTTTTGAGTTGTTAGATGTCTTTGAAGAAACCTTTGAGGGCTATCCTGTTGAAACAGCCCAATACGTCTATTATATTCCTAAACCTGTACTTGCCTATTAAGAAAAGACGCTGTTCCCTACAAAAAGGGAAAGCGTCTTTCTTTATTACAACGGTCTCATTCCATCACTATTATATGATTGATCTTCAAATTGCAGATTATCTTGCAATGGCGGTTTTTTTGTAAAGCATAGAATCGCAGCGATATAAAGAAGAATTGAAGGTAATGAAAGGATTCCTCCCAATAACCCCGCGATTATGAACATGATTCCTGCAAGTTTAGCATTTTTGTCTTTCCAAATATTCACGATACCAATGATATTCAAGACAATACTGATGATCATAAAGATAATCAATACCCAAAGGAATCCGCCTGCGGAATTCAAAAGGGATAATACCATATCTACATCTGCTGGAGTCAAAGCAGGGTCTGCTAATAAATCCATTTCAATTTCCTGTTTAAAGGTCGGGTCATTTTTAAGGAGATTAAATACTGCCATAACAAGGAATCCCGTAATTGTCCCAATCGCCGTCAAGATGACTGCAATGATAGACAAAACTTTTTCTGCTGTACGTTTCAAGAAAAGCACCTCTCTCTTTCTATTTTTTCTATCATAACAAGTATACGAAGAAAAAAACCAATAGTTTCGTTAAATTTTATAAATCTTATTTTCGAAGTTTCATATTATTACAGAAAGGGTAATCTAATTTTAATAACATTACAACTTTGTAGCGAAAGGAGAGCATGAAATATGGGGAAAAAAATAATGTTCACCTCGACAGACATGCTTTATACCGTCGCAGGTGCATCTGTATTGACTGGAATTGTCTATTTTGTAACTTTGGCTTGGGGGCTGTAATTTGAACTTGATAAAATATTTAAGGCAATCCCGCCAACAACGGGATTGCCTTTTTAAATTTTGACATCATCAAGCTCCGTCAAGCTTTCACGTCATCATATTCTTTATACCGCTCAAATGCAGTGACAACATATGAGCAGACAGCTTCCATCTTATATCCTTTTTCACGTGCAAAATCTGCTGCACGATCGAGTAATTTCTTTGCTACACCTTGTCCACGTAGGCTTTCGGATACATACGTATGATCCATTACCATGACATCTGCAAGACGCGTCCATGTTATTTCAGCTAACATCTTTCCATCTGCTTTATGTTGAAACGCGAATGCGTCTCCCCCAAGCTCTACAAATTCAAAGTCCATGAAATCCTCTCCTTTGGCTGTATATTACCACATTTCAGGTCATTCTTACTTGAACCACGCCTTGATGGAGTCAACTAAATTCGCGAAGAATTGCTTCACTTTCTCCCAAAACCCTGGGTCAATTTCTCCGAACTTCTCTTTAATCGTAGTAGCCATTTCGGATAATTGATCAGACAACTTACCAAAATCGATATTCAAGCCGCGAATTCGATCCATCAGCTCAATTAACATTTGACGATCTGCTTCGCTCAAATTGATATTCATTTTTGCCAGTTGCTCGTTAACTATTTTCTCGACTTCCTCTTTCGTATTAGGTTTATTATCCGCAATCGCCTTCTTGATTTCGGTCAATAACTCAGCCACTTTATCTTCATCGATACCGGAGTCTTTTGCGAACTTAGTCGCCAGGCTCAATTCGTCATTCGCCACATCCGTCCGTTCTGTATCAAGCGTTTCACCGGAGACTTCATAGGCTTTGTAGATGCCCACTAATGCTGAATGGCCCGTGACAGGTTTTGGTGCCGCTACTTGCACAACTGCGTCTTCAATACCAGCCGTCAGCATGGCGGTTGCATACATACTGTTCGTCACCTGTGTAATATTGTCTGGAGTCACAATTTCGATAACAAGGCCTTTCCCTTTGTCCAATCGTGTAATTTTAGCAGATGAGTACATTCTTGCCTGGCTATTGCCATCTTTTATATACTTCACAAGGTCGTTTCCGTCGACTGTTATCACTTCGACTTCAGCGTCTTTTTCTACTTTCAGGCTGTCTTTCACACTTTCCTTTTCTGCATCTGTCAGATTAGCGCCCAATACTACTATTGGTATTCCCAACTTTTCATCGATAGCTGTATCGGCTTTTGCGGATGTCGGCCACAAACCACCTACAATAAGCAATAACGCACACATTGCCATCAATAATTTCTTCATAATATACCCCTCCTTATCTTATGAAGTAGTACGTCATGGAATCTGGAAAAGTTCCCTATGCAAGCCTTTTGAAAGCTTTATTTAACAGTAGTCCAGCCGTCGCTTTGAGTAATCTTGCCTTCTTTCATCAATTTACCAAGGGCACGTTTGAACGACGCTTTGCTCATGCCGAACATTTCACTGATTTCTTCAGGAGTGGACTTATCCGAAAAAGGCATTTTCCCTCCAACTTCAGTAAGATACTGATACACCGTCTCCGCATCATCACCAAGGCGTTCTTCTTTTCGCGGCAATAATGATCCGTTCAATGTACCGTCATCACGTACATCGATAATCCGAATGTCCACTTCCTCTCCAAGGCGTGGTTCTTGCACCCTTTCGGAATTATGGACAAAAATTCTGTAGTTTTCCGGAATACTCAAAAAGAACGAACCAACCGGCAATAACCTGTATGCCCTTGCCTTCAAATTTTTGTTGAATAAATCTTTCGGTGCATCTTCTATCAATTCAAGTACCCGCTCCTCAGTCGCAAGTCGAGCAAAAATATTGCCACCTAAATCTGTCCGCAACGTCATGAACAGCTCATCATCCGTTTTTGGCCATAATGCTTTTACTCTTGGGAGATCCGCTTTGTTCACAAGCACTTCAAATGAGGAGCCGATGTCCACATAGGCTCCTTCTCTTTCATCAATCCGAATGACACGACCCCAGCCAAACGTGCCAATTGTCATACTCGGCTTATGTGCTGTGGCAGCCAATTCACCCCGTCTATTCATATAAAGGAAAACTTCTATTTCTTTACCGATTTCCGGAATTTCATCGAATTCGGAAGCATTGACAAGAATGTCATGTTCTCCCCCATCCAATATCAATCTGGAGCCTTCTTGTCCTTTTACGATCAACTGGGCCAGAAAACCCGGTTTTAGTTCTGTCATTTGTTCATCTACCTCTTCCGTCAAGTATCTTGTCGCTCTTTTAATTTCTGTACAAATTCCGGATCATCTTTCATCGCTTCTACAAGGTCTGTTATGCGATCCATTGCATTCCAACTCAAATGATGCTCAATGCCTTCTACATCATCGTAAATATTATGCTCTTCCACACCGATTATTCTTAGAAATTGTTCAAGGAGGTCATGTCTTCGTACAAGTTTCTTACCGAACTTCAGACCCTTTTCAGTTAGTTCAAGGCCTCTGTATCGTTCATAGATTACATAGTCCTCGCGATGGAGCCGCTGAGCCATTTTAGTGACGGATGAAGGGAGTACGGACAGTGCTTCCGCAACGTCGGAAACCCGCGCTTCTCCTTTTGCTTCAAGCTGCAAATAAATCTGTTCAATATAATCCTCCATACTTGGTGTTGCCAAAAGTTCCACCTCCAGTATGTACTTTCCCCTTAATTGGGTTGCTGAACCTTCTTAGTCCTGAGTGTAACATCAGACTGTTTACATTTTCCAACGAATGGGTAAATTCACTATACCACTTCAAAGGAGTGAATTATATGGGTAAAGTACTTTGGTTTATTATTGTGGCATTGGTTGCTTTTTGGTTACTTGGGTTTGTAATGAAAATAGGTGGCGGACTGATTCATCTTCTTTTGGTCATTGCCGGAATTATCTTCGTTGTCCAATTGTTAACCGGTCGACGGTCAGTTTAAAGAAAGGGTGCCATTTTGGCACCCTTTTCTTAATTATAGACCGTTGCTTTCCGTTTCAGGCGGACGCTTTCCGCGGGCATGGCTTCAGCCAATCGAACCACGAAGAGTTCGATTTGCCGTATTTCTGCGGTTTTTGCAGAAATTAAGGCATCCGCTAACTAACCCCTGCTCGTAACGCTACGCTTTTACTCGCAAAAGCCGTTCTTCGTTACGGCTTTCGCAGGAGTCGCCGCCTTTAACTTCAAGCAACTGGAGCCACTTACTACATTTTAATGTGTAAAAAGACTAATACCATTATTGCACTTTGGCATATATGCATGTGTTGCGTAGTTGTTTGCCGTCGGCGGATAGGGATTCGGATTTTAGAATTCCTTCCAGTTCATATCCAGTGCGAACCGCGACTGATCGACTTCTTACATTCTCCTCATCACATCGGATTTCTACACGTCTTGCGCCTAATTCTTCGAATGCAAAGCGGGTCAATCTTTCTACCGTTTCAGTCATAAGCCCGGCACCTTCGAATTTTGTATCGAGCCAATATCCGATTTCAAATTTTGGAATCGACCAATCGATTCGGTGAAGGCCTGTAGATCCAACAAATTCTCCAGTCTCTTTTAAGAAGATGTGTAGGCGTAAATCTTTTCTTGTTATGAAATCGGCAATTGCCTGGCGTAGGTTTTCTTCAGTCACATGAAGTTCGGGTTCTTGCTGTGCAAAAGGCATCCATTGTTTCAATGCAACACGTGAATTTCGTAAGGCATTCCACACGTCAAGCGCATCTTCCACTTCAGGCATGCGAATCAGTAGGCGTTCGGATTCAAATTCGCTCGGAAAATTAGGGTTACGTTTCGTCTTTTTGGGCTGTTTCTCATCTTCCCACATGACCGGTGTTGTTGTTCCTGCTAAAAAGTCCTCACGAGTCATACCGTATGTCACAGCATCATAATAGGATTTTTCTTTTGGAGAGAACCAGGCCTTCCGTAAATGGGCTTCTTTAACAAAGCCGGCCCGTTCAAATGTTTTCCGCATCGCCAAATTGTCTTGCCTTGTATGACCTTCCAGACGGATTTTCTTCTCTGGCAATCCGAATACGAATTCAGTAATGAGTCTAAGAGCTTTTGGACCGTATCCGAAACCTCTATAACGATCTGCAATCCGTAAATCGAAAAGTGGTATTTCATCCTGCAAATCGTAGATCTTAACGATTCCTACAATGTCTCCTTCTTCGTTTTCCACCCAAAATGTCTTCACTTCATCCGATTCATAACCGCCTTCTTCGATCGTCTTCTCAATCAGTTCGCGTTCTGGATGTGCGTTCCCATGGAAAGGCCATGTGTTATTGGTTAAAAAATGGATAAGTTGTTCCTGTTCTTCCATCGTCCATTCACGTAATTTCATTATTAAATCCCCCGTTCGGGCTGCGTTATTATCTATGAATCCGCATCAATCGCAAGGAGTTCAGTACAACTAATAATGTCGCACCCATATCCGCGAATATCGCAATCCATAGAGTCAACCATCCTGGGATGATCAAAAGCAGCGCTACAATTTTTAAGCCTAATGCAAACATAATATTTTCTTTAATAATCTGCAACGTTTTTCGGCTTAATTTCATCGTATATGGCAATTGTCTTAAATCATCTGCCATTAATGCGATATCCGCAGTTTCAAGGGCGGCATCCGTTCCGGCTCCTCCCATCGCGATTCCAATTGATGAAGCCGCGAGTGCCGGTGCATCGTTTATCCCATCCCCAACCATAGCGACGCGACCGTATTCATCCGTTAAATCTTTTATAGCTGTTAATTTGTCCTCAGGCATCAAGTTAGCACGTACATCTGTCACCCCAGCAGCCGATGCAATCGCTTCAGCGGTACGTCTATCGTCTCCTGTCAGCATCACCGTGTGACGGATGCCAATGTCTTTCAATTTACGAAGCACTTCTTTACTTTCGTCCCTTAAAGGGTCAGTAACTGCTATTAGGGCTTGGAACGTCTTATCCATAAGGACAGCCATTACGGATTTCCCTTCCTTTTGCAACGCTTCAGCACGCTGTTTCATATCGGTTGGGACTTCCGTTAATTCCATAGCCCAATTCAGGCTACCAACACGGATTAGGGAGCCACCCACTTCACCGTACGCACCTTTTCCAGTGATTGATTGGAAGTTTACCATTTCCGCTTTTTGAATGCCTTTGCTATTCGCGTAGGTGACAACCGCTCTTGCCAATGGATGTTGGGACATAGATTCAACGGCAGCAACGGCTTCAAGTATATTGCCATTCGCTGCTTTATCCACTATGAAATCTGTCACTTCCGGATACCCTTTCGTCAGCGTTCCCGTTTTATCGAAGGCAACCGCATTGATGCGTCCCATCTCTTCAAGATGGACACCGCCTTTTATCAAGACGCCAAGCCGAGCCGCATTGCCGATTGCCGTTACAATTGCGACGGGTGTGGAGACGACGAGTGCACAAGGACAGCCAACTACAAGGACAGCAAGCCCTTGGTAAATCCATGTATGCCATTCCCCGCCAAAAAGAGGTGGAATGATAGCAACTAAAATCGCAATTACGATGATGATCGGTGTATAGTACTTTGCAAACTTATCGACGAATTTCTGGGAAGGTGCTTTTTCCGCTTGGGCATCTTCTACAAGATGAATGATTTTAGCAATCGTCGTATCACCGACAAGTTTCGTCACCGTCACTTCGAGTGCGCCTTCTTCATTTAATGTCCCTGCAAAAACCTCATCTTCTTTCTTCTTTAAAACCGGAACCGATTCCCCTGTGATTGGTGCTTGGTTGACAGTCGATTGACCACTTAATACAATTCCGTCCATCGCTATTTTTTGACCCGGTTTCACGAGGAGGATGTCACCGATTCGTATCTCTTCAGTTGAAAGTTCTTGCACGGTTCCATTACGTCGCACAGTTGCAGAGGGTGGAGCTATATCCATTAACAGTCGTATCGATTGTCGCGCTTTATTCATAGAATACGCTTCAAGGGCTTCACTTACTGCGAATAAAAAGACAACGACCGCCGCCTCTTGCCATTCTCCGATAATAGCAGCACCAATGATCGCGATTGTCATCAGCGTTTTCATGTCAAAGTCAAATCTGACAAGGTTTTTTACTCCCGTAATGAACATGCCAAATCCCCCGACCAGTATAGCTGCTGCGAAAAGTCCTGTAGCAATTGTCGTATCTGGCACATCCCGATGTGTGAAATAAAATCCCGCTATGACAAAAATAAGGGACAGTATTGTAACGACATTCTCTTTTCTTTTGAAAAAAGGTGTCTTTGGATCTGGTTTCCTTTTTGTTAAAGGTACAACTTTAATGCCATCAAATGCTCCGGCGTTTTGAAGTTCTTCTTCTGTCGCAACTCCCGAGAAAGTTAATTTTGATGCTCCGAAGTTTACGGTCGCTTCCGTTACTGAAGGGATGCTTTTTACATTGTTTTCAAATTTCATTGCACAATTGGCGCATGAAAGATTCTCTAGTCTGTACTCTGTTTTTTCAGCCATGCTCATTTCCCTTCCCTTCATTTGCGTGCTCATGGGTGATTCTTACAAGATCTATGACATGTGAATCCGAAAGTGAGTAGTAAACCATTTTCCCTTTACGCTCTGATTTCGCTAAGCTTTGTTCACGTAAATAGCGAAGATGATGTGATGCAGTAGCATTTGAAGCGCCAATTACAGCCGCCACATCGCAAACGCACATTTCTTCTTCAAGTGTTAACGCAAAAGCGATTTTCAATCGGGTTTCATCCGCTAACGCCTTGAATATTTGTACCATTCCACTGACATCCGGTAAACTTTTTTGTACCTTTTCCACAACTTCTTCATGGACAACTGCTATTTCACATGTATCATTCAATTTCACGGAACCCACCTCATTCAAATATTCGTTTGATTGTAAGTACAGTATATGCACCTTATTCCCCGAATGCAAGGTTATTCAAACAGTTATTTGAATGAATTTTTTCACCTTGAAATAAAGGGTTATTACTTCTTATATTGAAGTTTAAATCATGCTACTTATGTAGATAAATTTTATAGATTGGAGGATGATCGGTATGCAACGAGGTAAATTCAATGCCATAACGGATGTTCCGGGAGTGAAAGTTGGCCATGTAACCTTATATGATGAAGCCGGACCGGAAAGGGCTTGTACAGGCGTAACTGCTATATTGCCACATGGTGGTAATTTATTTGAAGAGAAGGTGCCTGCAGCTAACTTTGTATTGAATGGTTTTGGAAAATCAGTTGGGCTTATTCAAGTGGAGGAATTAGGTGTCATCGAATCCCCTATCATGTTGACAAACACTTTCAGCGTGGGCGCTGTGCTTGAAGGGGCGTTACAACATATGCTTATGGAAAACAACGCAATCGGAGACTCCACAAGTTCCTTGAACATTGTAGTTGGTGAATGCAATGACAGCTATTTGAATTCAATGCGTGAGTTAAGAGTACGAGCGCATCATGCCATTGAGGCTATACGGAATGCAGAAGGCGGGCCCCTTGAGCAAGGAGCTGTTGGTGCCGGGAAAGGAATGATCTGTTTTGGCAGGAAAGGCGGAATCGGTTCCTCTTCAAGAACCCTAACAGGAGAAGGGGGGGATTTATATACTGTCGGCGTGCTGACATTGACCAATTTCGGAAAAACTGAAGAATGCCGCATTGATGAATGGCTTTCGAAGAATTCAAAGCACCATTTAAATGTTGGGAGTGACTTGAAGACGCCAGAGGAAATGGAGCATGAAAAACCTGACGGCTCGATCATGATCATCGTCGCGACAGATGCACCAGTAAACGACAGGCAATTGAAAAGACTTGCGAAACGTGCATCCATCGGTCTTGCACGGACGGGATCAACCGTACATAACGGGAGCGGCGACATCATCATTGCATTTTCAAATGCTTATACCATTCCGCATAAGAGTGAGGACGTAACGAATAGTTATACGGTTTTGCGCGATGACACGCCTATTATGAATGAGCTTTTCAAAGCTGTCATTGAAGCAACTGAAGAAGCCGTTTACCAGTCGATGATCCATGCACAAACGACAACGGGTAGAAAGGATCGCGTCGTGGAACGTTGGCCACTTGTTGAGTGACCAGTTGTTGGATTGAGCGACATATGTATAGGAAGTTTTAAATTGGCCATATTAATGAGTGATGAGCTATTTGGGGATTCCCCCTAAAAGAAAAAACGCCACGCTTGAATTTTCATTCATGCATGGCGCTTTTTTATCTATATCTGTTCACGTCCAGACTTTAGACGTACTCCGCTTTTGGTTATTGAGCAGGATTTAGTTGTAGGTCGATTGAAATCTTGATGTCGTCACCAACAAGTACACCGCCAGCTTCAAGTGCTTGGTTCCATGTAAGCTCGAACTCTTTACGGGACACTTTTCCTTCAACTTCAAAAGCAGCTACCTGTACACCCCATGGGTTTACTCCAGCTCCTTCGTACTCTGCTTCAAACGTAACTTTTTTCGTCACGCCTCTCATTGTCATATCGCCTGTGATATCGTATTCGCCTTCTCCTGTTTTCACGATTTCAGTTGAGACAAAAGTGATGGAAGGGTTGTTTTCCACATCGAAGAAATCGGCAGAACGTAAATGATTGTCACGATCCACGCTGTTTGTATTGATTGTTGATGCATCAATTGTGAAGTTAATTGAAGCACCAGTTAGGTCTTCTGGATTCCCTTCAAGTGTACCTTCTACTCCTGAAAAACTACCTTTAACTTTTGAAACCATCATATGTTTTACCGAAAAACCTACACTCGTATGTGATGCGTCTACTTTCCATGTTGCCATAGTCAAATCCAACCTTTCTATTTTTAATTAATTTAATCCTCGTATCCTTATACCCTAAACCAATCCAGATAGTCATCTTTATATCTCGATTTCAAGGTGTATATTCATAGTAACCCACTTTTATCTCGAAGTCAAGATAGTTTACACATTCTTTACAAACCAGCCAACCCCTTTATGTACCTCTCATCCCCTCGCTATACTATTCGATAAACGAGCTTTCAATTCCTTTGTAAAAAATATCGATTATTATTTCTTGTCAAAACAACCAATACCCAGCATACTTATATAATGGTGAAGCCTATATTTTCATCGGAATAGAAGTCAGTTTTAACGCATTAGAATTGAAGGGACTGGATGTTGATGTCGAAGCATCAGTGGTTTAAGGATTTAAGCGGAATTATTACAGAAGGCATTTTAGTGATAGATGAACCATTAAATAAATATACAATGACGAAACTTGGCGGTGCTGCGGATGTACTTGCCATTCCAGGGACAATTGAGGAAACGAAGGCGATTGTGCGGTATGCACATGAAAATGATATTCCGCTTTTACTTTTAGGAAACGGGTCGAATATGGTCGTTCGCGATGGAGGGGTTCGTGGAATCGTTCTCCATTTGTCCAAATTGGATGCGATTCGGGTGGATGGTAATCGGATTCATGCGGAAGCAGGCGCCCTTATCATCGATGTGTCAAAGCGGGCAACGGAAGAATCCTTGACAGGTTTTGAATTCGCATGTGGAATCCCGGGCTCAATCGGCGGCGCAATGGCTATGAATGCGGGTGCCTATGGCGGAGAGGTCAAAGATATCATCTTGCAATGTACCGTCTTGACGAAATCGGGGGAGCTGCTTGTTTTATCCAAGGATGAACTTGAACTTGGCTATCGAAAAAGCATCATTGCTACCGAAGGGTACTATGTATTATCTGCCGACTTTGAGTTGATGAAAGGTGACCTAAAAGAAATTCAAGCGAAAGTGGCAGACCTGACTTTCCAACGCGAGTCGAAGCAACCTTTGGAATTCCCTTCCGCCGGAAGTGTATTCAAAAGGCCGCCTGGCTACTTTGCCGGGAAGCTGATCCAAGATTGTGGATTGCAGGGCAAGGGTTGCGGCGGTGCAGAAGTATCGACCAAACACGCAGGGTTTATCATTAATAAAAACAGTGCAACGGCATCTGACTATATTGCTACGATCAATATGGTGAAATCAGAAGTGAAGAAGAAATTTGACGTAGACTTGGAACTGGAAGTAAAGATTGTAGGGGAAGAATAAGCAACCAAAAGCGGAATCTAAACAAAGAAAAAGCGGATGACCCAAAATCGGCCATCCGCTTATATTTTAGTCTATTAATTTTTCATCAATGTTCCGTTTTACAAACAAATTGAGTTGCTTCGGTGACACTGTCATCTGTTATCTGCACTTGACACATTTTATTATTATTCATGAATTTAAAGATCCCATTATTGAAGTCCGTTCCAATCTCTTTGAAGAAGATTCCTTCGAACTTTGCATCTTTCGAATGGGTAAAACTAACACGGAAACCGTCACCCTCTTCGACTAAGTAAGCCCGTACGCCTTTTTCAAACATGCCCTCAATTTCATCTTTAATGGCACGGTCGACGGAAACGACATGGAAATCAACAAAAGTTATTTCTCGGAGTAGTACATTCATGAACGAACCTTTTGTGATCTCTTCCCATCTACTTTGAGCGGTTTGACCAATAATGATCTGCGTAATATTATTTTTGTGAGCTATTTCTTTGATCACCTTTGCAACTGGCCGCTTCTCATTATCCATAACGATAAAATCTTCAACATCAAGCTCTTTTGCAAGTTCTTGCCATCTTTGAATGTATTCAGATTTCTCTGCGTTAAATTCATCGAATGGCAATGGGTCAATCGTTAAAATATATAGTGGACAATCCATGATAGATGCCATTTTATGTCCACGTCTAATGAGACGCTCACCATTTGGACCGTAGTAGACACAAACAAGAATGCTTTCGTCCATACGTCCTTTTACTTTGCCCATGACCGTAGTCACCTCTTACAATTATTTTCGTTTTATAAAACGAATCTAAATTTGAAAACCACAATATTATACATGAGTGTCAGTAGGCTGACAAGAGATAATCGCACCAACGGCGATTGTAAAGATTTTAGTGTATAATTCAAATATGAGCTTGTAGCTACTAATTATGTCTCCAGTTCTGCAAGTAGTCAAGTCTATCCTCAATAATCAAGAAAAAATTTACATAAGAAGTTTAAAACCCGGATTTACATATATCAGCGGTTGTCCCTTAGGAGGTTTTCTGTTGTTGACGATTACATTATCCATATTCATCCCTTTTCTTGCAGCGATTTTCATCCCTTTTATTTATAAACGGATTCAAAGCAGACATATCGGCTGGTTTGTCATTATCGTTCCAATCGCTCTTTTCATTTTCTTAGCAAGCTTCATCCCTTCCATTGCAAATGGAAGCACCTATATGCATTCGATTCGGTGGATTGAGTCTGCTAAAATCCATTTTACTACGTATCTTGACGGCCTCAGTTTAATATTCGGCCTTCTCATTACAGGTGTCGGCAGTTTAGTCATCCTTTACTCTATATACTATTTGTCCGAACGGGAATCATTAGGGCGCTTTTACGTTTATCTTCTATTATTCATGGGCGCCATGCTTGGTGTCGTCTTGTCGGATAACTTAATGGTACTCTACGTTTTTTGGGAACTGACGAGTATTTCATCTTTCTTGCTGATCGCTTTTTGGTACCATCGTAAAAAGTCAAGGTATGGAGCTCAGAAATCAATGCTCATCACTGTTTCTGGTGGCATTGGGATGCTTGCCGGTTTTATCATGTTACAAACTATGACAGGTTCTTTCAGTGTGCGTGAAATAGTGGCGACTATTGGCCAATATACGGACGAGCCGCTATTTTTAGTAGCATTGCTTCTTGTATTATTGGGCGCATTTACAAAATCCGCTCAGTTTCCATTCCATATTTGGCTTCCGGACGCTATGGAGGCACCGACGCCCGTCAGTGCTTACCTACACTCGGCTACAATGGTGAAAGCAGGTATTTACTTAGTTGCTCGTTTTACTCCCATCTTCGGCGGCGAGGCAGTCTGGTTGTACATAGTAAGCGGCGTCGGGATTTTCACTTTACTGTTAGGTTCGCTGAATGCCGTGAAGCAAACGGATTTAAAAGCGTTGCTAGCTTATTCGACAATCAGTCAGTTGGGCTTGGTAATGAGTTTATTCGGCCTCGGGTCAGTGGCACTCCATCATGGATACAGCACCGATTCGGTGATCTATACACAAGCGACGTTCGCGGCATTATTCCATCTCGTTAACCACTCCACCTTTAAGGGCGCACTCTTTATGGTCGTCGGAATCGTCGACCACGAGCTTGGAACACGGGATATCCGGAGGTTAGGTGGACTCATAGCGTTCATGCCTGTGACGTTCACAATCGCTCTCATCGGAAGTTTCTCTATGGCAGGTCTTCCACCTTTCAACGGTTTTCTAAGTAAAGAGATGTTCTTCGAAGCATTGGTGAATGCGCGAAACCTTGAAATTTTTGCGACCGGCACAATTGGTACACTGGTCCTCATAATTGCATGGATTGCGAGTGTATTTACATTTGTCTATAGCATGATCATCGTTTTCCAAACGTTTTTCGGGGAATTCCATCCAGAACGTGTCGAGAAACCTATCAACGAAGCATCTAAAGGAATGTTAGTCGCACCTTCAGTTTTGGCAATATTAGTGGTCATCATCTTTTTCTTCCCGAATCTCATTGGCAACTATTTGCTGCGTCCCGCGATGACGGCAATCTATCCGACATTTGCGAACGCAGAAAACCTTACGCCTCATATTAAGGCATGGCATGGCTTGAATACTGCTTTATGGATGACGATCGGGGTTATTGTCCTTGGGACTATCCTTTACAGATTCATGCGATATTGGAAAGGTGTCTATTCGATCGCTCCGTTTAATTGGAATTTGGATACAGCTTTCAATTCCAGTTTGTCTTGGCTTGAAAATGGATCCCACTACTTGACACGCCTTTATATGAAAGGCTATTTAAAGGATTACCTTGTCTATATTTTTGTATTTTTTGTCGTAGCGGTTGGAGGTTCCATATTGTTCACGGGCTCCTACTCTTTCGATTTTTCGGATGACAGTTCAATAGCAGTAAATGAATTTCTTATCGTTCTTTCCATGGCTGGTGCGGCACTATCAATGCTCTTTGTTAAATCCAGAATGACGGCAATCATTTTAAACGGCGTGCTTGGCTATTCGATTGCCCTTCTTTTTGTCATATTCAGGGCTCCAGATCTCGCTTTGACTCAGACCGTTGTTGAAACGGTGACAACAGCTCTATTCCTGCTTTGCTTCTACTTCCTACCTGAATGGAAGAAAGAGCGTTCAGCACGTAAGACAAAGATATTCAATGGCATTATTGCCATTTTGGCGGGGACAATTGTGACGGTGTTAGGTCTTACGGTGCAAGGCAATAAATTATTCGAGTCCATTTCGGTATATTTCGAAGATGCCTATCGCCTCGCAGGCGGTAAAAATATTGTCAATACGATATTGGGAGATTTCCGTGCGTTTGATACGATGCTTGAAGTTGTCGTTCTTTTCATCGCTGGTATTGGTGTATTCACACTTATTAAATTGAAATCCAAAAAGGAGGGACAGGATATTGAAGATCAATGATGTCATTTTGAAAACAGTTACGAGAATCGTCGCGTTCATCATATTGACGTTCGGCGTTGAACTGTTTCTTTCGGGTCATAACAATCCCGGCGGCGGATTCATCGGCGGTCTCGTCCTGTCCTCAGCTTTTGTTTTGCTTTACTTAGTAAACGATATAGATACTGTACGCATGGGCATCCCGTTCGATTTCAAGAAAATTGCAGCTATCGGGGTGTTCCTTGCGGTCGGTTCTGGAGTCGGATCCGTTCTGTTTGGGGAACATTTTCTGACCCAAGCTTTCGGACATTTCGATTTGCCGGTTTTCGGGGTTACTGAATTGTCGACAGTCATCGTATTCGAAGCCGGTGTTGCCTTAACGGTTGTCGGCGTTGTTGTGACAATCATTTTAACGATAAGTGAGGATGTGTAGCAGATGGAAACTTTAATAACGGTGCTCGTCGGCCTGCTTGTGACAATAGCTGTCTATTTGTTACTATCTCGCAATCTGATTCGCGTCATTTTAGGGACTGCCCTCTTATCACATGCTGCACATCTTCTTTTAATGACGATGGGCAAAGGATTGAAAAAAGGGAGCGCCCCGCTATTAGGTGAGAATGCAGCAAGCTATGTGGATGCATTGCCACAAGCTTTAATTCTGACAGCAATTGTAATCAGTTTCGCCGTCACAGCATTTCTATTAGTGTTGGCGTATCGTACATATAAAAAGACGGGGACTGACGACCTCTATGCATTGAGAGGGCTTGATGATGAATAATATTATAGTTATGCCGATGATCATCCCTTTAATGACGGGGATCATCTTGATTTTCTTACGAACACGCACGAATTCTCAACGTATTATCAGCATTTTGTCTAGTATTGCAACAATTGCTGTAAGTATAGTTATCTTAAATAGAATTCAGAATGAAGGTATTTTACGACTTGATTTTGGTGGTTGGTTGCCGCCATATGGCATTCTATTTGTAGCGGATTCGTTTTCCATGTTGCTTGTCATAACAACATCGATTGTGACAGGAATTCTTCTTATTTATGCATTTTCCTCAATCGGGATACAACATGAGAGTATGTTTTTTTATCCGTTTATCTTTTTCCTTGTAGCGGGTATTAACGGTTCCTTCCTGACTGGAGATCTGTTCAATCTATTCGTTTGTTTCGAAGTCATGCTGCTTTCCTCTTATGTTCTTATCACAATGGGTGGAAGGAAAATTCAGCTTGTCGAATCAATCAAATACGTTACGATCAATGTCCTATCCTCATGGTTTTTCTTAATCGGGATTGCGTATTTATATGGAACGGTCGGGACTTTGAATATGGCTCATTTATCCGTCAGGATTGCAGAGGTGGGACAAGGGCCGCTACTAACAGTGATCAGCTTGATGTTCCTGATTGTTTTCAGTCTTAAGGCTGGACTTTTGCTTTATTTCTGGCTTCCCGGCTCTTATAGTGCACCTCCGACCGTTGTTGCGGCATTATTTGGTGCTTTGCTCACTAAAGTCGGTATCTATGCGATGTTCCGCATGTTCACGCTCATCTTTTATCACGAAACAATCATTACTCATACCGTAATTGGAATCATGGCGATATTGACGATGATAGGCGGCAGTATCGGCGCACTTGCGTATAACGATATCCGGAAAATCGTTTCATATAATGTTGTAATTGCCGTCGGTTTTATATTGGCAGGTCTTGCCATGTCTTCCGAAATCGCGTTCGAGGGAGCTATTTATTATTTAATACATGACATGATTGTAAAAGCTTTGTTATTCCTCATTGCAGGAACGGTGATCTATTTGACAGGAAAATCCAAAATTGAGGAGATGAGTGGTCTAATCCGCAACTACCCTATGCTTGGCTGGTTGTTTTTCATCACGATGCTATCATTGACCGGAATTCCTCCGTTAAGTGGGTTCATCAGCAAAGTGTACTTAGGGCAAGGAGCAATTGAAACTGGCTCCTATCTGTTGTTGGCAGTAGCCTTTATGTCCGGTATCTTCGTTCTGTACTCATTATTGCGCATTTTCCTGAATTGTTTCTGGGGTGAGACGATTATTAATGAGGATGACGATGTGCCATTGAAAAAAGGGATGCTCATTCCGTGTATCCTGTTTGCAATCATGACAATTGCAATCGGGATCGGGGTTGAAGGACTTGCCCCTTATGTGAGTGATGCTGCACGCACACTTATGAACCCTGATATCTATATAGAAGCTGTTTTACAAGGAAATCGTTAAGCGGAAAGTTGAGGTGGAGTTTGATGCCAGCCCAGTTATTACTGAATCTGTTCATCGCTTTTTTATGGATGACGTTAATGGATGAAGATGAATTGAAATTCACGACTTTCTTTGCCGGTTTCCTTGTCGGAATTGGAATTATCTTTTTCATGCACCGCTTTTTCGGTACCCAATTTTATTTGCGGCGGTTAGTTAAAACCATTAAATTACTTTTCATTTTCATATCAGAATTGACACAGTCAAGCATCGTTGTCTTGGGACAGATTTTAAGCCCCAAATTAAAAATAAAGCCAGGAATCTTTAAATACGAGACAGTCCTAAAAAGTGATGTAGAAGTGACGATGCTGTCCCTTCTTCTTACGTTGACTCCGGGTTCTGTCGTTATGGAAGTGTCCCCTGAAGGCAATACACTATATATCCATGCGATGGATGTAGAGGAGTCCAAAGCAGGTTTGATCAAGCAGCTAAAAAACTTTGAAAAAGCGATCATGGAGGTGACACGATGATTGAGATGATGCTGATGGTGTCACTTATCCTTTTTTCTATCACGATTGCCATTGCGATCATTCGGATTGTCCTTGGTCCTTCAATGCCTGATCGTGTCCTTGCGCTTGATATGATTGGTGTGAATTTGATCGCAACGATTGCGGTAGTCTCGATTATTTTGAAGACAAAGGCCTTTTTAGAAGTTATTTTGATATTAGGGATTCTTTCATTTATTGGGACGATCGCCTTTTCGAAAGCAATTGAAAGGGGGGTCATCGTTGAGCGTAAACGTGATCGGTGAATTTATAGGTGCGCTATTGATTTTGATGGGTGGGATTGCGAGTGTCATTAGTGTGTTCGGGCTTATTCGATTGCCGGATGTGTATACGCGCTCTCATGCGGCGACAAAGAGCTCGACACTTGCTGTATTGTTGACTCTTTCGGGAACTTTTTTGTATTTTTTGTTCCGTGAGCAGTTTGTTAGTGTACGTGTTCTGCTTGGTATTGTGTTCGTTTTTCTTACGGCTCCGGTGGCAGGTCATTTGCTTGTGAGGGCTGCTTATCGTTCGAAGGTGAAGTTGGCGGATATTTCGACGGAGGATGCGTTGAAGGAAGTTTTATATAAGGATGAACTAAAAAACGACGGTGTTAGCGATAAAAGCTAACTCCGTCGTTTTTTATTATAGACAACATACTGTTGATTTCCGCTTCGGGCGACGCTTTCCGCGGGCATGGCTTCAGCCTCCTCACTTCGCTACGCTTCGTTGCGGGGTCTTCAGCTCATGCTATTCCCGCAGGAGTCGCCGCCCTACGCTTCAATCAACGGTGCCACCCTTCACCTGCAATTATGTTTTTAATGAGTTAAGTGAAGACTGAAACCTTCAAATTTCACAGTTGTCGTCTGTGCAGAGGCCTTGGCCCTCTTTGCCTAATACTGTCAACTGGGGTTGGATTCCTTCTTCTGCCGCTACTTTTCTCAATGCTTCCTCGAAGGCTTGCGCTGGTTGTGCGCCTGAGATTGCGTATTTACGGTTGATGACGAAGAATGGCACGCCTTGCACACCGATTTGTCCAGCTTCGGCGATGTCTTTTTTCACTTCATCAGAAAACTCATCAGATTGAAGCATTTGTTGAACGCGTTCCTTTGAAATGCCTACTTCTTCTGCAATGGCAATCAATGTTGACTCGTTTCCGATGGCCTCTCCTTGGACGAAATAACCTGCCATCAGGCGCTCAGATACAGCGTCAGCTTTACCCTCCTGCTCCGCTAACTTAGCAAGGCGATGGGCATTGTATGTGTTTGCCACTTTCATGCCTTCGACATCGTAATTAAGTCCCACCGTCTTCGCCTGCTCCGCGACATTTGCCATCATCCGCTCTGCTTCTGTTAGGCTGATTCCAAATTTCTTTGACAAACCTTCCACCGCTGATCCGTTTGCCGTCACCGGAGTATTCGGGTCCAACTGGAATGCCTTAAATACCACTTCTGTTTGACCTGTTAAGTTTGTAGACTCTATCGCTTCTTCCAATCTTCGTTTGCCGATATAGCAAAACGGGCAAACATAATCTGACCAGACTTCTATTTTCATGATTAACAACCACCTTTCCTTTCTTATTTTAGAATTCATTTAAACTGGCAACAATGAATATGCCTGCTTATGTTGTTATTGAAGAATCTATTGGAGGACTGAGCATGAATCATTCACTTTGGCTAAAAACCGCCTATCCGCGGGATTCTTACCCCGCTTTAAATAAGGATATATCGTGTGATGTCTGTATTATCGGGGGAGGATTAAGTGGAATTGCAAATGCCTACTTTTTGGCGAAAGAAGGAGTGGATGTCGTTTTATTGGAAAAGGATGAGATTCTTGCCGGAGCGACAGGTAATTCAACTGGCAAACTGACATTACAGCATGGCGTTGTTTATGCCGATCTAATTAAAAAATTCGGCCGGGATAATGCGAAGTTTTATTTTGAAGCTAACCGCGCTGCTGTACTATTTGGAAAAAGCTTTGCCATTGGTGATGAACTATGGGATGCAAATTCGGTCCTCTATTCCCAATCGAAGAATGGAACTGACCTGCTTCACAGTGAAAAACGGGCCTATGAAGAGATCGGCATTGCAGCCGAATTAGGAAAAGACAGTGAACTGCCGCTGAAAACTGAGGCCACGCTTACGATTAAAGACGAGGCTCAGATACATCCTATGCGATTTGGCCAGCATCTTGCGCAACTATCAGTTAAAGCAGGTGCACGCATATTCGAGAATACGAATATCCGCTTAATGGATTTGAAGAAAAAGCACCTTTATACAAATTCTAATATTGAAATACAATTTAATAAACTAATATTGTGTACACATTATCCGTTGGAGGCTTTACGGGGATTGCAATTCCTAAAGTTGACGGTCGGCAGATCATATTTAGTTTCCACTGCTGCCAATATGCCTTTACAGGGACAATATATTTCGGTTGACACACCAAAACGATCTGTACGGACTGCGTTCATCGATGGAAATGCCCATTTCCTATTATCCGGGGAGGAACATCGCGCAGGTGTGGATAAGGGGACGCAAATACATTATAGAACGTTGGATTCGGAGTTAAAATTCGTTTACCAACTTGACCCCTTACAGGAAAAATGGTCCGCACAGGATCCATCGACACCTGATCTTATTCCATATGCTGGTCCCATTTCGAAAAGTATGCCCTATGTCTACATTAATACAGGTTTTAGAAAATGGGGTCTGTCGAATTCCCTTGTCTGCGCAAGAATCATCAGCGATCAGATTATCGGCAAGGAAAACAAAGCAAGCTCATTATATGCACCTGACCGCACTGGATTCGGCTCCTTTCTCATACAAGCATTAAAAAATTCGGGACTTGTGCTAAAAGAATTTTCGGGCGGACATATCAAAAGAAAAGATTCGCCGATTTGCACGCATATGGGGTGCAGGACGAGGTGGAATGAGGCAGATGAGACATGGGACTGTCCATGCCACGGCTCCCGTTTCAGAAAGGATGGCTCAGTGCTTGAGGGGCCAGCAACGAAACCGTTGGATTTAGGATAGGCACTTTCGTTTGTTTTCGGTATACTGTCCAAAAGGGGTGACGTGCATGTCCTTGCGGAAAATCATACGTAAACAGGAAACGGTTGATGAGCGCTACCCGTTTAGTCTGGATCTTATACGTAATTTCGATACACTTGTCCTTGAATCACCCGTCACGATTATTGCGGGCGACAATGGCAGTGGGAAGACGACACTTCTTGAAGGGATAGCTGCCGCCGCTAACAGCATCCTCATTAGTGGTGAGCATATGGAAAAGAATCATACGCTCTCCCCTGCTTTCGATCTGGCAGATGATTTGAAACTGATCTGGGATGTGAAAACGAATAACGGATTCTTTTTTAGGGCCTCCGATTATAAAACGTATACGAGGAGCATTGCGATCATGCGTGAAGAGGCATGGGCAAAAATGGAGGAAATTAAACAGCGGGACCCTAATAGCCTGGAAATCCTCCCCTATGCAAGAACGTATTATGAACTGCAAAGTCTTTATGGGGATGGCCTTGAAAAAAGATCCCATGGTGAAAGTTTTTTTGACTTATTCCAAGCAAGATTCCGCCCAGGCGGCTTTTACATACTTGATGAGCCCGAAGCACCTTTATCCCCGCAAAACCAATTGTCGCTTCTTGCCATGATACACGATATGACAAAGGAAGGTGCTAAATTCCTTATTTCGACGCATTCCCCAATTTTCATGGCATACCCAGACGCCGATTTATATGAAATTCGGGATGGCGTCCTTATCCAATCCAACTTCGAAGAGATGTCCCACGTCCAGTTGACACGGGAATTCCTGAACGCCCCCGAACGTTTTTTACGTCATTTATTTGATTGAAAAAGAAGCAGATGGGATATGATGCACCTCCCACTGCTTCTTTTTTGAGTGTATTATTTTAATGCTTCAGTCAACACTGGTACGATTTGTTTCTTCCTTGAAACGACACCTTTAAGCACTGCAGTATTGTCCATCAATGCTACATTGAACGCAGCACAAGCCCTTTCTGCGGCCTTTCCAAGTGCAATAACAGTTGAATCATTGTTTAGGATATCTGTAACTGCGAACAAGAAAAGGTCCAACCCTTTTTCCTCGATGATGCTGTTCAATAGAACTTCAATCTCCGCCTGACGGCTCATTACGTCATTGACATCTATGGCATTCACTTGTGCGATTTCAACTTTTGCTCCGCCCATCTCGAACTCTTTTGCATCCAATGATACAAGCTCTTCAAGAGACTTCCCGCTCAAGTCTGCACCCGCCTTCAACATTTCGAGGCCATACACTTCTGCGTCAACATCCGCAATTGCAGCCAATTCTTCAGCAGCCGCACGGTCTTGTTCTGTGAACGTTGGCGATTTGAATAAAAGTGAATCGGAAATGATTGCTGAAAGCATTAGTCCTGCAATGTTCTTTGGAATTTCAACTCCATGTTCTTTGTACAATTTATTCAAAATCGTAGCTGTACAGCCAACCGGTTCAGCACGGTAATACAACGGATCCGCAGTTTGGAAGTTAGCGATTCGGTGATGGTCGACAACTTCGATAACTTGTACATCATCAAGATCGTCAACGCTTTGTTGTTTTTCGTTATGGTCTACAAGTATAACTTGCTGTGCTTCAGGTGCAGCTTTTTCGATTAAGCGTGGTGCCTCAAAACCAAATTGTCCTAATGCATACGCTGTTTCTCCCGAGATGGAGCCCAAACGGACCGCCTCAGCGTCCATTCCAAGTTGCTGCTTTAGATAAGCATAACTGATCGCCGCCGTAATGGAATCGGTGTCAGGGTTTTTATGTCCAAATACTAATACTTTGCCCATTTAAATCCTCCTACATATATAAATTCTACTATATTCTATCATAAAGGCTTGCCGAACAATATCGCGGCAAGTTCATCTTTATTCACAATGAAATCTGCAATTGTATACTTGTCCAAAACTGCAAAATAAGCGACAAGCGCTTCCTGCAGTGCACCTTTTAACCGGCAAACTGGAGAAAGTATGCATCGATTCCCATCTGAACTGAAACATTCCACAAGATAAAAATCATCCTCAGTTTTCCGCACAAGTTCTCCTACATTTATCTCTTCAGGTTTCAATTTCATGCGGATACCTCCTCCGCGACCACGTACTGTTTCAATCAATCCCATCTTCCCCAATTCATGGACGACTTTCGTTAGATGGTTTTTCGAAATCTGAAATTGGTCAGAAATTTCCTGAATGGTTGATAACTCGTTCTGTTCCTTCGCTCCAAGGTATATTAGTACACGTAATGAAAAATCTGTATATAAGGTTAACCGCATAATTTCACCGCCATTCTCCAACCTATTATAACGATTATGTCTGTATCGTGAAAGAAATGTGTCTAAAATCTTACATCACCACTTAAGATGCATTTTAGATATAGCTTTAGAAAGACTAATCGTTTATTGTGGAATTAACAATACAGGAAAGGTTGTGCATTTAATGTTATCACAAGAAACAATCGACATCGTAAAGTCCACAGTACCCGTGCTTGAACAACATGGAAAAACAATTACAACCGTTTTTTATAAAAATATGTTCGCGGCTCATCCTGAGCTTTTAAACATTTTCAATCATGCAAACCAATCAAAAGGACGTCAACAAACTGCCCTCGCAAACACGGTTTACGCAGCTGCAGCTCATATCGACAACTTAGGCGCAATCATCCCTGCAGTTGTTCAAATCGCACATAAGCACCGCTCTTTAGGCATCCAGAAAGAACATTATCCAATCGTTGGATACCATCTTCTTGGAGCTATCAAAGAAGTTTTAGGAGACGCAGCAACTCCAGAAATCATTGCAGCTTGGGGTGAAGCGTACCAAGTTATTGCTGATGCATTTATCGGCATCGAGAACGAAATGTACGATGAAGCAGAAGAAACTGAAGGTGGTTGGAGAACATTCAAGGAATTTGAACTGGTTGAAAAGGTTCCGGAAAGTGAAGTTATTACTTCCTTCTATTTCAAACCTGTTGATGGCAAAAAGCTACCGACTTACAAACCAGGTCAATACATTACTGTACGGTTCCAAATCCCTGGAGACGAATATACAATTAACCGTCAATATAGCTTGTCACAAGCGCCAGAAAACGATACATTACGTATTTCTGTCAAACGCGAGGACGAGTGCAATCCGCATGGTAAGGCTTCTGTTTACCTTCATAACAGCTTGAATGTCGGTGACAAAATCGAAATCAGTGCTCCTGCAGGTGATTTCTACCTTGATACAGAAAGCACAACACCAGTTGCATTGGTCAGCGGTGGTGTAGGTATCACTCCTATGATGGCGATGTATCAAACCATCGCAAAAACAACACCTGAGCGCACGGTTGCATTCTTGCATTCAGCTCGTACACGTGGTCACCAAGCGTTCCACAAAGAGTTGCAAGCGATGACTGAATCTCTTCCAAATGCAAAATACGAAGTGCTTTATTCTGAAGAGGGCGATGGATTCATTAACCGTGAATTCCTTGCGAAGCATGTTTCTGAAGGCAGTGACATTTATGTCTGCGGTCCAACTCCGTTCATGCAGGCGGTTATTTCTGCATTGGTTGCAAACGGTGTAACTGAGGATAAAATCCACTTCGAGTTCTTCGGACCAGCTGAAGAATTGCAATGGGAACTCGCGACTAATTAAAAACGAAAACTGTTGATATTCACTTCAGGCGGATGCTTTCCGTTTCAATCAACGGAAATTCCTTAAATAAAAAAGGTGACATTTCGCATTTACATACGAAATGTCACCTTTTGTTATCTTCTTACCTTTTTTGGCATTCTAAATGAAGTGATGATTAAGATCACCGAGAGGAGCAATCCTAAATAACCGATCCACGGGTAGAAGTATGCGACTAACAATTTGAAACGTAAGAAGCTTAGTCCGAAGCCGATAAGTAATGTGATGAATACAAACATCTTGAAATTCCTTGTCCCGGCTTTGGTAAACCGTGCTCCAAACGCATAGAACATGCTGACGGCTGTATTGAAAATCATCCCATATAAAATGAAAGCCATGAAAATGGCGAGAATCGGTGATATTTCATTGATGATTGCGAGCATCGGCAAATCTACATCCGCAATTGTCTTCACTTTCGAGAAAATTGCCAAATGGCTAAGGAGAATCAGGATGCCTAACCCAAAACCACCGATAAGTCCACCTAAAGCGGCAGTTTTCTCATTCTTCTCTTCTCCACCCATCACTAACGACATGGAAGCACCTACAGCGATGTTAAACGATACGTAATTGATGGCAGAGATGAACCAGTTCGGCAATGTTGTTGGTACTTCATTAGCCAAAACATCAAGTGAAGCAAAAGATTGATCCATCGTCAGTAAACAATAGACCGATACAACGATAATCGAAAGTATAAGAAATGGGGTGATGCTTCCGATAATAGCTACCACTTCATCAACATTCATGAGGATTGAAATGAAGATTAATGCGACCATTAACAAACTTCCTATAACCGGAGGCACACCAAATTGCTGTTCCAAATTGGAGCCTGCCCCGGCAATCATAACGACACCGACGCCAAACAAAGTGAAAATGATAATATAGTCAATGAGGATGCCTAAAAAACGACCGCTAATTTTATAGATGACATCCTTATGCGAGGTTGCGCGCATCCTGCTGCCAAGTCTCGTTAAAACCATTCCCAAATAAGCAAACAAAGCAGTGGATAGTATCGCAGCTGCAATCCCCATTATTCCGAAGCTGGTAAAGTATTGTAATATCTCTTGTCCTGATGCAAAGCCAGCTCCGACGATAATTCCTATAAACGCGCTAGCTATTTTAAGTACCTTTTTCAAAAATCCACTATCCTCCTTACGTTTAACAACCGATACTATGTTATGTATGTATGGACAAGGTCATTCTTCATGATAGTAATAAAAAAAGAAGGGAGAAAATACACTGATCCCCCCTCTATCTTATTCATCCCAAGAGTTTAACTGATTCACGTATGAAAGCAGGGATGTCTTCTGGAGTCCTGCTGGTTACTAACTGATTTTGACAAACCACAACTTCTTTATCCGCATACCTAACCCCTGCGTATTCCATATCCACTTTTATGGATTTATAACCTGTAGCGTCTCTGCCCTCTAATGTTTTCGCAGTGATTAATAACTGTGGGCCATGGCAGATTGCGAAAACAGGCTTTTTATCATCCATAAACTTTTTTGCAAATTCTACAAATCGATCGTCCGCTCTTAGCTGGTCTGGCGAGAATCCTCCCGGAATGAAAAGTGCATCATAGTCTTCAGGGGAAGCTTCGGCAATTCCCACATCGATCTTCACAGTAGTATCTCCTTGTTTTCCTTTCACTTCTTTCCCGGCTTCCTTCTCGATTGTAACGACCTCATGGCCCGCCTCTTGAAATGCTTTCGCCGGCTCCGTATACTCGGAATCCTCGAATAGATCTGTGATCACTGTAGCTATTTTAGCCATTTTTCACTCATCCTTTCAAATAATGCTTTCCCTACTACTATTCCACCCTCGTTCACAGCTAAACTTAAAGGCGGTATTTTGAGACATAAGGATTATCCTTCTCAAAAAACCTCCAAGGATAATGGACGGCTTCACCTGTGTTGCCAATCCCAACACGAGGACCCGCTTCTATTTCCTTAGCCCCCGGCCCGACAGCTATGAACAGCGGCTTGTCCGACCAATGATGACCGTAATACTTCATCGTGACGCCAAGCGCTTTTGAAAGCTTTCCTGGCCCATTCGTCCAATCTTTCATCTTCAATTTCGGACCACGATTATCCCGCATCATTTCAAGTCCGTCAACAGGCTCCGCCGCCCGGATCAGCACCGCATGTGGCGTTCCAATCGGTCCACTGACAACATTCATCAATGTATGTGTGTGCATTTGATAAGTATAAACGAGGCCTGGTGCACCAAACATGACTTCTGTCCGTTTCGTCCGGCGGTTTCCAAAGCTATGTGCGGCACGATCTTCTGGCCCATGGTATGCTTCCGTTTCCACAATTCGCGCGGCTATGGTACCTTCCGGCTGCTCATGCACAATATATTGGCCGACCAGATTTCGTGCAAGTTCAAGGACAGGACTTTCGAAAAAGCCTTTATCAATCGGTTTGTACAACTGAATCCCTCCGTTAGCACCAATTCCTTCATCACTATAGGATAGCCTCTTTATGTTGAAATGAATCCTTTTCGGGGTGATTGAGAACTTTTGTCGGGGAAACGAGAACTCTTTTAGCACGAATGAGAACTCTTTCGGCGTATACGCGAACTCTTTTTGCCTAAAGGAGAACTCCTATTTTAAAAAACGTATCCGAAAAAATCGGATACGCCTCTTCATATAAGCTTAATAAAAGAAACTACAAAAATTAAAGTTAGTACGACAATTCCGAGGATCGACACGATTTTAGTATATTTAATCGCTTCATCCGAAACCTCAGGCTGTTCCTTATACATCCATCTCTTCCCCCATAACATTGCATCCTCCGGGTTAAAAACCTGCCATATAAGAATTAAAAAAAGTGGTATACAAATTATGAAAAGAAAAATCCATTCCGCCATGTCGTCCCCCCTATCTCAACCCCTGGCCTTCCGCAAACTCACGGTACAACTGGTGGGAGTTGAATAATTCATCATGCGTACCGATCCCCGTAATCCGCCCAGCTTCGAGGAAAATAAGCTGGTCGGCGTCAATAACGGTCGACAACCGATGGGCAATGATGAGCGTCGTCCGTCCTTGCATTAATCGTTGCAGTGCCTCCTGGACATGCGTTTCAGATCCGCTGTCCAAATTGGAAGTCGCTTCGTCAAGCAACAGAATCTCGGGGTCATGCAAAAGCGCACGCGCGATTGCGATCCGTTGGCGTTGTCCCCCCGAAAGCTTCATGCCCCTTTCACCAACAAGCGTTTCGAAACTATCCTCCATCGCCTCGATAAACTCTAACGCATTCGCTGCCTCCGCAGCTTTCTTCACCTCATCCATTGAAGGCCGGATTTCCAAGCCATATGCGATATTATCCAAAATCGTTCCACTCAATAAAGGGCTCTCCTGCGACACATAACCGATCCGCTTTCGCCATTCAGACAACGCAATGTCCGAAATCGGCGTTCCACCAATTGAAATAATGCCCGATGTCGGTAAATAGAACCGTTCAATGAGCGAGAATATCGTCGTCTTTCCACCTCCGCTTGGGCCGACGAACGCAGTGACCGTCCCTGGATTTGCCCTAAAAGCAACCCCTTGAAGAACATCCTTCCCGCTTTCATATGAGAAATCGACCGACTCGAATTGAATGCTGCCGGCAGGGACGACAGATTTACCATTCGCAGGCTCACTCTTCATCCTTAAAATCTGCTGAATTCTTTCTGTAGCACCGACGGCCTTTTGGAAAATCGTAAACACTTGTGCCATTTGTGCAAACGGAATGATGATCTGGAACATAAGAAAAATGATTGCGACAAGCGTCCCAGGGGATAAATCACCTTTCGATACTTGCGCCCCGCCGTATCCAAGAATCACTACTAAAATACTCATCATCACAAGCGTCATGACCGGTGAAATGATTGCTTGGATTCTTGCCTCTTTCAAACCGAATGAAAATAGCGAACGAATCGCATTTCCACCCTTCTCCCCTTCATTCCGCTCCGCCCGATACGCCTTCACCAAACGAATATCACCTAAAACACGTCCAAGATGACCCGAGAATTTAGCCATCTCTCCCTGAGTCGCCTTCGCAATTTTATGCATGATCCTTCCAAGCGGCATGATGATTGCTAAACTAATTGGAATGCTGACCAACATAATAAGCGTCATCTTCCAGTCAAGATACAACAGTATTGCAACCGCACCGATAACCGAGATAATTCCCGTAATGAATGACACAAGATGATCCGACACCAATTGCTTCAGCATCGTAGTATCCTGAGTAATCCGGCTCATCGTCTCCCCGGTTTCATTTTCATCGTAATACGTGACCGGAAGCCGCAGCACTTTATCCCATAACTTATTCCGAAGATCCGCGACGATTGTTTCACCAATATACGCAAGCAAATAATATGAAACGCCACCCAATACAGCCTGTAACACGAATACGGCAAATAAGAATACGGCAGTCTTCCAGTCAAAAGACGCCGCAGATAACGAATCTACAAGCTGACGTGTCACTAATGGAATCGCTAAACTTGCCGCCGTAGAAAATAAAGCAAGAATGAGCGCAATTACCGTAATTCCCTTCGGCCACCTCAGTTGCCGCAATAAAACAACGAATTCCTTCATCGACCCTTTTGTCTTCAACTCTTTTTCCATCTTCAATCCTCATTTCTCCCAAATACGCATAAAACGTTCTAAACACTCATAAAAACTCCAAATAGCTCATAAACTTCGATAGATGCGCATAAATACCGCGAAAAGCTCATAAACTCACACAAACACGCATAAACGCAGTGCATTCACAAAAATCTCACTATCTCACTCTTTCAAACGTTCCCATCCAACTCTCCACTTCACGCGGCGACTTCAACACAATCACTTCCGCAGCGCTACGCTCAAGCATTTCATAAACTCCCGGCCGCTTCTTTTTCGGATACGTCCATATGAATTTCACAAAATCCCAATCTACCTTTTCCTCGCAGCCTTCCGCCATATCAGGCCTTGTCTTCCCCCTATACATCCACCGCCGTTTGAAAATCCGTGCCAAGCAAAGATAGTTCGGAAAGTCGAGGAAGATGATTAAATCAGCATATCGGGCCCGCATCTCTATCGTGGAGTTAAAATTACCATCGATAATCCATGCGGGCTTCTCCAATTCGGTTTGCAATTTCTCTCTAAATTCCGGTTTCGGTGTAGGCACCCATCCTTCATTCCAAAACAGTGCATCCAAATGTAGGACGGGCAATCTTAGACGTTCCGCAAGTTCGACCGATAACGTCGATTTCCCCGCCCCACTACATCCGATGACCAAAATCCGATTATACTCCACTTTCCCCAGCCCCAATTCTCTTCAGCATCTTACCAATCGCCAACCAATCCGCATCCAAGTCCGGCCTATGCGAAGGCCGGTAAAAGACCGCCGCCGGATGGAATGTCGGCACAATTCGATACAGTCGATCCGTCCACTCAAACGTCGTACTATCCAGATCAGGAAGGTATTGAATCGGCCTCTCTAACAACTGCCCGTGTAGCTCCGTCACTTTCGCTTCCTTGCCAAGCAATCTCTGTAATCCAAAATTGCCCAGTGCGACAATCAATTTAGGCTCGATGTTCGCTAGTTCATAATCGAGCACGGGGGCATGCGCCAAGATCTCTTTCCTTGTCGGTGGCCGATTATACTTGCGCTGTATCATCGTGCCGTCCCGTTCACGCTTTTCGCCCCATTTATACGGCCGGCTTCGGACAGTACTCGTTATATAAACATCATCACGCGTCAATCCGATCGAATCGAGCGACTTCATCAATTCCTTGCCTGCCCTGCCGATGAAAGGGATTCCATCCACGGCCTCGAATTCCCCTGGAGCTTCGCCAATCAGCATGAGTTCCGGCTTCTGTGGACCCTCCCCGTAGACAAACCCCTCCACCGGAAATCCTTTAATCCTCTCCCTGCCAAGTTCGGCTATCGATTCAGGTATTCGAAACATCGACACACTCCCTTTCAGCGTTGTACAATTTTAGTTTCCTATTCATTATCCCCCAATGATGTATTCTTTCAATGCCCGTTCCACACTTGTTGCAAAACTATTTCCAGCGCCCCAATCGAATCGAAAGAAAACACCTTCCGAACTACCTGCAGCAACAACATGGACACGCGTTACTCCTTCAAAATTATCTATCGTCGCCGTGACCGATGCCCGGTTATTCGACCGCATATAATACTTCTCCATTATTAGAACATGCACTTCAGATGAATTAGTTGTCCTCACATAATGATCGACCAATGTCCCGCTTATGCTGCCACGTAGGATTTCGGATTCAATTGTGTTTGCCGCTTCTGTCGGAGAGATTTTCACCGTAAATTCTTTGACTGACATTTCAACATCCCCCTTTTCTCTATATGTTAAATACGTATTGTCATGAACAGAAGTTTCAGTTTGTTGGAATATATAAGGAAGAGGGAGGGAGGTGGGTGTTGAGCACAGAAGTGCGGATGTTGAGCGCTAAATATAAATCTTGAGCGCGAAGTGCGGATGTTGAGCGCTAAATACAGATCTTGAGCGCGAAGTGCAGATGTTGAGCGCTAAATACAGATCTTGAGCGCGAAGTGCGGATGTTGAGCGCTAAATACAAATCTTGAGCGCGCGGGTAGATTCTTGAGCGCTAATTCGATTTCTTGAGCGCGGAGGAAAATTCTTGAGCGCGGATTCGGTTTCTTGAGCGCGGGGGCAGATTCTTGAGCACGGATTCGGTTTCTTGAGCGCGGGTGGAACTTCTTGAGCGCTAAATACAAATCTTGAGCGCGAAGTGCAGATGTTGAGCGCTAAATACAAGTCTTGAGCGCGCAGTGCGGATGTTGAGCGCTAAATACAAATCTTGAGCGCGGGTGGAACTTCTTGAGCACAAAATGCAAATCTTGAGCGCGGGTGGCGCCCTTAAGCACAAAGGACACTTTCTTGAGCACAGTTCCATACCGCTATTACAAAAAAGACCGACGCCGATTATGAATGGCGTCGATCCGAGTTTATTCCAATTCCAATTGTTTGGTTTCAGTTCCTAATATGATTACGGCGAGTACGCCTATAATAATCGCACCACAGAAGATGCCGAAGATTATACCGAACCCGTAACCCGCTGTTAAAAGCCAGCCGACTAACAACGGTCCAAAAATCCCACCGATTCGACCAACTGCCGCCGCCGTGCCCGATCCTGTAGCCCGTACCGCAGTCGGATATTGTTCTGGAGAATAGGCGTAGAGTGCTCCCCATGCGCCTAAGTTGAAGAATGAAAGGAACGCACCGAATACAAGAAGCATTGTTAGTCCCTCTGCATTACCGAATAGAAGTGCGCTCACAGCTGTTCCAATTAAATATGTTGATAGAACAAATTTACGTCCTGCCCTCTCGATAAGCCATGCAGCGGTGAAATAGCCCGGCAACTGTGCCAATGTCATTATAAGAACGTATTTAAAACTGTGGATCATATCGAACCCTTTCATGACCATTACACTTGGCAGCCATAGGAACATACCGTAATAAGAGAACACGACCGTGAACCATACAATCCAAAGCATTGTCGTCTTGCGTGCATATTCTTTCGACCAGATGAGTTTCATCTTTGTACCAAATGATTGCTTCGGTTTACCCTCCCTTTCGAATTTCGGAGAGTCTGGCAAATTTCGTCTTAAATAGAGTGCATAGAATGCCGGAAGTGCAGTTAGGATTAGGGCTATACGCCAACCGTACTCGGGAATGATAAAATATGCTATTAACGCCGCCACAAGCCATCCAGCTGCCCAGAAGCTTTCTAATAACACAACAACCCGGCCACGCTCTTTCGCGGAAACACTCTCCGAGACGAGTGTTGAAGCAACAGGTAACTCCCCACCTAACCCTGCTCCTACGAAGAATCGCAAAATAAGGAATAAGGCCAACGTTGTTGTCAGTGCCGATAATCCGCTTGCCAATGAAAAGAGTACAAGCGTTATCATGAAGACGTTCTTCCTTCCGATTCGATCCGCCAACAGGCCGAATCCAAATGCCCCAATTGCCATACCGATTGAATTCACACTTCCAATCCAACCCATTTCAGCCGGGGATAGATGCCAATCAACCGCGATGGCCGCGATAACGAATGATAAGATTCCAACATCCATTGCATCGAACATCCAGCCGGTACCGGAGATAACAAGTAATTTATTGCGAGAAATTTCATTTTTTGTTGTTTTCACAATTTGTCTGCCTTTCCCTGTAGAGTAATAGAGTGTCTTGACACTTGTCATTATATTCATTGATGGCTGTAATTACAAGAACTTATTTTAGCTTTGCAACAAATAAAAAAGGGTTGCTCACTTATTATGAGCAAACCCTTGAATTTAATTATAATGAAACTTCGACTTCCTTAATCATTTCTTTCATAGAGAGTAGACCGCCACCAGACAAGTACCAGTACTCTCCGTTCAAGTAAACGATTTTACCATTTTTATAAGCATCCGTTTTCTTAACAAGTTCATTTTCTATGGAATCCTTTGCACTTGCACCATTGCCGATTGCAGCGTCGCGGTCAATGACGAATAGGACATCCGGATTTTTTTCGAAAATGTATTCGAATGTGATGTTTTGGCCGTGTGTTGATACTTCAATTTTTTCATCTACCGCTTTATAGCCCAATACATCATGTATAAGACCGAAACGGGAGTTTGGACCATAAGCACTTACTTTTCCTTCACTTGCAAGAACGATAAGCGCTTTTGTATCAATCGCTGATGTTTTCTCTTTAATTGTCGCAATTTTATCATCTATGTCGGAAAGTTCTTTTTGAACTTCCTCTTCTTTACCGAAGATTTCACCGATAAGTTCAGCATTATGCTTGAATGAATCCATGTAATGCGCATAGTCAATTCCAACGTAAATTGTTGGGGCAATTTCTGCAAATTGTTCGTAAAGTTCTGCTTGGCGCGTAGAAATAATGATTAGATCTGGTTTCATAGAATGAATTGCTTCGAAATCAGGCTCTTTTAAGCTTCCGACGTTAACGTATTTGTCGTCATCATATTTTGAAAGGTATCCCGGTACGTTCGCCCTTGGCAATCCCGCAACCTCTATGCCTAAATCATCCAATGTATCAAGTGTACCAAAGTCGAATACGACAACTTTTTCAGGGTTTTTCGTAACTTCCACAGGTTTGTCACTAAGTTCGTGTTTAACAGAAACGGTTTCGCTTACGTTGTTAGCGTCCGAACCGGATGTCTTAGCTTCATCGTTATCTTTTGCTCCACACGCTGCAAGAATAATCATGAGGGAAGCAAACAGAAGTGTCATTGTTAACTTTTTCATTGAATACCATCCTTTTTTTTTATGAATTAAAATAGACGCATATATTACAGTTATTCATCTTTTTAATAGGTATATCCATATCATAAATTTCCTTCAACGCATCCGAATTGATGATTTCTTCTGTCGGACCATCACGGACAACCCTGCCATTCTTTAAGGCAACAATCCGATCAGAGTAAACGGATGCAAAGTTAATATCATGGAGTACGATAACTACAGTCTTCCCAAGATCATCAACCAATCTACGCAAGATTTTCATGATTTGAACGGAATGTTTCATATCCAAGTTGTTGAGTGGCTCATCAAGCAGAATATAATCCGTATCCTGTGCAATTGTCATTGCGATAAAAGCACGCTGGCGTTGACCACCTGATAATTCATCCATATAATCATGCTGCATATCCATCAGGCCCATATAATCCATAGCCTGTTCGACGATTCGGATATCCTCCGCATTGAGCTTCCCTCTTGAATAAGGGAATCTGCCGAATGAAACCAATTCACGGATTGTTAATCGAACATTCATGAAATTTGATTGTTTTAAAATTGAAACGCGTTTCGAGAACTCATTGGATTTCATTTTTTGAACATGGTCGTTATCCACAAGCACTTCACCGGTATCCGCATCAATTAAACGGCTGACCATTGAAAGAAGGGTAGATTTCCCAGCACCGTTCGGGCCGATGAAAGATGTAATTTTACCACGATGGATATTTACATTTACCTTTTCAACGACTGCCTTTTTTCCATAGAACTTAGACAACTCTCGAACTTGGATCATGAGGATCGACTCTCCTTTAATAGTAGATAGATGAAATACACACCGCCGACAAAGTTGATAATGACACTTAATGTAGTCGAGAACGTGAATACCCGCTCCACGACCCATTGACCACCTACAAGTGCAATGATACTCATTACTGAAGCACCCGCGATAAGGATCCTGTGTCTAAATGATTTGAAAAATTGATAGGACAAGTTTGCAACAATCAGCCCAAAAAATGTAATCGGACCAACAAGTGCAGTCGATACAGAAATCAGTACCGCTGAGATGACAAGCATTAGCTTAACTACCCGGTCATAAGAAACACCAAGGTTTATTGCCGTATCTCTTCCAAGGGATAGCACATCAAGGTCGTTGAAAGATTTCCATCCGACCAAAAATGTCAGTATAACAATCCCGAGTGCCCACCATACCAGTTCACCACTCACATTATTGAAGCTCGCAAACATTTTGTCCTGCACTCTAAGAAATTCATTTGGATCAATCAGCACTTGCAAGAACGTTGAGATGCTTCCAAAAAATGTACCAACGATAATACCTACAAGCAACAGGAAGTATATCGGCCTACCTCCCCTTTTAAAGAGGAATTGATAAAGAATAAGGGCGAATACAACCATTGTCGAAACCGATAAAATGAAGTTTACATGTCTGTTAACGATTGTAATATGGCTTGAGCCAAGGAAAAAGATTACGACTGTCTGGAGCAATAAGTACAGGGAATCCAACCCCATAATACTTGGGGTTAAAATCCGATTATGCGTAATGGTCTGGAAGATGACCGTCGAATATGCGATTGCAACACCAGTCAACACCATCGCCAACACTTTTATAGCACGGCGGGGCAAAGCATAATCAAAACTGCCATTCAAACCATGAAACAGATACAACGCGCAAAAAAGAATTGCTAAAACCGATAGAATGATCATTTTAGTAGAATCACGCATATGCTTTCCTCCTAAATAACAAGTAGAGGAATATACCGCTTCCGATGACTCCGACCATCAGACTGATTGATATTTCGTAAGGATAGATGAGAACCCTGCCTAAAATATCACAGATTAGTAGGAATATCGCACCTAACAAAGCAGTGTGCGGCAATGTCTTCTTCAAATGATCGCCATGGAAAATTGAGACGATGTTTGGAATGATCAGACCTAAAAAAGGAATCATCCCGACGGTCAAGATGACCGTCGTAGTAACTAAAGCCACTAAAATTAGGCCGATATTGACAATCCTCTTATAAGCGAGCCCCAAGTTTTTCGAGAAATCCTCACCCATTCCAGCTACCGTAAATCGGTTAGCGTAAAAATAAGTGATAATCAGCACAGGGATGCTTATGTATAAAAGCTCGTACCGACCAACCATAATCATCGAAAAGTCACCTTGTAGCCAAGAGGCCATATTTTGGATAACATTCGATTTATATGCGAAAAATGTTGTTATTGAAGAAAGAATATTTCCGAACATTAGTCCAACGAGTGGGATAAAGATTGCGTCTTTGAACTTAATCCGGTCTAATATCTGCATGAACAGCAGCGTTCCAGCAAGTGCAAATACAAATGCGACAACCATTTTCTCAATCGTCGATGCGTTCGTAAATAGTAACATCGAGACCAATATCCCGAGTCGAGTTGCATCCAATGTACCCGCAGTTGTCGGTGACACAAATTTATTCCTGCTCAGCTGCTGCATTATAAGCCCTGCTATACTCATTCCCGCGCCCGCTAAAAGAATTGCAACCAATCTTGGCAAGCGGCTTATGAGGAAAATTTCTGTCTTCTCAGATTGAAAATCGAGAAGGTCCATCGGTGATATCGAGCTCACCCCAACAAATAACGAGAGGAATGATAGAACTATAAGTGCAATAAACAAATAACGTTTCTTCATGAAGAAAGATCTCCGATATCGAATATTTGCTCCAATTGAGAATCACCTTTAATGAAAACGATTATCAATTAGCTGCAAATCCAATTATAACAGGTATGGGGTTAGTGTCAACTGATAATTGAAAATGATTATCAATTATAAGAAGACTTATAGATTTCACTCTAATAGACATGCCACTCCTATGCGGTTCATCTTAATTGTGGCGGTATTTTTAACAGGTTTCATGTTAGGGGAATCAATTGCCTTTGTACACTTTGATCGCGTGCAATCCTTTAACCCATAAAAAAAACGATCATAGACATCTAATTGTCCATGATCGCTCATTCTTACTTATTCTTGACCCATCAACTCTTCCAAATCTACTGCGCTATCAATCACTTCTTGTGGAATTACGATTTCATCAATTTCATTGATTTTCGTAATGACAGATTTCATCTCTTGTACAATATGCATCTCTTCGTCATCAATTTTCATCGTCATATCCATATTCATATCAAATGCATTTGTATAGAATGTTTCCTTGTCGATGTAAATTGTAATGTCCAAGCTTTTCAGATCCATATTATTCAATAAATCAGCTTCCTCTTCAGTCATTTCCATATCTGCAGGGAAAGCCGAACCACCCATCAATTCTTTCATAAGACCACTGAACTTCTCTCCGGAAGCATTCAACGTCAAAATATATTCATCATCGGTCTGCTCAAATTTGAAATCATCCTTAAATTCCTTGAACATCTTCATATCCAATGTTGGGTCTGTTTCACCGCCCCTTTGCGACATCATCTCATCATACATATCTTTCGGCATCTTAATCCATTGACCAGATTCCGGATCATTCATGTAAAAACCAGAATCGTTCATGTAAAGTTCCATGTCCATCGCGCCAATTTCCGGTCCCATGTCCATGCTCATCACTTGATACATCGATAGTGGATCGATGATCATATCCATGTCCATTTTAATTTTCGAATCCATATCAAGTCCCTGGCTTGGCATGGACATTTTTTGATTGATGTCCATAACAGCATGCATGCTCTTTTGTTCCTCTGAAACTTCCATTGCTTTACTATATACTTCTTGCGCGGTCATCTTACTTTTGTTTGACACTTCAACTTTTTCACCGGTTTCAGGATCTGTTTTCGGTTCTGCGGCGGACCCGCATGCTGCGAGGCCAAGTGCAAGCAATCCAACACCTAAACCTTTCATCCATTTTTTCATATGATTCGCTTCCCTTCTTTGTTTCTATTTTTACTACACTTAATCATACGGTATCAAAAGAAAAGAGTTCCATCTTTTTTTACATTTGAATCTTTCCTACCATTTATTTTCATTAGGTCCTTTGCTCACCCTTCTTATTATTTCGATTATAGAAACTTTTTCATGTCCCCTCGCTATCAAATCCGTTATAATAATCGAGACAAAGAGAAAGGACATCACATAATGCTAAAAAAATTCTTTTCTTACTACAAACCACATAAACGGCTATTCATCATCGACTTTTCAAGTGCCATTTTCGTTGCATTGTTAGAGTTGGCTTTTCCGATGGCTGTTCAATGGTTCATCGACACCCTTTTGCCTTCCGGGGAGTGGGGAAAAATCGTAACAATAAGCATCCTATTGCTGCTTGTTTACTTGTTAAGCACATTCCTTCAATACATTGTCAGCTATTTGGGGCATAAATTAGGCATCAATATTGAAACGGATATGAGGCAGCAGTTGTTCAACCACGTCCATCGCCAATCTTTCCGTTTTTTTGATAATACAAAGACTGGCCATGTGATGAGCCGAATAACGAATGATTTATTCGACATTGGCGAACTCGCCCACCACGGTCCTGAGGACGCATTCATCGCAGTGATGACAATCATCGGGGCATTCGTTCTTATGTTCTCCATCAATCCAGAGCTTGCCATCATCGCAATTTGCATGGTGCCGCTTCTTATCGTCCTTGTCACGTTCTGCAATATAAAGATGAATGCAGCATGGCAGAATATGTACGGTAAAATTGCGGATGTCAATGCAAGGGTAGAAGATTCCGTTTCTGGTGCAAGAGTCGTCAAATCATTTACTAACGAGGAATTCGAGATTGCCCGTTTCAAAATAGACAATGGCAGCTTTAGATTGGCGAAACTTGTCGCATACAACGTCATGGCCTGGACGCACTCCAGCATGTATATGATGACAAGGCTTGTGACATTGCTCGTTCTTGTCGTCGGAGCCTGGTTTACGTATAACGGCAACCTGACGCCTGGTGAACTTGTCGGGTTCATCCTATTCGTTAATATCCTTATTAAGCCTGTTGATAAAATCAGTGCGCTACTGGAACTTTATCCGAAAGGGATGGCCGGATTCCGTAGATTCCTTGATCTCCTTGAACAGGAACCTGAAATCAACGACCGTGATGGTGCAAAGTCGGTTAACCACTTGCACGGCGATATACTTTTTGATGACGTTCATTTCCAATATGATGATAATAAATATGTCTTGAAGGGCATCGATTTATCGATAAAAGCCGGAGAGACAATTGCATTTGTCGGACCATCCGGTGCCGGAAAAACAACAATCTGTTCACTCATACCTCGTTTTTACGATGTTGACGAAGGTGCGATTTCAATCGACGGTATCGATATCCGTAATATGACACAGCAGTCCCTACGATCCCAAATCGGAATCGTACAGCAGGATGTCTTTTTATTCACAGGGACGATCAAAGAAAATATTGCATACGGGAATTTGAATGCGACGGATGAAGAGGTCATAGCAGCCGCTCGAAAAGCACATCTCGAAGATTTCATCGCCTCCCTTCCTGAAGGCTATGAAACACAAATCGGTGAGCGTGGCCTGAAATTATCAGGTGGCCAGAAGCAACGGCTTGCAATTGCCCGTATGTTCCTGAAAAATCCGCCAATCCTAATTTTGGACGAAGCGACTTCCGCTTTAGACACTGAGACGGAGCGCATCATTCAGCAATCACTAAACGAACTTGCCGAAAATCGTACAACCCTCGTTATCGCCCATCGTCTAGCAACAATCCGAGATGCAGACAGAGTTATTGTCGTAACGGAGGATGGCATTGCAGAAGATGGAAAATATGATGATTTAGTAAGAAAAGGCGGTATCTTTGCACGTCTCCATAATATTCAATTTCAAGAGGTTTAACATTTTGAGAAACGGGGATACTATAACCATCCCACCCCCCTTTCTCTTTATAGATAAAAACTGCACTGCAGACTTTATAGTCCGCGTGCAGTTTTTTAGTTTTGTTCAGCCGCAGCCGTTTGGCGCCTTCCGCTTTTCGGTTTTAATGCGAAATGATGAACTCTTCGAACTTGATCCGTTCGGAGCCATCCATCTCAACTGTCATCAATGTGCCGTCTTCCTCGTATTCCGTCTTTTTCACATTGGCTTTATCGTTCAAGTATGAAACGACATCCCCCCGATCGAACGGGACGAGCAGTTTGCATGTAACGTATTGCTCAAAAATCTTTTTCTTGATCAAATCGACCAACTCGTCCAAACCTGCCGACTCTTTCGCAGAAATCCATATACTATCATCCGTCGTCCTTGGATACGGCACTCCTGCCAAGTCAGACTTATTATAGACGTTGATCGTCTTTATATTTTCCACTCCGACATCATGCAATGTATTATTCGTCACTTCCATCATATAGCGGTATTCAGCATTCGAAACATCAACTACATGTAGAAGGAGATCTGCACCACGCGCTTCTTCAAGTGTCGAACGGAATGCTTTAACCAAATGGTGCGGTAATTTTGAAACGAATCCAACCGTATCTGTCAAAAGAAACTCCTTATTATCCGCAAATTTCAGGTGTCGCACAGAAGTATCGAGCGTCGCGAATAGCATATTCTCTTCATATACTTGCTTCGCGGTTTCCTCGTCCATTTTGCGTAATAAGCCATTCATCAATGTCGACTTGCCCGCATTCGTATATCCGACAATCGACACGACAGGGATTCCGCTTTTCTTCCGTTGTTTCCGTTGCGTATCTCTACGATCGCGCACCTGTTCAAGGTCCCGTCGCAACTTCGCAATCTGATCCTCAATTTTACGACGATCGAGCTCAAGCTTCGTCTCCCCTGCCCCTTTGTTTTGGAATCCGCCGCCAGTTCCTCCCCCTTGCCTGCTCAATGATGCGCGCAATCCTACAAGTCGCGGAAGTGTGTATTGCAGTTGTGCCAATTCAACCTGCATCCGTGCCTCATGAGTCCGCGCTCTTCTTGCAAAGATATCAAGAATCAGCATCGTCCTATCAATGACTTTCACTTCAAGCTCCTGCTCCAAGTTGCGAATTTGTGAAGGTGATAACTCATCATTGAAAATGATAAGATTCGCTTCCGTCTCTTCGTAAAGCCGCTTCACTTCCATGACCTTTCCCTTACCTACATAATGGGTTGGGTTCCTGCGCTCCAAGTTTTGCGTTACTTGGCCAACGACATTCACGTCAATCGCCTCTGCAAGATTCTTCAATTCTTCCATTTCATACTCAAAATGCTCCGAGTTCTGCTCCTGTACACCGACAAGAATCGCATATTCAACCAAAATCTCCATAAAAAATCCCCTTTCACACATTCCAAATTACAATTTAAAAAGATATTATTATTCAAATACGCATAAAATCACACAAACACGCATAATACTCGACATTCACTCATAAAACCTTTAAGAGGTCCATAAATGTCCAAATTCACGCATAATCACACTCTTATGTTTATCCTTCCCTTTTCCCAATCACGACATCCTTCAACCTATCCTTTCCGCCTTCATGCTGAATAAATCTAAATCGCACATTTTCCAAGTTAATATCATTCGAATCCCCGACCTTTTGAGATAGAAGTACTGCCCATTCTCCTGTGTCACGCAGCGGATCCTCCACTTCAAAAATGCACTCCTGGATTTCAAGTTTTTCATTTTCCTTATTTAAAGTGCCATCCTCGCGTAATTGGTCAAAACGGATAGAGTCAGGTTCCTCCCACTCAATAAAAAATGGATATGGCAGTTCATCATTAACCGGCTGATCAATAAATAGCATTTTCCATTTCCGAAGTACGCCACTTTCCGTCCGCCTTTCAGCATCTAATACACCTGAAGTAGCAAACCCCTTATTTATAATATCCTCATTAAATTTCTCAATATTATCAACAGATAAACAGATAGTACCCCATCCATCACGTTCGTCAACATCATGCAATAGCAACCGAGTTAACGGATGGTCGACTTCTCTCGCAATTTCAGGTTTTTCCACGGATAGCCATTCAACATATGCATTATTCACATACATAAGTGCATTATGAGTTCCCCACTTTTCATGCCTTCCTCCAATGACAGCATGCTTGCCTTTATTCTTCTGTTCACCGACGATATCTTTAGGATCTTTCGACGAAAAATATATAACATGATCCAGCTTCATGTTCGCATCCCCCTTTAACACTATTTTGATTAGCGTACCATACTACAAGAAAAAAACGGCCACCGATTGCCTTAATCGATGACCGCTTCTTCTTATCGTTCTTTTTTCAATAACACTTGTGCATCATAGAATTCCTTATCAATTTCCTTATTTGGTTGATATGTCATCAAGCTAACGAAATAAGTTACAATTAGACAAATTAGGAATCCAGGAACAATCTCATATAGACTATCCGTTAGGAATTCAATATTCCCCCATACTCCTACAGTAATTGCTCCTGCGACCATCCCCCAAAGTGCGCCAGTTGCCGTAAGTTTTCGCCAGTAAAGAGAGAAAAGGATGATTGGACCAAATGCACCACCGAAACCTGCCCACGCAAAAGATACGAGTTTTAATATCGATTCTTTATTCGGCCAAGCAAGCGCCATCGCTATTAACGAAACGATGAGTACTGCCATACGTCCCAAAAAAACATAACGTTCATCTGTTGCGTCAGATTTCATGACCGCTTTATATAAGTCCTCAATCAAAGCTGAAGAAGTAACAATCAACTGGGAAGAAATCGTACTCATTACGGCAGCCAAAACAGCTGCAAGCATAATACCCGCTATGAACGGATGGAAAATAATTTGTCCAAGTGCGATGAAAACCGTTTCTTTATCGACTAATTCAACACTGGGGTTTTGATGATAATAAGCAATCCCTACCAAGGCAGTGGCTATTGCACCGAACAAGCTTAGTATCATCCAACCGATACCAATTCGCCTAGCGCTTTTCGTCTCTTTCACCGACTTGATCGCCATGAAGCGAACGATAATATGCGGCTGACCAAAATAGCCAAGTCCCCATGCAATGGAGGATATGACACTCGCTAGCGTCGCTCCTTTTACAAGGCTGAGCATATCCGGATTCACTTCTTTAATACTTGCTGCAGTTTCCGCAAATCCTCCAGTAAGTGCTAATCCAAAAATCGGAACCAACAGCAATGCTAAAAACATGATAAGACCTTGAACAAAGTCGGTATAGCTTACTGCTAGGAAACCTCCAAAAAGCGTATAAGCAATAACGACTGCAGAAACAATAAGCAATCCTGCATGATAATTAAGGCCGAAGGAGCTCAAGAAGAATTTACCGCCAGCAACCATACCTGAGGAAACATAAAACGTGAAAAATACAAGAATGATTATACCTGAAGCAATTCGTAGAAATCTCGATTGGTCCTTTAAACGGTTTTCCAAGTAACTTGGAATAGTAATGGAATCATTCGATACCTGGGTATATGCACGAAGCCTTGGTGCAACAAGAAGCCAGTTCAAGTACGCACCTATTGTCAGTCCGATGGCAATCCAAGCCTCAGTCAAACCTACTGCATAAATCGCACCAGGTAACCCCATTAGCAGCCAACCTGACATATCTGCGGCCCCAGCACTTAATGCAGTAACTGCCGGTCCTAAGGATCGACCGCCTAACATGTAATCAGTCAGGTTAGATGTCTTTCTAAACGCATACCATCCAATGAAAAGCATGGCCGCCATGTACAAAATGATGGCAATCAATTGATACAAACTACTACTCATAATGCCCCTCCTCTGTTCTTTACACACTACTTTTATACCCACTTAGTTACGTCTTACGCAGTTTTTGAAGAATTCCTTCGTTTTTTCTGTATAATCAAGGTAACCGGTTATCAACAAACCCCAAAATTCTGGACATTTCCCGGGGAATGAACAAACTTCGACAGGAGGAATTCATCTTGAAACACGAAAAATGGCTCCAACAAACAATCGACATGGCTATTGCAAATGTAGAAGGCGGTGGTGGACCTTTTGCCGCGATAATTGTCAAAGACGGTAAAGTAATTGGATCTGGTACAAATAGAGTGCATATCAATCATGATCCATCTGCACATGCAGAGTTGTTGGCAATCCGTGAGGCTTGTGCCACTTTGGGAAGGATCAATCTTTCCGATTGCATCCTATATGCCAGCGGCGAACCATGCCCAATGTGCTTGGGCGCTGCGTATTGGTCATCTGTTGGCCATATCTATTATGCGTGCAGCAAGACGGATGCGACTCTACATGCCGGATTTCCGAATCCATTAAACACCTTCTATTCTGATCAACAAAAGGAACCAACCAAACGTCAAATCCCGTTTACCCACTACAACACAGATAGGGCGCTCCAGCCATTTGAAAAATGGAATAATAGCCAGAAGGTTTAGGAGCATACAAAAGGGGAATTTCCTTTATAGTGGACTTTTCACCCTAAAATCATACAAAAAAGACTGCGTGCCTTTTAAAAACGGCAGCAGTCTTCTGATTCATATTTTTTGACTTAGTGTTTCTTCTATGGAAAGTTCACGAAGTTTAAATTTCTGGATTTTTCCAGACGCGGTCATCGGATAGGCATCGGTGAACTTAATGTACTTTGGAATTTTATGATATGAAATCTTACCAAGGCAAAACGAACGTACCGATTCTTCATCAAGGGCCATTCCCTTTTTCGGAATTATCCATGCCATCAGTTCCTCCCCGTATTTAGGGTCAGGCACACCAACAATCTGGACATCGGAAATTGCTGGATGTGTATATAGGAATTCCTCAACTTCCCGCGGATAAATATTTTCGCCGCCGCGAATAATGACGTCTTTAATACGTCCGGTAATATCAATGTAGCCCTCCTCGTCCATAACCGCGATATCCCCGGTATGTAGCCAGCCATCTTCATCGATAACCTCGCGGGTCGCCTCTTCATTATTATAATACCCTTTCATGACATGGTACCCTCTTGTACAAAGTTCACCCGGCACTCCAATAGGAACCTCTTCCCCAGTCAAAGGATCAATGATTTTAACCTCCACGTGAGGATGTGGTTTTCCAACAGTGGAAACGCGCTTTTCAATTGGATCATCGGTTTGTGTTTGCGTAATAACTGGTGATGATTCCGTTTGGCCGTAGCAAATCGTAATCTCCTTGGCCCCCATATCGTGAATAACTTGTTTCATCACTTCAATTGGGCATGTTGAGCCTGCCATGATACCTGTCCTCAGTGATGAGGTGTCGAACTTTTTGAATTCAGGATGATTCAATTCAGCAATGAACATCGTCGGTACGCCATGAAGCGCTGTGCATTTTTCTTCTTGAACAGCCTCCAATACAAGTAGGGGGTTGAACTGTTCAACGATAACCATTGTCGATCCGTGAGTAACAGCCGCCATGTTGCCAAGTACACATCCGAAGCAATGAAAAAAAGGTACGGGTATGCAGACTCGATCATCTTCAGTAAGTTTCATGAAATCCCCAATAAGTTTTCCGTTGTTCACTACATTTCGATGCGTCAACATGACGCCTTTAGGAAATCCTGTCGTGCCTGAAGTATATTGAATATTAATAACCTCATCTGGGTTCATAGTTCGTTGACGTTCAGCCAAGTCGGCGTCTGTAATTCCTTCCGCATGGTGTAGAAATTCCGACCATTTATATATGCCCGTTTCCTCACGGTCTGTCATAAGAATAATTCTTTTCAATTTCGGTAGTTTTTCGCAATTTACGACACCGGTCTCACTATCCTGAAGTTCTGGATAATTTGAACGGATAATGTCGATATAGCTCGTCCCTTTAAAGCCTTCGTCAAGTATTAGTGTGGTAGCATCCGACTGTTTAAGTAGATATTCGAGTTCATTCGCCTGATAATTCGTATTTACCGTAACAAGGACAGCTCCTATTTTCCCTGTCGCAAATTGACTTAACAGCCATTGAGGTTTATTATCCGACCAGATAGCGACATGTTCCCCGCGCGCTATTCCCATCCCGATGAATGCCTTAGCTAACTCATCTGTCTCACGATCAAACTCTTGATATGTTTTTCTGATTCCATGCTCAGGATAAACATAAGCCTCATGCTCCGGTATCAAATCCGCCCAATCACTTAAGATCTCGCCAACTGTTTTCTCTAACAAAGACATCCATCTAACCCCTTTCTATAATACTTTGATTACTTTTATATTATCACAAAATTCTGATGAAGTCTTAGGCATTCCTAATCAAAATGCCATTTTACCTAACAGGTAAAATGGCATAAAATATTTATTCATTCGACAGGAAAGACTCTTCCTCGCTCATCTTTATAGACAACATGGTGTCTCTCAAATTTTGTCGGTGAATCGAGCCCAGCTGCTGCGGCAATTCTATACAAGCCCTCACGCATCGTCAAAATATAGTTGGTTACACGGAATTTCTTCTCCTCTACGACAAGGCCCCTTTGTAAATTCTTATCGGTCGTAGCTACTCCCGCAGGGCACTCATTTGTATGGCATCGTTCAGCCATAATGCATCCGACCGAAATCATGAATCCACGGGCAATCTGGACAAGATCCGCTCCCATTGCCAGTGCGATTGCTGCTTTGTCAGGTGTTGTAATTTTGCCCGATGCAATAATTTTCACCTGATCCCGTACTTCATACTTCCTAAGAGCATCATCCAATAGTATAAGTGCTGATTTTAAAGGTAATCCGACACTATCAGCTAAATCCTGGTAAGTTGCTCCCGAACCTCCTTCTGCACCATCAAGAGAGATGAAGTCCGGCCCTTTCCCAGTTTCTTGCATAAATCGTGCAAGCTCCTCAGCATCTTCCCTGCCTCCAATGACGATTTTAATCCCAACAGGTTTTCCGCTATGATCCCTTATCTTCTCAATGAAGTCAAAGAGTGTAGGATAATCCGCGAACTGCCTAAAACGATTCGGGCTATTAATGGTCGTAAATGGTACAACGTTTCGGATTTTCGCAATCTCCTCCGTCACTTTTTCGCCTTCGACATGTCCACCACGCATTTTTGCCCCTTGCGCCAATTTAATTTCAAACGCTTTAACTTGAGGTATTTCCGCTTTTTCTCTGAGACGCTCCCAACTGAATTCGCCCTCTTCAGTACGAAAGCCGAATAATCCAGAACCGATTTGAGCAATAATGTGAGCATTTCCAGTTAGGTGATAAGGGGAAAGTCCACCTTCACCCGTATTCATCCATGCCTCTTTTGCCATACCGATCCCCTTGGATAACGCGGTTATAGCGTTTTCTCCGAGAGCTCCATAACTCATACCTGATTGGCCTAATAAGCTTCTTACATGAAAGGGATGTTCACAATTCGGTCCAATGACAACCGCATCCTCTTCTGGTAATAACCAAGGCAATGCCGGAATCTCTTCCCGATGCTCTTTTCGGGAAAAAAGATTATCTTCATCTACCTTATAGCGCATTGTATTGATCAGCCCTTCATTGTCAACTCGCATTTCTTCGTTTTGTTTCGTGAATAATGCATTCCGGATGTAATAACCAGGTTCTTCAAAATTACGTTTTGAACCGAAGCCGATAATACTGTTCAAATACTTGCCGGGCAACACCATATGCAAATATTCTTCGCGGTTAAAAGGCTTCCCCTCGTGATCCGCGTTGAACAAATACTGGCGCAACTCCGGTCCAGTCTTTTCAAGCATATACCGCATACGCCCTAAAATCGGATAGTTTCGAAGTATGGCATGCTGCTTTTGCCTTCTGTCATAAAAGTAAAGATAAATGGCAATTGATATAGGAATGACAACTAAAATAATAATGATCAATGTTGTCGTCAACGATAGGCCATCTAACCAACTCATCCTTACACCCCTTTTCCATTCATTAATAGTAGTGTAACATGATTGTATTCAATCAATATAGAATTACAGAATATTCCGGGAGGTATACATATGGTCATTGAATTATTAAGTTCACACGCTTCTGTACGGAAATACAAGGACATTCATCTTTCAAGAGAAGAAGTCCAGAACCTTGTCCGTGCGGGGCAACATGCGGCAAGCTCTCATTTCGTGCAAGCTTATTCTGTCATCCATGTAACTGATCAAGGGAAGCGTGAAAAACTTGCCGAGTTAGCGAGTAATAGAAGACAGTTTTTAACTGCGGGAGCCGTCCTTGTCTTCTGTGCAGATTACTGCAGGTTGGCCAGTGCCGCCGAGTTGCATGGAGCAAAAATTGATTACTCATACGCTGAAAATATGTTGGTAGGTGCTATTGATGTAGCGCTTTTCGCACAAAACGTTGCAATTGCAGCAGAGTCAAAAGGATACGGAATTTGCTATATTGGCGGCATTCGAAATGCACCGACAGAAATAAGCGAACTGTTGGGACTTTTAGATGGCGTTGCACCAATGTTCGCGATGACGATTGGCGTACCGGACGAGGCGAATGAAGTGAAGCCAAGGTTGCCAGTTGAAGCCATCATTCATGAAAACAGCTATGACAAGGAAAAGTATAAGCAACTTCTTCCGGCTTACGACAAAACGATGCATGAATATTACCTTAATCGTGGGTCAAATCAAAAAGATACAGCATGGTCAGAGCAGATGACCGACTTTTTGGCAGAACCAAGACGCACACATATGAAGGATTTCCTTTCAAAACAGGGATTCGATTTAAATTAAGCCCAAAAGCTCATTAATTCGACAAGAAACGCATAAATCGTACCAGACAAGCATAAATCCCTGTAAAAACGCATAATCGCTTTTATAAGCTCATAAATCGGTTTTGTCACGCATAAATGCAATCAAATACGCATAATTAGTGGGATTAGTTGAATGCTAATCCCTTTTTCACTATCCTAATATGTACAAACTAGCCCGAAAAGAGGTCCAACACGATGCAATTCGAAGAACTCATACAGAAATTAAGCACCCGCATGCAAGAAGGGGCATTCATCCAAGGTACGATCAGCCAACCGCGCTATAAATCAACCGGACTTCAAAAAGTAAAGCTGAAGCCTGTGGAACTTAAGAAAGAAGTCCATATTCAATTTGAATATCACTACGAACGCATTTTGAAACATGAAAACGTAAAAATTGACGACATTCAGCATACTCTCCAACAACTTTTAGAACAATTTAAACAGATTCAAGCAGAATTCACCGATGAAAAAGTTCACATTCAACTGACAAAGAAATTCAAAGTGTCATGGAAAAGTGAAAAATCAGCAACAACGAAAACAGTTGATTTGTCACATAACCGAAAAAAGAATTATTTATTGGACGAGTCGACCCCCTACCCATTCCTGATTCGCCTTGGTGTGCAATCATCGGAAGGCAAAGTGAAAAAACAGAAATACGACAAATTCCGTCAAATCAACCGCTTTGTTGAATTCATCGACGACGCACTCGTCCACCTCCCGAAAGACCGTCCCGTCCGCATTTTGGATTTCGGGTCAGGCAAGTCCTATTTGACGTTCGCCCTCTATCACTACCTTCATATAGAAAAGGGGCTCGATATCCGAGTTACTGGACTTGATTTGAAAAAGGAAGTCATAGAAGAATGCAACGTAATCGCGAAGGATCTTGATTACAATCAGCTTGAGTTCCTTGTTGGAGACATAAATGATTACAACGAAGAAACTGCTGTCGATATGGTCGTCACGCTTCATGCATGCGACGTTGCGACGGACATGGCTCTTGCCCGCGCCGTAAAATGGGGAGCAGAAGTGATATTAAGCGTTCCTTGCTGTCAGCATGAACTGTTCTCACAAATCCAATCACCGGCATTGGACATCATGCTACAGCATGGGCTTATCAAAGAACGTTTTTCCGCACTTGCGACCGACTCCATCCGAGCGGAGTTACTGACACTAGTTGGATATGATGCGCAGCTGTTGGAATTCATCGATATGGAACATACGCCGAAGAATATTTTGATCCGTGCTTATAAGACAGGAAAGAAGCCAGCCGCTGTTGCAGTTGAGAAGTATGAAGCCTTCCGTGATTTACTGAGTGCGAAGCCATTTTTGGAACGTGAGTTGAAGGAATCCGGGTATCTAAATTGAACTCCTGAATTGATAAAAAACCGCCATCAATTATTACTTGGTGGCGGTTTTTTATATAAATCAATTATTAAACAAGTAAAGATTCTTCTTGCAATCCATGATAGATAATCAAGTCATCATCATACTGCTTCTGATAAGTTGAAAGGCTATGCGTCCTTACCTTTTCAAAACTCTCACCATCCACTATATTGAAGAAGCCATTCAAAATCGCCGCATTTGCCCAAGCGGTTTCTTCGAAAGCGATATCCGACTCATGCTCTTCAATGATCATTTTCATGAGTGAGAAATCAGTTAACCGTTTTTCAGCAGCAACCTGTTTTTTCATCGCGATAACTTCTTTTGTTCGGTCCAACGATTTGAGCAATGCCTCGCGATCCATTGCATGCCCTAATTCATGTATGGTCAACACACGGATATATGTTTCAAGTAGCATTGGTTGGGGGAGTTCATTACAGGCTTTTTGCACACGTTTGCTATCAACGATTACCTCATCCTTGAGAAAATCGTACATCATGTTAACTCCTGTGCGCTCCATCTTTACTCTCAAGTCCATATTTACATCATTGATGGTTGATTCGACTAAGGCGGCAATATGCGATTCAGTCATGCAATCTTTCATTATAAATTTCAAAACTTCCTTTACTATTTATATTCTATTTAGGGATTTGAATTTCTAACACAACTTTTTCATTATAGAGAAATAGTAAGGAAAGCGCAATACATTTATTTCAATATACAAGGAATTGTCAAGAGTCTGCTAACTCGCTAACTTGGGCTCATTACTTTTCAACAACTTCAACGACTAATACATAGAGCAACCCCTCTTCTTTCAATTTTTCCACATCAATCTCGCCTTCTTCAAACATCCCTCGATTTCATTGTGTCTTTTACATGTAACGTCAATGGTTTTGTACATCCAGCAAGAAAAATAAGGCAGAATAATACGAAGGGCCAATTCTTCATAGATATGACTCCTCTTCCAACCCGACAGTCAAAAACACATACCCATCACGTTCATGATGCTCCTTAAACACGACTGGAACACGATTCTTAAAAATCGGTCCATCAACGACAACGGTGTGGAATTCCCCCGATTCCCCACATGAATCAATGCCAAGCGACTCCAGTTCATCCATCAATTGAATCGTAAATTCACGACCGATGAATTCCGAAGGCATCATTTTCGAATTTACGACAACAATATATGCCTCAAAGCCTGCATTTACGAATTCCTCCAACAGCTCCCGACGTGGTTCCATCCATAGCGGATGTACCGCTTTCATACCGACTCTATCGCAAGTTGTTTGGACCCATGTCAAATGATCTTCTATATCGATATCCCCGAATACCCCATATGAAATGCCCGCATCTACGCATTCCTTCATTGCATCCAAAAAACCTTCTTCGTATCCGTTCCAATCTGCACCACGGATGATCAACGGAATACCAAGGCTGTCAGCCTGTGCTTGGATGATTTCCAAAGGTAATGCATGGGATTTCGAACGTTCCTTATCCTTTTCGAACATCGTCCAGATGCATTTGGGGATTCCTCCTGATCGAAGAGCACGGTAATAGGCTAACGCCGAGTCTTTACCACCACTCCAAGAAGCGACGAATGATTGTTTATTCATTTTTTCACACATCCTCTCCTCATATTTTAAACTAAGCATATCATAAACATTTCAAAGTCTTTCCAACGTCTCCAAACTTTCTAAGAAGGCAGTTCGTCCATACTATGAGACGTGTTCGCGATACGTTATTTACAAAGAAGGTGACCCGATTGTCATGACAAGAGACGATAAATTTAAGTTGGTGGAAAAGTTCATTATAGAAAATCAGCAAGCCTATTATCGGCTCGCATTTAGTTATGTTAAAAACAAAGAAAATGCACTGGATATCGTTCAGGAATCCATCCTGAAAGCACTTCGGTCCATTGATCGGCTTGATGAAGAGAAATATATGAAAACATGGTTTTACAGGATCATTGTCAATACGGCCATTGATTTCATCCGAAAACATCAGCGGATGTTCATCATGGACGATGAAATATTGGAAAGTCATTTACCTTCTTTGGAGGATGACGTAACCGATTTTGACCTTCAAGAAGCGGTCGATCACCTGCCGCCAACTTATAAAACAATTATTATTCTCCGCTTTTTCGAAGATTTGAAAATCGATGAGATCGCTGATATTACAGGTGATAATGTCAATACGGTAAAAACAAGACTGTATGCGGCTTTAAGGAAATTACGCGTTGAAATGAGGGAGGAGTCATAGAATGAGTCAAATGGATAAATTAAAGAAGGACTACGAGAATACCGAGATTCCTAATGAATTGAATGAAGTTGTGAATGCCACCATTCGTGAAGCGAAGTTGGAACAACGAAAAAAGCGTCCTGTTTTCAGAAACAGCATAATCGGTGTCGCTGCATCCGCTGCAATTTTCGTTGGCAGCATTAATGTCAGCCCAGCGTTCGCAAATACGATGGTGAACGTACCTATTTTAGGGTCTATCGTCCAAGTGTTAACTGTTCAACAAATGAAAGTCGATGAAGGAACATATCAAGCTGACTTAGCCACACCCGGAATTAATGGCCTTGAAGACGAGAACTTGCAAACTGCATTAAATGATAAATATATGGCTGAGAACAAGGAACTGTTTGAGCAATTTGAAAGGGAGATTGCCGAACTGAAAAAAGCTGGCGGCGGGTATCTTGGCTTGGATGCAGGTTTTGAAGTGTTGACCGACAATGATCGTATCCTATCGATTATGCGCTATCAAGTGAATACGGTGGGTTCATCTTCCACAACGATGAGATACGATACAATCGATAAAGTCAACAATGTGTTGATTACATTACCAAGCCTTTTCAAAAACGATTCATATATTGATGCCATCAATGCCTATATCGAAGGCGAAATGGAACGGCAAATGGCGGCAGATGAGATGATCTCTTATTTTACGGAGAATGAATTCGGCGAAGGCTTTACGACAATCAGACCCGATCAGAATTTCTACATTACAGATGATCAAAAGCTTGTTATTTCTTTCGATAAATACGAAGTTGCACCGGGCTATATGGGTGTGGTGACATTTGAAATCCCAACAGAGATTGTGGAGGATTTATTAGTAAGTGATGTTTATATTCGTTGATTGAATTGAAAACCGTACATGAAGAAAACAAAATCCCCATGCATGAGGCGTGGGGATTTCAATGTGCGTCCGTATTCATTTCAGAAGCGAGACCATGTATTCTTAACTCACCAATTGCCTTCTTTAACAGCTTCAAATGGCACTTTTCATACAGGCCAACAATCGGGAACCATTGTTCCAATGGAATCAAACCAAGACTTGGATGCCCGAAAGATTTCTCGCGCAACAAGTCTTTACAGCTACCATCATACACATCTAACAGATAAATGCGGGAGTTATGAAGTTCCTCTTTCATTTCCAAGACTGTTTTGAACTCATCTGTCGGTTTTGTCGCTTCCGGCAGATCCTCTTTCATCATCAAACTTCCTGAAAGGACAATTAATTTCTTCGACGCACGTTGACTTTGCTTATTTTTCAACTCTGCTGCTATTTTTGCAGCTATATATGTTTCCATCAAAGTAAGATGCTCTAAAATCTGCTTCGGGGACCAATCATGCTCTAATGGTTTTCGATTGAACTCTTTATCCGTCAACCCATCTATCACTTGATAGATCTTTCTTCGGACTTTATGATTGCCTTCAAAAGTCATTCTTTGTATTCTCCTTTATTTCATTGAACGAAATATGGATATCCTATCAATTTCACAGCATACGCTCTTTCATAGAAAATTTAAAGTCCTATATACATATTCAGAAAAGTAAAATATTGTTTTTGTCATAATAAAAAAAGACAACAGTCAATTCGACCGCTGTCTTTTTCTAATTAAGCTGGATTCGGTGTGTCTGTTGGTTCTGCATAACCTTCTTTGTACATTTCATCAATAACTTCACGGATTTCTTTCATGGATTTACCCTCTTGTTTCATTTGCACGGATTGAACCGCAATCTCCAGGCAAACAAGGCAACGTGTACCATGATCGTCCCAGACAACGGAACCGTCTTTACGGATTTCATCTACAAAGCAATTCAAGTTATTTCTGTGGTCCGCGCTTTCACCGCATCCACAGTAACATGGCATGTACTCTAAAACATCAGCAGCTGATGCAGCCACTTGGTATACGAGACGCAGGTCTTCCGGTTTACCATCAAGAAACTTCGGCAATACAGCTGCCGACTCAGTCGCTTCCTGCAAGTCACCGTTCGGAAGATGCCTTTCTTGACCAACTTCCAAATTTTCACCGTTTTCCCCATCGTGATGCGCCTTATCTCCGCATGCAGCAAGGACAAGCGTCAAGATAAGCATGATAGGCATGAGCTTCTTTATCATTCATTTCTACTCCTTTATTCGTCATTGTCCTTTCATCATAGCGGATAACTAAACGAATTAGGGTTACAATTTTGTGGATAATGTGAAATGCCGAAGCGGTCGTTTAGACAATGCGCCTCTAAGATTTTCCTTCTGCTTGATCCAATACCGGATGCCTTTTCCAGCAAGTGGTTCATCTGAAAATCGCGGGATAATATGAAGATGGGCATGCGGAATAGATTGCCCGCCCACTTCCCCTGTATTCCAGCCAACTGAATACCCTTCATGCTCGTACCTTTCTTCCAAATAGGCTTTCGCCTTCAACAACAGCTCCTGTGTATCTACCCACTCTTCAGGTGTCAATGAAAACAAATCTACCGCATGTCGCTTCGGTACAATCAACCCGCTGCCTTCAAGCACTATTTGTTCGGAAGCCTTTTGGATGTACGCGCATGTCTCCGTTTCGAAAATGATTTGCTGTTCTTGGTCAGCTGTCAAATTGCAATAAGGACAGTTGTTATCATACATCGTTTATCGTCCAATCATTTTGGAAGGATCGACATACTCATCAAACTGTTCTTCCGTCAGTAAACCAGTTTTAAGTGCAGCTTCTTTCAGTGTCGTTCCTTCTTTATGCGCCGTTTTCGCGATTTTTGCAGCATTTTCATAACCGATATGCGGATTCAATGCTGTCACAAGCATTAGTGAGTTCTTAACTTTATTGTCAATCTCCTCACGATTCGGTTCAATTCCGACTGCACAATTTTCATTGAAGCTACGCATGCCATCTGCAAGTAGTTTCGCGGATTGGAGGAAGTTATATATAATAACCGGTTTGAAAACGTTCAGTTCAAAATTCCCTTGACTCGCAGCAAATCCAATTGTCGCGTCATTCCCCAACACTTGTGCCACAACCATCGTCAAAGCCTCGCTTTGTGTCGGGTTCACTTTTCCTGGCATGATGGAGCTTCCTGGTTCGTTTTCCGGAATAGTGATTTCACCAATTCCTGAACGAGGACCGCTTGCCAGCCATCTGACATCGTTTGCAATCTTCATAAGATCCGCTGCGAGGGCTTTCATCGCCCCATGCGTATAAACGACTTCGTCATAGCTTGTGAGTGAGTGGAATTTATTTTCGGCAGATGTGAATTGGATACCAACTGATTTCGAAATTTCTTCAGCAACTTTTTCTCCAAACCCTTTTGGTGCATTGAGTCCAGTTCCAACTGCAGTACCACCGATGGCTAATTCTTTCATCGATTGTACGCTTTCGTTCAACATTTTTTCCGTCTTTTCAAGCATCCTGTGCCAACCGCTGATTTCCTGTCCTAATGTAAGCGGCGTTGCGTCTTGAAGATGCGTCCGTCCTATCTTGATGATATCCATGAATTCATCGGATTTATCTTGGAAAGTCTTTTTCAATTCCTGAAGCGACGGCAGTAATTCACGCTCCACTTCAATTACCCCAGCGACATGTAAAGCTGTCGGGAATGTATCATTGGAGCTTTGTGATTTATTTACATCGTCGTTCGGATGTAAGCGTTCAGCCTCACCCCACTCTTCAAGCAGCTGATTGCCGCGGTTTGCCAATACTTCGTTCATATTCATATTCGATTGAGTACCGCTACCTGTTTGCCAGACGACAAGCGGGAAATGATCATCCCATTTGCCTTCAATTACTTCTTCAGCGGCAGCAACAATCGCTTTCGTTTTTGCATCTGAAAGGTTACCAAAAGAGTTGCTCGCAATTGCCGCGGATTTCTTTAAATGGGCAAATGCTTGAATGACGCCCAACGGAATACGTTCCCCGCCAATTTTGAAATTCTGTTTACTACGCTGTGTTTGTGCGCCCCACAACTTGTCTGCAGGTACTTGTATTTCTCCAAATGTGTCATGCTCAATACGGTAGTTCATATTCCCTCCGCCTTTCACAAATGAATAATTTAACCTCATCCACTATCATGCACCTTTTTCGAGTGTAAATAAAATGAAAAGACCCGGATTCCCGAGTCTTGTTCAAAACTTGCTATTTTAGACCGTCGATTAGACATAAGTCACTTTTACGCCAAGCATTTCGATAAAGTGATCAACAACATCGGGGTGGAACTGAGTCCCTTTACCTTTTTTCAATTCAGATATTGCCTCTTCTATGGAGATTGCTTGCTTATAAGCCCGCTCTGTAGTCATGGCGTCATAGGCATCGACAACTGCAACAATTGCCGCCTCAATGGAGATTTCATCCCCTTTTAGCCCATATGGGTAGCCTGTGCCGTCATACTTTTCATGATGCTGCTCTACGATGAATGCGGCATCCTTCAACCATTCGACAGGATGGGCACGCATGATGTTGGCGCCGATTGAGGAATGTGTCATCATTATCTCCCATTCATCGAGCGTGAGTTTTCCGGGTTTATTCAAGATCTCATGGGGGATTGCAAGTTTGCCGATATCGTGGAAATAGGAACCCCATCGCAACAATTTAAGCCTGTCCTTCGGTTGGTCCATCCGCTTCCAAACTTCGATTGCATATTGCCTGATTCGCTCACAATGGTGATATGTATAGCCGTCCACTTGAGCAACCGCATCCATTTCAACTTGCAGCGTCTTTGTTTCAAAAAACAGTTGTTCATAGAAATCCGCGTCCATTTTCATGACGATTTCAGCGTTGGACAAGGCATAGAATGTCACAACCTTTTCAAATGCTGACGCATCAATTGTTTCGCCGATTCCCATCTTCCTTCTTTCACCTACATGCTCGATTTCAACTTCACCATGCAACAATGTATACGTTTCCACAATTGTATTATCTGTATTGTACTGAGCGCAGAAGGAACCATTTTCATTCAACGAAAAAAGTGCCTCTGCCAAGCCATTCCATCGCCCCAATAGTGCTATCTGTCCAGAGGCCATTTGTATTACTGGAAATTGACCATCCGAACTTTTCCGATACGTACGGTTTGGATTTGTTTCCATATGTGTCCTCCGTGTAGGTTCCGACTTTTTTCTATTATTATCTACAATTATAGCGTTTATTGACAGAGAAATCTATCTATTTATTAATTACAAAATAATCCAGCCCCAATACATGCGGACTGGATTATTTCGATTCAAACATTATTCCTCTTCTGAAGGTTTGACAGCCACTGGTTTTGACGAGCGGATTTCTTCTGTCAAATGATCGATGCTTGGCCGTAGATTATTCTTTCCAACATAACTTTCCATCATTTCCTTCACATCAATGCCCGATGAAGCTTTCAACGATTCTTGTAAAGTGGACATCAAATTAGTAGCGTACGATGTTACTTTATTGGCACCGCCGCCTTCCCCGCCACCCGTATCGACAACAGTAATCTTGTCGATATTCGAAAGCGGACTTGCCACTTGCTTGGCATACTCAGGAATCATTCGGACAATCATGTCAAGCACAGCTGCCTGGCCATATTGTTCAAATGCTTCAGCAATTTTACGTTTTGCTTCCGCTTCAGCAAGACCTTTCAAGCGGATGATTTCTGCTTCCGATTCACCTTGCGCACGCTGGGAATCGGCTTTCGCCAATCCGTCGAGTCGAATTTTTTCAGCTTCAGCAGCTGCGCGTGCTTCAATGCGGTATTTCTCCGCTTCCGCTTCTGCCATTTGACGTGACTTTTCTGCCGCTGCGTTTTGCTCGATAGCATAACGGTCCGCGTCTGCCTTCTTCTTAACTTCGGAATCGTATTGCTTTTCACGGCGTAGAATCTCTTTCTCTTCCAATTCAATCTGCTTTTGACGCTCGATGATGCGCACTTGCATCTCCTGCTCCGTAACTTCCTGCTTAGCACGTGCGGATTCCAGCTCATACGCTTGGTCGGCGCGCGCTTTTGCAATATCTTGCTCACGGCGATATTCAGCGACTTTCAACTGATTTTCCTTTTCAGCTTCGGCGATTTCTGTCGCCCGCTCGATTTCCGCCTTTTGCGCTTCCTTCGAAGCCTCGGCGTTTTTAATACGCGTTTCTTTCTCAGCCTCTACCGTTGCAATATCCGCATCCCGTTTCACTTGCGCGATGCGCGGTTTACCAAGCGAATCCAAATATCCATTTTTATCACGGACATCCTTAATCGTAAAGGAAACAATCACAAGCCCCATTTTAGCAAGGTCCTGTGAAGCGACACGTTGCACTTCTTGGGAGAATTTATCACGGTTTTTATAAATCTCTTCCACCGTCATAGATCCCAAAATAGAACGCAAATGCCCTTCCAATACTTCTTTCGCTTCATTTTCCCGGTCAGCCTTTGATTTTCCTAAAAACTGCTCCGCTGCCGTCGCAATTTCTGAAATAGAGCCCCCGATCTTTATGATTGCTGTTCCATCTGCCATAACTGGAACACCTTGTTCCGTGTAAACTTCTGGCGTCGTAACTTCCAATTTGCTCGAAAGCAAGCTGAGTGGTTCAGATTGTTGGAATACAGGGAAGACGAATGTTCCTCCACCACGGATGATTTTGATACGGTTGCCCGAGTCATCCGTATGTACATTCTTCGAACCTAAGTAACTACCTGTCACGATCAACGCCTCATCTGGTCCAACTGTCTTATACTTCGAAATATAGACGAGTATGACAGCAAGCAAGATGAAGACTACAATTCCAATGACAATTAACAAACCTGTAATTTCCGGCATTTTGATTCCCCCTTAAAATTTATTGTTTCACTTGAAGCGAAAAGGCTCATACTCTTTAACGATAAATGTTCCTTCCTTCACTTCAATGATTAAAACCTCTTTTCCATAGTCGATCGGTTGGTTTTCATATCCAGCGGCCCTTTTTGAAATGATGCCGTTGACTGATTCGATAACAATTTCTCCAAAACCATCGACTGGAACCGGAACAATAACTTTGCCCACCTGACCGGTGAGTGATTCATCTGTATAGGCAAGCGAAACTTCCGCAGACTTCAATGGAAGGAGTACGAAAAAGTATAGAAGGAAATCCAATACGGTCGCCGTCGCTAGTGCTATAAGTAAAATAAGCAAGTGATTCCAATTTGTCATCAATTCCAATATATAGCCGACTGCAGATGTAAATGATATGAAGGCAAGGATAACAGCTGGATCCAAAATCGGGCTTGCTTCACCGATACCTTCCGAAATGTCACTAAAGAACAGATATAAAACAGTTGCGAGGCCCGCAATGATCAACACGGTCAAATAGACATTAATAACCGGCATTCCGAACAATTCCATTCTCTCACCTCCCCAACTCCTAGTTGAATTCTACTATATATACGGATGAAGGACGATGAAGTTTCAATATTCCTTTAAATAATATTTATTTACCAAGAAAAGAATCTTAACTATTCAAACATGGAATTGAAATAAATTTGTCACTTTTTCACAATAAAAATACGTTTATTTGTACTAGTTTAAATGAGTTTTGTTATGATATAGTAATACAAAAAATGATTCCGGTAACGGATGGAGGCTTAAAGATGTTTAGTCCACGTAAAACTGATCCTTTTTTCGCAGCTCTTTTAGAGATTGCTGAGCATGTACAAAAAGCGATGCATTATGCAAATGACTTTAAAGTGACGTCCGTTGGTGACTTGAAAGAAGTAAGCATCAAGCTTAAAGAATATGAAACCGACGGCGATGATATGATTCATGATCTAATTGCAAAACTTAATACATCGTTCATGACACCGATTGAGCGTGAGGATATTTTGCAACTTGCTATTAAAATGGATGACATTTTGGATGGCATCGAACATTTCTCTGCAAACCTTGAGATGTTCTCACTTACAGAAATTGATGAGTATGTCCAAAAGTTCATGATCAACATCGTTAAAAGCTCCGATGAAATCGTGAAAGCGATGGAGCTTTTATCAAGAAAAAAACTTGTTCAAATGCGCGACCACGCTGTTTTGATCAAAGAATATGAACGAATTTGCGATGAGGTGCTACGTACATCGATTAAGCAACTATTCCTGCGTGAAAAAGACCCAATTCGTATTATTCAATTTAAGGATATTTATGAGTTGTTAGAGGATATCGCTGATCATTGTCAAGATGTTGCTAATACAATCGAAACCATCATCATGCGCAACGCGTAAGGGGTACGGATATGGAAATTGTATTAGTACTTACCATAGCAGTCGTTGTTTTTGCCTTGGCATTTGATTTCATTAATGGATTTCATGATACAGCCAATGCGATCGCAACTTCAGTATCAACACGGGCATTAAAGCCGCGTACCGCTGTTTACATGGCGGCAGTCATGAATTTCATTGGTGCATTGACGTTCACTGGAGTCGCGAAGACGATTTCCAAGGATATTGTCGACCCGTTTATGCTGGAAAAAGGCTCTGTTGTCATTTTAGCGGCCCTTATTGCAGCAATCGCATGGAACTTGATCACTTGGTATTACGGCATTCCTTCGAGCTCATCCCATGCCTTGATCGGTTCAATTACTGGTGCAGCCATATCTGCCGCTGGATTCGGCATTTTAAATTACGGTGGGTTCCTCAAAATCATGCAAGCACTAATCCTTTCCCCGTTCATCGCCATCGCGGGAGGATTTCTTTTCATGTGGCTTTTCAAGATTTTATTGAAGAACCGAAATCTTTTCAAGGCGAATAAACGGATTCGTTACATGCAAATTGGAACTGCTGCATTGCAGTCGTTTACTCACGGAACGAATGATGCCCAAAAAGCAATGGGTATTATTACGATGGCACTAATTGCAGCTAATTTACAAACAGGCGATGACATCCAATTGTGGGTGCGTATTGCCGCAGCTACTGCCATGGGTCTTGGTACATCAATAGGCGGTTATAAAATTATTAAGACAGTCGGCGGTAAGATCATGAAAATCCGTCCTGTCAACGGGATTGCAGCCGACTTGAACTCCGCTATCATCATTTTTGGTGCAACGCTCATCCATTTACCGGTTAGTACGACGCATGTCATCTCCTCTTCCATCATGGGGGTTGGATCTGCGCAACGTGTCAAAGGCGTTAAATGGGGAGTCGCAAAGAAAATCGTCATGACATGGATTATCACATTACCAATCTCTGCGGCATTGGCAGCAATTGTATACCAAATTTTGAACTTGTTCTTTTAAATGAGATAATTTCACTTGCATTGCCTAAAAACCTCTGTTATGATAAAGGAGAATTATTTTTGTTCGACGTGATGGTCACAGAAATGCTTGACCGCTTCAAGACTTGAGCAAGGATAGTAACACAATGTGTGCACAGCACACAAGGAGGAAACAAACATGGAACATGGTAAAGTAAAATGGTTTAACGCAGAAAAAGGTTATGGCTTCATCGAACGTGAAGATGGCGACGATGTATTCGTACACTTCTCCGCTATCCAAGGCGACGGATTCAAAACTCTTGAAGAAGGCCAAGACGTGACTTTCGAAATCGAACAAGGTCAACGTGGACTTCAAGCAACTAACGTTGAAAAAAACTAATTTAAACTAACCTTTCAAAACCACTCTCTTCGGGGAGTGGTTTTTTTCGTTATTTTGCAGCATATTTTGATTTGTATTGGAGTTAGTTGAGCACGAATGGTGGTGCTTGAGCGATATTGCCGCTTGCTTGAGCGCGAATGGCGAATCTTGAGCGATATTGCCACTTGCTTGAGCGCGAATGGCGGTGCTTGAGCGGTTTGCAGCTTGCTTGAGCGAGAATGGTGGATCTTGAGCGATATTGCCACTTGCTTGAGCGCGAATGGCGGTGCTTGAGCGGTTTGCAGCTTGCTTGAGCGAGAATGGTGAATCTTGAGCGATATTGCCGCTTGCTTGAGCGCGAATGTCGGTGCTTGAGCGCGGATGGTGATTCTTGAGCGATATTGCCACTTGCTTGAGCGAGAAGGGCGAATCTTGAGCGATATTGCCACTTGCTTGAGCGCGGATGGTGAATCTTGAGCGATATTGCCACTTGCTTGAGCGCGGATGGCGGTGCTTGAGCGGTTTGCAGCTTGCTTGAGCGAGAATGGTGGATCTTGAGCGATATTGCCACTTGCTTGAGCGCGAAGGGTAGATCTTGAGCGGTATTGCCGCTTGCTTGAGCGCGGATGGCGGTGCTTGAGCGATATTGCCACTTGCTTGAGCGCGGATGGTGAATCTTGAGCGATATTGCCACTTGCTTGAGCGCGGATGGCGGTGCTTGAGCGGTTTGCAGCTTGCTTGAGCGAGAATGGCGGATCTTGAGCGATGTTGCCACTTGCTTGAGCGCGAATGGCGATGCTTGAGCGATGTCGCCACTTGCTTGAGCGCGGATGGCGAATCTTGAGCGATATTGCTACTTGCTTGAGCGCGAATGGTGAATCTTGAGCGATATTGCCACTTGCTTGAGCGCGAAGGGCGGATCTTGAGCGATATTGCCACTCGCTTGAGCGCGAAGGGTGGATCTTGAACGCTATTGCAACTTGCTTGAGCGCGAATGGCGGTGCTTGAGCGGTTTGCCACTTGCTTGAGTACACCTCTAAATAAGACATCTTTTCCCACTTCCGTTATGATAGGAACATAGAGAGATAATTTATTGGGAGGACGATGTTATGCGCACACTAGCACGCTTTGTTACAACAAGTTATAAAGCGATTATTATAGGGTGGATTGCACTATTTATTACCATGGCTATTTTCGCCGTTCGCTTGCCGAGTTTACTAGCAGGAGACGGCTTCAGAATGGATGCTGAACATGAACAAGTTATGAAAATCGCATCCGAGAAATTTGATTTACCCGCTGAAACGATGTTTGTCGTATTCGATAAGGTGAATGATGCAACGATTTCGTCAACATTAGCAAAGATTGAGGATCTTGGAATAGTTTCGGAAATTGTTTCTCCGCTTGATCATGAAAAGCAATATACGAATGATGTGTCGTACGCAATGCTTCATTTCGAAAAGAATGGAAAAGATATGTCCGGTGTCGTAACCGAAATTCGAGATGCTATCGGGGATGAAAAAGGGATAGTGTTAACAGGTCAATCCGCTATCACTAAGGATATCAATAGCGCAAGCCAACGGGATTTGATGAAAGCTGAGGCGATTGGATTACCTATCGCCATCATTATTCTCTTACTCGCCTTCGGGTCAATAGTAGCTTCTGTGGTGCCATTACTCGTAGGTGTCGCCACAGTCATTTCCGCTTTTGGCGTTATGGCATTGGTTGGCGGTCAAACAGATTTGTCGATTTTTGTACTGAATATCGTGCCCATGTTGGGACTTGCTTTAAGTATCGATTTTTCATTACTTTTCATCAGCCGTTACCGTGAAGAACGGTTGAAGAGCAGTGTACTTGAAGCTTGCGAGACGACAATCCGTACAGCTGGCCGATCTGTCATTTTTTCAGCATTTTGTGTATTTATCGGCCTTGGTGCGATGTTCGTCATAAGAGTGGAAATTTTTCAGAACATCGCACTTGGCGGCATGATTGTCGTTGGCATGGCTGTACTTAGCTCGGTTACATTATTGCCATCGATTTTAATTGTCCTTGGCGATCGTTTGAACAAAGGGCGTGTGCTGAAAGTAAAAGAGAACGGTTCAGACCGTTGGCGGCAGTTCGCTAATGGGGTTATTAAACGTCCAATTCTTATTACAATAGGTGCTCTCATTTTGTTGGGCATCGCTGTTGTTCCCGTGAAAAATATGGATTTGGCAATTCCTCAAATTGATTCATTGCCCGCTTCGTATGATACACGGGCATCTTACGAGTTAATGGACGACACTTTTGGACTTGGTGACCAGTCGAATGTGTATATCATTGCGGAACGTTCGGGAGGTTGGTCTGATACAGACGGTTTGAAAGCGATGAAGGAATTGGAAGAGGACTTATCCAGCGACCCATTAGTGGATGGATTGACAACTATTTTCACCGCAAGTGGAGTAGGATCACCAAAAGAGTGGGAGCAGGCAATGCAAATTCCTGAAATGAAGGCGCAGCTTGAACCACTTTTAGCTTCATTCATTAAAGACGACCAACTATTGATTCCCGTGACACTTCAAGCAAGAGGAACATCCGATGAAGCACAGCAATGGGCAAGGGATTGGTCAGATCAAACCGATTGGAATCTACTTGTCGGCGGTCAACCGAAGTTCAATCAGGAAATCTTCGATGAGATTTTCGACAATATCGGCCTTGCATTATTAATCATCCTTGGATCGACGTTTATCATCCTCATGATTGCGTTTCGCTCAATCCTGATTCCGTTGAAAGCAATTTTGATGAATATTGTCGGGCTTTCCGCTACATTCGGTATTCTCGTTTACATTTTCCAATACGGTCATTTCGGATTGCATCCGGGTACGATTGCTCTTATCATTCCAGTTATTGTATTCAGTCTTGTTTTTGGTTTAAGCATGGACTATGAAGTGTTTCTCATTTCGCGTATGCAGGAGGAGTATGCGAAGACATTCGATAATGATCATTCGACGGTTGAGGGACTTGCGACGACAAGCAAAATCATCACGTCTGCCGCTTTGATCATGATTGTTTTAACTGGTGCTTTTGCATTTACGGACGTCATGCCCGTGAAGCAGATAGGAGTCGGCATCGCAATCGCGGTCGCAATTGACGCGACAATCATTCGCCTGCTACTTGTTCCAAGTTTGATGAAGCTGTTTGGTAAGTGGAACTGGTGGATGCCTTTTAGAAAAGGTGAATATAAAGCTGGAAATTGGCATTGAATGAATAAAAAAAGCTGCCTGGACAATGAATTCTCATTTTCCAGGCGGCTTTTAATTTTTTTCAGTCATCTCCACTTGCGGTCCTTCCTGTCGATCCTTTTCAAACTGTGCTGTCATGGCAAAGTAGATCACAGCAACTATAATTAAAACGAATGCAACGAGCCCGATGACGAGCGTCCTCCCCTTCACTTTGCGTCACCTCCACTGCTACGCCTGAAACTCTCCTCTTTCAGATAGTCAACCGCTTCCTTGTAATCTCCGAAACCATCCTCCAAGTTAGGGCCGTGGTAAACATTGAAGAATCCGTCCTCTTCAAGCAACGTCAACTTCTGTCCCTCACCATTCACCCACACTTCTTCAATCGGCTCTTCTTCCTCTACCTTCTCTTCTGTTGATAACATGCGGATTGCATCGCGAACTGTTGTGATTAACTCATCTTCTGCCGCTTCACGAATGTTGACAAGTCCTCGGTCATCAGTTTCATACTTAGAAAGCCACTCAACGTATACGAATCCATTGCCGTTCGGGTGAAGATGCTGCACAACAACCGTCTTTTCATACAAACTGTCCTCATAATGATAATTAAGCCGCTTCATCGACACTTCTTTACGCGTTAATTCAGGGAAATTCGTCTCAATAATGTGTTGTTTTTCTTCGAATGTAAGCATGATTTTGCCACTCTTTCTGTTTCAAATGTCTTTTCAGTATAACATTATTCTTCATTCACCGTTAAGCCAAGTACACGTTTATAACCGACTGTCTAACGAGTCTTCCACTCAATGACAATGACGAGAAAGACAACAACCACTATCGCTAAAATGTAGAACCAACTTGGAATTGCACTGATTCCACCAAACATTCACCATCTCCTCCTCCCATTAAACTAAAAGTTATCAACATCACTCTCTAATCTACCAACAATATTTAAATAATTATCAACATTAATAACAATGTTATCAACATGTGTTAGGAACTTATCCACATTATCTCTGTTCTATATAAACTTCCATTTAAGTTATCAACAAGCCCCATTTAGGTTTGTCTTACTATTTTCACCTACGCTTACCGACAATCACACGCAAATCAATCGTGATCTCTTTCATTCCCTCTGCAAGCACTTGACCGATCCGCTCATCCCCTGCATTCCAGGTCAATGGCGTCATTTGGATCAATGATGCAAGCAACCCTTCCAGCAACGTGAATGCATAGGTTATCCGATCCGTCACAACATCATCAAAATGTTCACTGAAACGCTCCACTGGGTCGGTTTCCTCTTTGTGCGGCTTACCACCGTAGAAAGCCTTTCGTAATTCCTGCAGGTATCCACTTTCCGGCACCACTTTCACAACAATACCACCCCGCTCCAATAACCGGTTGAATTCCGCATAGTTTGCGGGGGATAAAACATTCAAAATCACATCAATCTGCTCATCTTGAAATGGCATCGCGGCCAAATCTGCTACACTCCAAATGATTCCCGGATAGGACTTTGACGCAGCAACGATTCCTTCTTTCGCGAGATCAATGCCAATACCCACACTCTCAATTTGCAACTGTGAATGAATGGAGGATAGATGAGTTCCTTCCCCACATCCCGCATCCAACAGCACCGGGCGATCTATTCCTTCGACATGTTCCTTCACAATGGAAATTAGCTTGTCCAGCACAGGTTCGAAAAACCCGCTGCTCATCACTTTCGCTCGTGCTTCAAAAAGCGACTTATCATATTTTGTCGTATGCGATTGTGGAGCTAAATTGACATAGCCTGTTTTAGCCAAGTCGAAAGAGTGCATATTCTCACAGACAAGCCGTGAGTACTCTACCATTCCCATCCTAACAGAACATATCGGGCAATTAAAAAGTCCTTCATTCATCCCAATCAGCTGCGCACTTTGCATTTTCTTCGATACTGTCATTTCCTTTGCTCCGTTCCATTGTTTGTTCTATCAGTATACCGTCTTTCCAAGAGTACTCAAACTATGAATAGCTCACACTGTATCTATCTCCCCTTCTGCGGGTACAATAGTAGAAAGGAGGCGATTTCCGTGAGGAAGATTTTTTTATTCATTATATTCATAGTTGCGCTCTACCTAACAAAACCTTTATGGGAAGCGCCTGTTTCCAACTATATCGACCTTTCCTTTCTCAACCCTGTAGATGAAAAGATTGAAACGGTTATGGAAAGCGAATCTGTCACATCAGCCATGAACTCCATCCTCAACACTGCCGATAAATTCTTCATTTTCATCTCGTCAAAATCATCCGAAATGGAACGTTTGATCCCAGATAAGATTGCGAAGCCGACCCTCGCAACACCTGACCATTCAGCAATGTCCATACACAATATAGAAATTGGTTTTACAGAAGAACAGGTGAAGGCTGAACTTGGTGAACCGAAAAACCATTCGCTGAATGAATACGGCACTGAATGGTTCACCTATCATGAGGATTACCAAAACTTCGTCATGATTTCTTTTGATGAAAAATGGAAAGTGAATGCAATCTATACAAATGATGACCTTATCTCTTCGAAAGCCGGTATCCAGTACGGTACTGAGAAGGCAAAGGTCCGCCAGGCGTATGGTGAACCATTGAAGGAGATTCGTAAAGGCTTGAATATTTACGTCCTCCAGGATAATGAAGGCATGGATTTATTTAAAATCGGAGATGTATATATGTATGTATTTTACGATCTTCATAAGAATACGACGGTGACTGCAGTTCAACTTATTACAACATCACTTGAACATCGTAAGACCGGCATGTATGCAGGTGGAGACGTGTCCTTGCGTAATGGGTTTGAACAGCAACTTTTCGATTTGACGAATGCTGCGCGTGTACGCCACGGCCGTTCGATTTTGCGATGGGATGATGCTATTTCGGATACAGCCCGTAAGCACAGCCTCGATATGGCGATCAATGATTATTTCAGCCATGAAAATTTAAAAGGACAGTCTCCTTTTGACCGGATGAAAGAGGATCAAATTAAATTCCGCAGAGCCGGTGAAAATTTAGCGTACGGCCAATCGAGCAGCATCTTCGCACATGAGGGATTGATGAATTCAAAGGGTCACAGAGAGAATATTTTAATAGATGATTACAGTCACCTTGGCATCGGTGTTGCATTTAATGAACAATCACAGCCGTATTATACGGAGAATTTCTTTTTGAAATAATTCCTCTACGACTATTTCTGTCCATTCAGGGAAATATATGATGGACAGATAAGGAGGAGTTTGTATGAAAGCTGTAACATTTCAAGGTGTAAAAGATATACAGGTGAAGAAGGTTCAGGCACCTAAAATCGAAAAACCTGATGATATTATTGTTAAGATTACATCCACAGCCATTTGCGGTTCCGATTTGCATATCTATTTGGGTACTTTGCCCACGTATAAGGATTATGTGATTGGCCATGAGCCGATGGGAATCGTCGAAGAAGTTGGTCCGAATGTGACGAAGGTGAAGAAAGGCGATCGAGTCATCATTCCATTCAATATATCCTGTGGGCAATGTTTTTACTGTGAGCACGAGATGGAGAGCCAATGCGATAATTCCAACCGAACCCCGCATATGGATACCGGCGGTTATTTCGGTTTCACCGAACGCTACGGGGACTATCCTGGTGGGCAAGCGGAGTATCTACGTGTCCCTTATGGCAATTTCACACCGTTTGTCGTCCCCGAATCTTGTGAACTTCCAGATGAAGCATTGTTGTTTCTATCAGACGTCCTGCCAACCGCCTACTGGAGTGTAGAAAACGCAGGTGTAAAAAAAGGTGATACGGTTATGGTTCTTGGTTGTGGACCCGTGGGACTGATGGCGCAGAAATTTGCTTGGATGAAAGGCGCGAAACGAGTGATGGCGATTGACCATGTGCCTTATCGTTTGAGGCATGCCGTAAGGATGAATAAAGTCGAAGCCTTTAATTTCAACGACTATGACAATATGGGTGCACATATTAAAGAGTTGACGAGCGGCGGTGTTGACATTGTCATTGACTGTGTCGGGATGGACGGAAAGAAAAATATTGCTGAGAAAATCGGGCAGATGATGAAGGTGCAAGGTGGAACGTTAAGTGCATTTGAAATCGGTTACCAAGCTGTTCGCAAGTTTGGAACGATCCAACTAACGGGTGTCTATGGATCCCTATATAACATGTTTCCGCTTGGGAATCTGTTTGAGCGAAACATTACGCTTAAGATGGGGCAAGCTCCAGTTATCCATTATATGCCGACACTGTTTGACAAGATTGTGAGAGGCGAGTTCAACCCTACGGAAATCATTTCGCATGTTGTCCCGATTGAGGAAGCAGCAGCCGCTTATCATCATTTTTACGAGCATGAAGATGAATGCATAAAAGTGATCTTAAAACCGTGAATAAACCGGCCCTATCTCGGGCCGGTTTCCATTATTTCTTCGATGTAATTGCCGCGCACGCGACTCGATCTCCGGAGTTTCCAGATGGGTCCGTCTTATAATCATCCGGATCCGCATGAATGACGAGAGCACTTCCATCCCCATCTAAGATGGAATTTTCCATTCCCGGTTTCAAAGTAAGGTCTCCAGTCGTCAGTTCCCTTGACACTTTTCCGTCCTCCGGAACTTCGATATTCGGCAAGTCACCTAAATGGAACCCTTTCGGATTATCAAAGCCATGCTCTTTTCCTGTTGGATTGAAATGAGCACCTGCAGATTTGAAATCAGGAGCCGTGCATACCCCAGTTTCATGGATATGAATACCATGCAACCCTGGTTTCAAGCCTTCCGCTTCCACCTTGATCATTACCCCTGCCGTTTCCTGTACTAATGTCACTTCACCGATTTTATTTCCTGCTGTATTCAACAGAGGAGCTACGATGGCCTCCATCTTATCCCCGCTCACAGGCAGTGCTTTCTTCGTCTTCGCACATCCCCCTACTACAAGGATGGCGCTCATAAGTAATAAGATTACCGCTTTTCTCTTCATATAAATCTCTCCTTCGCATATACTCCTGCCAAGCATGCCCAACTGAAGAGATAATATGTATGGAAACTTTTCCCGTTACGCTTTAAGTTTCATTTATAATCATGTCTTAAAGTAATAAAACCGCCGTTCACTCCAAACATTGGAATGAACGGCGGTTCCTTTTAATTAAGCCAACATTAACTTCTCAAGATCGAGTGGTGCAATGTATACTCCATCTTTGTACACACGCATATTGCCCCCAGAAATTTCGTCAATCAGCATGATATTCCCTTCAGGATCACGACCGAATTCAAGCTTGATATCGTATAGCTCAAGCCCCTTCTCTGCAAGCTCCTCTTTCACAACAATTGAAATTTCCTTCGTCAACTTCTCTAAAACCTCATACTCATCTTCCGTCAATATACCAAGCTGCGATAGTGCATCTCTTGTAATCGGAGGGTCATTTCGGTCGTCATCTTTAATCGTCACTTCAACAAACGCATCCAAAGGTTGTCCCTCTTCGCAATATGCCCCGTAACGCCGTAAGAAACTTCCAACAGCGCGGAAACGACAAATGACTTCAAGCCCTTTCCCAAATACTGTCGCCGGCTTTACAGTCATCGTTGCATTCTCAATATCCGCATCGATATAATGTGTGGGAATTTTTTTGTCTGCTAACTTTTCGAAAAAGAATTTCGTCATGCGCAAGCCTGATTTTCCTGCACCTTCGATCGTTAAACCAACTGTATTTGCACCCGGATCAAACACGCCGTCTTCCCCGGTCACATCATCTTTGAATGCCAATAAAACATTGCCATCTTCCAATTTATAAACGTCTTTCGTCTTTCCTTTATAAACAAGCTCCATGCCCACGTTTCCTCTCTGTTCGAAAATGTAGTGAATCGAACTACGCAGAGTTCGATTTACTATCAGTATAAGGCACTTTCCCGCTTATAAAAAGCGAAAACTTGATGGAGGTCAAGGTTTCATTTGTAAAAACACCTTATGATGTAATCAAGAAGAACAATACAACTACATGGAGGTAGAGGAAAATGAAAAAAATCGTATTGAATTTGGAGCCGTTGACTTGCCCATCTTGTATTAAAAAGATTGAAGGAGCTTTGAAGAAATTGGACGGTGTGGTAGAAGCGAAAGTACTGTTCAATTCCGGAAAAGTACGGGCTCAATTCGATGAAAGCAAAATCGATGCTGACATAATCGCGAAAACAGTTTCCGGACTTGGTTATCCCGTACAATCTCAAAAAGTCTCATGAAAGGAGTGAAAGAAAATGAATGCGAAACGAACTTCCCGAATCACCGCCGCGACAGGCCTATTGCTCACGGCGGCAATCGGGCTTCATCTTGCGGGCTTCCACGAATGGCGGCAAATACTGCTTATAGCGGCAACCGTTCTTGCTGGTATCCCCATTGCCCTCAAAGCATTTAAAGCGTTGAAAATGAAGGCATTCAGTATTGAATTGTTAGTGACAATCGCTGTCGTAGGTGCACTGTTCATCGGAGAATACGTCGAGTCTGCTGCAGTGACTTTCCTATTTTTATTCGGCGCATATCTTGAAGCCCGTACACTTGAAAAGACACGTTCTTCACTGAAAGCACTTATTGACATGGCGCCGTTTGAAGCAACAGTTGTCCGTAACGGCGAAACAATGAAGATTTCTGTCGATGACGTGGAAGAAGGTGATCGGGTCATCATTCGGTCCGGTGAAAAAGTTGCCATTGACGGTCGCATCATCACAGGTAATGCAACATTGAATGAGGCTGCAATCACTGGAGAATCCGTACCAGCATCAAAAACGATTGATGAAAAGGTCTTTAGCGGAACAATCGTCGATAATGGCTTTATCGAAGTGATTGCTGAGCGTGTTGGGGATGATACGACATTTGCACGCATCATTGAACTTGTTGAAGAGGCACAGGAATCCCAGTCGAAAACAGAGAAATTCCTCGACCGGTTCGCCAATATTTACACACCTGCAATCGTCGTGCTATCTGTCCTTGTTTATTTATTCACAAGAAATATTGAAATGACTCTCACCTTCCTTGTCATCGCTTGTCCAGGAGCCCTCGTCATTTCTGCTCCAGTCTCAATCGTAGCAGGCATCGGTAATGGAGCTCGTCACGGCGTCCTTATCAAGGGTGGAGACATTATGGAAAAACTCGCTAAAATCGATACGGTTGTCTTCGATAAGACGGGTACATTGACTCGTGGGAAACCCGAAGTAACTGACATTCATGCAATCGACATCGACAGAACAGATCTCCTCCGCCTTGTTGCGGAAGCTGAAATGATTTCCGAACATCACCTTGGTCAAACAATCGTCAAAGAAGCGAAACGCCAAGGCCTTGACCTGCGAAATGTTCCCGAAAATGCTGAAGTGATCAAAGGAAACGGCATCCGTGCGACAATTCAAGGAAAAGTGCTCGCTATCGGGAACCGCAAATTGATGATTGCCGAAGGAGTACAGATTGATAATGAAATAGAAGACTACGCAATTATTAGCGAAAAAGCCGGTAACACTGCAATATTCGCAAGCATTGACGGAAAGATTTCCGGAATTCTATCAATTGCGGACCGGATTCGCCCCGAAGCCGAAGATGCACTTCGCGAACTGCGGGCAAGCGGCGTTAAACAGATCATTATGCTGACAGGCGACAACCGTCATACCGCGGAACTTGTTGGTGCACAATTAGGGTTGGATCAAGTCCATGCAGAGCTATTGCCTGAAGACAAAGTGGCCATGGTTCAGAAACTGAAAGAAGCGGGTCACAAAGTTGCGATGGCAGGTGACGGCATCAACGACGCACCAGCAATTGCGACAGCGGAGATCGGGCTCGCAATGGGTGAAGGTGGAACCGACATTTCGATGGAGACTGCAGATGTCGTACTCATGGCGGACCGACTCGACCAATTCTCACATGCCTACTCACTCGCGAAAGCGACCGTCCGCAACATGAAACAGAACACATTCTTTGCGGTCGGAACAGTGGCATTGCTACTTGCAGGCGTGCTTCTTGGCAAAGTGTTCCTCGCGTCTGGAATGTTGATCCACGAAGCAAGCGTCCTTATAGTAATATTGAACGCCATCCGGTTAATCCGATATACTAAGGGAAAGCCCGCAAAACGGCAGAACTTGGAACGGGAACTTGCAGTGGAATAGGAGTGAAGGATGATGTCGGAAAATAAACATTGCAGTCACGGCGAAGGTACCGTGGAGATGCAGAAAATGTGCATCTCCATTGTTCCGATTTTCAACCATCTCGACCCTTCTGAAATGAATGAAATCGTCAAGCATACAAATTCAGTGATCCATCCCCGCGGACACACAATCTATCACGAGGGAGATACATCGGACGGCTTGTACATTGTTCATAAGGGTCATGTTAAAATCTATCGCCTTTCGGAAAATGGAAAGGAGCAGTTGGTAAGGATTCTTGGACCAGGGGATTTCACGGGAGAACTTTCTTTATTCAATGAAACGGTACATGATGCATACGCCGAAGCGATGGAAAATGTTGAACTTTGTGTTATGGGCCGGGATAGTTTCCAGACGTTTTTAATGAAATACCCTGCTATCTCACTTAAAGTATTAGGCGAATTCTCGAGCCGCTTAGCTAAATCGGAAAAGCAAGCTGCTCGGATTGCCATGGAAACTACCGACACACGGATTGCCATGTATCTCGCCGACTTATCTGAGGAACGGAATTCAAGCCTTATCAAGCTGCCGATGACAAGGAAAGACTTAGCGTCTCATATCGGCACAGCACCTGAAACAATCAGCCGGAAGTTGGCGGAATTTGAAGATGCCGGGTGGATTCGCCAAGTGAGTCAGCGGGAGATTGAGATCTTGGATATGGATGCTTTGTTGCTTGTTTAATAATGGAGAATTGAGGGCTTTTACAGGGTGGAAGGAGAACTCTTTGCGCATTAACGAGAACTCTTCAGGGAGAAAGGAGAACTCCTTCGCCTATTCCATTTTAAGGATTTTTACTTGTCAGCATTCATACAATGGGTGTATAATTGCTTGATGAAATCAATGCTCAGACTGAAAGCGAGTGAATGAGAATGGGCCGTAAATGGAATAACATTAAAGAAAAAAAGGCTTCGAAGGATGCGAATACAAGTCGTATTTACGCAAAATTCGGCCGTGAATTATATGTAGCAGCAAAACAAGGTGACCCTGATCCCGAGACGAATCAAACCCTCAAAATGGTAATAGAGCGTGCGAAAACATACAACGTTCCAAAAGCTATTATCGACCGCGCAATCGAAAAAGCAAAGGGTGGCGCTGAGGAAAACTATGACGAACTCCGTTACGAAGGCTTCGGCCCGAATGGTTCGATGGTCATCGTCGATGCTCTGACGAACAACGTAAACCGTACCGCTTCTGAAGTGCGCGCAGCATTCGGAAAAAATGGCGGCAACATGGGCGTCAGCGGTTCCGTTGCGTACATGTTCGACGCGACTGCCGTATTCGGTTTGGAAGGCAAAACTGCGGATGAAGTATTGGAACTTCTTATGGAAGAAGACGTCGAAGTCCGCGATATCCTTGAAGAAGAAGACACAGTCATCGTTTATGCAGAACCCGATCAATTCCACGCAGTGCAAGAGGCATTGAAAAATGCCGGTATCACTGAATTCTCCGTGGCTGAATTGACAATGCTTGCGCATAATGACGTGACATTGGATGCAGACTCTCAAGCACAATTCGAGAAAATGATTGATGCCTTGGAAGACTTGGAAGATGTTCAACAAGTTTATCATAACGTTGATTTAGGTGAATAAATGAACAAAACCACTTCGTTTGATTCAAGCGAGGTGGTTTTGTTTCTTCAATGAATTAATTAAGTAATATCCTTCTTGTATCGAACTTCTTCATCGATGACTTGAAATCCTACAGCTTGATACAACTGCAAGGCAGATGCATTCTTAGCGCTTACCTCTAACTCGGCAGTATCACAGCCTTGATCTTTTAAGTACACCAGAGCTTCTGATAACAGGAGCTTGGCCAAGCCTTTTTTTCTCCATGGCTTTCTGACCCAAACATCTTCAATTATTCCTCCCGTATCTTGGTCATTCTCTTTCCATGCCATCGCGCTAGCAATTAAGTTCGCCCCCTCCCTAACCGTAAGAGCTGTCCAAGAGGGTTTATTTCGGTATTGGACTAGCCGTTCCCGCTTCAATGGAGCATCGGGCCAAATTTCTTGATCATATGCTAAATATTCCTTTTGTTCATCGGCATCATCCATATTCCAAAGGGTAAATTGATAGGACAATGGCAGGTCCATTATCGGAATTGACTTGGTCAAATCCCTGCACATAGTGAACACTGTCTCCGTATATTCAAAGCCTTTGGACATAAAAAATACATTGTTCTGTTTTTCTATCTGCAAATTACCCACACAAAGCATTGTCTTGTAGAGATCAGACAGAGAACTCTTTATTTCAGCCGATCTTTCGACTAAGCGTTGAAAAACCATATCTAACAATACCGTATCTGTTTCTCTTTCAGGTACCGTTTTAAGATTACAATAAATGGCATGCTCCATTTCCAATGGACTTCCTGCAGGAACTTCATATATCAATTCGACTTGACCCTTGGCTATCATCCGTTGACCTTCAAATGCACAAAACACATTGGCCCAGTTACTTTCCGGACCAACCCACCAGAAATTAGCACCATTCTCAGATGTCACGGATTGATGCAACTCTTTCAACGCAGAACCGTCTACTGCTTGATAGTTGCGAATTACTATATTAGTCAACTAAATCCCCCTCCTAAGGTCGCCGATTTTCCTAACCCCAATCCCTTCAGCACGCAATGCATTAGGAATTACTCTTGCAAACTCGACCGCTGTTTTTCCATCCCCGTGTATACAGATCGTATCGGCCTTAATCGCAACATCGGTCCCATCTGTCGCGCGCACTTTCCCTTCCTTCACCATCCGGACAATTTGCCTGATGGCGACATCTTGATCGGTAATCAATGCATTCGGCTCCAGACGAGACGTCAATGTCCCATTCGACTGATAAGTCCGATCCGCAAACACTTCATTCGCCACCTTCAATCCAATCCGCTCCCCCGCCTTGACCAGTTCGCTGCCCGATAGTCCGAAAAGAATCAATTCCGGATCGACTTTGTAAACTGCTTCCGCAATCGCTTCGGATAATCCACGGTTCACGGCAGCCATATTATAGAGCGCTCCATGTGGTTTCACATGCTGGAGTCGCCCACCTTCCGCCTTCACGAATCCAGACAGGGCCCCTATTTGATAAACGACTATATCGAATGCTTCTTCTGCTGAAATTGCAATTTCGCGCCGTCCGAAACCAACCAAATCCTGAAATCCTGGATGGACACCGATCCCAACGTTTTTCTCTAACGCCATCCGTACAGTCTTCCGCATCGTCGCTGGATCCCCCGCATGGAATCCGCATGCAATATTTGCCGACGTAATCGTCTCCAATATCGCTTGATCATTGCCCATGACGTACGCCCCGAAGCTTTCCCCCATATCACTATTCAAATCGACAACAAATCCCATTCCACCCGCTCCTATCTAAATCTATTCCGTATCGCCGCACGTAGCATCCTCAAATCCATTTCCTGCTTCACAAAAAACTGCTGTGATTCCTCAATACTCACTTCTTTGAATGAAAGCCGGTCCCCCGCCTTCGCCTGTGCAAGCTTCGGAAAATCAATTGATGATAGCTGCCCAATTTTCGGATAGCCACCGGTCGTCTGCCGGTCCGCTGCTAAAATGATTGGATTTCCATCAGGCGGAACTTGGATGGAGCCATATGTAACCGCTTCTGAAACCATCTCTTTTGGTTCTTTTAATCGTAATAACGGTCCACTAATACGATAGCCCATCCGATCTGATTGAGAACTGACAGTGAATGTTTCATTCCAGAACTGGTGTTGACAATCTTCATTAAATAATTCGTATTGCCTGCAGGGCATTACACAAATCTCATAATTCCCCGATAGATCAGGGAGAAGTTTCGGCGTGACTTGCCAATCCGCTGCACTGAACGGCCTGTTGGATGCAAACTTATCTTTCATCACTTCCGCCAACCCGGATGCGGAATTAAATCTTAGGACATCGTCTTCACGCAACACCCTTCCATCCATCCCGCCAAATTTAGCCTTCACATATGTCGACCGGCTACCAAGTACAACCGGTACATTCAATCCACCTGCAACAGCCAAATACGCACGGGATCCCCTTTTCGCCGCTCCAAACCGAAGTTCACTACCTTTTCGAATGAATACCGGTTTCCACATCGGCACTAAAATACCAGCAATCATCGGCGTTAAATCTCCACCACAAATAGCAATCACAGTATCTTCCTCAAATAAAAGAACTGGACCGACAAGACTCATTTCTATCGTTGCAGCATCTTCTTCATTTCCAACAAGCAAATTCGCTACCCGGTGGGAGAACGGATCCATGACACCGCCTGCCACAACCCCGAATCGTTGATAGCCGTACCTTCCCAAATCTTGAACTGTGTCAAATAGACCTGATTTGATGACCGTTATCATTCAGCATCACCTCGCAAGTCTTTGTACTCCTCGTTCGTAATCTCGTAAAATTGAATTTTATCCCCAGATGTAAGCAAACTTGGCGGATCTTCATTCGGCAAAAACAGCTCGAGTGGTGTCCGGCCGATCAATTGCCAGCCCCCTGGCGTTTCAACTGGATAAACCCCCGTCTGCAAACCTGCTATGCCAACCGATCTTGCTGGAATCTTTAATCTCGGAGTTGACCTTCTTGGTGCACTGATTTTCTTCGACATCCCGCCAATGAATGGAAATCCCGGTGCAAATCCTATCATATGTACTGTATAATCACCTGACGTATGTATTGCAATCACTTCATCAGGCGTCAAACCATTATGCTCCGCTACGAAATTCAAGTCTGGGCCATGGGCTCCCCCATATAAGACCGGAATCCTGACAATCCGTTGCTCAGGATCATCCGTTTTTAGTGCGTCTTGGAGGAGTTCTTGAATCCACCGACAAACCTGTTCAAACGGCGAACCTTTTCCATTGAATTCCCGAAGGTCATAAATAACCGTTACTGTCGTAAAAGCAGGAATTGTTTCGATCATCCATGGAGGAGAAGCTTCATTCAATCGAGCAATAATTGACTTTACCTTTTGCTGTGACGAACGACTAATTACAGTATCGACTTCAATCATCACTGCTTGATCGCCCATTGGAGATAATGTGTATTTCAACATTCCCACACATCCTTGCCGAGTGTTTTGAATATACTTTATTTTACCTTAAATTAATTGATTAGTAACCTACCATCTCCTTGTTTAACTACCGAGTGAAGCGCATAGGCTATTAAAGGTGCACTTTCCACATCTGATTAGGGTCGTCGAAATTGTCTGTATTTTACTCTGTCCATTCTAAATAATATGAAGTACAATCAAGCAAATGGATGAAAGGATGTAAGCAAATATGAAACAGATCCCTGTACTTAAAAAGTCATTCCTTGCACTATCAATTGCATTACTTGCAATATTCCCTGTCACTCCTCAAACACCAATTCAACCTATCGCTGCATCCAATGAAATCATTTACGTTGCATCCATTGAAAAACCAAAAATGAACGAAGATAAATCAACCAAAAATGAAGATCTTGGTCAGAAGATAGAAGCCATCCTGCAGGACCCGAAACTCGAGGGAGCGATTGCCGGCGTAAGTATCCGTAAAGCGGTTGGCGGAGAAGTTCTATACTCACATTTCGGGGACATCCGCCTGCGCCCCGCGTCCAATATGAAATTACTGACTGGCGGGACAGCTATGGATATTTTGGGTCCAGGCTATCAATTCACGACAGAAGTGCTGACAGATGGACAAGTAAAAGGGGCAGTACTGAACGGAAATCTTTACCTTAGGGGAAAAGGTGACCCTACTCTAATGAAAAAGGATTTGGACCAGTTCGCCAGAGATTTGAAGGCGAAAGGAATAAATAATATCAATGGCAGTCTAATTGCCGATGATAGCTGGTATGACGATGTCCGCTATTCTCAGGACTTGAACTGGTCAGATGAACATAACTATGTTGGTGCCCAAGTTTCTGCTTTGACACTTTCACCAAATGAAGATTATGATGCGGGAACAGTAATCGTCGATGTGCATCCAAACGAAAAGAACGGCAGTCCACCAAAAGTGACACTCATCCCGAATAATAGCCATGTTGAAATCGTCAACAAGGCAAAAACAGTTTCAAAAGGCCAATCGAAAAGTATAACGATTGAACGTGAGCATGGAACAAATCGAATTTTCATTGAAGGAAATATACCGCTTGGTGGAACAGTGTCTCGTTCTTGGGTAGCTGTTTGGGAACCTACAATGTACGTATTGGATGTTTTTAAACAATCGCTCGAGGCGGAAGGCATCCAGTTTATAGATGGAGTAAAACCCGGGTTCACGCCAAGCAATGCAACCATTCTTACATCAAGAAAATCAATGCCACTTGAAGAGCTTTTCATTCCATTCATGAAACTGAGCAACAATGGACACGGGGAAACATTGGTGAAGGAGATGGGGAAAGTTCAGCGCGGCGAAGGCAGCTGGGACGCGGGTCTTGCGGTCATGAAGGAGAAACTGAAGGAATTCGGTGTCAATACCGACACTATCATGCTACGCGATGGTTCGGGCATGTCGCATAAGAACCTCATTTCTGCCGATGAGCTTACGACATTGTTAGGTAATATACAATCGAAAAGTTGGTTCTCCGCATTTGAGGCTTCGCTTCCAATTGCGGGAAATCCCGAACGGATGGTCGGAGGCACACTCCGCAACCGAATGGGTGGTGGACTGACTGCCGGAAACGTCAAAGCGAAAACCGGTACAATAACCGGTGTCTCCACACTTTCAGGCTTCGTAACCGCAAAAGACGGTACAGAACTGATTTTTTCTATATTAATTAATAATTATATTAGCGGGCCAGTTTCGCCAATTGAAGACGCGATTGTATCAGTACTTGCGGAATATGAGTTTTGATTAAAAAAACGGGACTGCATAAGCCACTTCATGCAGTCCCATTCTATTTTCACTTTTTTTGTTCACAATCATGCATAAAAGCCACAAAATGCGCATAAACACTGAGATTCACGCATAAATCCTCCCAAATACGCAAAAAAATTATTTATGCATGTTTGAGAGGATTTATGCTTCTTTCGTCAAGTTTATGCGTCAATATTCAATCGCATCTTACAATATTGAACAAAAAATCGGTTTCCTTATGCTTTTGGTTTTCATAGTCCACTGAAAAATGATACAGAATGCTCTCATTCTCCTTAAATATATGGTTAACTGTGAAAATGCCTTTCCTTCCTTCGCTCTCCCCGATTAAAACCTTCTGTGAGGCGGTATTTGTCCCCGTTGGTGTCAGGTAAAAATACATTTTCTTCGTGTTTTTCGCTTGTACCCCAACAGTAAGTTTGTGTTCACCTTCCGGAATGCATACCCATCCGTCTTCAACGTCAAAAGGAATTGTTTTGTAATCTACGATCTCAGGTTCCAACGCATTTGAATTAACGATTTGTTGTACGCCAATTAGAGCCCCAAAAATTAAAAAGATAATGATATCTCTTAGCAGCTTCAACTATATCATCTCCAATTTTTTAACTATTCCTTGAAGGATTCCCTATTTCCAATCACGAATACGTCCATAAGACTAATTTGAAAGCAGGGATTCAGTTGGAACGACTATTAGATGACCAATACCAACACGCCATAACATTTCTAAAAACAAAAGCCCGTCCTTTGGAAAAAGCTCTTTACGAATTCGAATTTGAAAATGGCAGCCGCGAGCGGGTATTGGAAGAATTGAAGGTTTATCAAAATGAAGATGGCGGATTCGGTAATGGATTGGAGCCTGATTTCAGGTGCGAGGCATCTTCAGCATTGGCGACGACAATTGGGCTACAGCATCTGATCCGTATCGGGGCTGATGAATCGGAACCGATGGTGCAAAAAGCAATTCAACATGTATTGAATACGTTTAACGAAGAAAAGATGGGATGGGAAATTGTCCCGAAGGAAGTGGAAACGGCACCACGTGCTATCTGGTGGAATTACGGCGGGGATTGGCCATGGGGAAACCCGAGTGCTGAAATGACTGGTTTATTGCACCATTATAAAGGACTTGTTTTAGAGGACTTTTTGGAAAAACTAACTGCCTACGCGGTTTCCTACATCAACCAATTAGAAACTGGCGATTTCCACGAGTTGCAATGCTTGGTGAGATTGATGAGGGAATTACCTTCTGAAGAAGCTGAGAAGATTTCAGTAAAAGTTCGCGAGACGGCACAAAAAAGCGTAACGACTGACTCAGAAAAATGGCATGGCTACTGCCTACTCCCTCTTCAGGTCGTACCATCTTCTGAGTCTTTCTTGTATGATGAGTTCAAAGAAATTATCCCAGCAAACATTCAGCATCTCCTGAATACCCAAGCGAAAGATGGCAGCTGGAAACCGGCTTGGGAATGGGGACGATTCGAAGACGTTTGGGAAACCGCAAAGCAGGAGTGGAGCGGCGTACTAACACTTGATAATTTGAGGGTATTGAAAGCATTTGAGTGAGGTAGGTAAATGAATAATTATTATGTAAGAAATACGTTAAATCAAATCCATATTGCTGTAAAGTCGACAATTGAAATAATGGACAAGTTGGATTCGACTGATTTAGATATGAAACCTACAGATAATAAGTTTTCCATTAGACAGCTGTTAGCTCATATTTCGTTGATTTGTAAAGCAGACCAACTTATATCAGATGAAGCAACAGCGGATGAGATGAGAACCTTTTATACGTCCAATTCCCTTCAATCCATAGCTGATATGAAAGAGGCTCTGTTGTCCAATTTTGCATTATTGGAAAACCGTTATCTCGAATACACAGAGGATGAGTTAGTGCAAAAGATGACTTCTTACTGGGGCGTTTCCTATACGCGGTTTGAGTGGTTGTTAGAAATCTCTTCTCACATCTATCATCACCGAGGGCAGCTTCTTGCGATGCTTGTGCATTGTGTCGGAAAGGATCCGGAAGTTGCATTGTTTGAGTAAACTTGTTAATAAAGCCTCCCGGTAATATTCACCAGGAGGCGTTTCTCATAGATCCTGTATAGCCATTTTTCATCACAACTCAACATCGTCACTCATCTCAAATACATCAAAAACATTTTTCTGTATGATAAGCGACATGATTTTACCCTTTTTCTCAAAGTAATGAACATGGCCGACCCGTTTGTCTTCGAGCTCCGTCCAACCCCATCTTTCTATTTCATCCAAATAGTCTGCAGGCGGGGTACCCTCTTCGTCTCCGATACCCTTCAACTTGTACTTCGCCGACTTCGCAATTTCAGTCGTGCAATCTTCCGGTTTCACCTCATAGGCATTTTTCGGAACTGGAAACCCTTCATTGATGACCGCCATCCGATAGCCGTCCTCTTCCATATATTCATACGCACAACCCGTCATTAACACAGCGGCAACAAGCAGTATCGGTATCAATATTCGCCTCACCACGGCAACCTCCTCACGGAAACTTCACATCTGTTACCTTTAGGTTAATGGCAAAATCACCGTCTGTCGACCGACGAAATTGTGACAACAAATTCATTCAACTCGTATGATCATTCACAATTATTTCTCCCAAAGTTCAATCCATCTTCCATCCGGATCAGCAATCCAAACAAATGTCCCGAACTCGCTTTTCTCAGGTTGTTTTAAAAGCGGTATTCCGATTTTCTCAAAATGCTCCAACCAAGCTTCGATATTTTCCACTTGAAAATTTAACATTACGGATTGATTCTTTGGAAAATAATCATTATCCTCTTTAAACAAAGAAAATATTGTTTCATTGTCAACGTCTGGCTTGAAAATCGTACCATTCCACTCTTCCATCGATAAACCAAGAGTATCTTTATACCATTTTCCCAATGCAGCAACATCCTCGGTTCTCCAAAAAACCCCACCAAATCCTTTAACTTTCATAGTCATCGTCCCCCAGTAAATTTCTCCAGTTTCTCACCCACACTCAATGACGCATCCATGATTACTTCATACGTTTCATGCCAGCCTTTATAATAATCGCCAACCTCTGTCGGCGGAATTAAAATCCGTTCCGACGACTCGTACCCCGCATCAAACGGCATGAACTCCTTAATATCCATCCGGTAAAACACTTGATAGCCCACTTTTGGATAGGGGCTGGATAGATTCCATAATGGATTTTCCTCATGATTTACTTCAATGGCTCCTAAAAGCGTGCAATCACCCGTCACGTAAGCCTCTTCCATAACTTCTCGGCGTACACATGATTCCACCGTTTCCCCCGCCTCGATATGGCCTCCAGGAAAGTCCCAACCACGATCATTTAAATTAACCATGAGCAACTGTCCTTCGTGAAAACAAAATGCATGAACACTTGTGATCAATTCTCGTTCAGGCATCAAATCCCTCATCCACGTGAGCATCAGTTTATGCCCACCCCAATCGACATATATCCCTTTCATCTTCTATCCCTCATTTCCCAAAGCCTTTAGTCTTTAATTAATCAACTTCTTTACGATCTCCATTGGGCGAACATCTAATATTTCAAGTTTGTCTATTGGTATCCACATTGGCTTATAAGTCCCTCTATTGCTGTGCACCTCATATTCTTCACCTTTCCCCGTCCCAAATGTCCCACCGACAATCGTTGCAAGAAAAAAATACTGCGTCCCATTGAAGATAACAGTTCCAATAGTCGACTTAATTTCTATTTCTACACCTAACTCTTCAAATGCTTCACGGACAGTTGCCTCCTCAGGGCTTTCCCCGTCCTCAATTCCACCGCCCGGAAAAACATAATATTCTTTTCCATCACGGTTCCTCTGAATGAGCGCAACATTATCTTCTTGAATAATTACAGCAGATCCCCGGTTTCTCGGATGCACAATGTCACTTCCTAACATACTCAATCAACCAGCAATCACGGTATTCTCCTTCATGCCATTCATGCTTAGGTAAAAGCTTTACTTTACTGAAGCCACACTTCTCATAGCAGCGAATCGCCCGCTCGTTCCAAGTTTGTGGATCCATAATAATACGGTCCGCTTTAACTTCATTCAATAAATAGGTAACAATCATTTCGACAAGTTGCGTTCCAATTCCTTTATTCCAAAAAGCCGGTTCCCCGATGAACTGATCCATCCCGTAAATGATTTCCGACGGATCCAGGTATCCATAAATCTGCCTTTCCTCATCCCCAGTTGGATAAAATTGCACATACCCAATCGGCTTCTCATCGTATAATATAAGACATCTTGTCTCACCGTCCGCTTCACCGTAAAAGTCCTCCTCAACCTGTGCCAAATTTAGAGGACGGTCCCGTCCCTCATAAAATTGCAACACCATGGGATCGGACAACCATTTGGCCAAAAGGAATTTATCGCCATTAATCAATTCTCGAATAGCCACACGGCCATGTTGAATTAACATAAACACACCTCTTCAATTATTTTCAATTAATAGACTTTACGATTTCTATTTGTTATAATTTCAATAGATATAGGATATAGTAAAAAAGACCGCAACGATGTTGGTGCATCATTGCGGAACTTTAATAGACATGGTTTCCATTAGGGGATCAGCGTCACATTAGGAATTAATCCATCCGAGTCCGCTAAAACTCAAGGGTGGATTATTTCTTTTGTGACAATACTAGTGCAATCACTGCTACGATTAGAGTAGAAAAACTAATCATGACGATTATTGCTTCGAATGTAGTCACTTCTTACAGCACCCCCTTCCATCTGTGAAGACTGGAATGTTGTTACAACTACAGGATGCTGACCGCCCTTGAAAACTATGCTATTATTCTCACATTATACCATACACACGTTCTCACTTACCAAACAATTCACACTTCAGTAAAATGCAATAAAAAACAGCACCGTTTGTACAGTGCTGCTCCTCCTTCATTTCACCAATAATCTTTGAATCCATTTGCTTAACGTCCCTTTATCTACAAACGGCGCTAATCCCGCAATTGCTTCCGGCTCAAACTTGCTCATTTCCATCCGATCCACAATCCTGCTCAAAACCTCCCTGTCGATGAAAGGCGCAAGGGATATTAGGCGATTTGAATCCAATTCCCCCTCTTTCACTTGTTCCGCCAATCGATTCAACATTGAACGGCTGCAAAACGGAGCCAATCTAACGACAAATGTCCATTCCAAATCCTCAGTTACAGCCCGTTCAATCAATTTATCTACACGTTCTCTTCCAATAAACGGAGCAAGCTTGATAACTGCATCATAATCCAGGTTATCCGCAACTGCCTTGTCTAATAATTTCCCTAATGCTTCTCTACTAACAAAAGGTGCCAGTTTTCCAATCAAATCCAAACCTATGCCATCCTCCATCGCCTGGAGTGCAAGCCTATCCAATGACTCCCTTTGTACAAACGGCGCCAGTCGAACTACGGCGTCAAAATCCACTCCGTCCGTAACAGCCTTGTCCAACAATTTTCCTAACGCGTCATTACTAATAAATGGAGCCAATTTCCCAATAAGCTCAATTTCTACGCTTTCCTGAGCCGCCTCTAATACAAGCTGATCCAACGTCTCTGTTTCAACAAAAGGAGCGAGCCTCAAAATCATATCTTGATTGAACAGGCTTTTATCTACCTTCTCCGTCACTGCGGCCAATTCACTCGCTTTCAATAAAGGCGCTACTTCAATTAATTCATCCATTTCCGCTTCGCCCGTATTGATCATTTCTGCGACTTCTTCCCGACGCTCCTCAGAAAACCCCTTCATGATCCGACCAAGATTATGGACGTATACCGTATCATCCTGCCCGGCACCCCCATTCATCAACTCATCCACCGACACTCCAAATTCCTGACCGATGTTCATCAATGTCCCTAAATCTGGCATCGATTCTCCACGTTCCCATTTAGAAACGGCCTGATGACTCACATTCAACCGATCCGCCATCTCCATCTGCGTCCAATCCCGCTCTTTCCGTAGCTTTGAAATATAACTTCCAATCTTTCGTGTATCCAACATCCAAACAACCTCCCCAATAAGTTTCAGCGCGCACTGTTAACTTCAGCGTAGCATATTGTTACCAAACCGCCTATCAACTATTGGTTGAATACTATAATTCTACTAATGGTGGAATTATCAATCAAAAACCGTTTCCTTATGAGGATTCCATAAGAATTCAAACATAGTTATAATTTGGGACTCGGTATTTCGATTTTTAGAGAGTGGGGGTAAATTGTTCTTAGAAAAGAACTCAACTTGGTTCGTTTCCGGTCCCACAGCTGGACCTCCTCCAATAATTTCACACATGATGAAAATCTTATAGTAATGATATGGTTCTGGAGGATGAGGGTGCTTGTTTTTATCTAATAAGGCAATTATTTTTACTGGAATTACATCGTATCCGGATTCCTCTTTAATCTCCTTTACTACATTCTCAGTAGGAGATAGTTCTATGTCGCAAAATCCACCCGGCAAAGCCCATTTATCATCTATGTTCTCTTTCACCATTAAGATTTGATCATTTTTAAATACGACACCTCGAACATCTACTTTCGGAGTTTGATAGCCTGTTTCATTAGCGAACAAGTCTTCAATTTTATTCATATCAAGATTGGTATACTCCGCTATTATCTCAACACTAATTTTTCGTAACTCCTCGTAACGCTCTATATCATAAATATCTTTTGAAAAGGCTAATCCCGACTGAGACAATGCCTGAATTCTTTTTGCCCAATTCAACCATTGTGTACTCATTTAACTTCACCCTTCACATAATTCTCAAATTCCGCCACGCTACCCATCAGCAAATTTGGTTGTTCACTAAATACTGCAGTTTGATATTCAGGGAGCCACTGTACACCAATTGTAAATACATTAGCTTGCAATCCAGCAATTATATCCGCATCACTATCTCCAACAAAAATCGCTTCAGAATTATCCACTTTTAGTAACGATAAGGCTTTCACAAGCCCTTCCGGATCGGGTTTAGGCTTACATACATCATCGCCCGTGATTACACAATCGAACAACCCTTCCATATCTAATTTTTCCAAGGAGATGTCTAAGCTTCTTTTTGCCTTGCCTGTGAAAATTCCCAACTTTATATCCATCCCTTTTAGGATAGAAATCATTTTATGTATGTCTTGATTAGCTTTTACTAAGTCCATATGAAACTCTGAGTATTGTTGGTAGAAATATTCTATCGCCTCGTCTTTACGAGTGCTTAATAGATTCTTTCTAAGAATGCCAACTTCCGAAGGACCAAACATTCCTATAATCTCGTTTGGCGTAATTTCTCTATTATCGTATTCCTTAAAGACGCTTTGAAATGCGTAATAACAAATTGGTAATGTATTCGCCAATGTCCCATCAAAATCAAATATAATTGCCTTCATTATTCAATCCCCCTTTAATCCACTACTCAGCTATCTTAAATCGATTCACATCCCTCAGAAGACGTTCCGCCAGTATAGCTAACGCCTGCGCGTTCATAGATATCTCCGAATTTGCGGATAGCTGTTCTTCTGTTGCTGCGCTTGCCGATTGGGCTTCCGTTAGTGTTTGCAATGCAAGGTTTTGTACATCTATCGATTCAGCCGATATGATATCCGTCATGGACCGCACTTCTTTAATAGTTGTGGAGACAGCATTCATTGCACCGTTCATCATTCCTGTTGCACTTTCAATCTGCTGAAACACATACCCCGTTCTTTCCGACAGTTCCCTTCCTTTCGCAACAAATAAATAGCCTTCTTCTGCAGTTACAATCGTTCTTTCAACACTATGCACTATCTCATCGATTAATCTCCCAATATCTGCTGCTGACTGTTTCGATTGATCCGCAAGATGGCGCACCTCATTGGCTACAACAGCAAACCCTTTACCATGTTCACCCGCTCGTGCGGCTTCAATTGCCGCATTCAACGCTAATAGGTTTGTCTGCTCTGCCATCTTTGTTATAACAGTCGTCACTTCGCGGATTTTTTCCGATTGGGTCGCTAGTTGACCGATTGTGTTGGATGACCTCTGAATGGAGGAACTAATTTCCGCCATTTGGCTTGTTAAATCTTTCATCTTTGAAGCCCCATCTAAAACGTGGCCAGCAACTTCCGTTGAAGCATGTTGCATCTTTTCATTATCGTTGCTAATATGGTCAATCCCTTTTAGCATTTCATTCAAAGAACGAGTGGAATCATTCACTTTTCCGACCTGTTCATCACTCGCAATCAAATTCCGCTCCGTTATTTCTGCAACTGTTTTCGAGGCGGCTAAGCTTTCCTCCGAGCTTGCGGATAATTCCTCCGCATGGTTAGCAAGCAGAATAGCAGAGTCTTTGACAGTCTTCAGAATTCCCCTCAAGTCATCCGTCATCCCATTAAGTGCGATAGCCATATCCCCTATTTCATCTTTGTTGTGGACTAAAATCGGCCCGGAAGTAAAATCTCCGTTTGCGAGTTGTGCAAGAGACGCAGTCATATTTCGTACCGGTCGAGCGATGCTATTGCTAATGATTCGGGCTATGATGATACTTGTTATGACTGCAACACCGATCAAGCCTACAATACTTACATATATCCACTTCAACACGGTTTGTAGCTGCTCTTCAGTATTTTTCTTTTCAGATTCTTGCTGGTGAATCAGCTGTTGAAGATTGGCCGAAACCTTCTCCTGGTAGTAGGATACTTCCTTTGCCAAGTTCATAGCGCTTTCCATATTCCCCGAGTGAACATCTCGGATGATGAGTTCACTAATTTGTTCCGCGCTCTTAGATGTCTCCTTCACGTTTTTCATCATTTCATGGGCGGATGGAGTATGTAATGCTTTGTCCAACTCTTTTATATGTCCCTTAATGGATTCCATAATTTCTGTTCGTTGTTCCACGTATGTTTGCTCTTGGTAAATGATGTAGCCACGGATGTTTTTTGCATCCGCATGTTGGGCTGACAATAGTTGTTCCATGGCGATGACGTTTTTTATTTTGTCGTCAATTAAATAACGGTATTCTGCATTCAATTTATATAGGGCCCAGAGGCCAGACGCCCCTACAAAGAGAACGATTGATAGTATTGCTAAAAATCCAAGCCATAACTTCTTTCCGACTGTCATTCTCAATTCCAAGCATCCCCTTGATGATCTATAGTCTATAGCAAGTATAGGTCATAGGGAAAAAGTATGATGTAAAGTGTTTGTTAAGATTACTGAATGGTAAGTTTTTGTCAGTTATTTATCGACTTAACTGCAGTCTCCTTGCAAATGAAATTAGCAATTTCTTCAATCCCGGTATCGTCAGTTTGTATGAATTGTTCAAAACGGAAGTCCTCAAACCCTGATAGGCATTTATCCGTCTGCTGGAAGCACCAATTGCCTTCCTCTTCCCCACGTTCAATGAGTCGTTGATGGATAGTCTCCTTTTTAGCGACCAAACAGAAATGATACGTTTCAGGATCAATTCGCCTAAAACCACCATGGATTGTATTAAAATAGTCCTTATTGTAAATCGTCATCGGCACGATCAAGTCTTTCCCATACGTCTCGCGAAGCTGTTTTGCCACTTCGACCGTCAATGGCCTCCACATTTCCAAGTCTTGAAAATCCCCGGTTTTCTCTCTATCCAATTTCATTTCTTGCGGGATAATATGCCTCAGCATGAACCCAATCGCTTCCGGATCAAATAGCATAGCTCCGTCCAATCTACGCAATAGTTCATTTGCAACCGATGTCTTCCCGACACCAAACGCCCCGTTGATCATAATAATCATTTCCCATCCCCCTTGTAAGTAAGAAATAGTTCATAATTTTGCGATTGCACTATTTACTGTGACGAATTCATCGTCGATTTGGTTTCCTTCTGCGTCATATATTTTCCGAAAAATCTTGAAATAGAGAGAATGGACCTTGAGCTGTAATTAATGGACCCTTGTGCGAAAGAATGGACCTTAAACTGGAATGAATGGACCCTCATGCGAAAGAATGGACCTTAACTGGAATGAATGGACCCTTGTGCGAAAGAATGGGATTAAGTCCATATAATTGTGTAAATAGGAAAAGGCCTTTTCCATCCCTTGTGATAAAATGTTTTCAACCACGATAAACATTTGGAGGAATGGAAAATGGCCCAACTTAATTTTAACCTAGATATGGATGTTTTAAAAGACTCTGTGATGAATTCAAACATTGATGCTGTCGTCAAATCCACAATCGTTTTAGTCCTGAACGAATACATGGAAATGGAACGGGATGAGTACTTGAACGCTGCGTCCTACGAGCGTTCTGCCGACCGTGTAGATTATCGAAACGGATATTATGAGCGTGATTTTACCATGAGTATCGGAAAGATTACTTTGAAGGTTCCCCGTACTCGCCAAGGTGATTTCGCTCCCTCAGTCTTTGAAAGATATGCGCGATGTGACCAAGCCCTTGTTCTATCCATGCTTGAAATGGTTGTGAATGGGGTGTCAACACGAAAAGTCACCAAGATTGTTGAACAGCTTTGCGGTAAGAGTGTGTCAAAATCATTCGTTTCCTCCCTTACAGCGAAACTGGATCCCATTGTCAATGAATGGGCAAATCGTCCTTTGAATACAAACTTTTATCCTTACTTATTTGTGGACGCAATGTACATTAAAGTTAGGGAGCACAACCGTGTAGTCTCTAAAGCCGTCTACATCGCTTTGGGAGTGGACAAGGAAGGTCGTCGGGAAATCTTAGGGTTGAAAGTAGATCATAACGAAAGTTATAAGAGTTGGTCCTCCTTTTTCCAACATCTTATTTCAAGAGGTCTACAATCACCAAAACTGGTTGTTTCCGATGCCCATGAAGGTCTTAAAAAAGCCATTCAAGAGGATTTTTTAGGAACCTCTTGGCAGCGATGCAATGTCCACTTCAAACGCAACATCGTAGAAGCTTTCCCTAAAAAGGACAACCAGGAAGCAATCAGTCTACTAAAAAGCATATTTGCCGCAGAAGATATGGACACCGTGCGAAGTCTGAAAGAGCTGTTCTTTGAAAAGTACGAAGAGAATCCCAAGTACCAAAAAGCATTAAAAATACTTGACGAGGGATTTGAAGACTCAATCCAATACATGAATTTTCCTATCGCCCATCGCAAGTCGATACGAAGCACTAATGGTGTAGAAAGGCTGAATGAAGAGATCCGCAGGCGTGAAAGAGTTATCCGGATCTTCCCGAATACCCAATCCGCTTTTAGGTTGATTGGCGCCGTACTCATCAGTTATGTCGAATCAAATAAATACTGGAATAAACGATTGTTTACAGCTAAAAAGTCGTAAGACTTGATGCATCGTGAAGCAACTTGACTTGGAGCCTCTGCGGGCATGAGTCCCAAGCCAGGAAACCCAGCCGTTAGGGCTGGCTTTTCCCGCCAAGGCTATCATGTCCGCCTCTCCAAGTAAAGTTGCGAGATAGAGTTTCGTAGGCATATCCAGTATTGCCTAACATATTTGTAACGTCTTATATTAACCTGAAAACATTAAAGGGAATTTACACAAGACTAAGGACTTGACTAAGAATGGACCTTAAACTGGAATGAATGGACTCTTGTATGAAAGAATGGACCTTAAACTGGAATGAATGGACCCTTGTGCGAAAGAATGGACCCTTGTGCGAAAGAATGGACCTTCAACTCGAATGAATGGACCCTTGTGCGAAAGAATGGACCTTGAGCTAAAATATTCCTTGCTTGCATTGCGCAAGAGGTCCCGAGGGTGCAAAAGTATATCAAACTCACGCATAACTCAGCATGCTCAAGAAAACCCCTTCCCCTTATGCAACTGACCTCCGTTTTTTTGCAACTAACAGTAGAATATCTACCAGTCATCGAAAATCGGCATACGGATTCCGAATCTCTGTATATAGTAAGTGTACAAAGAACAGCGACGGAGGGAATTTGAAAATGGAGATTGTTCATGTTAGCAATTTGCAAAAAGCTTATGGGGCGCACAAAGTATTACGGGGCATTGATTTCAAAGCACAGGCTGGAGAAATCATCGGCGTAATCGGGAAAAACGGTGCAGGTAAATCAACATTCCTTGAAATCCTGATGACTTTGAAATCGTATGACGAAGGGAATGTACTGTTATTCGATAAAGAACTTCGGACCTTATCATATAGCGGGCTCGAGAACGTACGAAAAGATATATCTGCTGTATTGCAACCTACTCAATTTTATAAAACACTAAAAGTCGCGGAGCTTCTAAAGCTCTTCAAAACGTATTACAAATCACCTGTCGATATTGAGCAAATCATCATCGACTTCAAACTTCAGCCGCACCGGAAGAAATACTTCGATAAGCTATCCGGTGGATGGAAACAAATTGTCAGTCTTGCAATCGCCTTTTTATCCGAGCCAAAAATGCTTATTTTAGATGAACCGACGACCGGTCTCGATCCCCATATGCGGAATATGCTTTGGATGTACATTTCCGAGTACAACAAGCGTACAGGCGGCACGGTCATTTTAACGACACATAATATGGATGAAGTCGAACTCTATTGCGATAAAGTGATGCTTCTGAATGACGGAGTCAATGAAGTGTTCGATACGACTCAAGGGATTTTATCTTCGGGTTATAAATCTATCAACGATTTTTATCTTTCAAAGGTATCCATTTAAGGAGGAATTCATATGTTAGCGACTCAACTTAAGTACGATTTACTGATGTTCTCAAGGGAAATCTTTTATATGGTATTCACGATCATCGTTCCACCGGTTACGTATTTATTCATGGGCCAACTTTTCGGTGACACTATGTATGCAGGCAATCTTAGTTATGCTGAAACGTACACGCCTTCCTTCATCCTTCTTATTACATTCGGTGTCGTCTTTTTCGCATTCGGATTCGATCAGGTGATGAACCGGACAACTGGTGTCGAAAAGCGCATCAATTTATCACCTGTTCCAAAAAGGACATTGCTCATCTCAAATATTCTTAGAGCTATCATTATTACAAGCTTCGGCTATTTCTTAGTATTTTTCATTGGAATGGTTGCTTATGACCTTTCATTCCATCCAATTAATTTCATAATGGCGTTCATCACGTTCATGCTTTTCAATGCCGCCTTACTCATCATTTCTTCCGCTATCTATTCTTTATTCACAAGCATGAATGGCGCACTCGTTTTCTCCATCGTCATTTTTCAAATTGTCATGTTCACTGGCGGATTCACAATGCCAATCGATATGATGCCGAAATTCGTTCAGGTAATTGCAGAATTCAACCCAATCTACCATATGAATCAATTATTTATCGCCGTCTGGAACGGTCAATTTCAATGGGATAGCAGCACTCTGCTATCAATCGGATTTATTATCAGCTGCGTAATCGTATCACTTTTCATACTCCGTTTTGCAAATAAACTAAGAAAATAATCCTTTTCCAATGGTATTATATGGTGAAGGGGGATGGACAAAATGAAAGTTACCTTGGATATCGACAGCGATTATGAAGAGACAAAAGTAACCATCCATTGCAATGAAGTGGATGATTCGATAAAAGAGATCCTTGATTTTTTGAAGGGGAAGAAAACAGAGTTTCTCGTTGGGAAAGACGGTGAGATGCAGCATATTTTGAAGCCGGACGAAATTCATTATTTCCATACGGAGAAGGAGGGTGTCATGGCAGTGACGGCGGTAGGCTCCTTTTCTTTGAAGGAGAAGTTATATGAGCTTGAGGAAATACTTCCTTCTACAAAGTTCATCAGGCTGTCGAAATCGGTCATCGCCAATTTGCATGAACTAAGCCGATTTGAAGCCTCTTTTAATGGGACATTGGTAGTTCACTTCAAATCAGGTGCAAAGGAGTATGTGTCGCGGACATATGTGGGCGGCATTAAGGAAGCATTGAAGATGAACAGGAGGAAAAATGGATGAAGACGTTTTTGACAAGAAGCATATTAGGCATCTTTTTCGGCTCATTCCTCGCCCTCGTTACAATAATGGCGGTCATACATTTTGGCGATAAAGATATGTTGGATGCAGCCATATTATCTAAAAATGTGATAGGAACTGTATTCTGCGGCTGGTTCTTTACAGTGACACCATTGCTTTTTGAAAATGAGAAACTGACATTGCCAATGCAAACGACGTTGCATTTCCTCAGCGTCACTGCGCTATACTTCATAGTTGCGTTCGTCATCGGGTGGATTCCTTTTACGATGAAAGGATTCCTCAGCATGCTTGGTATTTTCATTGGGTTCTATGCAATCATTTGGGCCGCGTTTTACATGTATTTCAGAAAGCAAGCTGAGAAATTGAATGAGGAGCTGAGGGAGTTGTAATCCCTCGCTCCTTTTTTCGGTCTTAAAGTCCTGACTTGGTGAAAAGTTTCACTATTCGATAGATAAAACAGTGGATTCGATAGATAACTTACAGCATTCGATAGATAAATTTACCGATTCAATAGATATATTCAAAAAAACTTGCCCCATATCCGGAATGCCATATACACCGCAACTCCCCATACGACGAAAGCGGAGATTTTATTCAACAAGCCAATGAATTTCCCTCTTGTATCCATCTTGCCAAGCAGCCTTCCTGCAAGTGCGAGCCCGAAAAACCAACACCATGAAATGATGATTGTCGTCAACGTGAACGCAACTCGAGTCTCCCCTGAATAACTTAACGCGTTCGAACCGATGACGCCGATCGTATCAAGGATTGCATGAGGGTTCAATAAGGATACCGATGCAGCGAACATGATTTGCTTTTTGGGAGAAAATCGTTCCTCTTCCGCTATTGCCGCGGATGGGGCACTCCGCCAAAGGGAAATTCCGATGAAGATTAAAAACAAGATTCCTACTGCAAAAATAATTGTTTCCAGCCACTGGAACGTCAAAATGAGTAACGAGACGCCCGAAACGGCCGCCACGATTAATATCGTATCGCAAATCCCTGCAGTAACGACCACAGGCAGTGCCTTCACCAACCTCGGTTGCAATGCCCCCTGATTGAACACAAACACATTTTGAGCCCCCAACGGGATTATCAACCCGAGGGCCAAGATTGCACCATGCAAAACCGCCTCAATCATCCGCACTCCCCCTTCTCTCTTTCTATCTATTGAACTTTTTTCTTTCGGTAATTGCAATCTTAACAAAAAACCACCCCCGTACAGGAGGTGGCGTCCAGTTCCTTATTTCAGCTTCTGTAAGATGACAACCTTTAAATAGTTAAATTCCGGGAAGTCGCGGTTTGTACGGAAATCTTTTGGCAATGAGGATTCCTCAAGAATTTTATACCGTGAACCGGCATCCGCAAATCCTTTATCGATAAACGACTTGAACTTCTTCATGCTGAAGCTTGCGTTATTCGTTGAAGCAACGATGATGCCGTTCTTTTCCGTAATAGCAATAGCATCTTCAAGCAGCGCCGGATAATCCTTTGCTGTGCTGAATGTATATTTCTTCGAACGTGCAAAACTTGGCGGGTCGAGAACGACGACGTCAAATTTCAGCTCGTGGCGTTTCGCGTAACGGAAATAATCAAACACGTCCATCACTTTAATGTTTTGCGCTTCATAATCAATGCCATTCACGCTGAACTGCTCAATTGTCTTCGGCAAACTGCGCTTTGCCAAATCGACGCTCGTCGTCTCACGTGCACCACCGAGAGCTGCAGCAACCGAAAACGCACCTGTATACGAAAATGTATTCAGCACATGCTTGCCGTCTGAATATTTGTCGCGCAACGCTTTCCTCACATCTCGCTGATCGAGGAAAATGCCCGTCATAGCCCCATCATTCAAATCAACAGCAAAGTTCATGCCATTTTCTTTTACAATGATTGGGAAATCTCCAGGCGTACCCTTCACGAAATCATCCTGCTCGATGTATTGGCCTTTCGTATCGAATCGCTTTTTCTCATAGATTGCCTTGTAGTCCACAAGTTTGTCCAAAACTCCATAAACGTGATGCTTCATCGAGTAGATGCCTTCACTATACCAGCTGACCATGTAAAAGCCGTCAAAATAATCGATTGTCAATCCGCCGATCCCATCGCCTTCACCATTGAAGACACGGAATGCGGTCGTCTCGCTATCTTCGAAAAAAGACTCTCGGCGTGAAAGGGCTCCTGAGATCCTTGATTCGAAAAATTCAAAGTCAATCTCCTCATTGTCATCCCTCGTCAATACCCATCCGATACCTTTGTTTTGATTGCCATAATAGCCTTTCGCGACAAACTTACGGTATTTATCGATTAAGCGGATGAGCGTGCCTTCCTCTTTCAGCACTTCCGGATTCACCACAGCATCCTTTAATATAAGTGGATATCCCTTCTTAAACGCCGCTATACTTTGTGCATTTACTTGTACATCTATTGTTTTCGTCATCGTGTCATCCTTTATTCGTCTTTTTTTCATTATCGCATTAAAACCTAAAAAAAGCTTCCCGTAATGGAAAAGCTTTCATTAAGCAAGTAGTCTAAACGCCAAACTTTTTATAAGTCCCATGCGTATTGGTCGTTCCGCTTGAGGCTCTCTAACTTGTTCTAAATAAGTTTGAAGGGCACCTTCGTAAACTAACTCCAAATGAGGTATGCATGTCAAATGATGTGGCATTGTTAGGCAAGGCGTTGTCAAAAGACGATGCATTTCACTTTCCTGCATAACTGTCGCTACGAATTGCGAACAGAAAAATGCTCGTTCACGACGTATCTCTTTATTCAAAGCAACGCCGAACAACCCTATAAAATTATATTTATATATGCTTTGGTTCAATTCGAATTGAAGTATTTTCTCGCGAATTCGTGAGTATGCTTCATCAGAAACTTCACACCGATACACAGCGCAATCGGCATCTTGAAAAATGCCCTCCGCTACATTTTCTCGTACAAATCCACCGATAAATGGATTGTATTGCTGTTTCCGTCCGAAGCTATATATTTCCGTCAGTTCCTCATCAAAAGCGATTGAGGCATGATTTAAATCTTTCCTCGTATACATTCCGATCGCCTTTGACAGTAACGTGCCGGTGTCAGTAAGTACAATATAAATTGTTTTTTCCATCTCCCCAACCCCTAACTCATCTCTGTCTACAAGTATGTACAATTTTTTCCGGAAGCTAAACCGTCTGCAGGAGGAAACATTCTAAGACTTAAGTTGTAGGCATGATGCTTGGCGGACAGTTATGCTTATCTATATCTATTATACGTTTGAACCCCACTTGGAGTTTCATAACACTAAAGATTTTCAATCCTTAAACGCAAATGATGTGAGATAATTGACTGCTGACCTGTTAGTGGTTTCCCTATTATACTACTTATCGTGGAAACAATCTCTTGTTTTTTTAAAAAAATAAAAACGCCGTAAGAATAGCTTCCTACGGCATTTATATCAGTCAATTTTTTTCCGCATAGACTTTCATAGCGTCTCGCATGAATACAGCCAAACCTTCCCCGAATTGGTCAATATTCTTCATGAATCGCTCATCTGCGACATACATTTCACCTAATCCGGCAAATGCCTCCAATGAGTAGTGAGCGATTTTATTTAAAAATGTGTACCAATCTGCAATTGCTGCCTGCGCCTCTGCTGAAGCTGGATCTGTACCACGCAGTGCCGCCAAATTGGAGTAAATTCGGTTCATCTCCTGCTGTTCTTTCTCACCGAAATAGGAAACATTTTTGTTCGCCTTGTCAACCGCTTCATCTCCCCATCGATCCCGCGCTTCCTGCTCATATGGATTTGAACTAAAGTCAAACCCTTTAAATTTCTCTTCGTTCGTCATTATCATTTCTCCTTTCTCCGCTTGTAGCGTTTTGTCGATTGTCGCAATCATCACTTCCAATTGTTGACGCTTTGCAAGCAGCATTTCACGTTGCAGCTCGAATGCCTCCAACCGATTGAATGACGGACTTTTAAGTAGTTCCTTTATTTTCTTCAAAGGGAAGCCCACTTCACGAAAGAATAAGATTTGTTGGAGGGTAGTCAAGTTTTCATCCGAATAAACCCGATATCCCGCCTCTGTAACGTTGTCCGGGACAAGCAAACCGATTTCATCATAATGGTGGAGCGTGCGCACACTCACACCGGTCAAATCAGCCACTTCCTTAACTTTCATAGTTCCCGCCTCCCTTCACTACTGACTATAAAGCATGACGTAACGTGAGAGTCAATTATAATTGTGAGGAAACTTTACTTACAGTAATACGTCCATATATATACATAGACATATATCGACAATATTAGTAAAATTCCGTATAATAATAGACAACTATTAATATGGTGGTGAGAAAGATCTTTTACATATTGGCATTTTTGGCATCGTTTTTAGTTGTATATGGTTTAATTCCCCCATTGCGAAAGCTTGCTTTCCATCTTGACTTTGTGGACAAGCCACAGGAAAATGTCGAACGTAAATTACACCGTGAACCGATTCCGCTGACAGCAAGCTATGCCCTTTTTATTGGTTTCTTTCTTGTTTATCTGCTTTTCACTAAAGAGATAACTTGGGAAACCGGTGCACTTTTTGGAGGAGGGGTATTGTTATTAACCATTGGAACGATTGATGATTGGTTCAAAACGAAAGGAAAGGATTTTCCGGCACTTCCCAAATTCATTGTGCAAGTATCTGCCGCAATTTTAGTTTTTGCTTCAGGTATCACATTTAACGGTTTCGTAAACCCACTCTCGGGTGAATATGTATCTCTGCCGTTTATACTTCAGTTTATATTAACGATTCTTTGGATATTCGGAGTGACGACCGTCATTAATTTCTCCGATGGTATGGATGGACTTGCAGGAGGGCTTGTCGCGATATCTGCTGTTACCCTTTTTATTGTCGCTTTAACGAAAGGTCAGTCGAATTCCGCCATGATGGCCATTGTTTTAGTCGGTATCACCGCTGCCTATTTACGCTTTAATAAACCGCCCGCAAAGGTATTTATGGGAGATGCAGGTGCCAGTTTTCTTGGGTTCATCCTTGCAGTCATCGCCTTGGATGGTGCCTTTAAACAGGCTACCGTTCTATCATTGTTTATTCCTATTTTGGCTTTGGGTGTGCCAATCTTCGATAACCTATTTGTCATAGTTAGACGTTATGTGCAAGGCAAGTCGATCTATCAAGCAGACGCTAGCCAAATCCACTATCGTCTGTTGCGTGCCGGACTGAATCCAAAGCAAGTATTGGCGTTTTTATTTTTAGCAAGTGCATGTCTATCTCTGTCTTCGATTATCTTGCTGCTTATACAGAGTTAATAGACTTTCCTCCACCATAACTTGGTGGTTTTTTATTTCCCTTACCCTTCCAACCAAAAAAAGAAAATCATGGTGTAAGCAAGCTTTTCTACGTTTGAGATCTGTGTCCCAAAACGAACATGTTCATGGTGGGCAGTACTTTGGAATGCAGGAAGTGTTGCGTAAGGAAACAATCCAAAGCGATAGGAAGCTGCTCGACTACCTTCCTCATCTATCACATCGATATCGCCAGCCATGTTTTTCGCTTCAAGTTGCCGCCAAACTGAGCCATCTGCATGATAAAGTGTTCCCCTGTTTTTCATTGCTGATTTGGATAGTTGCTGGATGTATCGCCCTATGACCGTGCCATCGGTCTTCTTTAATGTTAATGTAAATTGTTTTACATTGTTTTTGAGTTGAAAGGTCGCCATGATACTGCCGTCCAACGCTGCAATGTCATAGTTCACCGGAAAAAACATCCCTTTTTCAAATGATTGGAATAGAAGCAGACCATTACGAAACTGTCCTTTTGTAGGTTTTATTTGAAACAGCGGTTGTCCATTATGATCGACATTGTACAACTTGGGAAGCAGGGATGGCACTCGCTTAAGAATTAGTTCCTCAACGTTTTCCATATTTAGTTCACTGTTGACTATAGGTTGGTCTATCATTTTTTCGTACGCTTTTTTGAAATAAACCCCTGCCCCAAGTGAAAACACTCCAATTATCCCTAATTCAACCAATACATCCCCATTTACGGTAAATCCTTCATACCATATGAAATAATAGAGAATACAATAAAGGGTCAATCCTGTTCCACCTATGAAACTGACAATCGATGTCTTCCTGTATATTTCTTTCATGCTGCCACCCCTGTCACATGCTGCTTTTACTTCATCAAAAACTCGTCTTCTAATTCTTTTTCAATTTCTTCGTCACTAATTGTAACGATTACCGCTTCTTTTTCTTTCACATTGAAATGATCCGAAATTAGTTTTAGTTGATTGCTAATCTTAATTAGACAATAAACCACATTCAATAAAAGCAATATGATGACTATTGGAAATATCACAACCCACATGTATTCACCCCCAAATTAATCCATACAAAACCACCTATATTCATTTCTACGTTACGGAAACCATTTGGATTCAGATTTGGGGACCAAATAAAAAAAGACCCGGCTAAAAGCAGCCAGATCTACTTACTCAATCGCCACCCAAACTTCTATCTCGTACCCTTCTGTTCCCACAGGATGGATATATCGTTCAAACCCATAACTATGTCTAAATTTTACATCTGGATTACGCAGCAACGCATTAAATACAGCAGGTATATCTTCCACTCCACCTTCGACCTTTGCAACAATAAATTTACCGGATGGAATCAAAAATTCCTTCGTATCCGAAAACCCTTCCGCAAAATCGGATCTAATCCCCGCCAAGTAGTGGAAGTTTCCGTTATCCATACCTAACGTAATTCCAAAGGACTCTTCAGGCGAAGCACCCTTTTCCTGAATAACCCTGTTCAATTCATCCCATAGCTTCGGAATATGAGTAACCGGCCCGTGCATTTCATATCCTTTTACAGTGAATTGTTCAACATGTTCAATTCGCGTCTCCATCAGTTCTATCCCCTTTGAAATTACTTACTCAATCGGCATCCAAATCTCAATAACATCCTCCGAAACGCCAGCCGGATGCACGTAGCGTTCGAAATCATAGCAATCCCGTAGTTTAATGCCTTCCAATTGAATGATGTAATCATACGCAGCCGGGATTCCCGGAATACCACCCTCTACCGTCGCAACGATGAACTTGCCTGCTGGAATGACTACTTCTTTCGTGTCCGGGAATCCTTCCGTTAACTCTTCTTTTAGTCCCGCAATATAATGGATGATATCGTTCTCCATTTTCAAGCAAACACCGAATGATTCTTCCACAACAACATTTTTCTCGTTAATTTCCTTAATTAACCGATCCCATTCCGCCGGGATTGCGGATACTGGCCCCATTACCTCATACCCTCTAACTGTAAACCCTTTGCTTTCCTCAATACGTGTTTCCATTTCTTTCTCCCCTTTGTTTAATAATTGATCAATTCCCTCGATCTTTCCTTGCAATTTTATTTTAACAATTCAAATAACCTTTCATCCATCATTATGGAAGGGTTTTTCTCGACAGTATCCACAAAAAGTACTTTTAGCTGATCAGCCGAGGTTATCAATTTATCAACCGTCACCTCATCTGGATAAGTGGAAAGATACGCACTAATGAATGAAGGATCCAAACTGTCATACGCTTTAAATTGATGTAATTTCTTTTTTTCATTCATCGCCTGAACAAGTAAAACATACTCTCTCATATTCTCAAGCATCTTCAATCCGTAGATAAGATTACTTCTCTTCAACTCTTTCTTTATATTTAATGCACAATAAGCGAATTCAAACGGAATATCAATATTCACCTCATATGGGACTGGCTTATTTTGAAACGCCTCATTTTCAGCTTGCATTTTCTTAAAAACTTCTCCGCTTTTATCAACAACGACCTTCCACAAAGGCGATTTTACATTCAACAACGTACTTGGCAAAACAGAAATATTTAGTTCCAGTGAGTCTTCCATGAACACAATGAATAGGAAGATTTGTTGTGTAAATTGCTTTTCCTTAATATAAACAGGATTGAACTTTGTAAGAATCTCATAAATTGCTTGTTTCGCGTCATTTACGTCTTCCGTTCTATAAGTAGACACCATTAAGTCAATGTCGGAGTATGCATCATTGTACCCCTTCACTCCAGAGCCCAACTGGACAACCCCTTCAATCAAATTATTCGATTGAAATTCCTCGATGATTCTTGAGAAACATTCATCTCTTTCCCGAACACTGTACACAACCCCACCCCATCCTTACTTAGGTTCAATTTTAATTAAACCTGCTTTTTTTCTATTCAAAAAACTTAATTTCGTTTCCGATAAGATGATTGCGGCAAGTATCAAAACCGCCCCGATGCCCATCTTAACTGTAACTATCTCACTTAACAAAATGACAGAGAAGACCATTCCCCATAAGGATTCAGTAGATAGGATAATCGCCGCTTTCGTTTCCGTGATAAACTTCTGAGAAACTGTCTGCAATAAAAACGCAATTGTTGTCGAGAAAACACCTAAATATAATAAAGACGTCAATCCTCCAGGCTGCATGCTGAACGCCATTTCGCCCTTCACTAAAACGACTATGATCCCAATGACAGTAGCTGTCGTCATTTGAACAATCGTTAAATCGATTGGATTTTCCTGCCTCACAAATTGTGCTGTGTAAAAAATATGGAATGCGAATGCGATTGCGCAACAGAACGATAGAAAGTCACCAAAATTCACCCCAGCCGACCATTGAAGCGATAAAACTGCCACTCCGAACATTGCGAGGAAAGCGCCCGTCAATTCAAAAGCATCAAGCTTCTTTTTATAAATCGCAAGCCCAATAAACGGTACGACAACAACGTTCACAGCTGTTAAAAATGCGTTTTTTGATGGTGTTGTGAATTGAAGTCCGACAGTTTGCAACGCAAATGCGATATACAAAAACACCCCCAATATTGCTCCTTTGATTAGTGCACTTTTGGAGATGAATTTTAATTTCTTATAAAAAACGGCGCATAGTAAAACAGCACCAATTAAAAATCTCCCAGCCAAAATTTGATACGGAGTATATGTATCGAGTGCCACCGCACTTCCAACGAACCCACTTCCCCAAATTATTGCAGTTAGGATTAACCCGATTTCACCGATGTATTTCTTCATATGATCCCCCGATACGGATTTTTCATTTTTTCCATTATAACGTAACTTCGATAATCTGCTAATACCTGTTTTCAATAGCGTATTGTTTTATTCACAATGGAAACGCTAAGTTTAAAATAGGACAAGGAGGAATTTAGATTGAAAAGATTTTACTTCTTAAGCTTTTTTCTTGTACTGACAACTCTCCTCCAACCTCTTGTACCGAAAGCAAACGAGCCGATTGCTAACCTTGAATCCCTTGAAGATGCATTGTTGGTCACACTTCAGCCTTTTATAGCACAAGGAATTATCGATCATTATGGATACGATAAACCTTACAAGTTGCATGATGCGGAAGTAGTTGCCGTCAAGAGGGAAAAGGAAGGCGAATTTGCCTTCGTCGTGGAGGTTCGCGTGAAAACATTCGAAACTTCGGAGAATCCGCCTTATGGCAACGAGACATTGAAGTTTGGCCTTAATTCAAAAGGGGCTCAGCTTTTAGAGTTTTCCCACGTTGGCGATGAGGAAGAAAAGAGCGTAAAGCAATTTTATAAAGAAGTAATAATTGATATTAAAAAATCGTTCCGCTTAAACTTATTGCCATACGAACAATATAACTACAACCAGTTACGTTACAAAGCGGAAAAGAACAATGAGTATGATTCTCTTGCGCATATCGCGGAGGAAATTATCATTAATATCCTGAGCCCCGAAATACAACCCCCATACAAAAACGTCATTGATCCAGTGACGTTCGTTAGAGATAATGAAGGTTTTATCCTTTTCAAAAGAGCCGACGGGACAAATTTCTATTATAAAGTGCTGAAAGAGAACGGAATTTGGAACGTCGTCGAACAGGAAAGTGAAAAGGGTAAGAAAATGAAGTATGAATTATTATGGTATATGTAAAAAGAGGCGTTCTCACGCCTCTTTTTTAGTTAATGAATTTCTCTACAATTTCCATGACCGTTCCACTAACTGTTTCATGCACACTTTCCCCCGCCCATAAAGACATGAATTCAGGACGACCTTTAGCCGCCGCTTCAGTTCGGATTTTTTTCGTCAAATCATTTTGATATGGATACGGAGCAATTGGTACACCATTCATCATATCGATAAACTGATTTCTGATACCTCTTGCTGATTTTCCTGAAAAAGACTTTGTCAGGACAGTATTGTTTTCAGTTGCATCTAAGACTGCTTGTTTGTAAAGGGGATGTGCTCCACTTTCTTCTGTCGCAAGAAATGCTGTGCCGATTTGGACGGCTGCTGCACCGCGAAGAAGTTGAGTATCCATTTGCTTTTTGTTCGCTATCCCGCCAGCTGCAATCACTGGAATGCTTACAACTTCTACTGCTGTACGTAATAATTCATCAAGCGGAACAAGCTTTTCACAAAGGAATGACCCTCGATGACCTCCTGCTTCCTTACCTTGAACCACAACCGCATCCATGCCTACTTTTTCAGCCATCACTGCTTCCTCCACCGTCGTTGCTGTGCCTATTAAATAGATATCTTGCTTTTTGAGTTTACGAATTACTTCCTCGTCAGGCAATCCAAATGTAAATGAACAAATTTCAACGCGTTTCTCAATAATGACTTCGATTTGCTCGTGAAAAGAAGGTTCCGACAAAGGTGCTCTCCAAAAAGGCATGCCAAGCTTCTTGCCGACCGATTGCAAGCCAAGATATGCCTGGCGCATAAGTTCTTGATCCATTTCCACATCGTTAGGCACGAATAGATTGACGGCAATTGGTTTATCCGTTAGCTTTCTCACTTCCTCGATGAATACCCTTGTCGCCTCTCCGGAAAGATAACCTGCCCCGATGGAACCAAGGATTCCCACCTCCGCAGCAGCCGCCACGAATCGCGGAGTCGTCACACCTCCCATCGGGGCTTGGATGATTGGATATTTAATTCCCAATGTGACAGTAAAATTCATGTTCAACTCTCCCTCATTCATCATCACTTTCCGACAGGTACATATCCCGTCTTCTCCACTATTTCTTGCCCTTCATCCGACAATATCCACTCAATGAACGCTTCAACATGCGGATTATCGCTGCCCGCTGTTACTGCATAGAATTCACTTGTAATCGGATATTCACCTGAACGGATTGTTTCCACTGTCGGTTCGACACCATTCACGCTCAGCAGGCGGATCTTATTATTTTTCACCATTTGTGTCGAGTAGTACCTGAACGTATACCCGATCGCGTTCTTATGATTTTTATAGTCGGACACTTCACCGATTATAGTTCCCATAAGCGACATGACATCCTCAGTCGGGGGCTTCATAATTGGAGTCAGCCCCATGAAGCTTTGCAAGGCGGTTTGACTTCCGCTATTTTCAGGACGTTGGAATGCGCGGATTTCATCGTCTTTTCCACCGACGTCTTTCCAATTTGTGATCTTCCCGGAATAGATCCCTTTGATTTCATCCTCCGTCAAACTCTTCACAGGATTTTTGGAATTTACGAAGAAAACAAATGCCTCTTTCCCAATCGGTGTCAGCTTCAATTCCTTACCTGCACTTTCCGCCTGATTCAGTTGTGTTGTAGATGGTCCCAATGCGAAAATGATATCCACATCCCCGTTTATCAAGTTCGTATAAGCAGCACCAGTCCGATTGGACATTACTTCGCTGTCATAAGGCTGGTATTCCTTTTCCGGATAAACAGATTGTGCGAATGCGGCGTAAATCGGATATAGTGCTGTTGCACCGTCGATTATTGGTAAATCATCTTCAATTTTCAATGATGCCGGCTTCTCCATCCAAACAGCCTTTGTTCCCTTTTCAAATGGCTGATAATCAGTGAGATTAACCTGACCATCCGTAATTGTCGGCCGTGTTTTCTCATAGACACTTGGAATTGTGAAAACAAGCGAGATGGCGATAAGAGCAGCCGTGCCAATCCAGAAATACTTTTTATACTTGAACAGTTCAAAACGTACCATGACAAGTATTGCTCCAAATGATAGGTACGCCGCGATGACAAGAGGTACAAAATATCCCTGATTTGAAACATATAGAAAAAACGCAGCAAGCCCGGCAATTGGAAAAATTAAAGCCCATATGAATAAAACCGACAATATCCCCCAAAACGTTTTCAAGGTGGTTCCCCCCTTTTTTTGTAGCCCTCTCTTTCAAACAGTATACAATATTTTGGAAACTATTGGTTGATGAGCTGGAAATAAAAAATGCCGAATGGAATGATCCATTCGGCGAATGTTATAAAACTTCTAATCAGCAGTAATTGGTTCCTGCTTTGGACGTGAAATCGGCTTCTTTGGACGCGCGAGTACTCGCTTTGGAAGTGGAACCGGCTTCTTTGTACGAGATTAATTTCAGACGACAAATTTCACTCTAAAATATCGCTGACCCTTCCGATTTGCCCGTCTGTTAGTCGAACTTTTATACCATGCGGATGGAAGCTTGAATTGGTCAATAAATCCTTTACGACTCCTTCCGTTTTAACTCCTGTACGCTGATTTTTTTTAAGAATGACAGCAACTTTTAATCCAGGTTTTACATCGCTTCGATTACGTCCGTCCATCGTTACTCACTCCCCTTCTAAATTTCATCAACTATCGCCCTATCATGACAATTTTCTACAGTTTATCATACTGCATCCCAAGAATAGCGAGCCGCATCTTCGGGCAGATACGTTTTCACAGTCTTACGGGAGTTATCACCGACTCTCGGCTGTTTACCACCGACTTTCGAGGGTTTATCACCGACTCTCATGTGGTTATCACCGACTTAGCCCACTTTATCACCGACTCACCTTTTCAGATGGCGAATATTGTTGAGTCCCTGCCAATTTTCCCTTGTCAATTTCATATTAATCGAGTCGATCCATTCCCCTTCGTACTCCAGATCATTTTTATCAACGCTTACAGGCACAAAACCAACCTTTTCATAAACATGCCTCGCCCTTGGATTAAAGTCAAACACACTTAAGGTCAGTTCGTGAAGCGTCGTATTTCCAAATATGTAATCAACAATAAGGTGAGTAGCCTCCGTCCCAAGTCCCCGATTTCTTCCCCTCGGCCCAATCAGGATTCTGAAATTCATGCTATGATTTTCTTCATAATATAAATTGATTACCGCTTCTCCCACTAAGACGTCTTGGGCAGGATCAACAATCGCAAGATCCAAGCGATCCGTTTGATCATTCCTTGTTTCGTACCAATTGCGAATGAAATCCCAGTCAAAATCTGTTGTGCTTCCTGTCAGTTTAAGTACTTCCGGATCCTTCAAGCACTCCTCTATGAAAGGGAAGTCCTCAGTCTTAAATGGTCTTAGGCGAACATTTTCTCCCTCTATTAACGGTTTATAACTTAGTACTATCATTTATTTTCACTCCAATAATTGTTAACTTTTCATGCCTATCATTGTTTTTAACTCAAGCAAGCCATCGATTACTATATCAGCTTGAGCCATTTCATCTTCCCTGGCAAAATCGAAGTTACAACCTATTGCAAATAACCCGTTCTCTTTAGCTGCATTGATATCTGAAATCCGATCACCCACCACTGCCCCTTTTGTAATACCATATTTCTTTACAATACTACGGACGAGATCCACTTTATTCAATGAGTCAATTTGTTCAATACTAAATGTTTCAGTAACCCAACGATCTAAACAATAATAGCTCACTATAGCTTCAAGGTAATCAACTAACCCATTGCTCGCTATGTAGATCGAACATTGATTCTCTTTCAAATAACCGAAGAGTTCCTTGACACCCGGATATAAAGCACCGTTCCCATTTCTTATATTTTCAAGTAACCTTTCAAGGAAATACGCATCCGTGAGCTCCCTTTCTTTCATTGAATGATTGGGCATCAATGTTTCCCATACTTTTGGCAACGGAACACCCATTATCTCCCGATACTTCTCAATAGGTGTAGCGCTATCCCATTTATTCATTGATCGTAAGTGTTCAAACGTATCATCGAGCGCTAATTTTAGGATTCTATCTGTTTGAAAAAGTGTGCCGTCCATGTCGAATATAAAAGACTGTATCATTTCCACTCTCCTATGCAATGCAGAGTTATTGGTTAAACATAACCTTATACGTTCTCTTCTACAGTTGATGTTAATATTTCATTTTTAACCTCTAATATGTATTTCTTTAATACGTAGTCTCGACCACCATTCTTTGCATAACAGTCTTTAACACGCTCCACATGAGCGTAATCATTTCTTATTCGGGTTTCGATTTTCAAATAGTCCTCATAGCTGTCATATTCCCAAATAGCAAAAACCTCGACAGTATCGTCTTCATTCTCTTTCATCCAACGACCGATTAATCGAGAACCGTATTTAAGCTGGTTAGGCAAGTTGGTTTTATTAAAATGTTCATTAAAGTTCTCAACAAACTCTTTTTTCACCGTATAAAACTTTCTTCTATAAAACATAGTATCCCCCATTATTCATTGTCTACATTGGTATATCTTTATGAAGCTATCACGACCGACTACGGACGATTCTGATTCAAATTATACCTTTTGTAAATCCCGTGCTTTTACCTACATAGCCATTATTGGTATAGAAAGTATGTGCCGGTTGCCGTTCTTCTCTATTACCACTATTTAAAGTTATAGCTACTGCTCCTTGTTGAATTGCCCAATCTTCACAAGCCTTTAATAGCATTGTTCCAATTCCTTGCCTGCGTTCTCTAAAACTTACAACAAATGCAATAATACGTATATATGTACCTGTAAATTCGAAAGCAAGTGCCTTGCACACCCCTGCAAAACCTATAACTCGATTGTTCTTAACAACCACTAATGCTTCGTAATCTTCATGACTTAGTAGTAACTCTAATCGTTTCGTTAATTCTTCAAGTGTGGTGGGGTAACCTAATTCACTCATCAATTCGACTAAATCATTGAAATCTGTTGGTTGTATTGCTCTTATTTCAAAGCCCATACATTTCTCCCCTTTCCTTCTTGAATATCTAACATACTAAAAAGAAGATAACAGACGATTACCATCATGTTATCTTCCCCCAAATATGTTATCATCTTGGATACATCAAATCTCCCGCTACAACCGTCAAAACAACAGTCGCATCAAGGATTTCCTCTTCATCCACCTCAAACAAATCCTTATCAAGAACCGTAAAGTCCGCATCGAAACCGACTGAGAGCTTCCCTCGGGAATCCGCCTTTCCGATTGTTGCGGCAGCACCCGTTGTGAATAAACCGACCGCTTCAAATCGACTCAGCTTCTCTTTCGGCAAATACCCTTCATGCGTCTCGTTAGGTTTCCTCCTCGTCACTGCCGCATATATACCTAATAACGGATTGACCTCCTCAATTGGCGCATCTGACCCAGCCCCACAAATGAAGCCTTCATCAAGAAGACGTTTCCACGCGTATGCCCAGTCCAAACGTTCTTCTCCTAAGCGGTCCATCACCCACGGAAAATCGGATGATACAAAAACTGGCTGAATGTCGAGCACGACTGGAAGTTTTTTCATTCGCTCCACCAAATCATCACGCAACACATTCACATGGATAAGTCGATCGCGCTTCCCTTCAGGCACTGGATGACGTTCGATTGCGTCCAATCCTTTCTCAACAGCCCCGTCCCCGATCATATGCATCGCAACAGCTTGTCCATATTTACGGGCAGTCGCCACAAGTTCATCAATTTCCTCATCTGTTACTACAGCTGTACCTGAAGTGGATGGATTATCCGCGTAAGGTTCGCTTAACAGTGCAGTGCTTCCACCAAGCGCACCATCGATGAAGAACTTCATTTCCCCCGGCTCAATCCAAGGTTCATCATAAGTCGCTTCATCTTCCATCAATTGCGTAAATACGGTCGACCTGCGCAATAAATGAGCACGGAATTTCTTCTCTTCACCAAGTACATTTCTAAATGCCTGTAGCGGATTTCTATAATCGCCATAATAACCAAGGTCATCCGTAACAGCACCCGTCAGTCCAAGCGACAGCAGATCATCCACCGATTTCTCAAGCGCCTTCGTGAGCATTTCCTCTGTCGGTTCCGGTATTAGCTGCAACAGTCGATCCATCGGGCCTTCCTTCAGCAAACCGTTCGGCTCTCCATTTTCATCCCGCCCGATCACCCCATCATCCGGATCAGGTGTATCTTTCGTAATACCGGCAAGCTCCAAAGCCTTTGAGTTAACAAGCGCTGCATGCCTGCATGTCCGTTTCAGCAACATCGGTGAAGTTGTCACCTTATCCAGTTCGTAGCGCGTAAAGATTTTTTTATCGGAAAAATTGTTTTCATTCCATCCTTCGCCAATGAACCACTCATCCTCTTTCAAATCAGGATGGGCATTCATGAGCATGTCCATCATGTCATCAGCAGACTTCGCCTTGGACAGATCCAAACTGAGCAATTTCTGCCCATGCCCAATCATATGCATATGGTTGTCGATGAACCCTGGATAAAGGACAGCCCCTTTTAGGCTAATCCCCATATCCGCTTCATTCACCAATTCATCATAATTGCCAACTGCAATGATTTTACCGTTTTGGGTTAGAATCGCTTCTACTGTTTCTCCTTCATTTTCCATCGTATATAGCTTCCCATTACTCCAAATAATTTTCATAAAGACTACCCCCTTACCTATATTCTAATCTTTCAGGCAGTTGCAGGCAATCTTATTTGGGAATGAATGCTATAATGGAGCTAACATATAGAGGAGGGATTTTTAATGAGATTGACTGTATATCTTGCTGGTGAAATCCATACTTCGTGGCGTGAAGAGGTGAAGCAGAAGGCAGCAGCTTTGAAGTTGCCAATCGATTTCGTCGGACCGATGGAAGACCACGACCGTTCCGACAATATCGGGGAAGAGATTTTAGGCAAGCAACCGAATGCCATCTTCAAAGATGCCGCCGCTTCAAGCTTCAATAACTTGCGTACTGAGATTTTAATGAAGAAGGCGGATCTTGTCATCGCGCTTTTCGGGGAACAATATAAGCAATGGAACACGGCAATGGATGCGAGTGCCGCAGTGGCCTATGGGAAGCCGCTCATCCTGATCCGTAACGAGCAGCATCATCACCCACTGAAAGAACTATCACGCAAAGCACATGCCACCGTTGAAAACGTCGACCAAGCGGTGAAGGCTTTAAAGTATATTTTCGATTGAAATTGAGGACTATCCGAAGGGGGATAGTCTTTTTAATTGTCAGAAGTAACTTATCACCGACCTTCTGCGCGATATCACCGACTCACACTAAATCGGTCTATTAATCCTCTTTTACAAATCCTTTACAAACCCTTCATATCCACTCAACATTCATTCTCTATACTTTAACTAAAGTCTCAATCCAATAGGAGGATAGCAAATGACTTTAGTGCATGAACGAAGAAAAGAAAAGACGTTATCAGTCGTCAAGAACGAAAATTGGGTAAAGCCGATCTATGAAACGAATGGTTTAAATCTATGGTACGGCACATCACATGCCTTGAAAAATATTGAGTTGGACATTAACGAACGCGAAGTGACTGCGATTATCGGCCCGTCCGGTTGTGGGAAATCGACATTTCTAAAAACGTTGAATCGAATGGTCGAAACTGCAACGGATGTCACCATTTCAGGCAATGTCACTTTCAAAGGGAATAATATCTTGGGGAAAGCAATGCCTGTAGAAATTTTACGTTCCAAAGTCGGCATGGTATTTCAGAAGCCGAATCCATTTCCAAAATCGATTTATGAAAATATCGCGTTTGGTCCGCGGGTACATGGCATTCGTAACAAAGCTACGCTCGATATGATAGTAGAAGAAAGCTTGAAGAAAGCTGCTCTATGGGATGAAGTGAAAGACCGTCTCCATAAAAGCGCGTACGGCCTTTCTGGTGGACAACAACAACGGTTATGTATTGCCCGTTGCCTCGCGATCGATCCAGAAGTGATCTTGATGGACGAACCGACTTCTGCGCTTGACCCGGTTTCTACTCATAAAATCGAAGAATTGATTCATGGCATTAAAAATGATGTGACAATCGCTATCGTTACACATAATATGCAGCAAGCCGCTCGTATTTCCGATCGCACTGCATTTTTCCTTAACGGTGAAGTGATTGAAGAAGATCGGACAACAACAATCTTCAATACCCCTTCAGATAAGTTGACGGACGACTATATTAATGGTCGATTCGGATGAATGAAAAACCCGCTTATTAAAAGCGGGTTTTTATTTATTCATAAAACAATATATTTACAATACATTTACATTTTAACAACACTCACTTAATAATCATCCTTTAAGATATTAGTTGTGAGGGAGAAATCCTTCATTTACATTAGAACATAACTCAGGGGAGGATTTATCAATGAAGTTCAACAAGTTTCTTTTATTCATGATCATCGCTGCTTTTGCGGTAGTTCTTGCGGCATGTGGTGAAGATGACGATTCCGCCAAATCGGAAAAGAATAATGCGTCCGCGAAAAGCGCAAGTCTGGAAGGCAGCGTCGCCATCGACGGTTCCGGAACTGTGTACCCGCTTATGGCTCGTCTTGCTGAAGAATACATGATTAACGAACAAGAGAACGTATCCGTAGAAGTGAGCCGTGCTGGAACAAGCGCAGGTTTCAAGAAATTCCTTGTTGAAAACGGAACGGACTTTAACGATGCATCCCGTAACATTAAAGATGAAGAAGCTGCTGAAGCAGAAAAGCTTGGTATTGAAGTGAAAGAATTGAAAGTTGCTTTAGATGGTCTTACATTCGTTATCAATAAAGACAACGATTGGGCAACTGAAATGACACCTGAAGAATTGATCAGCATTTTCCTTGCAGATAGCACAGTCGAAAAATGGTCAGACATCAATCCTGATTGGCCAAACGAAAAAATCAAAGCTATGGGACCGAATGAAAACCACGGAACATATGAATTCTTCTATGAAAAAATTCTCGATAAGCAAGATATGGATAGCTCTGTCAACTTGCAACAAGAGTATTCAACTCTTGTAAACCTTGTTTCTGAAGACAAGAACGGTATCGCATTCTTTGGATTCGGTTACTACGTTAACAACCAAGATAAGTTGAATGCTGTTTCAGTAGACTTCGGTAACGGTCCTGTCGAGCCAGCACTTGATACAATTGCTGAAGATGGTGACTACGCTGACTTCACTCGCCCGGTCTTCACTTATTTGAATGTGAACCATGCAAAAGAAAAACCACAAGTTAAAGACTTTGCAATTTACGTCATGAACAATATTAATAAATTTGCAGGCGAAACGGGCTTTGCTCCAATTCCTGAAACTGAAGTTAAAGAAAACATCAGCTTCTTAGAAGGCCTAAAATAAACTAAGTGGATGAGGGCGACTTAAAGCTCTCATCCTCTTGTACCTTAATGGAAGGAGTTCCACTTATGATAAACCAAGGAATGACTAAGAAGGATAAAGTGAATATCCGTGAAATGATCGACCAAAACCAACGCGGGAATTCAATCAAAAGGAAAGTTGAAAAAGCAATTCCTATTTTTCTCTCACTTATCGCCTCAATTTCTGTCCTAACGACTATTGGCATCATATGGACGTTGTTATCCGAAACGGTGGAGTTTTTCAAACGGGTGCCATTCCTCGACTTCTTTACGGGAACCGTATTGAAGCCACTTAGCCAGAACCCTGAATTCGGAGTGCTTCCTCTATTGATGGGAACTGTCACTTCTTCTTTAATCGCACTTTTGGTTGCTGCACCAATCGGCTTGATGGCGGCTATTTACTTAAGCGAATATGCATCTCCTAAAGTACGTAAAGTGGTTAAGCCGATTCTTGAGCTACTTGCCGGCGTCCCAACAATTGTCTACGGTTTCTTCGCTTTTACATTTGTGACGCCTTTATTACGCGAGTTCATCCCAAGTCTACAAGCGACGAATATCCTTAGCCCAGGCTTAGTCATGGGTGTCATGATCATTCCGATGATTGCCTCATTATCTGAAGACGCAATGAGCTCAGTACCAACTGCAATGCGTGATGGGGCGGCTGGATTAGGAGCGACTAAGCTTGAAGTGACACGGAAAGTTGTCATACCAGCAGCTTTATCCGGCATTATCGCTTCTTTCGTACTTGGCATTTCACGTGCCATCGGGGAAACGATGATTGTGACAATCGCAAGCGGTAGTACGAAAAACTTTACGTTCGACATTACACAATCGATGCAGACGATGACTGCTTATATCGTTGAAGTAACTGGCGGAGATGCCGCTACAGGAACGACGGTCTATTACAGTCTATATGCAGTAGCTATGACCCTATTCGTTTTCACACTCATTATGAATCTTCTTGCAAGAGCCGTTTCCAAGAAATTCAGGGAGGAATACTAAAATGAATCAACTGAGCGAAAAACAACATATCCGTCGTACCAAGTTCCGCTTGCTTTTGAATAAATTCTCGAAGACAATTTTCATGTTAGCCGCCTTCTTCGGACTGTTCTTTTTAGTCGTTTTACTGTCCAAAGTCATAGCTGATGGCATTGGTTTCATTAATTTTGATTTCCTAACTAATAAATTATCGACTCAACCGGAACGTGCAGGCATTATGGGAGCAATATTAGGCACATTTTGGCTCATGCTTGTTGTTGCTCCAGTTACGATGTTTATAGGCGTTGGCACCGCCATATATTTGGAGATGTATGCAAAGAAAGGTCGCGTACTTGACTTCATTCAAACGAACATCTCCAATTTAGCTGGCGTTCCCTCGATTGTTTATGGAATCCTTGGAATGACGGTTTTTGTCCGGGCCATGAACCTTGGAAACGTTGTCCTTGCCGGTGGTTTGGCGATGTCTTTATTGATATTGCCGATTGTAATTGTTGCGAGCCAAGAAGCAATCCGTTCCATTCCTTTCTTTTTAAGTGAAGCAGCTTACGGACTTGGTGCAACGAAATGGCAGACAATACAGCGGGTCATCTTACCGGCAGCACTTCCAGGAATTTTGACTGGTGCGATTCTTGCTCTCTCGCGTGCAATCGGTGAAACGGCTCCTCTTGTGGTCATAGGCATACCTGCTTTACTTATCCCGTTCCCGGGTGGAATTTTGGATCGCTTTACTGTGTTACCGGTTCAAATCTATTACTGGACGTTAGACGCTTCATTAGTTGCGGAGTACGCCAATTTGGCAGCTGCTACAATTATCGTTCTGCTTGTGGCACTCTTCATCTTGAATTCAACAGCGATCATCATCCGAAACAAATTCCAGCGGGTATTTTAATTTAGCAATATAATCGCATCCAACTGAGGATGCGATTTTTTCATATAATTTAATCCAAAAAAAATAGGAACCCTTTTTCAAGGAGTTCCTATTTTCCGTCATTCTTCAGTTCCCATTTCTTCTCGCACGACTTGTGCAATTTCGTTTACATACCGTTCACATGCATCATGATCCGGTGCTTCCACCATAACTCGGACAAGAGGCTCTGTGCCGGATGGACGGACAAGTACCCTGCCGTTTCCAGCCATCTCCTCTTCAACTTGCTTAATGATTGCTGCGACGCGGTCATTTTCAGTGACTTTGTTTTTATCCGTTACACGAACATTCACAAGTTCCTGTGGATAAATCGTCATTCCACTTGCAAGTTCCGACAGCTTCTTGCCTGTCCTTTTCATAATGTTAACAAGTTGTAAGGCAGTCAATAAGCCGTCACCAGTTGTATTGTAATCAAGGAGGATGATATGACCAGATTGTTCCCCTCCAAGATTGTAACCACCTTTTTTCATTTCTTCTACAACATATCGGTCACCAACGGCAGCTTTGACACTCATCATACCGTTTTGATCCAACGCCTTGTAAAAGCCAAGGTTACTCATAATTGTTGAAACGATTGTATCTGATTTCAGCCTTCCTTTTGAGTGGAGATGACTTCCTATAATGAACATGATCTGATCTCCATCGACAATTCGCCCCAATTCATCGACTGCGATGAGACGATCTCCATCACCATCAAAAGCAAGTCCAATATCCGCACCTTTTTCAACCACAAGTTTACTTAGAACTTCTGGATGAGTTGAACCGACACCATCATTAATGTTCAATCCATTTGGAGAAGCACCCATCGTCGTCAAATCTGCATCCAAGTCTGCAAATACATGTGTTGCCAAAGAAGATGTTGCACCGTGCGCACAATCCAATGCGATATGGAGGTCAGTGAACTCCTCGTCAACTGTCTGCTTCAAGTATTGGATATATTTATGTCCACCCTCGAAGTAATCCGTTACTGTACCCACCTCACCACCAATAGGACGTGGTAAATGATCTGAATCTGAATTCAAAAGGATTTCAATCTCGTCTTCCTGCTCGTCCGTCAGCTTAAATCCATCCGCACCGAAGAACTTAATGCCGTTATCCTCAACTGGATTATGGGATGCTGAAATCATGACACCCGCCTCAGCGTTCATTGCTCGGGTCAAATATGCAACACCCGGTGTACTGATTACACCAAGTCTCATTACTTCAATTCCTACTGATAAAAGCCCGGCAATCAATGCGTTCTCCAACATATGACCTGAAATGCGGGTATCCCGGCCAACAAGCACTTGGGATGGCTCCTGAGCATCCTTCGTCAACACATAGCCACCGATTCTTCCTAGTTTAAAAGCCAGCTCAGGCGTTAGTTCTTTATTTGCAATCCCACGGACGCCATCCGTCCCGAAATACTTTGTCATTATTCATACTCCCTTTCAATGATGTATAACAGCTTCTTCATCGTCAAGCAAGCTTTACTTCCATCGTTACTTCTTCTTCTGAAAGCTTCCAGGCAATATTATCCGGGCCTTCCACAGACAACGGATAGATATACTCACCCTCACTATCCGCTTTAGAAGCATCGACACTCACTTTGAAATCCGCGATACTTAGAGCGTTAATCACTTCCGGTTTTGCTGTGATGGTTAAGTCTACTTTCCCATCTGCCGGTTTTCGAAAAACACTTGTGAATCGTTCATCCAGCCCTTTCACATCAACTGGAATGTCTTTAAATTCCTTTGTTACATTTTCAACATCAGCAGTGTCCATCGAAACGTCGGGTGGATCCTCAATGCTTTTTACAGTAGCGGAAATGTTCACTTTAACTTTATCTAACGAAATTTGAGAGACGCCTTTTGGTTTAGGAATGTTCAATTCAACCGATTCGGTTTCTTTCACATTGGAGATATCCACGTCCACCACAATTTCCTTAATGGTATCCAATACCTTTTTCGGGCCATGAAGCTTTACTGTTTTCGAATCGGAGGAAATGGAATCTATTGTGACATTTTCACCTGAGACTCCTCTTTGCCTCAAAACAATCGGGACCTCGGTATTATACTCTTCGACTTCCACTATCACCGTTACTTCTTCAGGATTGATTTTGACATTTAGTTTATTAAGATCCCGGTCAAGAACTCGAACTCGAGCTTTTTGATTAAAGGATTTGTTAATGCCGTTATCACCGGTGACTGAAACTTTAACGAAACTAATTGCCTCAATTACGCTTTTCGCACCTGTAACTTCAATTCTTGCCGGCTCGACTTCCATTTTGACGACATTAAAGTCTTCCGCCAACAGTCGCTCATTCAATTCTGGATCCACTCTGAAGGTTTGAGTGATTTTTTCTTCGTAAAGTACCTCTATTGTTTTAGGTTCCAATTTTACATCTAACTTATCGGAAAGGTTCTCTGTTTTAATTTCCAATGTGTGGCGGCCCAATGGTTCCGTTCTTAAATCGACTTTCAATGTAAAATCTCTCAGCAACTTTGCCGACTGGACAAGGCTTGAGGGACCTGAAATTGTAACATCCACTGTTTCAGGTGCTCCCGTTACGACATAATTATCCTTATCATAGTACACCTCAAGGGGAATGCCTTTGATGATATCAACGGCGTCGCCTATACTTGCCCCATTCGTTTTTTCGTTTTCCGATTTGACGGAAAAGAACAAGATAATGGCAAGGGCCAATGCAGTGAACCGGAGAAACCATGGGCGATCCATAAACTTATCCATTTTTCCGTTTCCCCCATTTCCAGAATGAAGTTTGCGATGTTTCAGTCTCTACTCCAAACCAAACTTGTCGCAACTGCTTTTCGAATTCATCCATCGAGAGATTGCGGTTAATATCACCATTTGCAGTCAAGCTGACACCACCCGTTTCCTCCGAAACGACAATCGTGATCGCATCGGTCACTTCACTAATCCCAAGAGCCGCCCTATGACGAGTCCCTAATTCTTTTGAGATAAAAGGGTTTTCGGAAAGTGGTAAATAACAACCGGCTGCGGCAATCCGATTTTTCTGCAAGATGACAGCCCCATCATGCAATGGTGTATTCGGGATAAAGATATTGATCAACAATTCTGAGCTGACATTTGAATTCATCTGGATTCCAGTTTCAATATACTCGCTCAACCCTGTTTCCCGTTCAATTGAGATAAGTGCCCCAATCCTTCGCTTCGCCATGTAACTTACCGATTTGCTAAATGCCTCGATAAGCCGATCTCGTTCCTCTTCCTCCTGCATCGCGGATCGTGCGAAGAGGCGACCACGGCCTAATTGCTCCAGTGCTCTTCGTACCTCTGGTTGGAAAATGATTATAATCGCAAGGAAACCGAACATCAGCACTTGGTCTATCATCCATCCCAATGTGTTTAGACCAAGATATTCCGTCAGAATGCGCGCGAACACAATGACAAAAATTCCTTTTAACAGCTGAACTGCCTTCGTCCCTTTTATGATTGTGATCAGTTTATAGAAAACGAACCAAACGAGAAGCACATCCACTATATTTTTAAGTATTTCAATCGGACTCATATTAGTTATAATATCCCAACCAGGCATGCGCTTCCCCACCTTCATCCCAAATTCTTATACTATAGTATATCATATAGCCCCATTCCAATGCTCCCGTTAAAGCGAGAGTATTGGATTTATAAGGCAGTTGTTTTTACTGGTTCCCATGGTTTCAATATACTGCTGTATTTGGACGAATAGTAGTGTGATTTTGTTGCAGTATGTGGGATGAGTTCTTGAGCGCGGTTTGGCTTTCTTGAGCGCTTGGGGGAGTTCTTGAGCGCGGATTGGCTTTCTTGAGCGCTTGGGGGAGTTCTTGAGCGCGGATTGCCTTTCTTGAGCGCTTGGGGGAGTTCTTGAGCGCGGTTTGCCTTTCTTGAGCGCTTGAAGGAGTTTTTGAGCGCGGATTGCCTTTCTTGAGCGCTTGGGGGAGTTCTTGAGCGCGGTTTGGCTTTCTTGAGCGCTTTGGGGAGTTCTTGAGCGCGGATTGGAGTTCTTGAGCGCTTGAAGGAGTTCTTAAGCGCGGTTTGGCTTTCTTGAGCGCTTGGGGGAGTTCTTGAGCGTGGTTTGGCTTTCTTGAGCGCTTGGGGGAGTTCTTGAGCGCGGATTGCCTTTCTTGAGCGCTTGGGGGAGTGCTTGAGCACGGATTGCCTTTCTTGAGCGCTTTAGAGAGTTCTTGAAAGCAAAAATCATATCCTTGAAAAACCCACAGTTCTATACCTTAAATAAAAGCAATCGCCTTCCCGCTTGTCAGGAAGGCGATTGTTTTTCTATTTTTCGACCGGCTCGTTTTTCGAAGCGGGGAAGATATCTTTCACTGTCGTTTTAATCTTATACCAAAGCCAGTCAAACATTCGATCAATTTCTTCACTTTCCCCTGTAACTACAGCTGTAGATGCCATATATTTTGAACCACGGATGACGGTTACGTTGCCGTCGACTTCCCCTTCGATACGGAGATTTCCATTTTTCACAACGAGATCGCCTTTCACAACCTCACCAGCAGGTACAATAACCGTTTCGCCTTCAATGACGAGATTCGGTTGCTTGGTGACTGAAAACTGCTCGTTGTCGCTAAAATTGGAAAAGAATGTGGCGCTCATTAGTACAAAAAAGAGTGCAGCGGCAGCCAACATTGGATGCCTGCGTAATTGTCGTTGTATACCTGCTTGCGATTTTTCTTTCGGGAGACGTGCCATCACGCCTGAGACAAATCCGTCCGGTGCTTTTACCTTTGGAGCGCCTTGGAGGAATAAAGCCGACACTTTCAATTCATCCATCGTTTCCCTGCAATGCGGGCATGTCGATAAATGGTCTTTCAATTGTTGCTCGTCTTGGCGGCTAATGTCTCCGTCTAAATACGCGTGCATTAAATGGATAACTGGTTCCTGACACGTATTCATACTTAATTCCCTCCTACATATTACCCATCTGTTTCCGGAGCGCCTCGCGTCCACGGTGTACTCGGGTTTTTACAGTTCCTAACGGTAGTTCTAAAATATCACTAATATCCTGCAACGGCAATTCTTCCAAATAGCGCAATATGATGACTGTCCGGTATTTCTCGGGCAGTCTGCCAATTTCGTATTGGACCCGTTCCTGAGCTTCCATACGCTCAACTTCTTCTTCAGGCAAATCGCCTGTTGCCGCAATCTGTGAATACATATTAAGGCCGTCAGTTCCTGGTACAGTCGCATCTAAATAATAATCCGGCTTCTTTTTTCGAATGCGGTCGATACATAAGTTTGTAGCAATCCGGAATAACCATGTGGAAAACTTACGCTTCTGATCAAACGTATGTATGTTCACATACGCACGTACAAAAGCTTCTTGGGCGATATCCTCCGCCTCTTGTGGATTGCCAAGCATTCGATAACAAACGTGATACAGCCGATGTTGAAATAAAGAAACAATCTCGCCGAATGCATCCTGATTGCCTTTGATCACTTCATTTATTCGTTTATTGACCAATTCATCCAATGACTTTCATCCTCCGCTCTATGCGGCTGTTCCTTCTATACGATTGAAGGGTTCAACAGGTTTCATTTTTTAATCGTTATTTTATATTTTACCAAAGTTTGAGAACTTTTTCCTTATCCTTTCATTAAAAAAACTGCTTGGAAAAATCCAAGCAGCTTCTATTATAATAATTTCTCGCCAAAAAGCGAACCCATTAAGCCAACCGCCACATCCGCGGTTTTGTTCTTTTCATCTAAAATCGGATTGACCTCCACAAATTCTGCGGAAGTGATAAGTCCTGAATCCTCGAGCATTTCCATCGCCAAATGGCTTTCCCGGTAACTGATCCCACCAGGAACCGGTGTCCCAACGCCTGGTGTATATAGTGGATCCAACCCATCAAGATCTAATGACAGATGAACCCCATCAAGATTTTTGGATTTCAAGTATTCAATAGCCCCTTTCATGACAGATGTCATTCCATCACGATCGATTTCATGCATTGTATATACTTTAATGCCTTTTTCTTTAATTAATGCACGCTCTCCAGGGTCGACTGAACGGGCACCGATAATAACAACGTTTTCCGGCTTTACCTTTTGTCCATCTCCGAAAGTATTAACAAGCCTTTCATGCCCAAGTCCCATAGATACCGCAAGTGGCATGCCATGAATATTACCTGACGGGGATGTCTCTGCAGTATTCAAATCCGCATGAGCATCGTACCAGATGACACCTTGGTTTTTATATTTAGAAGTTAAACCAGCCAACGTTCCTATAGCGATGCTATGGTCTCCACCAAACACAAGCGGAAACCTACCATTCTCGATTACTCCTGCCACTCGATTGGCAAGTTCACTTGTTGCCTGTACAACTTCTTCAAGGTTTTTTAAATTTGTTTCTTCTCGATTTTTAGTTTCAAGAGCGCTTACTTGGATATCGCCTTCGTCTTGAATATTATGTCCAATAGCTTCCAATCTTTTCATAGCTCCTGCATAACGGATGGCACTTGGTCCCATATCTACACCTCTACGGCTTTGTCCGTAGTCCAGTGGAACACCAATAATTGATATATCTAATTTTCTCATTTTTACCAACCCCCCTAAACTTATAATAAGTCGTAAAAGGGAATGGCTCAACTCGACAAATTTACGGATATTTATTCATTTTTCTACTTTTTGAAACGTATATACAATTTCTTCAGGCGGTAAAGGCTTACTATACAAATAGCCTTGTCCTTCCCGGCATCCGAGTCGCTGAAGAATCCCTACTTGTTCAATCGTTTCAATTCCCTCCGCAATTACATTCAGCCCAGCTGTATCAGCCAATGTAACAATCGCTTTAACGATGGCTTGACTGTTTTCATTCACATCGATATCACGGATGAAGGACATGTCGATTTTCAATATATCCGCAGGTAGTTCCTTGATGTAACTGAAAGTACTATACCCCGTTCCAAAATCATCTATAGCCACCACTATACCTAAATCACGGATTCGTTGAATGGTATATCGCATTTCCTCACGATCCGCGAAGGAGCTTTCTGTTAGTTCAATCCCAATCTGTTCAGGACCGACTCCCTCTTCCAACATAATTCTTTTAATCGTCTCTACGATTTCCGGGTCCTCAAGTTGGACCGTTGACATATTTACTGCAATGCGGATTGGTGCATATCCCTGATTCTTCCATGCGGCCGCTTGCTTACAGGCCTCCCGTAAAATCCATTCACCTAATGGAAGAATAATTTTTGTTTCCTCCGCGAGTGGGATGAATTTATCAGGAGGAATACGGCCAAGGTCAGGGTGATTCCAACGAACCAACGCTTCCACTCCGGATAATTCACCATACACCAAATTCATTTTCGGTTGATATTCAAGCGTGAAATTTCCCATTTGGACACTTTTACGTAATTCGTTCTCCAAAATGATTCGCTCCAACGTTTTTGCAGCAGTTCGCGGTTCAAACATTTGATAGTCTCCGCCACCATGCTCCTTTACATAATGAAGTGCTTTTCCCGCATTCAAAATTAGATCCGATGGCGTTTTGGCATGCTTCGGGAAAAGTGCAATTCCGCAGCTTGTGGAAATACTGAAAGATTCTTCATCAAAACGAATCGGCATTTCCAAGTTAGACTTTATTTTCAAAGTTAACTGCTCTGCTTCTTCCTCATTTACAACATCCATTAACGTAAAGGCAAACTCATCACCTGAAATTCTACCGATTATATCCTCATCGCTGAGAATCGTTTTTAAACGATTTGCAATAACAGATAAAGCATAGTCTCCAATTTTGTGACCGTAAGAATCATTCACATGCCGAAGACGGTCAATGTTTAAATAAACCAATCCTAACTTGGATTGTCTTGTTTTGGCCGATTCCAATACCGTATAAAGCTTTTCGCTGAAGGCTTTACGGTTCAGCAAGGAGGTTAACTGATCGTTATAAGCAAGCTGATGTATCCTTTCTTTCATATGCATACGTTCCGTAATATCGTACCGTATCGAGATATAGCGCTGAGGAATCCCTTTTTCATTTAAAAAGGGAACAATTTTTGTATCTACCCAATAATAATTGCCATCCTTTGTCCGATTTCGAATTTCACCCGACCAAATTTCCCCTCGGCCAATGGTCGCCCACATATCTTTGAAAAATTTCTTCGGATGCAGGCCAGAATTGATAAGTTTATGGGTAGATCCAATTAGTTCATGTGCCTCATACTTTGATATTTTAACAAATAGTTCATTTACATATGTTATTTTTCCGGTACGGTCAGTGATGGCAACGATAGCTGATTTATCCAAAGCGAACGCAATATCGGCTAACATGCTTTCCGCATCTTGCTTATTCTCGGCAGCCGTAAATTTTTGCATCATTTCAATATAATCATGCATAGGATACTATTTTCCTCCAGTCTGAAAACCATATATACAACACAAATTGAAGTAAATACTTTCCATATAATAGTAAGATGTAAAGTTAATCAATAACCGGAAATTAAAATGCAGACTGATTGGCGCATAAATTTAGGCAATGGTTAAAACTTTTGCACCCATTATTCAATAAGTATTTCTATTATACAATACCTTTAATAGTATCCGTTAATCTCTTTATCGAACATTTTTATGTATGAACATATTAAGCACTTGGAGTAGGTTTTGGAGAAATAAAAAAAACCTTTCTTTTTGGAAGGTTTAGTGGATTTTGTGTATTAGATTAAAAGCTGGGGTAGCTGGATTCGAACCAACGAATGACGGAGTCAAAGTCCGTTGCCTTACCGCTTGGCTATACCCCAATGTTAATATCGTGATATGCTGCATCCCAGGTGTATGTATAGATGGTGGTGGGGGACGGATTCGAACCGCCGAACCCTGAGGGAGCGGATTTACAGTCCGCCGCGTTTAGCCACTTCGCTACCCCACCAGGTTAAAATTGTGATAAGCTGCGCATCTCTTTGTCAGCTGCTTTCGTTCACTCGGTCACGTACTGGAGTACGCTCCCTCTTTCTCTCAATTGCTTCCTCGACTTGCTTGGTTCAATAAAATAAAAAAAGGAACAAACATGGTGACCCCTACGGGATTCGAACCCGTGTTACCGCCGTGAAAGGGCGGTGTCTTAACCGCTTGACCAAGGGGCCATATAATAATGGTTTGTGTGAATCGCACAAATGTTATAGTAACAAATTTGTATCCAGTATGCAACCCTATTTTTGAATTTCTTTAAGATCACTGGAGCTTCCAACCGGATTCGAACCGGTGACCTCTTCCTTACCATGGAAGCACTCTACCTACTGAGCTATGGAAGCATAAAAATGGCTCCGCAGGTAGGACTCGAACCTACGACCGATCGGTTAACAGCCGATTGCTCTACCACTGAGCTACTGCGGAATCGTAATAGTATTTTTATATATTCCAACGACAAACCATAGTATAACCTAAAATCCAAAGTGAGGCAACTAGTATTTCAAACTATATCTTAACGACTTTTCCATACTAACATGTTCCAATCATATCGGTCAAGCCTTTATCATAAAGTAATTTATACATTGCGTTTCAAAGGGGATGTGACTTGAGAGCAAAACTAATACTACTCATTTTCGTTTGCACTGCCGCTGCCTTGATCTTTCCAAGCATACCCGGCTCTGATTCCTTAAAATCGGTATTCAGGTTGACGGACGAGCCGCAAGAGGTCATTGTCAGGGGGATGTCAGGTTCTGCATTGACTATCAATATATCCTTTGGCGATGAGGAAATTGAGCAATTGATTCGTGAGTTGAAGGCTCCTTATCCTTTACTTCTTCTTGATATGGATTGGGCAGATCGCTTTCCAGAAATTGTAGAAATGATCAAGAAACGTAATATTCCGACCGGACTCTTGGGACATGCGGGGTTGGAGTATGAACAAAACACTCCTCTTCTCATTGGACAGTTGGAAAAATACGAAAAACTATTTGGTGCGAAGCCATTATGGTTCAGGACTTCGGACGAGTTTTTCCCCCATTCTTTACGTAATGCTCTTTGGGATACAGAAGTGAATGCGCTTGGTTCGACTGTTCGATGGAGCAAGGGTGAACCGCCTCCCGTTTTGGAAGGGGAAATCATTTCAATCCCTCATTTTCGTGAAGAACGCATAACGTTGGCTGATTTAACTAAGCTCAATGAAACCCGCCAATATAAATCTTTGGAGGATGTGCTGTTTAATATGTCGATCAAGACGAAGAAAATACCAGAGTAATCGAGGAAAAAAAGCACAGTTTCCCATAGTAGGGATGAACTGTGCTTTTTCTCATTTTGCTTTAGCGGTTTTTACATTTGCTTTTCTTGCTTTCTTTCGAGCGTCAAGTCTTGCTTTATCTTCATCAGACTGACGATTGTATTTAGGCAACATTAGTAGCTGATATGCATTTACTGCAAGAAGTGGGAATAATAAAATTGTCACCCACGAATCGATATTTCCTGAACGCACCATCAACGCAGGGAGCCATTCAAGGGTCGTAATAACAATCATGAAAAATAATGCTGAAATAAGTGTGTGCTTTTTCGTCCATTTTGCTTTAAAGTATGCAGTTACAATGGAAACTGCAAGCAATGAAACCAACAATGTAATATACAAAAGAGTACGCCCTGTATTCCCTGCTGTCAGCTGGAATCTGAAAAATACAAGGTCAAATAGGACGACTACAATGATCAATAGCTGCACCCAATTCCATAACGTCAATGATTTAAACAAATTGACGCCAAATTGATGCACCGTCAAGTAGGCAAAGAAGCCCATTTGAGCAACGACACTCATTGTAAACCCAAGGAAAATCATCCAAACGAAAGCTCCTAAGAACTCCAAGTACTCCCCGTCAGACAAATATTGCGAGAAAAACTCCCAACGAACTATCAACCCGATGATAGCCGTGACAATTCCTCCGATTATTAATGCATTAAAAAAGAATTTTATCCAATTTCGTATGGTCACGGTATAGTTCCCCCATTTTCAATTGCTTTTTATAGTGTAACAACGTTTTGTTGAAAAATCTATTTAGTTGAGCATTAGATGCATATTCTCCCCTATTTTGTGAACAATAAATGAAAAAGCAATCGGAAGGGAAACTGATTCCATGAAGAAAAAATGGGTTCATTTGCTAATAGTTGCCATAATATTATCGGGATGTAGCATGCAGCAACAAAGTCCGAATTACGACGAGATGAAGAAAATGATGACGGATGCATTGCAGACAGAGGATGGGAAAAAAGCGATTCGGAAAATGCTTGGCGAGACAGAATTTCGTGAGCTAATCGTGTTGGAGCAACCGGAAGTGAAGAAGTCGATTGAGGACACATTATTGTCAGAAAAGGGCCAGGAATTTTGGAAGCATGCATTTGAAGATCCTAAGTTTTCGGAGGCACTTGCAAAAAGCATGAAAAATCAACAACAAGATATTATGAAGAAGTTGATAAACGACTCATCTTTTCAAAGTGAGATGGTAGAGTTTTTTGGACAACCGGATATGCAAAAGCAACTTGAGACAATCTTGCAATCGGCCGGTATGAAGAAACAAATGGAAAAATCGATTGAAGAGACGATTAACAGTCCTTTATTAAAAGCAAAATGGCAGGAGTTAATACTGAAAGCCGGTGAAGTGGCACCTACCGAGAAATCAGGTGGAGGATCTGGCGGAGGGCAAGAAGGCGGAGGTGGCGGTGGCGGTGGCGGTGGAAATGAAAGCGGAGGCGGAGGCAAATGACCTCCATCTCCGCTTTTATCTTTGTGTTTTATCTATAATCGCTTGAGCAATTTTTTCATAGGTTTTTCCAATTGGATGATCGTGCGCATAGACAGAAGGTGCGAAATCCGTTTCGCTCCAGTCTGGTTGACCAAGAGGGATTTGCCCTAATAGTTCAGTACGCAATTCTTCTGATAGGCGAGTTCCCCCACCTTGACCGAAAACGTATTCCTTCTCATTCGTTACTTTCGACTCGAACCAGGCCATATTTTCGATGACGCCCAAGATTGAATGATCCGTTTGAAGTGCCATTGCCCCAGCCCGAGCGGCTACGAAAGCAGCTGTTGGATGTGGAGTCGTAACGACAATTTCTTTTGATGATGGAATCATTTGGTGGATATCAAGTGCCACATCCCCCGTGCCAGGTGGCAAGTCTAAAATCAAATAATCAAGTGGACCCCAATCTACATCACGGAAAAATTGATCAAGCACTTTTCCTAACATTGGGCCGCGCCAAACAACAGGTGCATTGTCTTCCACAAAGAATCCCATCGATATTACTTTTACCCCGAAACGCTCAACAGGAATAATTCTATTATCTTTTACGACAGGCAACTCCGTTATTCCCATCATATCCGGTACACTAAAGCCGTATATATCTGCGTCAATCAAACCAACCCTTTTACCAAGACGGGCAAGTGATACTGCTAAATTGACGGAAACGGTGGATTTACCAACCCCGCCCTTCCCTGATGCAATCGATATGAATTCAATATTGTTTAATGGTGAAAGTAAGTCCTGTGCTTCAGATTCATCTGCTGTTCCACGGAATTTTTCAAGTGCTGCTGGTGACAGCTGTTCAAATCGGATACCAACCGAATCAGCGCCTGCAGCTTTGATGACTTCAACCACTTTCATTTGTAGATTCATTTGCTCCGCCGTGTTGACTTTGGCGATGGCCAATTTTACACTGACATGCTTCTTCTCCGGTTTAACCGATACGCTGACAATCCCATCGGTTTCCGCAAGTGTTCTATGTAAAAACGGATCCTTTAACTCGCCTACAACGTCACGGACAATTTGTTCATTTATCAATTTGGCCACTCCTTAGAGTTTTATTCAATCTCCTCTAAGTATACCATAGTGACTCTGACACAAAGACAATATTAGCCCTCAATTTTCTTCGGAAAGGTAAAATTGGATGATTCCCTCAACGATAGCATCTGCCACTTTTGACTGGTAAGCTGGATCAGTTAAAAGCGCTCGCTCTTCAGGATTCGAGATAAATCCAGTTTCGATTAGAACAGAAGGCATCGGAACTTTTTTCAGCAAATAAACACCTTTTATGGCCAGTGCTTCACGATCGGTATTTTTTAGCGTATCCCGGAATGCGCCTTGAATTGACTTCGCCAATAATTCTCCGCCAGGGTGGCCCTCAGCATGGTAAAACACTTGTGAGCCTCTCCATCTTTCTTGAGGAATTGCGTTGACATGTACACTGAGGAACATATCCGGATCCTCCTCAATGGCAATACTCTCCCGCAACTTTAAATCTGCAAGCTTTCGTTGACGGATCGTTCCAAACTTTTCACCTGGTGCATGCTCCGCTATTGCATCGCCTTCCTTTTCACGCGTCATCACGATTACTGCACCCTTTTTTTCAAGCTTCTTTTTCAGTTCATGTGCAATTTTCAAGGTAATGTCCCTTTCAACTACATCCCCGATAGAAGCTCCTCCATCCAACCCGCCATGCCCAGGGTCAATGACAATCTTAACCCCGCCTAACTGCTCGGGCATGAAAAACCCACGATCCGAAGCCTTCACTCCATAAATGACTACTAACAGAGAGGTTGCAAATAATAATCCGATGATCAGCCAACGCTTCAAATTCCACACCGCCTTTTTCCACACTATACGCAGAAATAGGATAGGATATGAATGCTTGTATTTTTTCGATAACCTGAAGCAATAAAAAAAGGAAGCCGACACGGCCCCCCTGTTTCACTCTTACTTAACTTCCCCTTGCCACTCTAACATGCCGCCAACCATATTTGTAACATCATATCCTTGGTCTTCTAAAAACTCACATGCCCGGCCACTACGTCCACCTGATCGGCAAATCATAATATACGATTTCGATTTATCTATTTCATCTAACCGTCCCGGCAACTCACCAAGCGGGATATGAATAGCTCCCGGAATCATTCCTTGTGCTACTTCATCGTCTTCCCGTACGTCAATCATGTGAGGAACCGCTCCAGTATTTAATTGTTGCTGTAAATCAGATGTTGTGATTTCCTTCATCGCAAATCCTCCTTGAATTTTCTTCCTCAATCTTATATAGATGATTGCATACAGTCCAGTACTTTGATTCAAGGTTAGATCAACATGCCCACAATCGCCTCACTTAACAGATTTGCGAGCGTTCCTCCGATGATTGCACGTAATACAATATTAAAAAAGCACCAGCAAGATGCTGGTGCTTCAGATTGTAGACTTTGATTTAGTCAACGTCTATTTTACTTAAACATTCAAGGTACGATGACCTGATTAAACTAATTCGCCAGCCGCTTTGACACGTACCCTTGTTGCGTTTCCTGGAAGGTATGCAAGTGGTACGTCTTCGATATCGACAATAATAAGGCTTTCTTTATTCGCACCTGCATTTATTGCTTCATCCATTGCTTCTTGCTTGGCTGCTTGCAAAGCATTTTCCCTACCAATTTCATCTATTAAATAGATTTTTTCAATCTGACCGCTAACTTGAGAAATTGCAGATCCAATAGCATTTGCAACACCAGAATTCTCAGGACGAAACACCCCGGAAGCACCTTTTAATTCTGTTGGAAATAGAACACTTCCCCCACCAACTAAAATAACAGGCATAGGGTTTGCACTTACCTTCACCTTATCAATTGCTTCTTCAACCATTTCCACCATTTTGTTATACACTCTTTGAAGTAATTCCTTATCCAAATGCGCTACATTAGATTGGTCACCAAGTTCGACTTTTCCTAATGCAACTGCTACATCTGTTGTCGTTAAAGTATCTCCACCAAAAATCATCGCCTCTTCAGGTAAGCGATAGCCTACGCTATCTGGCCCAATTGTAAATTCTCCATTTTCTTCGATCCGGACAATTGTCCCGCCACCTAAACCAATTGAAACTAAATCAGGCATACGGAAATTTGTACGCGCCCCACCAATCTCAACAGCTAAAGAAGACTCTCGCGGGAAGGAATTCACTAAAATTCCTACATCTGAAGTTGTCCCTCCGACGTCGACAACAATTGCATCTGTTAAATCACTTAAATAGGATGCACCTCGCAAAGAATTCGTTGGACCACAAGCAATGGTGAAAATCGGATACTTCATTGCATATTCTACAGACATTAATGTACCGTCATTTTGACCGAAGAATACCTTCGCATGGATTCCTTCATTTTTTAGTGCTTGAACAAATCCATCTGCGGCTGTTTTCGCTACTTTTATTACAGAAGCATTCAAGATGGTGGCATTTTCTCTTTCCAATAGCCCGACAGAACCGATTTCCGAAGATAACGAAATTGAAATTTCGTCACCTAAGATTTCCGTACAGATCTTTCTTGCCCGTTCTTCATGTTCTCTCGAAACTGGTGAAAAGACTGATGTAATCGCAACGGAGTCCACTTTTCCTTTTATTTCATTTGCAATTTGATACAAATGTTCTTCATCTAAAGAAACAATTTCACGCCCATCAAATTCATGCCCACCACGTACAAGGTATACATAATTTCCGAGTGCTTCACGAAGCTCATCTTGCACACCAGTCAGTGGTTTTACTGCTAAAGTAGCAGGAGCGCCTATGCGGATAACCGCAATTTCATTCAAACCTTTTCTCTCAACAATGGCATTCGTACAGTGTGTAGTTCCAAGCATGGCATAGTGAATCTCTTCCCTTGGAACATCTGCACTTGCAATTACTTTATGCATTGCATTATAAATGCCTGTTGCGACATCGACAGTTGTAGATGATTTCGTTTCTGAAATCACCTGATTATTTTCATCTAATATAACAGCGTCTGTGTGAGTTCCACCTACATCAATTCCGATCCGATACGTCCCCATTATTTCGCCCCTCCTTTATTTGCAAGTTCTTCAACTGGAATATAATCGACATCATAGCCAAAGTATCTTGGACCAACCGTTTCAAGACCTTTTTCTGTACGCCATTTCGGATGGGACGGAATTCCGATAACAACACATCTTGAACCATAACGGATTCCTTCTGTTGTAATTGGAATGCCTGTCTCTGAATCTAATACAGCAATTAAATCCGGTGTCACGCAAAGTAGCTGTTTGTCTGTTTGTGCAAGTAAATGTTCATTTTGGAAACGTAGCTCTAGAGTTTCATCCTTATATTCATTTATGCCTTCAAATGTAGCTACTCCTTTTGCAAATCCTTTTTCCGTTTTACGATTAATATCGGTTACTTTCCCTTGAAACAGTTCAAATCCACCGACTGTTTTTAGTACTTCATGAATAGCATTTACATTATTCACTTTCGCAAGGCGAATAGCTTTTCCAATCTCTTCTTCCAGCCTTAAAATGTGAGGGATACCACTTTCTTTTAAATTTTTCCCCCTCATGGAATACATGGCATTCATAACGGATCCACCCATTTGAATTGTAGCAGCACGAGCAATTCTTTCTGTCCAAACATTATCTATGGTTGATAACAACGCTGTATTTCCTTTTTCATCAGCAATGACAGCTGGTGTCGCTGATATACCATCTAAATAAAAAGTGACCATCTGCAATTCTGGAAAAGCCCTGCCCATCCCATCTGCATCTACAACGGGCAATCCTAATCTTGCAGCAAGTGCGAAAGGAAGCATGGAGTTTAGCCCACCAGCTTCAATTGGAAATGTCGCATAAACCTTCTCCCCTAAATATTCTTCCAGTTTTAGAAAGGCCTCTATCGCCTCTTCACCACTGGGAATTTTCTCAAGCAATACAGTAGGTGCTCCCATCATGGAGGAAGGTACAACTAAAGCATCATCAGGAACTTCATCCGGATCTAATACCGTTACCGGACCGAACTCTTCAATTGCTTGTAACGCCATAAGCTTTCCAATATATGGGTCGCCCCCTCCACCCGTTCCAAGTAGAGCTGCACCAACTGCGATATCTTCAATCTCCTGTTTTCCAATTATCCTCATTTCGTCAAACCTCCATTAATTGTATGACCTATACAGTTTTGCCTTCGTTATTTCTGATATTAGAAGAATACTTTATTATTAAAGCGCCAATATAATAAACAACTCCACTAACTAAAAGTGAATTGATGGATGGAATACCTATGGTTATTGTATAACCAGCTGCAAAACCAGCTATCCAGGCAATAATCGTAATCGGGTTTATCTTACCAACCGCTGGCAATTCGCCTTTTTCACGTGTTTCATCTAATTCTTTTCGGTTCGTTTTCAATATGAAATACTCAACTACCATAATTCCTGCAATTGGTGGAACAAGGACACCTAAGAAAATAAGGAAACTTACAAAGTAGTCTATAATCCCAATAATCGATAACACAGTACCAATTAACCCTATAACAAGAGTTACTTTTCCTCGATTAAGTTTTAAGTTGAATAGAGAGTCAAAAATATTTGTAAATCCTAATGAGGAAGAATAAAGATTTAAATTATTTATTTTCACCGTCGATAATACAACTACAAATGCTCCAAACCAACCAGCAGTTTGTACCATAATATTAACAATGTCGTTTGTTCTAGCAGCGAGTGCAAGTAATACTGCAATCATATTAATACCAAGTTCGCCTACGAGAATACCTATCGTCGCCATCCAAAAAACGTCTTTACTACTTTTAGCAAAACGACTAAAGTCTGGTGTAATGACAGCACCAATAATAAATCCTCCTGCAATCATCGTTGCAGCAGCTCCCATTGTTAGCACATCACCAGCCGGGGCTGCAGTTAACAAATCAGAAAACGAGTAGTCACTCAATACGTGATAGATACCAAATCCTACTGCTAATAGGAATGCAGGGACTGTAATTGTTGCGGTAAGACTCAATAACTTAAATCCAAAGATAACCAGTACCGTAACACCTAAACCTGTAATTGTTGCAGCTAAAGGAAGCGATAATTTACCCCCAGTTGCCTGTACAATCCCTTCTGCAAAAACTGAATTTTGAACGCCAAACCAGCCAATACAAGCAATCGCTATGACAGCTCCAATAATACTGGATCCATATCGCCCAAAACCTGTATACCTTGCCAAAAGACTTGTTGAAAGTCCTTCACGTGCACCAGCATAGCCTAAAAGAAAACTAATGATTTGGAGGATGATACTACCTAACACCGTTGCCCAGAATGCTTGCCAAAATGTCATGCCATACCCCAAGGTTGCGCCCAACATAAACTGGCTAATGGTTGCTAATGCACCAACTCGTATAATGGTAATACTCCATAGAGATTGTCGTGCTGTCATCGGCACCCTTGTTAATGAATAATCATCTCCAATAGTTGCTTTCACTTTTGTTGTGCTTTCCATTTTCTTACCTCCTAAGATGATTATTGTATGCCGATAAATTTCGCCTCAAAGAGTTTCTTTATTCTGACACTTGTAAATATAAGTGCTTACTGTATTCCTCATTACGCTTTATTACCGAATGTATTTCTCATTCAGTTCTTCGAATAGTACATGAATTATTTGATTTGCGAGTACTTCCTGTCGCTCTAAATTTTCATCATCGTATAACTTAATTCCCCAAAAAACGCCATTACCAATTAGTATAAATTTTTCTACGATACGATCCATATCCGATGATGATATATTTGGATACTCGCTTTTCAGAAGGGATCCAAGTATGTTTACAAGCCATTCGTTATAACGAAGCATATGGTTATTCAAATACTTAGAGATTTCCACTACTGGAGATGTAACGAGTGAGATATATGCATTCGTTCCTTCCATATCTCCCTTATGGTGAGAAATAATTCCCTGTATCATCGCTGTGAAAATTTGCTCAACAGGCCTGTCCCAATTATCTTTTAATATCAGCTCCATTTTCTCAAAGTGGTTATCTAATAATTGTTTAAATGCAGCTACAAATAACTCTTCCTTATTTTTGAAGAAAAAGTAAATTGAAGGTGGCTTTATCCCAACTTCATCAGCAATTTTCCTCATCGTCGCTCCATGATACCCATGTATTGCGTATTGTTTAATTGCTGCATTTATCAAATTCTCACGGATGACTATCACCACCTAACAAATGTTAGGGTTAATTATATGTGCAAAATTTATTTGTTGTCAACGAGTTTTTTCATAATTTCAGCAACGTAAATATTTCCACAAAACTGGATACACTGAACTATCCTTGTATTCATGCATATGAATTCGCTTACAATTTTTTAATTAAATCCAAAAATTTCATAAAAAAAGTTCCAATAAAATCGTAAATACAGTGATTCAATGAACCAAACAAACGGCGGATAATTGTTGAGGTAAACTTTTGGAAAGAAGTTGGAAGGGTTAACAAAACAGGTTGAAGAGAAAAAAGACCCTTTCCACATAAGTGAAAAGGGTCTTGAAACGTATATAGATTAACGTTTTGAGAACTGAGGTGCACGACGAGCGCCTTTAAGACCGTATTTTTTACGTTCTTTCATGCGTGAGTCACGTGTTAGCAAACCAGCTGCTTTCAATGGTGCACGGAAGTCAGGGTCTACGTTAAGTAGAGCGCGAGCTACGCCGTGACGGATAGCGCCTGCTTGTCCTGTGTATCCGCCGCCGTGGACGTTTACATGGATGTCATAGCTACCAAGTGTTTGTGTTGCTACAAGTGGTTGTTTAATCACTTCGCGAAGTGTTTCGAATGGTACGTAGTCTTCTACGTCACGGTTGTTGACGACGATTTTGCCTTCGCCAGGAACGAGACGTACACGAGCTACTGAGCTTTTGCGACGGCCAGTGCCGATATATTGTACTTGTGCCAAAGGTGTTTCCTCCTCTTAATTATCCACGAAGCTCGTATGCTTCTGGTTTTTGTGCCGTATGTGGATGTTCCGCTCCAGCATAGACATGAAGTTTCTTGAATGTTTGACGACCAAGAGGGCCTTTTGGAAGCATCCCTTTAATCGCAAGTTCCAACATTTTAGTTGGGTAGTTTGTACGCATTTCAAGAGCAGTACGTTGTTTAAGATTACCTGTATAGCCTGTGTGGCGATAGTAGATTTTATCTTTTAATTTATTCCCAGACAATTGGATTTTCTCAGCGTTGATGATGATCACGTGATCACCAGTGTCAACGTGTGGTGTGAACGTAGGTTTATGTTTGCCGCGCAAAATCGCTGCAACTTCAGAAGCAAGACGACCAAGCGTCTGTCCTTCAGCGTCGACAACGAGCCATTTACGCTCTACTTCGTGACCTTTAGCCATGAATGTTGTACGCATGTATGTTTCCTCCTAAAATATATCAATCTGTTCCGTTGTTTTCTCTATCCCTAAACACAAATAAACTTTCCGGGGCTTATTGTGGGGTTATTGAAATACCATTAATCATCTTATATCGAATACGATCATAAGTCAAGCGTTTTATAAGAAAACGCCAGGAAAAGTTGGCTCAGCTATCATACGTCACATTCATCAAGTACAAACCGTGTGCCGGCGCTGTTTTGCCTACCTTTTTACGATCCTTCGCCTCGATCATTTCTTTCATGTCCGATGGCTCGTTCCAACCGATGCCTACAGCGAAAAGCATGCCTGCAATCGTTCGTACCATATTGTATAGAAATCCGTCGCCTTCAATCGTCATGATCAGTTCTTCACCTATCTCAACGACTGTTAATTCACGCACGGTCCTCACTTTACTTGCAGTTGCCGTTTTTGACGAGCAAAAGCTTGTAAAATCATGCGTCCCTATGAAATACGTGGCAGCTTCACGCATCCGTTCAACATCCGGATGCCACTTCCCAAGGTGCACAACATAATTCCTTTCAAAAGGACTTTGTATCTCACTTCGGGACCATTTGTACATGTATGTCTTTCCTGTTGCAGAATAACGCGCATGGAATTCTTCGTCCACAAATTCAACGTCAACGACTCGGACATCTTTTGGCAATAAAACATTCAGCGCCATCCGCCAACGATCTGGAGTAAGACTTAATGGCGTATCAAAATGGATCACCTGTCCATAGGCATGTACACCGGCGTCCGTCCGTCCACTTGCTACGGAATAGATCGATTTGTCTTTGTGGAGCTTAACAAGCGCTTTATCAATTACAGATTGCACGGTCCGCATATTCGGCTGAAATTGGTATCCTGCAAAATCCGTGCCATCATAAGAAACTGTAGCTTTTACCCGTTTCATTCAGCTACCTCCCCTCAACCAAACAAGAGCGGCTACCAAAATGATAAAAACAATAATAACCAATGTATCGCGTCCTTGCCAATTCAACTGGCGATACCTCGTCCTTCCTTCCCCGCCGCGATATCCACGCACTTCCATCGCGATGGCGAGATCTTCCGCCCTTTTGAATGCGCTCACGAATAAAGGAACAAGGAGCGGCACAACAGCTTGGATTCTTTCCTTTACCGTCCCACTCGTCAAATCAGATCCCCGCGCTAACTGTGCTTTCAATATTTTATCCGTTTCATCCATTAAAGTAGGGATGAAGCGCAATGAAATAGACATCATCAATGCCAATTCATGAACCGGCAATTTAATGCGCTTTAATGGATTCAATAATGTTTCCATCCCGTCCGTGATAGAAATCGGTGAGGTGGTCAATGTTAACACGGTCGTCATCAGAACAAGGACAAGGAAACGGATTGAAATGAAAATCCCTTGCCGCAGCCCTTCTTCATGTATTTTCAAAACCTTCAAATCTACAAGCACTGGACCTTCCTTCGTGAAGATAAAGTGCATGAGAAATGTAAAAATAATTAAGAAGAGGATTGGCTTTAGACCATTTAATAAAAAGTATAACTTAATCTTTGAAATAAAAATAACAAGCAAAGTAAACGCTAAAATGAGTGCATAGGTAAATGTATTATTCGCTAAAAAGACCGCAATGATGAACAGGAATACGAAAATGAGTTTAGACCGCGGATCCAATTTATGGATGAATGAGTCCCCTGGCACAAATCGCCCGAAAATCATTTTCTCCAACATTATTGTTCACCATCCTTCAAGGCGGCTGCAATTTCGAAAGCAAGTTGCTCCTCTGTTAATGCCAACTTGCCCAACGGCTTACCAGTAAGCTTTTCAAAATCACGCTGGAACGCCACAGAACGCGGCAAGCCGAGTCGGAAGGACTTTAACCGTTCAGCATTACTAAACACCTCTGTGGGTGTGCCAGCCATCACAGAACGCCCTTCATGCATGACAAGTATATGATCTGCATACTTAGCCGCATCTTCCATGCTATGCGTAACAAGAATGGTCGTTAGACCCTCCTCTTCGTGCAGTTTATTGAATAATTCCATGATTTCTTTTCGTCCACGTGGATCGAGTCCTGCAGTTGGTTCGTCCAAGATTAATATGGATGGTTTAAAAGCAAGGACTCCTGCAATTGCCACCCGGCGCATCTGTCCTCCAGATAAATCGAAAGGCGATTTTTCTGCAACGTCTTCGGGCAGTCCAAGTAATTTGATCAGCTCATGGGCACGTCTTCTTGCCTCTTCAGCAGGAACTCCAAAATTCATAGGTCCAAACATAATATCCTTCTCCACAGTTTCCTCGAACAATTGATGTTCAGGAAATTGGAAGACAATGCCGACACGTTTGCGAATTTCTCTCAACTCTTTAGCTTTTGTGCCCGCGGTTATGTTGACATCCCCGATGCACACTGTTCCCTCGGTAGGTTTCAGAAGACCATTTAAATGAAGAAGCAATGTCGATTTACCAGATCCAGTATGACCAATGACCGCTGTATAGGAGCCCGATTTAATAGTGGCATTCACTTCATGCAATGCCCGTTTTTCAAATGGTGTCCCTTCTGCATATGAATATCCTACTTGTTGCAGTGAAATGTCCATAGTTCATTCACCAACTCTTCTTCCGTTGTATGTTCACCTTGTAGTGCGATACCTTCAGAACGGAGTAATCTTGAAAGTCTTGATGCGAAAGGCAAGTCAAGCCCGATCGCCTCAAGTTCTTCGTCATGGGAGAAAATCTCTTCAGGCTTTCCGCTCATCAACATCTTCCCATCATTCATAACGATGACCTTGTCTGCCAATAGAACCTCTTCAAGATCATGTGTAATCGAAATGACGGTGAGTCCGGTTGCTCGTTTCAATTCGTCAACGATTTTAATCACTTCGTCTCGTCCTTGTGGATCAAGCATAGATGTCGCTTCGTCTAATATCAATAGCTCTGGCCGCATTGCAAGCGCACCTGCAATGGCTACCCGTTGTTTTTGTCCCCCCGAGAGGTGATGGGGTTCATGATCCAGAAATCCTGCCATGTTCACTTGAGCAAGCGACTCATGGACTCTTGGCACCATCTGTTCAAACGGTACACCGTTATTTTCGAGTGCGAATGCTACGTCGTCCTGAACAGTTGACCCTACGAATTGGTTATCCGGATTTTGAAAAACCATGCCAATCCGTGAACGTACATCCCATAGGTTTTCTTCGCTCAATTCTTCAAGAAAAACATTAAGTTTACCGGTTTCAGGAAAAAGTAGGCCAATCATCATTTTGGCCAGCGTCGATTTACCCGAACCATTATGACCGACAATTGCAATCCATTCCCCTTCCCAAACGGTGAAGCTTACATCATTAACCGCTTTACGGGATTCACCTTCAACAGACTCGTATGTATAGGAAACATGATCCAACGATAAAATTTCTTTCACACCATTCACCTCCGGATACTTTCAATTATGTATAAAATACAAGAATTCTACAACAATTCCTGCGTATAAATAAAAAAAGCGCGCACCTCATCCGAAGAAATGCGCTTTTATCTATTCTGATGCCGGGTGCTCAATCCGGATCAGCGGATGAGATGCGTAGAGCTAGACCGATCGGCTAAACCGTCGATCGTAACACTCAGCTTTTAATATTTGTCGTATAAATGAAAAGGGTGTGGCTGTGCGTATGCCAGACACACCCTTAATTGTTGTGTATGATTATACTAATTCAATAACAACGACCGGTGCTCCGTCTCCACGACGAGGTCCCATTTTCAAGATACGTGTATAACCGCCTTGGCGATCCGCGTAACGTGGTGCAACGTTATCAAATAGTTTTTGAATAGCATATACTTCCTTCTCGTTGCCTTCTTCATCTGAAGTTGTAACTAACTCACGACGAATGAATTCAGCAGCTTGACGACGTGCGTGCAAGTCACCGCGTTTGCCAAGAGTGATCATCTTTTCAACAACTGAACGCAATTCTTTCGCACGCGCTTCAGTAGTTTGGATGCGCTCATGTACGATAAGATCTGTCGCTAAGTCGCGAAGCATTGCTTTACGTTGTGAACTTGTGCGTCCAAGTTTTCTGTAACCCATAGAAGTTTCCCTCCTTCAATCTAGTTGTTTAATCTTCCGAGCGCAACTCGAGGTTCAGCTCTTCCAATTTCGCCTTCACTTCTTCAAGTGATTTACGGCCAAGGTTGCGCACTTTCATCATTTCGTCTTCGGACTTGTTTGCAAGTTCGAGTACAGTATTGATGCCTGCGCGTTTTAGGCAGTTATAAGATCTAACAGATAGATCAAGTTCTTCGATAGTCATCTCAAGGACTTTCTCTTTTTGATCTTCTTCTTTTTCTACCATAATTTCAGCAGTTTGTGCCTCGTCAGTCATTCCAACGAAGATGTTCAAATGCTCCGTCAGGATTTTTGCTCCGAGCGAAACAGCTTCTTTCGGACCGATGCTACCATCTGTCCAAATATCAAACGTCAACTTATCAAAGTTAGTACTTTGACCTACACGAGTATTCTCGACTTGGAAATTGACGCGTGAAACTGGAGTGTAAATAGAGTCGATCGGAATAACACCAATCGCAAGATCCTCACGTTTGTTCTGATCTGAAGGTGCATATCCTCTTCCACGGACAGCATACATACGCATGCGTAAATGACCGTTTTTACCAAGTGTAGCTATTTGAAGTTCCGGATTCAATACTTCGACATCACTATCATGAGTAATATCAGCAGCAGTGACTGTACCTTCACCCTTCACATCTATTTCAATCACTTTCTCATCATCTGAATAGATTTTGAGAGCAAGTTTCTTCACATTCAAAATAATTGTTGCAACGTCTTCGACGACACCTTCAATTGTTGAGAATTCATGAAGTACTCCATCGATCTGGATAGATGTCACGGCAGCTCCTGGCAACGAGGAAAGAAGAATACGGCGCAAGGAATTCCCTAAAGTATTTCCATATCCACGCTCCAACGGTTCGATAATAAACTTACCAAACTTGGAATCTTCACTGATCATAACGGTTTCAATCTTCGGCTTCTCAATCTCGATCATTCATTTACCCTCCTTCAAAACGTCTAGTATATAGGCCGTTCCATATTGAAATCGATTATCAAACATTATTATAAACAATCACACAACTCATTTTTACCAAAAATTGTGCTTTTCAATCAATTGGAGAACAAACCATTATACACGGCGGCGTTTTGGTGGGCGGCATCCGTTATGTGGAACCGGAGTTACGTCTCTGATTGCAGTTACTTCAAGACCTGCAGCTTGTAGTGAACGAATTGCAGCTTCACGACCAGCACCTGGTCCTTTAACAGTAACTTCCAAAGATTTCAAGCCGTGCTCCATAGCTGCTTTAGCAGCTGTTTCAGCAGCCATTTGTGCAGCGAACGGAGTTGATTTACGAGAACCTCTGAATCCTAGTGCACCAGCACTTGACCATGAAAGTGCATTACCATGACTATCAGTGATCGTTACGATTGTATTGTTGAACGTCGAACGGATATGTGCAATACCAGTTTCAATATTCTTTTTCACACGACGTTTACGAGTTTGTTGTTTACGTGCCATGTACGAAAACCTCCTTTACCTATTATTTCTTCTTGTTCGCTACAGTCCGTTTAGGACCTTTACGTGTACGAGCGTTATTTTTCGTGTTTTGACCACGAACCGGTAAACCACGGCGGTGACGGATGCCTCGGTTGCTTCCGATTTCCATCAAACGTTTGATGTTAAGGGAAGTTTCACGACGAAGGTCCCCTTCAACTTTCAAGCCGTCGATTTGCTCACGGATTTTATCAAGTTCTGCTTCAGTAAGATCGCGAACACGAGTTTCTTCAGAAACACCAGCGTTAGCAAGGACCTTTTGTGCAGTTGTTTTACCAATTCCAAAAATGTATGTCAATGAAATGACTACGCGCTTATCGCGCGGTACGTCTACACCAGCAATACGTGCCATATAGTTAGTGCACCTCCCTTTGTATTAGCCTTGTCTTTGTTTATGTTTTGGATTTTCACAGATTACCATTACTCGGCCGCGTCTGCGAATAACTTTACATTTTTCACAGATCGGTTTTACAGATGGTCTTACTTTCATCTTACCCAACCTCCTTCAATAGTCCGGAGTTGCAAAAGTTATTATTTGAAACGGTATGTGATACGACCGCGTGTTAAATCATAAGGTGAGAGTTCCATCGTCACTTTGTCACCAGGCAGGATACGGATAAAGTGCATGCGAATCTTGCCAGAAACATGTGCAAGAATCGTATGACCATTTTCCAACTCCACCTTGAACATTGCGTTCGGCAACGTTTCGACTACAGTACCTTCAACTTCAATTACGTCGTCCTTCGCCATCAATCCTGTCTCCCTTCTATATCCAATAAAGGTTTTCACCATCGAGCGGCAGTAGTCGCCTTCAAAGCTTCCTTCAACATATGTCCGGATTGCATGAGTGATGTTCGAAAGACGTCTGTCACACTTCGTTTCCCGTAAGTCAGTCCCCGACTTTTGTTGTGGAAAATCGTATTGGAATAGACACGAACGACAGGCCTGCCGTTGGTATATTCCATACTGGCTACACAGTTTCGGACATAAGATACATTATACCGACTGAAGTAGTCATATGCATTTCTGACGTCTCGAAACAGTGCCACTTGTGGATTATCACCAGTTCCTATACCGGGCACCATATGCTTTTGCAGCTCGTTAATTATACGCTCTTTCCGTGCAATAAGAGAAGCCTGCCCGCAATATGGCGTGCATGAATTGCGTCCGGAAAGGATCACTGGGCACTCTCTTGTAAGATTGCGTCCAGATCTTTGAAAACATCATTGATGTCTTTTTGTCCATCTATGTTCGTCAACACGCCTTTTGCATCGTAAAACGCTAAGAGCGGTGCTGTTTGATTCATATTTACTTCCAGACGGTTCGTGACAGTTTCCGGATTGTCATCCGCTCGCTGATAAAGTTCCCCGCCATCCTTATCACAGACACCTTCAACCTTTGGCGGGTTGAACTGCAAATGGTAGGATGTGCCGCATACTTTGCAAATTCTGCGACCGGTCAATCTTGCAATAAGTTCATCTTTTTCCACTTTAATGTTAAGAACATGTTCAATTTTCCTACCCATATCCAAAAGCAATGCATCAAGTGCTTCTGCTTGAGGAACCGTACGAGGAAAACCATCAAGTAGGAATCCGTTATCACAATCGGATTTGCTTAAACGTTCACGCACGATGCCAATTGTAACCTCATCGGGAACAAGTGCACCTTGATCCATGAACGATTTTGCTTTGACTCCAAGTTCCGTGCCTTCCGAAATCGCAGCACGGAACATATCGCCTGTAGAAATATGAGGGATTTCGTACTTTTCGACAATTTTATCTGCTTGTGTGCCTTTACCAGCACCCGGCAGACCCATTAATACGATATTCATACGTCTTGCCCTCCATCCTTACTCCTGATAGGGGTTCACCCACCTACAAGAAATATTATTTCATAAACCCTTTGTAATGCCTTTTCACAAGTTGTGATTCAAGTTGTTTCATCGTTTCAAGGGCAACCCCTACGACGATGAGCAAGCTTGTTCCTCCAATTTGAAGCGACTGTGGAAGATTCGCCAAATTGATGAAGAAAATTGGCATGATTGCAACGACAGCAAGGAAAATCGAGCCGACGAATGTCAATCTATACAAAGTGCTTGTTAAATAGTTTTGTGTGTTTTGTCCTGGACGAATGCCCGGGATATAGGCGCCCTGCTTTTTCAGATTCTCTGCCATATTCTCTGGATTCACCTGGATGAACGCATAGAAATATGTGAAAGCAAGGATCAATGCTACGTAAAGTATCATTCCAACAGGTTCGTTATAATCGAACGTTCTTGTAATGAATTTAGTTACACTGTTTTCGCCGAAGAATGTAGCAATTTGCTGAGGAGTGATGAAAAATGCCACAGCAAAGATTACCGGAATTACCCCTGCAGCATTCAATTTCAATGGCAAGTGTGTTTGTTGTCCAGCCGTTGTTTGACCACGGCCAGTCATACGTTTTGCATACTGAATTGGGATTTTACGGAGTGCTTCTTGTACATAAACAACTCCGACGATGACTGCAATAATGACAATCAACAACAATACCATCGTAGCAACTCGAAGGAACAAAGCGTCACCCGCGTCTTGAATTTGTGATGCATACAATTGGTTAACTGCATTAGGAATAGCTGAGACGATACCTGCGAAGATGATGATGGAAATACCATTTCCTACACCTTTTGCTGTGATCTGCTCACCAAGCCATAGCAAGAATGATGTACCGGCTGTCAAGACAATCGCAATTACCACGTAAGTGGAGAATCCTTCGTCTTTAATCAAAGTACCGCCAAACATTTGGTTAAACCCGAATGACATGGCAATCGCTTGGATAAACGCAAGGATAACTGTGAAGTATCTTGTAAATTGTGCAAGCTTCCGTCTTCCGACGTCCCCTTGCTTTGACCACTCAGTAAACTTCGGAACAACATCCATCTGCAATAATTGCACAATGATGGAAGCGGTGATGTATGGCATGATACCCATTGCAAAAATGGAGAACTGCTGTAATGCTCCACCGCCAAATGTGTTAAGTAATCCGATGAATTGGTTGTTTGTTTGTTGCAAAGCAGTTGCATCAACGTTCGGTACAGGAACGAAAGCTCCTAATCTGAATACGATGAGCACTAATAGTGTGAAAATGATTTTAGACCTAATATCTCTAACGCGCATAAAGTTGGAGATTGTCTGAAACATTAAATCACCTCAGCTTGCCCGCCCGCTTTCTCGATTGCTTCCTTAGCAGAAGCAGAGAATTTATGAGCTTTGACAGTAATCTTCTTCTCAAGAGTCCCATTTCCAAGAATCTTAATTCCTGATTTTTCATTGCTCACGATTCCAGTTTCAATTAGCAATTCAGGTGTAACTTCGGTACCTTCGTCAAAACGGCTAAGTACGTCCAAGTTCACGATTGCATATTCTTTACGATTGATGTTCGTAAATCCACGCTTCGGAAGTCGTTGGAAAAGTGGGATTTGACCACCTTCAAATCCAAGACGAACGCCACCGCCTGAACGAGCATTTTGTCCTTTATGACCTTTACCGGAAGTTTTACCTGTACCGGAACCGATTCCACGACCAATGCGTTTACGTGATTTACGTGCGCCTTCAGCTGGTTTCATATCGTGTAATTTCATCTTATCGGCACCTCCTTATTTCGAAAATGTGCATTATTGTTCTTTAACAGTGACTAAGTGGCTTACTTTGTTGATCATGCCACGAATCGCTACATTGTCTTGATGTTCAACCGTCTGATTCAACTTACGCAGACCGAGAGCCTCAACTGTTTTACGTTGTGCCGGCTTAGCGCCGATTACACTTTTCGTAAGGGTGATTTCAAGTTTGTTTGCCATTGTGTTTCCCCCCTTAACCTAACAGTTCTTCAACGGATTTGCCACGCAATTTTGCAACTTCTTCAGCGCGTTTCAAATTCTTCAACCCTTCAATTGTTGCACGTACCATGTTAATCGGTGTGCTTGATCCTAAGGATTTTGAAAGGATATCCGTGATTCCTGCAAGTTCAAGTACCGCACGTACTGGTCCACCAGCGATAACTCCTGTACCAGGTGCTGCTGGTTTGATGAGGATTTGACCTGCACCAAAACGTCCAATAATTTCGTGCGGAGTCGTTCCTTTAACCATTGGCACTTCGATCAAGTTTTTCTTCGCATCTTCAATAGCTTTACGGATTGCATCAGGAACTTCCTGTGCTTTCCCAGTTCCGAAGCCAACGCGACCGTTTTTATCGCCGACAACGACAAGAGCTGTAAAGCGGAAACGACGTCCACCTTTAACCACTTTCGCTACACGGTTGATCGTAACTACGCGTTCTTCAAATTCACTTCTATTCTGATCATTACGACGCATGAAATATGTCCCTCCTTCTTAATTAAAATTCCAGTCCATTTTCGCGTGCTGCGTCAGCAAGAGCTTTCACACGGCCATGGAATAGGTATCCGCCACGGTCGAAAACAACCGATTTGACATCTTTTTCAACGGCTTTCTTCGCGATCATCTCGCCGACTTTAGCTGCTGCTTCTGCATTCGCCTTAGAGTCCAATTCGAACCCTTTATCCATTGTGGAAGCACTAGCAATCGTAACGCCATTTAAATCGTCGATTAGTTGTGCATAGATATGTTTGTTTGAACGGTATACGTTCAAGCGTGGACGCGCTGGAGTTCCGCTAATTTTCGTACGCACACGTGCGTGACGCTTTTTACGGACAACGTTCTTATCTTGTTTCGTGATCATCGTGGTCACTCCTTCCGAATGCCTTTACGCGGCATTATTTACCTGTTTTTCCTTCTTTACGACGGATGATTTCGCCTTCATACTTAATACCTTTACCTTTATACGGCTCTGGTGGGCGTACTTGACGAATGTTCGACGCTAGGGCACCAACACGTTCTTTGTTGATTCCGCGAACGATGATTTTCGTGTTAGCTGGAACTTCAACTTCGATTCCTTCTTCCGGTGTGAATTCAACCGGGTGAGAGTAACCAACGTTCAATACCAGTTTTTTGCCTTGAAGTTGAGCACGGTACCCAACCCCAACTAATTCAAGTGTACGTTCGAATCCTTTAGAAACACCAGTTACCATGTTGTCCAATAGAGAACGTGTAGTTCCATGGATTGAACGGTGTTCTTTCGAATCAGTCGGACGAGTCAATGTGATGACATTGCCTTCTTGTTCGATTTTAATATCAGCATTAAATGTATTTGTAAGTTCGCCTTTAGGACCTTTAACAGTAACGTGGTTATTATCAGCGATAGTAACTGTTACGTTTTCAGGTACCTCGATTGGGCGTTTACCAATTCGGGACATCCTATTGCACCTCCATTCAATTGTTACAGATTACCAAACGTAAGCTACTACTTCTCCGCCTACTTGTTTTGCACGAGCTTCCTTATCAGTAAGTACGCCGTGTGATGTAGAGACGAGGGCGATACCAAGGCCATTCAAAACTTTAGGAACTTCGTTCGTTTTTGCATAAACGCGAAGACCAGGTTTTGAGATACGCTTAAGACCAGTGATAACACGCTCATTGTTTTGACCATATTTAAGGAAAATGCGGATAATTCCTTGTTTGCTATCTTCCACATATTCAACATCGCGAACGAAACCTTCACGCTTTAGGATTTCAGCGATTTCTTTTTTCATGTTTGAAGCAGGTACCTCAAGCTTCTCGTGGCGAACCATGTTCGCGTTACGGATGCGTGTAAGCATATCTGCAATCGGATCACTCATTGTCATTACATTAACCTCCTTCCCAAGTTAGGGGATTACCAGCTTGCTTTTTTAACGCCAGGAATTTGTCCCTTGTATGCGAGTTCTCGGAAACAAATACGGCAAAGTTTGAATTTGCGATATACGGAATGCGGACGCCCACAGCGCTCGCAACGTGTATACTCTTGAACTTTGAACTTTGGCGTACGTTTCTGTTTAACGATCATTGATTTCTTAGCCACGTTTTCGCCTCCCTTTAGTTTACTTTTGGAACGGCATGCCGAACTGCGTTAACAACTCACGTGCTTCTTCATCGGAGTTAGCAGTCGTAACGATGACGATATCCATTCCTCGTACTTTAGATACTTTATCGTAGTCAATTTCAGGGAAAATAATCTGTTCCTTCACACCTAATGTGTAGTTTCCGCGACCGTCGAATGCTTTCTTCGAAACACCTCGGAAGTCACGAACACGTGGAAGTGAAATTGAGATCAGCTTGTCCAGGAATTCATACATACGCTCACCACGTAGTGTTACTTTCGCTCCAATCGGCATTCCTTCACGAAGACGGAATCCAGCGATTGATTTCTTAGCTTTTGTAACAACTGGCTTTTGACCGGAAATAGTAGCAAGATCTTCTACTGCCGCATCAAGCGCTTTTGAGTTTTGAACAGCATCACCAACACCCATATTGATGACGATTTTTTCTACTTTTGGTACTTGCATAACTGAAGTATATTCAAACTTGCTCATAAGAGCAGGTGTGATTTCTTTTGAAAACTTTTCTTTTAATCGGCTCATCAGTTGGACCTCCTTTCATCCATTACTCATTTGTCCAGTGCTTCACCGGATTTTTTTGCAATACGAATCTTTTTGCCATCTTCGATTTTGTAACCTACGCGAGTTGGTTCGCCTGTTTTAGGATCGATTGGCATGACGTTGGATACATGGATCGCTGCTTCTTGGCTGATAATTCCGCCTTGAGGATTGACTTGGTTCGGTTTCGTATGTTTCTTTACGATGTTAACACCTTCCACAAGCACACGATCCTTCTTAGGGAAAGCAGCTAAGATAACGCCGGTCTTACCTTTGTCTTTACCGGTGATGACCATAACTTTATCGCCTTTTTTAACGTGCATTTTATCGCACCTCCTTGATTGGCACTGTCATGTGATTAAAGAACTTCTGGAGCAAGTGAAATGATTTTCATGAAGTTGTTGTCGCGCAATTCGCGTGCAACAGGTCCGAAAATACGAGTTCCACGTGGGCTCTTGTCATCACGGATGATAACACAAGCGTTTTCGTCGAACGTGATGTAGGAGCCATCTTTACGGCGCACTCCGCTCTTCGTACGAACGATAACAGCCTTAACGACGTCACCTTTCTTGACAACGCCACCAGGTGTTGCTTTTTTCACTGTTACAACAACTACATCACCGATATTCGCAGTTTTACGACCAGTTCCACCAAGTACTTTAATTGTTAGAACTTCACGTGCACCTGAATTATCGGCAACTTTCATACGGCTTTCTTGTTGAATCATTGAGGCTACCTCCTCTCGGAATTAGTTTCCGAACGATATTAGATGATGACCGCTTTTTCGACTACTTCGATGAGGCGGAAACGCTTTGTAGCTGATAGTGGACGAGTTTCCATAATACGTACTACATCGCCGATTTTTGCTTCATTTAGTTCGTCATGGGCCTTGAATTTTTTAGAATACTTTACACGTTTGCCGTATAAAGAGTGCTTTTTATGTGTCTCTACCATTACGGTAACCGTTTTATCCATTTTGTCGGATACAACACGGCCTGTATATACTTTGCGCTGGTTACGCTCAGTCATGGCTGCAACCTCCTTCATCAGTTATTTGCACTGATCTCTCTTTGACGTATTACAGTTTTCATGCGCGCAATCGATTTGCGAACTTCACGGATGCGTGCAGTGTTTTCTAATTGTCCTGTCGCTAATTGGAAGCGAAGGTTGAAAAGCTCTTCTTTCAGTGATTTCACTTTTTGCTCGATTTCTGCAGTTGTTAAGTCACGGATTTCTTTAGCTTTCATTAGACTCACCACCAATTTCTTCACGTTTTACAAACTTGCTCTTTACAGGCAGTTTGTGAGATGCGAGGCGAAGTGCTTCACGTGCAACTTCTTCTGACACACCTGCGATTTCAAACATTACACGACCTGGTTTTACTACTGCTACCCAGCCTTCTACAGCACCTTTACCGGAACCCATCCGGACTTCAAGAGGCTTTTTCGTATAAGGTTTATGTGGGAAGATGTTGATCCAAACTTTACCGCCACGTTTCATGTAACGTGTCATTGCGATACGAGCGGATTCGATTTGGCGGTTAGTGATCCAACCTGATTCAGTTGCTTGTAAACCGAATTGACCAAATTGTACAGATGCTCCGCCTTTTGTAGTTCCGCGCATTTTACCACGGAATACACGACGATATTTAACGCGTTTAGGCATTAACATAATTAGTTGCCTCCTTCCTCAGAGTTCTTCTTCACTGGAAGGACTTCTCCCCGGTAAATCCATACTTTAACGCCAAGCTTACCATATGTTGTGTCAGCTTCTGCGTGTGCATAGTCGATGTCTGCACGTAATGTATGAAGAGGTACAGTACCTTCACTATAGTGTTCCGCACGAGCGATGTCAGCACCGCCAAGACGTCCGGATACTTGTGTTTTGATTCCTTTTGCACCAGAACGAATAGTGCGTTGAATTGCTTGTTTTTGTGCACGACGGAAAGATACACGGCTTTCAAGTTGACGTGCGATTGATTCTGCAACCAATTTCGCGTCAAGATCTGCACGCTTGATTTCCACGATGTTGATGTGTACACGCTTGCCAGTAATATCGTTAAGAGATTTACGAAGTGCTTCGACTTCAGAACCGCCTTTACCGATAACCATACCAGGCTTCGCAGTGTGAATTGTAATGTTTACACGCTTTGCAGCACGCTCGATTTCCACTTTGGAAACTGCTGCGTCTACTAGTCGTTTTTCGACGAATTCACGGATTTTCAAGTCTTCGTGTAAAAGATTCGCATAGTCTTTTTCTGCATACCATTTCGAATCCCAGTCACGGATGATTCCAACCCGCAAACCATTAGGATGTACTTTTTGACCCACGAATTACCCCTCCTTCTTTTCGGATACCACTACAGTGATGTGGCTAGTACGTTTGTTGATCGCACTTGCACGACCTTGTGCACGTGGACGGAAACGTTTCATTGTTGGACCTTCATCTACGAATACTTCGCTAACGACAAGGTTCTCAACATCCAATTCATAGTTGTGTTCAGCGTTTGCAATTGCTGATTTCAAAACTTTTTCTACAACCGGAGATGCCGCTTTTGGCGTCAGGCGTAGAATCGCGACAGCTTCACCGATTTTCTTGCCCCGGATAAGATCAACGACCAAACGGACTTTGCGAGGAGCAATACGGACTGTGCGGGCAGTAGCTTTTGCTTGTTGCATCAGAATAACCTCCTCTCAATTAGCGTCTTGTTTTCTTATCGTCAGCGCCATGACCTTTGTATGTGCGCGTAGGTACGAACTCACCAAGTTTGTGACCAACCATATCTTCAGTCACGTAAACCGGTACGTGTTTGCGTCCGTCGTATACAGCAATCGTCAAACCGATGAATGACGGGAAGATTGTAGAACGGCGAGACCAAGTTTTAATGACCTGCTTTTTTTGTGCATCTTTTTGAGCGTCGACCTTTTTCAAAAGATGATCATCTGCGAAAGGTCCTTTTTTCAAGCTGCGGCCCATGTCGGATCCTCCTTCCGTGATGACTGTTCTACGGTCCATTCATTGAACCGCAGTGTCATCACATTATTTTTTACGGCGACGAACGATAAGTTTGTCGGATTTGTTGTTTTTCTTACGAGTTTTGTAACCAAGAGCTGGTTTACCCCAAGGTGTAACTGGGCTCGGACGACCGATTGGTGTACGTCCTTCACCACCACCGTGTGGGTGATCGTTAGGGTTCATTACAGATCCACGTACTGTAGGACGTTTGCCCAACCAGCGTGAACGACCTGCTTTACCGATGTTGATCAATTCGTGTTGCTCGTTACCAACTTGACCGATAGTAGCGCGGCAAGTAGAAAGGATCATGCGAACTTCGCCAGATTGTAGACGGATGATGACATATTTGCCTTCACGTCCAAGTAGTTGTGCAGATGTACCTGCAGAACGTACTAATTGGCCGCCTTTACCAGGTTTCAATTCGATGTTATGGATAGTTGAACCCATAGGGATATTTTCAAGTGGAAGTGAGTTTCCTACTTTGATATCCGCTTCTGGACCTGACATTACTGTCATTCCAACTTCCAAACCTTTTGGAGCAAGGATATAACGTTTTTCCCCATCAGCATAGTTGATTAGGGCAATGTTAGCAGAACGGTTTGGATCGTATTCGATCGTAGCAACGCGTCCTGGAATGCCATCTTTCCGACGTTGGAAGTCGATGACACGGTATTGGCGCTTGTGGCCTCCACCTTGGTGACGAACAGTAGTCCTACCTTGGTTGTTACGTCCGCCTTTACGCTTAAGTGGTTCAAGCAATGATTTTTCCGGCTTATCTGTTGTAATAGCAGAGAAGTCTGAAGAAGTCATGTTACGACGTCCGTTGGAGGTAGGTTTATATTTCTTAATCGCCATTTGTGTTCCCTCCTTCGTTATTTATGAATAAATTAGATCTCGAATAGTTCGATGTCTTTTGAGTCTGCAGTCAATGTAACAATCGCTTTACGGCGTTTGTTAGTGTAGCCTGCGTGTTTGCCCATACGCTTGAACTTACCTTTGTAGTTCTGAACGTTGACTTTTTCCACTTTTACTCCGAAGATTTCTTCGACAGCTTGCTTCACATGTGTTTTGTTAGCGCGAGTGTCAACTTCGAAAGTGTACTTTTTGTATTCCATTTGTTCTGAAGAACGCTCGGTAATGACCGGACGTTTTAGTACATCACGTGCTTCCATTAACCAAGCACCTCCTCAATTTTTTGAACTGCATCTTTAGTGATGACAAGTTGGTCATGACCAACAAGATCAAGAACGTTGATGCCGTTAGCTGTAACAACGCTAATTCCAGGGATGTTACGAGCAGACAATGCTACTGCTTCATCAAGGTCAGCTGTTACGAACAATGCTTTTTTCTCGATTGAAAGGTCTTTAAGAACTTTCGTGAATTCTTTTGTCTTCGGTGCATCGAATGATAGGCCATCCAATACGATGATTTCTTCATCGCGAACTTTCGTAGAAAGTGCAGATAGAAGTGCCAAACGACGGACTTTCTTATTAAGCTTGTAGCTATAGCTTCTTTGAGATGGTCCAAATACGATACCGCCTCCACGCCATTGTGGTGAACGGATTGAACCTTGACGTGCACGACCTGTTCCTTTTTGGCGCCATGGTTTACGGCCACCGCCAGCAACTTCCGCGCGAGTTTTAACTTTATGGTTACCTTGACGCAACGACGCACGTTGTTGAACCAAAGCTTCGAATAGGACTGCTTCATTTGGTTCGATTCCGAAGATCGCTTCGTTCAATTCGATTTCGCCAACTGAAGATCCTGTTTGACTTAGTACGGATACTTTAGGCATTTTTGTTTCCTCCTTCCTTTAAGAATTACTTCCCTTTGATTGCACTTTTCACTGTTACAAGTGATTTGCGCGCTCCTGGAATGTTACCTTTTACTAACAACAAGTTACGCTCAGCGTCAACTCGTACGATTTCAAGGTTTTGAATCGTTACAGTGTCTCCACCAGTACGTCCTGGCAATTTCTTACCTTTGAATACACGTTGTCCGTCAACCGCACCTAATGAACCTGGTGCACGGTGGAAACGAGAACCGTGACTCATTGGTCCGCGTGAGTAACCATGGCGCTTAATAACACCTTGGAACCCTTTACCTTTTGATACTCCTGTAATGTCGACGATATCGCCTTCCGCGAATGTATCGACTTTGACTTCCTGACCAACTTCATACCCAGCAACGTCTCCGCGGAATTCGCGAATGAAGCGCTTAGGTGCCGTTTCAGCTTTTGCAACGTGTCCCTTTTCAGGTTTGTTTGCAAGCTTTTCACGTTTGTCGTCGAATCCAAGCTGGATTGCTTCGTAGCCGTCATTTTCAGTAGTTTTCTTTTGAAGAACTACGTTTGGAGCAGCTTCGATCACAGTTACTGGAATTAAATCGCCGTTTTCAGCAAAGATTTGCGTCATACCGACTTTTCTCCCTAAGATTCCTTTGGTCATTTGTCACACCTCCTGAATTAATAGTTTTATTTTATAGATTAAAGTTTGATTTCAATGTCAACGCCAGATGGTAAATCAAGTTTCATCAACGCATCGACAGTTTGTGGTGTCGGATTGACGATATCGATTAGACGTTTATGCGTACGCATTTCGAACTGCTCGCGCGAATCTTTGTACTTATGTACCGCACGAAGGATCGTGTAAACAGATCTTTCAGTCGGAAGAGGTATCGGACCCGATACGCTTGCACCCGAACGTTTTGCTGTTTCTACAATCTTTTCAGCTGATTGATCAAGAATTCTGTGATCATATGCTTTTAAACGAATACGAATCTTCTGTTTTGCCATTATTTTCCCTCCTTTTCGCCTATTTTCTAGACATTCTCCACGGAAATTTCCCACACACATGCCATGGCAAAGCGGCCGGGTGTGTCGGCAACCTCCCGCTTCATCGCAGTCAAAGACCAACATTCAACATTATACACAATGAAAAAGAATCCCGCAACCCTTTTCGCGAAATTCTTTTAGTCGGCTTTATTATTATAATTGGATGTTAGCTATATTTCAACTATTAGCGAGAAAAAAGTTGAGGAAACATGAATAAATAAATATAGCGACGATTTAGAAGAGTTTAGTGTTTCAGCGTTTTGGAGAATTGTGATGAAGTCGGTGTTTCATAGGTGAGTCTTAATGATTTAATGAGAAGGTTTGGTGAGTTAATGAGAAGTCTTTGCGCTTTATTGAGAACTTATGGGGAGGTATTGAGAACTCTTTGCGCTTTAATGAGAACTCAGGGCGAGGTAACGAGAACTCTTTATGCTTTAATGAGAACTCAGGGCGAGGTAACGAGAACTCTTTGCGCTTTACTGAGAACTCAGGGCGAGGTAACGAGAACTCTTTCCGCTTTAATGAGAACTCAGGGCGAGGTAACGAGTACTCTTTGCGCTTTATTGAGAACTCAGGGCGAGGTAACGAGTACTCTTTGCGCTTTAATGAGAACTCAGGGCGAGGTAACGAGAACTCTTTCCGCTTTAATGAGAACTTATTCAAAAGAATGGACCTAAAACGGGAAAGAATGGGCCCTTCTTCAAAAGAATGGACCTAAAGCGGGAAAGAATGGGCCCTTATTCAAAAGAATGGACCTAAAACGAGAAAGAATGGGCTCTTATTCAAAAGAATGGACCTTGAACGGGAAAGAATGGGCCCTTGTCCAATAGAAGAGGTTTCCCCATCCCGCGGAAGTAATCCATGGAGTTAGTTGCATTACCATCGCGCCAAATGCCTTTACACTTCAGTGCATTATAAGAAAAAACCCCCGCACGAGTGCGGGGGTTTAAAGGTTATTATTTTACGATTGTTGCTACAACGCCAGCGCCTACTGTACGGCCACCTTCACGGATTGAGAATTTAGTACCTTCTTCAATCGCGATTGGAGCGATCAGTTCAACAGTCATTTCAACGTTGTCGCCAGGCATAACCATTTCTACTCCTTCAGGAAGAGAGATGATTCCTGTTACGTCAGTTGTACGGAAGTAGAACTGTGGGCGGTAGTTAGAGAAGAATGGAGTATGACGTCCACCCTCTTCTTTTGAAAGAACATAAACTTCTGATTTGAAGCTTGTGTGTGGTGTGATTGTACCTGGTTTAGCAAGTACTTGACCACGCTCGATGTCTTCACGGGAAACCCCACGAAGAAGTGCACCGATGTTGTCTCCAGCTTCTGCATAGTCAAGAAGCTTACGGAACATTTCTACACCTGTAACAGTTGTAGATTTTGGTTCTTCAGTCAAACCGATGATGTCAACAACGTCACCGACTTTAACTTGACCACGCTCAACGCGTCCTGTAGCAACTGTTCCACGACCAGTAATTGAGAATACGTCCTCAACTGGCATCATGAATGGTTTATCAGTATCACGTGGTGGTGTTGGGATGTACTCATCAACAGCGTTCATAAGCTCAACGATTTTCTCTTCCCACTCAGCTTCACCTTCAAGTGCTTTAAGAGCAGATCCTTTGATGACAGGAATGTCGTCGCCAGGGAAGTCGTACTCAGAAAGAAGGTCACGGATTTCCATTTCAACAAGCTCAAGAAGCTCTTCGTCGTCAACCATGTCACATTTGTTCATGAATACAACTAGGTAAGGAACACCTACTTGACGTGAAAGAAGAATGTGCTCACGAGTTTGTGGCATTGGGCCGTCAGCTGCAGATACAACTAGGATACCGCCGTCCATTTGAGCAGCACCAGTGATCATGTTTTTAACGTAGTCAGCGTGACCTGGGCAGTCAACGTGTGCGTAGTGACGTTTGTCAGTTTCGTACTCGATGTGTGAAGTATTGATCGTGATTCCACGCTCTTTTTCTTCTGGAGCGTTATCTACGTCAGCGTAAGATTTCGCTTCCCCACCCATTCTCTTTGAAAGAACTGTTGCGATTGCAGCAGTCAAAGTTGTTTTACCATGGTCAACGTGACCGATTGTACCAACGTTAGCGTGCTCCTTGGAGCGATCGAATTTTGCTTTTGCCATTTTGGAATTCCTCCTTAAAATATGAATGTTTTATTATTTATAGGTATGGAAGCTGAGGTAAAATCCCCTCAACTAACCATATCTTACAAGTAATCCATGAAGTAAACAAGGATGAAATTAATTATTCACCTTTATTTTTCTTAATGACTTCTTCTGCAATTGATTTCGGAACATCTTCATAGTGATCGAATGTCATGGAGAATACCCCGCGACCTTGTGTATTCGAACGAAGTGAAGTTGCGTAACCGAACATTTCTGCAAGTGGAACCATAGCGCGGACAACTTGTGCGTTACCGCGTGCATCCATACCTTCTACGCGACCACGGCGTGATGTGATATCACCCATGATGTCACCCATGTACTCTTCAGGGATGATTACTTCAACTTTCATCATCGGCTCAAGTAGTACCGGGTTACATTTCGCGGCAGCATTTTTAAGTGCCATAGAAGCGGCGATCTTGAACGCCATCTCGTTGGAGTCAACGTCATGGTAAGAACCGTCGAATAGACGAGCCTTCACGTCGATCAACGGATAACCTGCAATAACACCGTTGTTTAAAGAATCACGAAGTCCTGCTTCAACGGATGGAATGTATTCACGAGGAACGACACCACCGACGATAGCGTTTTGGAATTCGAAACCTTTTCCTTCTTCGTTTGGAGAGAACTCGATCCAAACGTGACCATATTGACCACGACCACCTGATTGGCGGACGAACTTACCTTCAACTTCAGCAGAGCTGCGGAAAGTCTCACGGTAAGATACTTGTGGTGCACCGACATTCGCTTCTACTTTAAACTCACGTTTCAAGCGGTCAACGATGATGTCAAGGTGAAGCTCACCCATACCTGCGATGATAACTTCTCCTGTTTCTTGGTCTGTATGAGCGCGGAATGTAGGGTCTTCTTCTTGAAGTTTCGCAAGAGCAGTACCCATTTTGTCCTGGTCGCCTTTTGTTTTCGGTTCGATCGCAACCGAGATAACTGGCTCAGGGAATTCCATGGATTCAAGGATGATTGGTGCTTTGTCGTCACAAAGCGTGTCACCTGTTCCAGTGTCTTTTAGACCAACTGCAGCTGCGATTTCACCAGCGTGTACTTCGCTGATTTCTTCACGGCTGTTCGCGTGCATTTGAAGGATACGTCCTACACGTTCACGCTTGCCCTTCGATGTGTTCTGAACATAAGAACCTGATTGAAGGACTCCTGAATAAACACGGAAGAATGTAAGCTTACCAACGTAAGGGTCAGTCATAACTTTAAATGCAAGAGCTGAGAATGGCTCTTCATCGCTTGAATGACGCTCTTCTTCTTGTTCAGTTTCAGGGTTGATACCTGTCATTGCTGCGATATCAAGTGGTGATGGCAAGTAGTCGACTACAGCGTCAAGTACAAGCTGTACACCTTTGTTTTTAAATGCAGTACCACAAACAACCGGGTAGAATTCTACCGCAAGAGTTGCTTTACGGATTGCAGTTTTGATTTCTTGAACTGTAAGTTCTTCACCGCCAAGGTATTTTTCCATAAGATCTTCATCGAAATCAACGACAGCTTCGATCAATTTCTCACGGTACTCTTCAGCTTGAGCACGATATTCTTCAGGAATTTCCTCGACAGATGTATCTGTACCAAGGTCATTACCGTACATTGTAGCTTTCATCTCGACTAAGTCGATGATTCCGCTAAATGAATCTTCAGCACCAATCGGTAATTGGATTGGATGTGCGTTAGCTTGAAGACGGTCATGAAGTGTACCTATAGAATAAAGGAAATCAGCACCAGTCTTGTCCATCTTGTTGACGAATACAAGACGTGGTACGCCGTAAGTAGTAGCTTGACGCCAAACTGTTTCAGTTTGTGGCTCAACACCTGATTGAGCATCAAGAACAGTTACAGCACCATCAAGAACACGTAGGGAACGCTCAACCTCAACTGTGAAGTCCACGTGACCTGGTGTGTCAATGATGTTTACACGATGGCCTTTCCATTGAGCTGTTGTAGCAGCAGATGTGATTGTGATACCACGCTCTTGCTCCTGCTCCATCCAGTCCATTTGAGAAGCACCTTCGTGAGTTTCTCCGATTTTGTGAATCTTACCTGTGTAAAAAAGGATCCGCTCAGTCGTTGTTGTTTTACCAGCATCGATGTGAGCCATGATACCAATGTTACGAGTATTCTCTAAGGAGAACTCTCTAGCCATTTTGTATATCTCCTTCCGTTTCGGATTAAGACAATCTATACTGCATCGGCAGTAATCGGTGGCTTCTATCTTTATTCAGCAGGAACTCGGGCATCTGTTAGACAGATGTAGAGATTCTTTAGCTGAATAAAGATAAACCTATCGATCTTACCAACGATAGTGAGCGAATGCTTTGTTGGCTTCAGCCATTTTATGCATTTCTTCACGACGTTTTACGGATGCACCTGTGTTGTTGGAAGCGTCAAGGATTTCATTCGCAAGACGTTCCTCCATTGTTTTCTCACCGCGTGTGCGTGAGTAGTTCACAAGGTAACGCAATCCTAGAGTTGTACGGCGTTCAGGACGAACTTCAACCGGAACTTGATAGTTAGCACCACCAACGCGGCGAGCACGTACTTCAAGTACTGGCATTACGTTGTTCAATGCTGCTTCAAATACTTCTAAAGGATCTTTACCGGAACGTTCTTTAACAAGTTCAAACGCACCATAGAGGATTTTTTGTGATGTACCTTTTTTACCGTCAACCATCATTTTATTGATGAGACGTGTAACAAGCTTCGAATTGTAAATTGGATCTGGTAATACGTCGCGTTTTGCAACAGGACCTTTACGAGGCATATTGTTTTCCTCCTTTCGAAATGATCATTTCGTTATTAGTTTTTCTTTGCTTTTGGTTTTTTCGCACCGTATTGTGAACGGCTTTGCATACGGCCAGTAACACCAGCAGTATCAAGCGCACCACGAACGATATGGTAACGAACACCCGGTAAGTCTTTTACACGTCCTCCACGGATAAGAACAACACTGTGCTCTTGAAGGTTGTGACCTTCACCAGGGATATATGCGTTAACTTCCAAAGTATTAGTCAAACGTACACGCGCATATTTACGAAGAGCCGAGTTCGGTTTCTTCGGAGTCATTGTACCCACACGAGTACAAACACCTCTTTTTTGTGGCGAGTTAACGTTAGTCATAGACTTTTTGAAGCTGTTATAGCTTTTACCAAGTGCTGGTGCCTTAGAAGTGTCCGACTTCGATTTACGAGGTTTGCGGACTAATTGGTTAATTGTAGGCATCGGATTTTCCTCCTTTCATTGTGCTTTTAGTAAGACCACACATCCAGGTGGTTCATTTTTGGGGTAAAAACAATGTCTTTGTGTTTTTTACAACACAAAAACAATATGTCTGCTTTGTACCGATGATTGTCTTCTTTGCCTGTTCCATTTTTCAAAGTACAGACATTCAACTATCAACCTTTTGTATATTATCACTTTCAAGAAGACATGTCAACAAATAAAAAAATGGGGAGAGGATATTTTCTCTCCCCATTACATTTCACTACTTATTCCGCTGTTACCGTTTGCGCATCTTCAGCCTTTTCCAGTTGGATTTGGCGATAGCGCTGCATTCCAGTTCCAGCTGGTACAAGTTTACCGATGATGACGTTCTCTTTCAATCCAAGCAATTCATCTGTTTTTCCTTTGATAGCTGCATCAGTCAAGACACGAGTTGTCTCCTGGAAGGAAGCTGCAGATAAGAATGATTCGGTCTCAAGAGAAGCCTTCGTAATACCAAGGATGACAGGGCGTGATGTGGCTGGCACTTTTCCGACCTTCAGAACTTCAGCGTTCGCATCAGAGAATTGGTGGATATCTAATAATGAGCCAGGTAAAAGATCCGTGTCTCCAGCTTCGATGACACGCACTTTGCGAAGCATTTGGCGAACCATTACTTCAACGTGTTTATCACCGATTTCAACACCTTGCATACGGTATACTTTTTGAACTTCTTTAAGAAGATATTCTTGTACTGTAGCAACGTCTTTTACAACGATCAATTCCTTAGGATCGATCGAACCTTCTGTTATGCTGTCTCCGCGATCGATAGAATCGCCGACTTGCACTTTCAATCGGGCATTGTATGGAGCAAGATACTTACGCGTCTCCACATCCCCTTGAATTGTGATTTCCTTCTGGCCTTCGCGGATTTCATCAATCTCGGTTACTTGACCTTTGATCTCAGAGATGACCGCCTGCCCTTTCGGATTTCGCGCTTCAAAGATTTCCTGGATACGTGGAAGACCGGATGTGATATCATCCCCGGCAACTCCCCCAGTATGGAATGTACGCATTGTAAGCTGTGTTCCTGGTTCTCCGATGGATTGTGCAGCGATGATACCGACCGCTTCTCCAACTTCAACCGCCTCGCCCGTTGCAAGGTTGATACCGTAACATTTCTTACAAACTCCGTGTTTCGCGTTACATGTAAATGCAGAACGAATAGTAACTTTTTCGATTCCGGCCTCAAGAATTGCAGCGGACAGATCAGCAGTGATTAAGCCATCCTTCGGAACAATCACTTCACCTGTTTCAGGATGACGAATTGTTTTCTTCGTATGACGACCTTCAATACGCTCATCCAATGTTTCGATGACTTCTGAGCCTTCTTTAAGTGCGCTGATTTCCAGGCCGCGGTCAGTTCCGCAATCATCTTCACGGACGATGACATCCTGAGCAACGTCAACAAGACGACGAGTCAAGTAACCGGAGTCAGCTGTTTTCAACGCCGTATCCGCAAGACCTTTACGGGCACCATGCGTAGAAATGAAGTACTCAAGGACTGTTAGACCTTCACGGAATGATGATTTAATCGGCAATTCGATAATTCGACCAGCCGGGTTCGCCATCAATCCACGCATACCAGCAAGTTGCGTGAAGTTGGACGCGTTACCACGGGCACCTGAGTCACTCATCATGTAGATCGGGTTCGTGTTTTCAAGGGAGTCCATTAGTTTATCTTGGATAATGTCTTTCGCATTACTCCAATAGGAAATAACGCGGTCGTAGCGCTCTTCTTCCGTGATAAGTCCACGTCGGAATTGCTGCATAACCTTATCTACTTTACTTTGAGCGTCTCGTAAAATTTCATCTTTGTTCGGCAATACGACGATATCAGAAATACCGACTGTAATACCTGCTCGAGTCGAATATTTGAAACCAAGGTTTTTCATTCGGTCAAGCATTCTTGAAGTTTCCGTGATGTGGAACTTCTTAAAGATTTCCGCAATGATATTACCAAGAATCTTCTTACGGAACGGAAGCACCACTTCCGCACTTTGGAAATGTTCTTTTACATTCACAGTTCCATCGATGAAATACTTATCCGGCGTTTCAATTTGTAAGTTATGATTCGTCGGTTCATTGATGTATGGGAACGATTCAGGAAGAATTTCGTTGAAGATCAGCTTCCCTACCGTCGTCAATAAAAGCTTACGGTTCTGTTCCTCAGTGAATGTCGGGTTATTCAATGAGCTTGCTTGGATAGCAATTCTTGTATGAAGATGAACGTGACCTGTCTGATAGGCAATCAACGCTTCATCCGTACTACTGAATACCGAACCTTCACCTACAGAGCCTGCCCGCTCAAGTGTAAGGTAATAGTTACCTAATACCATGTCTTGAGATGGAGTAACTACAGGCTTACCATCTTTAGGGTTCAGAATGTTTTGTGCAGCAAGCATCAATAGACGCGCTTCTGCTTGTGCTTCAGCCGAAAGTGGAACGTGGACAGCCATTTGGTCACCGTCAAAGTCAGCGTTATACGCTGTACATACTAACGGGTGAAGTTGGATGGCACGACCCTCGACCAACATAGGTTCGAACGCTTGGATTCCAAGTCTATGAAGAGTAGGTGCACGGTTAAGTAATACCGGGTGCTCTCTAATAACGTCTTCAAGGACATCCCATACTTCTGAATGTAAACGTTCAATCTTGCGTTTTGCACTCTTGATATTATGAGCAAGTCCACGTTCAACTAGTTCCTTCATGACGAATGGTTTGAATAGTTCAATGGCCATTTCTTTCGGAAGACCACATTGATACATTTTCAAATTAGGACCAACAACAATAACCGAACGGCCAGAATAGTCGACCCGTTTACCCAATAAGTTTTGACGGAAGCGCCCTTGCTTCCCTTTCAACATATGGGAGAGGGATTTCAACGGACGATTCCCCGGACCTGTCACCGGACGGCCCCGTCTTCCGTTATCTACAAGCGCGTCGACAGCTTCCTGCAACATACGCTTTTCGTTTTGGACGATGATGCCAGGCGCACCAAGGTCAAGTAGACGCTTCAAACGGTTGTTACGGTTAATGACCCTACGGTAAAGGTCGTTCAAGTCGGATGTCGCGAAACGACCACCGTCCAATTGCACCATTGGACGTAGTTCTGGAGGAATGACTGGCAGCACTTCAAGAACCATCCATTCAGGTCGGTTTCCTGAGTTACGGAAAGACTCGACAACTTCAAGGCGTCTGATTGCACGTGTGCGTCGTTGTCCTTGAACGGTCTTCAACTCTTCCTTCAGCATTTCTGTTTCTTTATCCAAATCAATCGCTTTAAGTAGTTGTTCGATTGCTTCTGCACCCATCAACGCTTGGAATTTAGAACCATACTTTTCACGATATAGTCTATATTCCTTCTCTGAAAGAAGTTGCTTTCTTTCAAGTGGCGTATCCGCAGGGTCAACGACAACATAAGACGCAAAATAAATGATTTCTTCCAAAGCACGTGGCGTCATATCTAAAATAAGACCCATTCTGCTTGGAATGCCTTTAAAATACCAAATATGCGTTACAGGTGCTGCAAGCTCGATATGCCCCATACGTTCACGGCGCACTTTTTGACGAGTTACTTCAACTCCGCATCGATCGCAGACGACACCTTTGTAGCGTACACGTTTATATTTTCCGCAATGACATTCCCAGTCCTTTGTAGGTCCGAAAATCCTTTCACAGAACAAACCATCCTTTTCAGGCTTCAATGTACGATAGTTGATCGTTTCAGGTTTTTTGACTTCACCATAAGACCAAGAACGAATTTTATCCGGTGAAGCAAGGCCGATTTTCATATACTCAAAATTGTTTACATCTATCAAGGAGCCTACCTCCCTCTTATCTTATCTCCACGATGGATCCTCATCATTATCGTTTGAAAAACAGGAGAGCATCATTGGTGCTCCCCTATCCATTTGTACTCACATTATCGTTACATCAAACTGTTTGATCTTCAGTCATGAGATTCAATGCGTCTGTTGGTTGCATATCATCGTCATCGTCAAGATCACGCATTTCAATTTCCTCGAACTCTTCAGTTAGCATCTTGACATCCAACCCAAGGCTCTGAAGCTCTTTGATCAATACTTTGAATGATTCAGGAACCCCTGGTTGAGGAACGCTTTGACCTTTGACAATCGCTTCATATGTTTTCACACGACCTACGACGTCATCGGATTTGACTGTAAGGATCTCTTGCAATGTATAAGCGGCGCCGTATGCTTCAAGCGCCCACACTTCCATCTCCCCGAAACGCTGTCCACCGAACTGGGCTTTACCTCCAAGCGGCTGTTGCGTTACAAGTGAGTAAGGTCCTGTAGAACGAGCATGTAGCTTATCGTCAACCATGTGCGCAAGTTTGATCAAATACATGACACCAACAGATACCCGGCTATCAAACGCCTCACCTGAGCGGCCATCGTATAGGATCGTCTTACCATCACGGTCCATCCCTGCTTCTTCCATCGTTGACCAGACGTCTTCTTCGTTCGCACCGTCAAATACTGGCGAAGCCATATGAACGCCCAAGTTCCGTGCAGCCATACCTAAATGCAATTCAAGTACCTGTCCGATGTTCATACGAGATGGAACACCTTGTGGATTCAACATGACATCAACTGGAGTGCCGTCAGGAAGATAAGGCATATCTGATTCCGGTAAGATACGGGAGATAACCCCTTTGTTACCATGTCGACCAGCCATTTTATCCCCAACTGAAATCTTACGTTTCTGTACAATATACGCACGGACGAGTTGGTTTACGCCAGGTGGCAATTCGTCACCATCTTCGCGGTTGAATACTTTCACATCGAGGACAATTCCACCTGCACCGTGAGGAACACGTAATGATGTATCCCGTACTTCACGTGCTTTTTCACCGAAGATAGCATGAAGAAGTCTTTCCTCAGCCGTCAATTCAGTAACCCCTTTAGGCGTTACTTTACCGACAAGAATATCGCCGTCGCGCACTTCCGCACCAATACGGATGATACCGCGGTCATCAAGGTTTCTAAGCGCTTCTTCCCCGACATTCGGAATATCTCTTGTAATTTCTTCAGGTCCAAGTTTCGTGTCACGTGCTTCTGATTCATATTCTTCGATGTGAATCGATGTGAATACATCATCTTTCACGAGACGCTCACTCATGATGATAGCATCCTCGTAGTTATATCCGTCCCATGTCATGAAGGCAACAAGAACGTTACGTCCAAGCGCAAGCTCTCCTTGTTCCATCGAAGAACCATCCGCAATGATATCACGTGGTTTTACACGATCTCCAACACTAACAATTGGACGTTGGTTATAACACGTTCCTTGGTTAGAGCGAATAAAGTTTTCAAGTTTGTAAATAGTAAGGTCACCCTTAACTTCTTTGCCATCCACCGTCTCAATGCGGCGAATACGGATTTCCCTTGCTTCTACATGCTCAACAATTCCGTGGAATTTCGCAAGAACCGCAGCACCCGAGTCACGAGCCGACACATGTTCCATTCCTGTCCCGACAAACGGAGCTTCAGGATTCAACAATGGCACAGCTTGACGTTGCATGTTCGCACCCATCAATGCACGGTTCGAGTCATCATTTTCAAGGAACGGGATACATGCTGTCGCAGCAGATACAACCTGTTTTGGAGATACGTCCATATAGTCGATCTGTTCACGTTTGAATACTGTATTGTCACCTTGGAAACGTCCGACCACTTCTTCATTGACATACGATCCATCTTCGTTCAATGGAGCATTCGCTTGAGCGACGACATAGTTGTCTTCCATGTCAGCAGTCAAGTAGTCGATTCGAGCAGTGACGCGGTTCGTTTCAGGGTCAACCTTTCGATAAGGAGTTTCAATGAAACCGAATTTATTTACTCTCGCAAATGTCGATAGGGAGTTGATCAAACCAATGTTCGGACCCTCAGGTGTTTCAATCGGACACATACGTCCATAGTGGGAGTAGTGAACGTCACGCACTTCCATACCTGCACGTTCCCTTGTCAATCCACCAGGTCCTAAAGCAGACAATCTACGCTTATGCGTCAATTCTGCAAGAGGGTTCGTTTGGTCCATGAATTGTGAGAGCTGTGAACTTCCGAAAAACTCTTTTATCGACGCGATTACCGGTCTGATATTGATCAATTGCTGTGGCACGATAGATTGAGTGTCGTTAATGGACATACGTTCTTTAACAACACGTTCCATACGGGACAATCCAATACGGAATTGGTTTTGAAGCAATTCACCTACAGAACGAAGGCGGCGATTTCCAAGATGGTCGATGTCATCCGTATTCCCTACTCCATGCAATAAGTTGAAGAAATAGCTGATGGATGCAACGATATCCGCTGGCGTTACATGCTTCACTGATTCATCAATGTTAGCATTGGAGATGACATTGATCACTTGCTTCTCTTCGCTTTTCGGAGCGTAGATTTTAATTGTTTGGATTGTGATGTCTTCTTCAAGAACACCACCAACATGCGAGATTTCTTGAATCCCAACTCCCTTTTCAAGGTGAGGAAGTAGGCGGTCCAATGTTCTACGGTCAATCAGTTGATCTTTCTCAACTAAAATTTCACCTGTTTCAGGGTCAGCAAGTGTTTCGGCAACCGTTTGATTGAATAGACGGTTTTGCAGATGTAATTTCTTGTTCATCTTGTATCGACCAACATTGGCCAAGTCATATCTTTTCGGGTCGAAGAAACGGGAGAATAACAAGCTTCTTGCACTATCCAACGTTGGTGGCTCACCAGGACGTAGGCGTTCATAGATTTCAAGCAAAGCTTTTTCGGAGTTCTCCGTGTTATCCTTTTCAAGCGTGTTGAGTAAGTATTCATTCTCACCGATCAAGTCGATGATTTCCTGATCTGTAGAGAAACCAAGTGCACGTAAGAGAACAGTTATCGGTAATTTTCTGGTGCGGTCAATTCGGACATGAACGACATCTTTTGCATCCGTTTCATATTCCAACCAAGCACCCCGGTTAGGGATTACAGTAGCTGCAAATCCACGTTTTCCATTCTTGTCCGTCTTGTCATTGTAGTAGACGCTAGGGGATCGAACGAGCTGGGATACGATGACCCTTTCCGCTCCATTAATGATGAAAGTTCCGTTTTCTGTCATAAGCGGGAAATCTCCCATGAAAACGTCTTGCTCTTTAACTTCTTCTGTTTCCTTGTTATGCAAGCGCACTTTTACACGTAGCGGTGCCGCGTACGTTACGTCACGCTCTTTTGATTCATCAACAGGGTATTTCGGTTCACCAAGTTGATAATCAATGAATTCCAACGAAAGATTACCTGTGAAATCTTGGATTGGCGAAATATCACGGAACATCTCCCGTAATCCTTCTTCCAAGAACCACTCATAAGATGCCGTCTGGATTTCAATTAAATTCGGCAGCTCGAGAACTTCATTGATCCGCGCGAAACTTCTGCGCTGACGGTGTTGACCATACTGAACTAAATGACCTGTCAACTATTTCACCCCTCAAAACAATATTAGTCTTTGCGAAATCATAAAAATGGTGTATGATATCGAAAAACAAAAAGAAAACGAGTTCCGGCAAGAGCTCATTTTCGGTTTAACAATCTTTTATCCATTGCCAGTATGCCTTACATTTCCAAAACTTATGCAAAAGGGCACACGAACGCATTATATTATTTATGCATTTTACAATACTATCACAAGTGGCCAGACGCGTCAATACTTTTTCGGGATTTCAATATAAAATACCCCTTTTTCTTCTCCACTGTTTCCACGTTACCGAAAAGCTCAGTCAAATGGGTAATTGTCGACGGGGCACCCTGTTTCTTCTGGATGACAACCCACAACTCTCCCCCTGCCTTCAGTTTGGAAAAAGCATCATCGTATATCCTAAATACCGTCTCTTTTCCTGCCCGGATGGGTGGGTTCGTCAACACTGCAGCGAAACCCTCCTTGCTAACAGCCGACAATGCGTCGCTTGGATAAATCTCCACATTCTTTATGTCATTCAATACTGCATTGTCTTTTGACAGCGCCATCGCCCGTTCATTCACATCGACCATATGGATATTCCGATTCGGAAAAGATGCGGCAATCGACAAACCTATCGGACCATAACCACAACCGACATCTAACAGATCTCCATCTACTTCAGGTATGACGAAGGATTCCGCCAACAAACGTGAACCAAAATCCAACTCACCCTTACTAAACACACCGGCATCCGTCTTGAAACGCAATCTATGGCCACGAATTGTAACCTGCCATTCTTTCGGATCACTTTTCACAGTGGGGTTTTTAGAATAATAATGATCAGACATATAAACCCTCCCTTCAACTGAAGGTTGCCCATATTTTATTTGAGATAAGCTTTGATTTGACCAACTCGCTACAGATAAAAAAACGAAGAAAAGCCCGTCCAAATTCGACGAGCCTTCCTTCATCTATAAAAGAAATTACTTAACTTCTACGCCAGCGCCAACTTCTTCAAGTTTAGCTTTCATTTCTTCTGCTTCTTCTTTAGATACGCCTTCTTTGATTGCCTTAGGAGCGTTATCAACTACTTCTTTAGCTTCTTTCAAGCCAAGGCCAGTAAGTTCACGTACAACTTTGATAACCTTAATTTTTTGGTCTCCTGCAGATGCAAGAACTACGTCGAATTCAGTTTGCTCAGCAGCAGCTTCACCAGCACCCGCACCGCCAACCATTGCAACTGGAGCTGCAGCAGTTACGCCGAATTCTTCTTCGATTGCTTTTACAAGATCGTTCAATTCAAGAACTGTCATTTCTTTAATCGCGTCAAGGATTTGTTCTTTAGTCATTATATTTTCCTCCTAAATAGGTTTTTGTTTTGTCGGGTTAACCCGCAGATTTTTGTTCAGGCGACCAGATTAAGCGCCTTGTTCCTCTTTTTGCTCTGCAACTGCTTTTGTTGCAAGCGCGAAGTTGCGCATTGGAGCTTGAAGAACGCTGAGTAGCATGGAAAGAAGACCTTCGCGTGAAGGAAGTTCAGCCAACGCTTTAACTTCTTCAACAGAAGCGATTTGTCCTTCAATCACACCTGCTTTGATCTCAAGTTTGTCGTTCTTTTTAGCGAAATCGTTAAGGATTTTAGCCGGAGCTACAACATCTTCAGTTGAGAATGCAATTGCATTCGGTCCTGTCAAATGTTCGTTCAACCCTTCAAGACCCGCTGATTCAGCAGCACGACGTGACATTGAGTTTTTGTAAACTTTGAAGTCGATACCTGCATCACGAAGCTGTTTACGAAGTTCCGTAACTTGACCGACGTTAAGACCACGGTAGTCTACAACGACAACAGAAACTGCTGATTTCAATTTGCCTGAAATCTCTTCAACAACTGCTTGTTTAGCCTCTAATACTTTGCTCATCTTGACACCTCCTGTAAGAATGTCATTTATACCGATATGAAAAGCCCTCGCAGTCCATAAGGTAGACCACGAGGGCAGAAAAGTCGTCATCTTTAATAAAAGAGCGTCTTGTCCTCGGCAGGATGATTAAGCGATAAAGCGCCCCTGCTGTCTACGGTACAAATGATTAAGTTTCGCAACAAACGAAATCTTACTACAAGATTTCATGCTTGTCAACAGTTTTTTATTTAATAACTACAGACGAAGGATCGATTTTCACCGCAGGGCCCATAGTAGTCGTAATGTTTACAGACTTCATGTAAGTCCCTTTCGCTGCAGCTGGTTTAGCTTTTTGAATTGTTTCAAATACAGTTTTAAAGTTTTCTTCAAGCTTTTCGTTATCGAAAGATGCTTTTCCGATTGGCGCGTGAATGATACCAGCTTTGTCCGCACGGTATTCAACTTTACCTGCTTTGATTTCTGCAACAGCTTTAGCAACATCAAATGTTACTGTACCTGTTTTAGGGTTTGGCATTAAGCCTTTTGGTCCTAATACACGACCAATTTTACCAACTTCGCCCATCATGTCCGGAGTTGCAACGATAACGTCGAAATCGAACCAGCCTTGTTGGATTTTAGTGATGTACTCAGCATCGCCTGCATAGTCTGCACCTGCAGCTTCCGCTTCTTTCAATTTTTCGCCTTTAGCGAAAACTAGAACGCGTTGAGTTTTACCAGTTCCGTTCGGAAGCACAACTGCCCCACGGATTTGCTGGTCGTTTTTACGAGTGTCGATTCCAAGACGGAATGCGACTTCAACTGTTGCATCGAAGTTAACTGTGCTTGTTTTTTTCGCAAGCTCAATCGCTTCTTTCAAGTCGTACACTTGTGTGCGGTCAACAAGTTTTGCCGCCTCAGTGAACTTTTTACCTCTTTTAGCCATTGTAAATTTCCTCCTCTAGTGGTTTTAACGGATTGAACCTCCCACGAATAAGGGTTGCGTGTTCCATAGGAACAAGCGCAACCCCCACTACAAAGAAACATTCGAGTATAAGGTCAGGATCAGTCTTCGATCGTGATTCCCATACTGCGAGCAGTACCTTCAACCATTGCCATCGCTGCTTCAACCGATGCTGCGTTAAGGTCTTCCATCTTTTGTTCTGCAATTTCGCGAACTTTATCACGTTTTACAGTAGCTACTTTCTTCTTGTTAGGTTCGCCTGAACCCTTTTGAAGATTAGCTGCAACTTTCAGCAAAACTGCTGCTGGTGGAGTTTTTGTAATGAATGTGAATGAACGGTCCTCAAATACAGTTATTTCAACAGGGATGATTAAGCCTGCTTGATCTGCTGTACGTGCATTGAAATCTTTACAGAATCCCATGATGTTAACACCTGCTTGACCAAGTGCTGGTCCAACTGGTGGAGCTGGGTTAGCTTTACCTGCAGGGATTTGCAATTTCACAATTTTGGTTACTTTTTTAGCCACGAGACACACCTCCTTAAGTCCGTGATGTGGTAATTGGGTTGCCCCTCCCACTCAATATGTGTCTGCCGGTTCCCCGGTAGAATTTGGTTAATCCGCCCAGGCTGTTTTATTTACAGTCTGACCTTTGAAATGATACCACTATTATGCTTGTCTTGCAAGTGGTTTCTACTTACAATTTTTGAACTTGTTCAAAGTCAAGTTCCATAATCGTTTCTCTACCGAACATATCTACAGAAACGCGTACCTTGCCTTTGTCCTGATCAATTTCTTCCACTTTCCCTTGGAAGTGCGCAAATGGTCCGTCAAGGACTTCAATTGTTTCTCCAACTTCGAAATCCGCCTCAGCTTTACGCTCTTTCATACCCATTTGTTTAAGGATGAAATCTACTTCTTCTGGCAATAATGGCGTCGGTTTAGCTCCACCACCTGAAGATCCGATGAAGCCTGTTACTCCTGGTGTGTTTCTGACGACGTACCAAGAGTCGTCCGTCATGATGATTTCAACAAGGACGTAGCCAGGGAACGTCTTTTTCATGACGGTGCGTTTTTTACCGTCTTTAAAGTCAGTTTCCTGTTCTTCGGGGATGACCACCCGGAATATTTTATCTTGCATACCCATTGTCTCTACACGTTTTTCCAGGTTGGCTTTCACCTTATTTTCGTATCCTGAATACGTATGGACAACGTACCAATTTTTCTCCATTTCCATAATGACAAGGACCGTGTGTCCGTCCCTCCTTTTTTAAATAAAATGTTGATTTCCGTTCCAGGCGGACGCCTTCCGCGGGAGTCGCCGCCTTCCACTCCAATCAAGGAAGTGATAATTTATCAAATCTCAAAAATATTTTTGAGAAATGAAAAAACCCGTTCATTTGAAAAGACGGGATATTTTCAACAGGGATATTCATACTGCACTACTTATTATAACCCAACATACCATTCCATTACTTCAGAAATGCCTAAATCGACAAGACCGAAATAAACTGCCATGAAGACAACTGTAAAGATAACGACAATTGTATAGCGTGTCAATTCTTTCTTTTTCGGCCAGCTGACTTTTCGCATTTCAGAGACAACAGCTTTTAAGAAACCGGTAATTTTCCCCATTTATCTATATACCTCCGAACACTAAATGTATTTCTGCAGTTTGATACTAAATCGTTTGTTTATGTTCAGTATGTGCATTGCATTGTTTGCAAAACTTCTTAACTGTAAAACGGATTGCAGACTGGGAATTGTTAGTTGGGACAACGTAGTTCCTTGACCCACAATCATTACAGCTCAAGATCATCTTTTTAGACATTTTCTCACCCGAAACTCTTAGTGGCACAAGCGCGTGTCAACAGTAAAGTAATTTGTCTTTGTCTTGTTAGAGAGTACCACCTAACACTGACGATGTCAACATGACGGGAAATCTTTGGCAGACTATTACGCAAGTTTTCAAAATACGACACCAACCTGCATATGTCGCTCAAGTTTCCGTTTAATTCGCTGCAAAGCATTGTCCACAGATTTCACTTGCCGGTTCAATTCGTCAGAAATTTCCTGGTAAGATTGCCCTTCCAAATAAAGTGAAAGCACCTGCTTTTCAAGTTCACTTAGAACTTTATTGATTTCCCCTTCCATTTGGATGAAGTCCTCTTTGTGGATCATCAAGTCCTCTGGATCGTCCAAAACCGAGCCCCCAATTACATCAAGCAGCGTGCGATCAGACTCTTCGTCGTAAACAGGCTTGTCCAATGATACAGATGTATTCAATGGAATATGCTTCTGCCTTGTTGCTGTCTTAATAGCTGTAATGATTTGTCTTGTGATGCATAGCTCAGCGAAGGCCCTGAAGGAACTCAAACGATCCATCCTGAAATCCCGGATCGCTTTGTAGAGGCCTATCATTCCTTCTTGAATAATATCTTCCCTATCCCCGCCCGTCATGAAATATGAGCGCGCTTTCATTTTAACGAAAGGTTGATATTTTGTAATAAGGAAATCCAGTGCATCTGTACCGCCTTCTTGAATGCGGACTATAAGCTCTTCATCGGAAAGTTTTGTGAAGTCCTTAATTTCCCCCTGAACATGTTGCTTTCCCACCAATCGCCACACCCCGATTCCATCATTGCGTTTAAACCAGTATACCGTATGGAAAATTTTTGAGTCAACCGTTCATTTCATTCCTCGACGCCATTTTTCAAATATTTCTGCCACCTCGTCTGACAATTGTATCTTCGAGGAAGGGCGCTGTTCCTGAATAACTTTCACTTTGTTTGTAATTAATTTATCAATTTCATTCATCTCAATCTCAAGTTCTCTCGCGGATTTCCGCAAAGCCCCTTGGGCAAAAATGACCCATTGCTCCGTTAAATCAGAAGTAGCGACATGGATTTGGACACGCCGTCCACTCAGCTCGGACACCATTTTTTCAATTCGTTCGTCCGCAGTTTCGTTTTCACGGGTGAAGACGACTTCGACTTGATGCTTTTTGTTTTTCTTCTCAACCCCCGGCATAAGATGCGCATCAAAAAGAATAATGACGCGCCAACCTGTATGCGCTTTGTACTCAGCCATCCGTTCGATAAGCCTGTCGCGGGCATCAGCAAGACTTTCAAGCTTCAACTTCCTCAGTTCCGGCCAAGCCCCGATTACGTTGTACCCGTCGACTAACAATATTTCCTGTTTCATGACCCCGATAGTTGTGGAGTGCGTTTACGTAAAACTTCATACATGAGCAGGGATGCTGCAACGGAGGCATTCAAAGAGGTAACGTGTCCGACCATTGGTAAATGGTAAAGAAAATCACATTTTTCTTTTAAAATTCGCGACATTCCCTTTCCTTCACTGCCAATGATAATCGCGAGTGGAAGGGTTGCGTCCATTGATCGGTAGTCCGCTGAACCCGCCGCGTCCGTTCCAGCTATCCAAACACCCGCCTTCTTCAATTCTTCGACTGTTTGGGAGAGGTTGTTCACACGCACGACTGGAATATGCTCGATCGCCCCTGTTGACGCCTTCGCAACAACTCCTGTCAATCCGACAGACCGACGTTTCGGAATGATGATTCCGTGCACCCCAGTCGCATCGGCCGTTCTTAAGATTGAACCAAGATTATGCGGGTCCTCAAGTTCATCTAAAATAAGAAAAAATGGGTCTTCTCCACGGTTTTTCGCAATCGCAAATAGATCGTCCAATTCGGCGTATGAATAAGCCGCCACTGAAGCGATAACTCCCTGATGATTCACGTCAAGCATGCCATCCAACTTCTGTTTCGGTACGGCTTGTACAATAACTCCTGATTGTTTTGCAAGGGATAAAATCTCGCCTATACTCTTTTTATTCAATCCTTCGGCAATCCAAATCTTATTCAGCTCCCTGCCTGAACGGAGTGCCTCAGCGACCGGATTTTTTCCGCCAATCAATTCCGATTCCTGTTTCGTCATGATATTCCCTCCTCTTTCGGACTTTCGATGATGCGTATTGTTTCACTTATGAATTCCCTAACCCGATCTTCTCTTCCAAGCAAATATAAATAGCCAAGCACCGCCTCGAAGCCGGTGCTATGGTTGTATGTCACAACGTCAGTGTTTTTAGGAACCGATCCCGATTTCGCGTTTCGACCACGGCGCAGGACCGCTTCCTCCTCTTCGGAAAGGAAGCTAATATCCTGCATCGTTTTGACGGCTGCCGCCTGGGCTTTGGCGGATACATAACGTGTTGCTTCTTTGTGAAGGATATTCGGTTTCACTCGACCAAGGCGCAGCAAATGCTCTCTGACTGCCTGTTCGTAAACCGCGTCCCCCATATAGGCAAGCGCAAGCGCGTTCAGTTGTTTTACATCCGCATCACGCAATGAGTATACGCCAGTCATCCCCTCTTCCACCGCGTTCCTTGAGCGGTATCTTCAAGAATGATGCCCTTTTCCTTCAAAAGATCCCTAATTTCATCCGAGCGGCCGAAATTACGCTCACGACGTGCTGTCAAACGTTCCTCGATAAGCGCTTCGATCTCATCGTCTAACAACTCTTCTTCTGAGAATGGTAAACCTAAAACTTCCATCAATCTTTCAAATGCAGTGATGAAGTAGTTCAGAACTTCCGTTTGCGTGTTTTTCTCCAATAGATAGAGATTCGCCACCTTCACAAGTTCAAAAATTGCAGCAATGCCATTCGCCGTATTGAAATCATCATCCATTGCAGCTTCGAATAACTGGACTGATTCGTCCACTTTATTCTTCCAAATGTCTTGTTGGTCGCCTAAGTCAGCGGACGATTCCAACCGGTGTTTCAAATTAGTATAAGCCGTTTGTATACGGTCCAATCCATTGGCCGCGCTTTCCACAAGCTCCTGCGCGAAGTTGACAGGATGGCGGTAATGAACAGATAGCATGAAGAAGCGAAGCACCCTTGGGTCGATCTGCTTGCGGATATCATTGACCAAGACAAAGTTCCCGAGAGATTTCGACATTTTCTCATTATCGATATTAATATAGCCGTTATGCATCCAATAACGCGCGAACTGTTTTCCAGTCATTGCTTCAGATTGTGCGATTTCGTTCTCGTGATGTGGGAACGTCAAATCTTGGCCGCCCGCATGAATATCGATTGTATCGCCAAGGTGCTCACGTGCCATGACGGAGCACTCGATATGCCAACCTGGTCGACCTGAGCCCCATGGGCTTTCCCATGAGATTTCTCCATCTTTGGCGGATTTCCATAAAGCGAAGTCCAACGAGTTTTCTTTGATTTCACTTTCCTCGATGCGTGCCCCCACTTTCAATTCATCGATTGACTGATGGGATAGCTTTCCGTATCCATCGAATTTACGTGTCCGATAATAGACATCACCATGCGCTTCATAAGCAAAATCTTTGTCGATTAACACTTGGATGAATGAAATGATGTCATCGATATGCTCTGTCACACGCGGATGAGCGTCCGCTTTTGCGCAACCAAGAGCACTAACATCTTCGAAATAGGCATTGATGAATCGATCTGTCAGTTCGCCAACTTCTTCGCCAAGCTCATTGGCCGTCCTGATGATCTTGTCGTCAATATCCGTGAAGTTGGAGACGTAATTCACATCGAACCCACGGTATTCCAAATAGCGTCGCACAGTGTCAAAAACGATGACCGGCCTTGCGTTACCAATATGAATATAGTTGTAAACGGTCGGTCCGCACACATACATCTTCACTTTCCCTTCCTCCATCGGGATGAAAGGCTCTTTCTTTCGAGTAAGTGTATTATAAATTTGAATGCTCATTGGTTTCCCCTTCTTTCTTTTCCAGTTTTTCAAGCCGGCGTTTCAATTCAGCTATTTCAGTTTCAAGCATTTTACAAGTATCCAATATTGGATCCGGAAGATTTTGATGATCGTGTTTATCTCGTATGCGAACTCCATTCGAGATGACGACTCTTCCCGGAATGCCGACAACCGTCGAGTCGGGCGGTACGTCTTTCAGGACGACTGATCCTGCACCGACCTTGCTATTCTCGCCGATTGTAATTGAACCCAATACTTTTGCGCCCGATGCGACTAAAACGTTGTTTTCAAGGGTTGGATGCCGCTTCCCTTTTTCTTTGCCCGTTCCGCCTAATGTCACTCCTTGATACAATGTGACATCATCACCTATTTCACAAGTTTCACCGATAACAATTCCCATTCCATGGTCAATGAATAAGCGCCTGCCGATTGTGGCTCCGGGATGAATTTCAATTCCTGTGAAAAATCGGCTGATTTGGGATATGACTCTCGCTATGAACAACATTTTTTTCTTGTAAAATGCATGTGCAATTCTGTGTGCCCATACTGCATGGAGGCCGGAGTAGGTTAGCACAACTTCCAACGAACTCCGCGCTGCAGGATCCTGGTCAAATATGCATTGAATGTCTTCTCGCATCCTACGAAACACTTTCACGACCCCCTTTAATATTTTTTCCAAAAACACAAAAAGCGCCCCTGTCTATTATTAGACAGAGACGCATTGTATGCGTGGTTCCACTCCGCTTGGTAGAATGCGTGAATCTTCTACCCGCTTGACGCCTGTAACGCTGGCGATGCGTCCGGCCTACTGCATTGTTCGGCACGGCGCTCAAAGGGGCATTTCCACAACGCAGGGGCACGGATCACTTTCAGCCGGTGATGATCCTCTCTGTAGTGCGTACTTTGTGTACTTCTCCTTATCAAAGCTTTAGTTTGTCGTTTTTTATTGATTGTACGTCAATTGTACAATGATTATGCGGTAAGTCAACTATCTGGATTCGGATTAAGCTCCGGCAAATTTCGAGACGCGTTCGATAGTTTTTTCTTTGCCGATCAAAGAGATGGAATCTGGCAATTCAGGGCCGTGTGCTTGGCCGGTTGTGACGACGCGGATTGGCATGAAGAGATTTTTCCCTTTGTGGCCAGTTTCTTTTTGCACAGCTTTGATGGCAGCTTTAATTGATGCAGGATCGAATGATTCCAACTCGCTCAATTGTTGTTTGAATGATGCCATCACTTCAGGAACTTGTTCTCCGGCAAGTATTTCCTTGGATTGTTCATCATATTCAATATGGTCATTGAAGAATTGGGCGGTCAAGTCGACGATTTCCGCACCATAGCTTAATTGAGCTTGGTAAAGGGCGATCAGGTCGTGTACCCATCTGCTTTCTTCTTCGGTCATATTTTCACTTACGCGTCCGGCTGCTTGCAGATGCGGCAGTGTTAATTCGATCACTTCATCCAAGTTCAATTTTTTAACGTATTGATTATTCATCCAAGTCAATTTCTGTTTGTCGAACATTGATGGTGATTTGGATAGTCGGCTTTCGTCAAATAGTTTAACTAATTCATCATGAGAGAAGATCTCTTCTTCCCCACCCGGAGACCATCCTAACAACGCAAAGAAGTTGAACATTGCCTCAGGCAAGTAGCCAAGGTCCTTGTATTGAGAGATGAATTGGATGATGGACTCATCACGTTTTGAAAGCTTTTTCCGGTCTTCGTTGACGATTAATGTCATATGTCCGAAACGAGGGTATTCCCATCCGAATACATCGTAGACCATCAATTGTTTAGGTGTATTTGTCAAATGTTCTTCACCGCGGAAGACATGTGAAATTTTCATAAGGTGGTCATCTACGACAACCGCAAAGTTGTAAGTCGGGATACCATTCGCTTTTACAAGTACCCAGTCGCCGACATCCTTGGATTCGAAAGCGACTTCTCCACGCACTAAATCGTCGACGGTGTACGTGACGTTCTCAGGTACCCGCATACGGATTGTGTAGGGCATTCCCGCCGCTTCTTTTTCAGCGACTTCTTCGGCTGTCAAATTGCGGCATGTACCTGCGTACATCGGTGCCGCCACGCCTGCAGCTTTCTGTCTATCACGTTCTGCCTCAAGTTCTTCAGGTGTACAGAAGCATTTATAGGCATGTCCTTTATCAAGCATTTCTTGGGCGTATTTCGTATACAGATCAAGGCGCTCCATTTGGCGATATGGTCCGTACTCTCCGCCAATGTCGACAGATTCATCATGATGGATTCCGAGCCATTTCAAGTTATTTAGTTGGGATAGTTCACCCGCCTCGATATTCCGTTCTGTATCGGTATCCTCGATGCGAACGATGAATTTCCCGCCATGGTGCCGGGCGAATAGATAGTTGAACAATGCTGTCCGAGCCCCACCGATATGTAAATGGCCAGTTGGACTTGGCGCATAACGTACACGTACTTCTTTTGTCATTTGAGTGCATCTCCGTTCGTCGTTAATTCCAGTGTTATTTTAGCATTTTAGGTCGTTTTTTTAAAGGGCTCAATCTTTTTGTAGAAGAATCGTTGCCATGGAAGCGATCCCTTCTTCCCTTCCGGTGAAGCCTAATTTTTCCGTTGTTGTCGCCTTTACGTTCACCTGTGTTATATCCGCCTTCAGCAATTCTGCAATGCGTGCACGGATTGTTTCGATATATGGTGCCATTTTCGGCCTTTGCGCAATGATCGTACAGTCGATATTGCCCAATCGATATCCTCTCTCCTCAACAATTTCCCATATCTTCTGAAGAAGAACTGCTGAATCCGCGTCTTTGAACGCTGCATCGGTATCTGGGAAGTGTCTACCGATATCCCCTTCCCCAATTGCTCCAAGAGCCGCGTCGGTTACTGTATGCAAAAGTACATCCGCATCGGAATGCCCCGTCAACCCTTTATCGTGAGGGATTGTAATGCCTCCGATGATTAAAGGCCGACCTTCCTCAAACGAATGCACATCAAATCCCTGTCCAATTCGAATCATCTGAAATCCTCCTACTGTCTACGTTTCAAGAGGACCTCTCCAAACAGAAGATCCTCCTTAGTTGTCATTTTAACATTATCATACGTACTTTCCACAATCCTTACAGGATGACCTATACGTTCGACGATCATCGATTCATCGGTTCCTTGGAAACCGTCCGCCTCCGCCTTGTCAGAAGCTTCTTTTAACAATCCATATCTGAACGCTTGTGGTGTCTGGATGGCCCAAAGTTTCGACCGGTCCACAGTCTCCTCTACAATACCGTCAGGCGCGAGTTTCATCGTATCCTTCACCTGGACCCCGGCAATTGCCGCACCGTATTCATCCGCGACTTCCACAAGCTCATGGATGACATTTCTATTGATAAAAGGCCTTGCTGCATCATGCACAAGAACAATCCCACCCAACCGGTGAGCGCGGATGCAGGCAGCGACACTTTGCTGCCTCTCGTCGCCGCCTTCAACAATTGCCTTTACCTTCGTTATACCGAACTGCTCAAGCATCCGTTCGATTTCGTCTTTCTCCTCAAGTTTCACTGAAAGAATCATCCCAGAACATTTCTCATCCTGTTCAAATACTTCCAATGTGTGGATCAAAATCGGTTTATCCGCCAATTCCAAGAACAGCTTATTGAATCCGGCACCCATGCGCCGCCCACTCCCCGCTGCCGGGAGCATCACAGTATACATCTTCATAAATGTTCCTCAACTTTCTCCGACAGGACATTAGTATGACTTTGCGGTTTTTCCGTTCTTCGTCTTCGCAAAGATCATTCTGCCAGCAGACGTTTGCAATACACTCGTAACTACAACTTCGATTGCATTCCCGATATGCGACCTGCCGTCTTCGATGACGATCATCGTGCCATCATCCAAATAGGCAATCCCCTGATTATGCTCTTTTCCATCCTTAATAACGACGACATGCATCTCTTCTCCCGGGATAACAACCGGCTTCACCGCATTCGCAAGATCATTGATATTCAATACGGAGACACCATGCAAATCCGCCACTTTATTCAAATTGAAATCATTTGTCACAACAAGCCCATTCATACTTTTCGCAAGACGGACAAGCTTCAAGTCAACTTCAGCCACGTCACTGAAATCTTCATCAGTTATTAAAATGTTTGGACCGTCATCCGTTTGAAGACGTTTTAAAACATCTAATCCCCGTCTTCCCTTCGTTCGTTTCAATGAATCCGAAGAATCCGCAATATGCTGGAGTTCGGTTAAAACAAACTGCGGGACGACAAGGAGCCCCTCAAGAAATCCCGTTGCAGCAATATCCGCAATCCTTCCATCGATAATGACACTCGTATCAAGAATCTTATGCACTTTCTCGTTACCTGCTTTGCCCGCAGTTTCCCCACCATCTTTTTTCTTCGGATTATTGTTCCTTGCTGTAAAGATTGCGTGTGAAAACTCTTCACGTTTTTTGAATCCAACCTGAAAACCTAAATACCCTAAAAGAATGAAAAGAACCACCGTCAATATTGATGTGACGAATTTAATTTCCAAACCACTTAGTCCGAAACTGGCAAGAAAGGCGACACTTAACCCAACCATCAGACCGATTGTCCCGAACAGCAAATCGAATATCGGGGTCTTCAGTAACCGATCCTCTATCCATTTAATGAGATTAACGATTGGCTGAGCTATGAACAAACTAAGGATATATAAAAGAAGTGCCCCTACAATTGCTGCAACATAAGGATTATCGATCATCGGCTTGGAAGTAAAAGAAGATAAGGTAAATAAATACGGTAAGAATAAGACGCCGAGAGTCCCCCCTATGAGCAGCAACCCAACTTGAACTACTCGTTTCAACATACACAACACCTCCGTTTCGTTATTGTAAACTATACACGTTTTCCATACTCCCCGCCGTTTTGGGCCATCCAAAACGGCGAATTCCCAACAAAAGTAGGACTTTCCCTTATATGCAAAAGTTCCTCAAGAGAATACGATATTCAATGCTTCCTTAACGGTTTCGACACCGACAACTTGAATCCCTTCCGGAAAATCCCAGCCGCCAATATTGGAAGAAGGAATGAATACACGTTCGAACCCTAATTTTGCCGCTTCAATGACACGCTGTTCAATACGTGAAACCCGGCGCACTTCCCCTGTAAGTCCAACTTCCCCTATGAAACAGTCCATCCCACCTGCGGATGCATCCCGGAAACTCGAGACAATGCTTACAAGGACTGCGAGGTCAATGGCCGGTTCGTCAAGCTTAACACCACCGGCGACCTTTATATATGCATCCTGTGTTTGCAGGAGCATCCCCATTCTTTTTTCAAGTACTGCCATTAGAAGGGAGACCCGGTTCTGATCGATCCCAGTTGCCATCCGTTTCGGGTAATTGAAGCTTGATGGTGTGACGAGAGCTTGAATTTCAACGAGAATCGGACGGGTGCCTTCCATGGATGCCACAACCGTAGATCCCGCACCCCCCTGCGATCTTTCACGAAGGAATAGTTCAGAAGGATTTAGCACTTCCTTCAATCCGGACTGCAACATTTCAAAAATGGCAATCTCATTGGTTGAACCGAATCGGTTTTTCACACTTCGCAAAATCCTATACGTATGATGACGTTCCCCCTCAAAATAGAGTACTGTATCCACCATATGCTCAAGGAGACGGGGACCTGCAATTTGTCCGTCCTTTGTCACATGTCCGACAATAAAGATAGCAATATTTTGTGTCTTCGCTATCCGCATCAATTCCGCCGTACACTCCCGCACTTGAGATACACTGCCAGGCGCAGATGTTACTTCGGGGTGATGGATTGTCTGAATTGAGTCGGCGATGACAAATTTCGGTTGCACGTCGTTGATCGTCTCATGTATTCTTGCCAAATCGGTCTCTGCGTATATATACAACTCATCTGAAGCAACACCAAGTCTCTCAGCACGGAGTTTGGTCTGCCTGATTGACTCTTCCCCTGATATGTAAAGTACGCGTTGGTTTTGGTTAGCAAGGAGGGAGGAAACTTGCAGCAACAATGTCGATTTTCCGATTCCAGGGTCGCCGCCAATTAAGATAAGAGACCCAGGGACAATCCCACCACCAAGTACACGGTTCAGTTCACCTAATTCCGTTTTCACCCTTGGTTCTGCTGAGGTTTGAATGGATCCGATGGGCATCGCCTTTTGCTGGATCGTTTCAGTGTGTTGAAAAGCGCCTCGAGGACCTTTACTGACTATCTCAACTTCTTCGTCCATCGTATTCCATTCACCGCAACCCGGGCATCTGCCCATCCATTTTGGCGACTCATATCCACAATCCCTGCACATAAACTTAGTTTTTCTTTTGGCCATATATACCTCCATATACGAAAAGGATAGCCCTTTCCTGTAGACAGCAAGCTCTACCGGAGGGCCATCCTACTATTTTATTTGTTTTCCACGACTTCTGCAGCTCTATCATTTTTCACGACGAACTTATCATCCTCAACATCTACGATGACTTTTCCGCCAGTTAGAACAGTGCCGCTTAATAGTTCTTCAGATAGTCGGTCTTCGACATGCTTTTGCAATGCACGGCGCAACGGACGCGCCCCGTATTCAGGGTCATAGCCCTCTTCTGCAATTTTCAATTTAGCCGCTTCTGTCAACTCTAACGTAATGTCCTGTTCCGCCAATCGTTTTGTCAACTCGTCAGACATAAGTGAAACGATTTCGCGAAGGTGGTCCTTCTCAAGTGAGTGGAACACAATCATTTCATCGACACGGTTCAGGAATTCAGGACGGAACGCTTTTTTCAATGCCTCAAGCATATTTGACTTCATGCCTTCGTAGTCCTGATCGCCATCATTCAGATTAAAACCGACGTAACGGTTCTTTTTCAATGTGTCTGCCCCAACGTTCGATGTCATGATAACGACCGTGTTGCGGAAATCGACCGTGCGACCCTTCGAATCTGTCAATCGACCATCCTCAAGTACTTGAAGAAGGATGTTGAAGACATCCGGATGCGCCTTTTCAATTTCGTCAAGCAAGACGACTGAGTATGGCTTCCGTCTTACTTTCTCGGTCAACTGACCGCCTTCGTCATAGCCTACATATCCAGGAGGTGAACCGACAAGACGGGAAGTTGCATGTTTTTCCATGTACTCGGACATATCGATTCGGATCATCGCATCCTCGTCACCGAACATGGCCTCTGCAAGCGCTCTTGCCAATTCAGTCTTACCGACTCCTGTAGGTCCAAGGAAAATGAATGAACCGATCGGCCGCTTCGGATCTTTCAAGCCCGCGCGAGCTCTACGGATTGCCCTTGAAATAGCCGTTACCGCTTCTTTTTGTCCGATTACGCGTTCATGAAGAAGCTCTTCCATGTTCAATAGCTTGGCAGATTCCGTCTCCGCAATCTTCGCAACAGGAATCCCGGTCCACATCGCAACTACTTCTGCAATGTCGTTCACGGTCACTTCTGATTCCTTCTTGCCTTGCTTCTCTTTCCAAGCCGTTTTCGTTTTTTCAAGCTCTTCCTTCATTTTCTGTTCTTTATCACGGAATGATGCCGCCTTTTCGAATTCCTGGCTTTGAACTGCAGCATTCTTTTCATGTCGAATTGCTTCAAGTTTCGCTTCAAGCTCTTTTAGATTCGGAGGCGTCGTATACGAACGTAGCCGTACCTTTGAACCCGCTTCATCGATCAAGTCAATCGCCTTATCCGGCAGGAAACGGTCTGAAATATATCGGTCCGACATCTTTGCAGCCGCTTCGATCGCCTCATCCGTAATTTTCACACGGTGATGCGCCTCATAACGATCACGCAAGCCCGTAATAATTAGAATTGTCTCTTCGACTGTCGGCTCATCGACCTGAATTGGTTGGAAGCGTCTTTCAAGAGCTGCGTCTTTCTCAATATATTTACGGTATTCGTCAAGAGTAGTCGCCCCGATACATTGCAATTCACCGCGTGCAAGGGATGGTTTTAGAATATTGGATGCGTCAATTGCCCCTTCCGCACCGCCTGCACCAATCAGCGTATGCAATTCATCGATAAATAGGATGATATTGCCCGCCTGACGGATTTCCTCCATCACTTTTTTCATCCGATCTTCGAACTCACCGCGGTATTTCGTCCCTGCTACAACCGTCCCCATATCAAGCGTCATAACGCGCTTATCACGAAGGATTTCAGGCACTTCATTATTAACGATTTGCAATGCCAAACCTTCCGCGATTGCAGTTTTACCAACGCCAGGCTCCCCGATTAAGACAGGGTTATTCTTCGTCCTTCTGGCAAGAACTTCGATGACCCTTGTAATTTCCTTGCTTCGACCGATAACCGGATCAAGCGTCCCTTCGCGAGCAATTTCCGTCAAATCACGGGCAAGGCTATCGAGTGTCGGCGTGGACGCGGATGACGTCGCACCTTGCGTGTTCACCGAACTATCATTGCTTCCCAATAATTGAAGCACTTGCTGTCTTGCACGGTTTAAGCTGACTCCTACATTATTGAGGACACGGGCAGCAACGCCTTCCCCTTCACGGATGAGCGCTAACAGAATATGTTCCGTTCCAATGTAGGAATGGCCCAATTTACGGGATTCATCTACAGATAACTCGATGACCTTTTTCGCTCTCGGAGTATAGTGAACAATCGGGCCGACTTCTTTTGAACCGGACCCAACGAGGCTCTCCACCCCTTTTTCGATTGTGTCGAAGCTGACGTCGATCGCTTCCAATGCTTTCGCTGCAATGCCGCCACCTTCGCGAATCAGTCCCAATAAAATATGCTCAGTACCAATTGATTCATGTTTCATCCGGATCGCTTCTTCTTGTGCAAGCTGAAGTACCTTTTGCGCTCGCTGTGTAAAACGATTGAACATCATATACATTCCACTCCTTCTATTTTAATGTTTACGGTTTTCTTTCCCCACTGTCGAAAGCGTGGAATCGGGATCTCTCTTTACTTTATTCTGATAGATTGTAAACAATCCATCTTCATAAAATTGACTTTGACCATCTTTGACATAAGTATAATTAAAAGAAAACCGACCTGCAAAAGTATTGCTCAATTTTCTTTATGATTATCATCTTTGGATTGCCGCTCAATCTTTAAACGCTCACGGAATAGGTTTGCACGGAAAATATCCCTTTCTTCCGCCGTTAATTCGGAACCGGCGTATTGTTGAAGGAAACCCGGTTGCATGAAAATCATTAATTCGTTCAAAATAGACATATCGACATCCTTGATAAGACCAAGGTCTATTCCAAGGCGGACATCCGAAAGGCAACGGGCCGCCTCCCCCGAAGGAAGTAATCTTGCGAAGGAGATTATGCCGAGCGAACGGAATAATTTGTTTTCCAGTGCGACTTGGGATTTAGAAAGTAAAATTTCACGAGAACGACGTTCATGCGCGATGAGTCGTAATGCTATATTCTTCAAATCAGCCAAGATCTCCTTCTCCGGTTTACCCAAAGTCGTCTGGTTTGATACTTGATAGATATTCCCCGGCGCTTCACTGCCTTCCCCGTAGCTCCCCCTGACAACCATACCAAGTCTTGTAATGGCAGGAATTATGCGATCGATCTGCTTCGTAATTGTCAATGCAGGTAAATGCATCATGACCGACGCACGCATGCCCGTTCCGGTATTCGAAGGGCAGCTCGTCAAGTAGCCGAAATCCTCGTCAAATGCATAAGGCAATTCGTTTTCAAGATAATCATCCACTGAATCCGCGTGTTCATATGCATTCTCAAGTTGAAATCCCGGATAGATGCACTGGATACGGATGTGATCCTCCTCATTCACCATAATGCTCAACGTTTCATCTTCAGATAGAAGAACCGCACCATGACGTTTCGGATCCGTCAATTGCGGACTGACAAGATGCTTCTCCACTAACACTTGCCTCTCAAGCATGGGCAAATCTGACATCTTCATATAGGCATACCCTTTTTCATCGGAATTAAGCAACGCAGCGGCCGCTAACTCGTCAACTTTCTTAGCCTCTTCTGCAGTGAAAGCGATCGGGAAACGAAATCCTCTTAAATTACGGGCAAGTCGAATTCTTGTCGACATGACAATATCCGAGTGTTCTCCATGCGACGCCATCCATCCGGTGACAGCCCCCCTCATGAATTTATCAATCGACATCGCCTTCGCCTCCCCCGTTGCTATCTTTCATCAAAGCCTGTTTCAATTCATTCACTTCATCTCTCAAACCGGCTGCATCTTCGAACCGTTCTTCAACGATTGCCTCCTGCATTTTTACGCGAATTTCCTCAATCTTCTTTTTCACGGCAAACATTTCGTTGAATGAAACAGGAATTTTCCCTGTATGCTTTGTGTGCCCATTATGAAGCTTGCTGAAAACACGTGGTAACCGCTCCCTGAACGTGTCATAGCAAGTTGGACATCCGAATTTCCCGATATCCAAAAACTTCTTGAATGTCAGTTCACACTCCGGGCAAGTTGGCCCCTCGGGCTTACTTTCCCGGGACTGCTGAAAAGGTTGAACTGATTCGTTCCCTCCGAACCAATGGGAAAGGAATTGTTGAATTGACAACGGTTCCTGACCCGGATCAAAATGAAACATCTGTGATTGGAATGCACATTTTTCACATAGATGGCGTTCCGTAGTGCCACTCAAGCTTTCCTGTGTAAAGATTACGGAAGCCGGCCGTTCGTTGCAATTATCGCAATTCATGATCTGCACCTCATATTCGTCAATTTCTATTCCATTTGCCTATAGATTAATGTCATAAGCATCGCTTGCAAAATCCTCGCTCTAATGACGTCGCGTTCCGGCAATGGATGGTGGAGTGTCGTTCGATCGACCGCGGCAAGTATGATCCTTGACTCACGCTCGGAGATGACCTCCTCCCTCATCAACCGGTAGACGATATCTTCTGCCATCGTATAGGTCGCACCCTGCTGGATACCATTTAAAATATGTTCAATCAATTCTTTATGCGAATTCGTTTGAACCCGGTAAATGCGGATATACCCTCCGCCACCACGCTTCGATTCAACCGCATACCCTCGCTCGACCGTGAAGCGTGTGTTAATGACATAATTGATTTGGGAAGGGACACATTGGAACTTCTCTGCCACTTCACTACGTTTGATCTCCACTGCTCCACTATCTTCCTTTTCGATAATCGCTTTTAAATATCCTTCAATAATGTCAGAAATGTTTCGCATATTCTCACCTCTTTCTTCTGGTGACAAGCCATTGACTTTGACTATCTTTGACTTAATTGTACATGAAAAAACGTGATGAAGGCAATTGAAATGCAATCTGTTCAAAGGATGGGACATTTTGTCGAGATACATACGAAGCATGTGTGTTTGTTTATGAAAAGGTAGGTGGAAACGAGCGCTTGCGAGTAATTTTTTTTGAGCGTGGAATGGATTTCTTGGGCGCGGAATGCGATTCTTGAGCGCGGATTGGATTTCTTGAGCGCGGATTGGATTTCTTGAGCGCGGATCGATTTTCTTGAGCGCGGATTGGATTTCTTGAGCGCGGAATACGATTCTTGAGCGCGGATCGGATTTCTTGAGCGCGGATCGATTTTCTTGAGCGCGGAATACGATTCTTGAGCGCGGATTGGATTTCTTGAGCGCGGAATCCGATTCTTGGGCGCGGATTGCGATTCTTGAGCGCGGAATCCGATTCTTGAGCGCGGATAGGATTTCTTGAGCGCGGAATTCGATTCTTGGGCGCGGATTGGATTTCTTGAGCGCGGATTGCCTTTCTTGAGCGCGGAATACGATTCTTGAGCGCGGATCGGTTTTCTTGAGCGCGGAATACGATTCTTGAGCGCGGATCGGTTTTCTTGAGCGCGGAATACGATTCTTGAGCGCGGATCGGATTTCTTGAGCGCGGATCGCGATTCTTGAGCGCGGAATACGATTCTTGAGCGCGGAATACGATTCTTGGGCGCGGATTGGATTTCTTGAGCGCGGAATCCGATTCTTGGGCGCGGATCGGATTTCTTGAGCGCGGAATCCGATTCTTGAGCGCGGATTGATCTTTTCTTTAATCAAAAAAGGCAGCTCCTATTTTTTCAGGAGCCGCCTCAATCAATCATTCAATTGTCATGTTTTTCATTTCTTTAACAGGCAGGAATTGTTCGCCTGTTTCGTAATAAGTGATGGCAAGATGATCGCCTTCTTGAATATAGATTGAAAGCGGAACAGCCTCGGTGGAAACAATATAATTCCTTCCGTCATCACCTAAAATAGAGACAATGGTGAAATCTCCGGCACGTTCCTTGTAAACCCGGACTACACCGACTGCCACTTTCGCTTCGGGAGCACCCGAGCTGCCGTCGACCGTACTGCCGCCTCGCTGTAATGCCGTTTTGTAAAGCCTTAGAGCTTCGTTAGGAGAATTCGCGTAAACGGAAATCTCCGGATTCGCTGCTGAAACAATGAAATAGTTTTGCAAGAAACCATTTGAATCGAGCACCGGAGTCAGCCAACTCGCTTCTCCATAGAAGTTGTAAAGAACAGGCATTTCACCAGTCCATTTCTTCTCGATGAACTTCTTCTCGATAATTTGAAGCGTTCCTTGGGAATCCATGTAGGACTCCTCCAAATTACCAGTGTAATAAACTGCTTTTCCAGTTCGGCCATCCGTCAATGCATATCCAAGCATCGAGTCGACTTCTTCTTTCGGACTTGTAAAATCAGTGAAGTAAAACATATGGCCATTCTCATCGAAAACAGGGCTAACATTCGCCTCTGTTCCCTCGTCCGAAGGCAGCTTCACATCTTTCTTCCCGACAATCGAGTTCCAAAAACCATGAACGTATTTCCCGAAATAACTGTTTTGGAGGCTGACCGCTTCCGGAGAAACCGCCCCGTCAACGAATTCCGGCACTTCTGAAAGTGCATACTGATTCAGTTCTCCCGTTGCTGGATCGACCATGACGATCCCCTGTACATCAAACCCGTTCCTTGCCGTGATGAATTCCCCGTATGAACGGATATAATGCGGCTCTCCTTCATCGTCAATCTCAAGTTGGACATCCCCATAAAATATCAGGTCAGGTTTCGCCATTCGCATATGGCGTTCCACTTGCTTATCGAAAAATGATGAAGGCGTGAAGGTCATCTCGGTTTTCACGAACTTCGGATTGTCAGCCGAGTCGGTTGCACTCATCGTGAAATAACCAGGTGTCGTTTTTGCATTCCACCATTTGAAGAAACCCGAAAATTCAACAGGGGCAATATAGACAAATTCACCGTCGACTTTTTGGATTTGTAAATGCCCTAACTCATAAAAGCTTGTATTCGGCACTTGCCCGAATGCTTTTTTCATCTTATTGCGCGCGAATTTTGGTGGCACACTTGCAGGCGTTTTTGTTTCGTCAAACGCTTTGATTTCAACTTGCTGATCCATTTCCACTGCTTCATATTTTTGATCAGCATTGAAAAGCGGCGCACTCAGGATGAATGCACTAACGGATAGCGCCGCCAAGAACAGTACCACCTTAACACTACGCTCTTTACCGGTTGCAAAAATCATACCTAATATTGTCGCAGCTAACAGCATTGCCCAGAGCGACGTCCAATTCCTGTCCAAATTCGAAAGGTAATAGATCAGAAACGTAAACAAACCCATTAGAATAACCGCTCCGGACAAGGCACCAATCCGATTGAAGGAAGCTTTCCCGTTTTCTTTCGATGCGGAAGTCAATGGAACGATAATAATTGCAGATATGATTCCAACTACTAATGAAAAAAGTAATAAATTTATCATGCAAACACTCTCTTCTTATAAAATTTACTCTCCACTACTATACGAATGAACATGCCAATAGATTCATTATAAAAAAAGACAATCCGCACAATTTTAAACTGTACGGATTGCCCTTTTTTATATCGTTCTTCTTATCCTTAAAACTTTGTACATTCTGTGCCCGAAAATCCCGGCAAGTATCGACAGTAAAATATCTTTCGGAAGCGGCGGTACCATCCATAACCAAGCGACACCGTAACTGAAAGCATCAGGCGCCGCAGCCCATAGTTTATATGCAAAGTACATCCAATTCGTTCCAATTAGATAATTAATGACAAGGGCAACAAGGCCTGCAACGACATAACTTCGCAAACTACCGTTCTTTTCGACAATCTTCCCTGCCACATAAGCGACCAAAATAAAAGAAACTATGAATCCGAAAGTCGGAAGCAAAATGGCGCCAAAGCCTCCATGGAACTTAGCAAAGATTGGTGCTCCTGCCAAACCTGCGATCATATAAACCGTCATTGAAATTGCACCAAGTCGGCTCCCAAGCAGAAGCCCTGCAAGCACGGCAAAGAAAGTTTGCAACGTTATCGGGACTCCACCAACGACAAGGAAAGGTACGAAAGTCGTTATATTCGCTCCAATCATCATCAATGCGGCAAACATGCCACAATAGACAATACTAAGTGCACTCATACTCGATTTTGTTTTTACACTAACTGTTGTCATAATCCACCTCGTAATTTGAGTTATCTTTAATAGAATAAAAGTTAACCCAAATTGTGTCAACCATTTTTTTATTTCGGTTAACTATGGACAAATAAAAAATCGATAGCAGTGTTGCTATCGATTCCTCTTCCGTCATTCTTTATCTTCATTTTTAGGGAATAAAAAATAGGATATTCCACCACTAAGGATGGCGGCACCTATTGTGATCCATACTCTGGACGTTCCCGGTACTTCCTGAAAGTTTATATGGAGCATATACCATGAAATTCCGGCTACAAGAAGTGCAATCGGTATTGTAAACTTGAAAATCCTCAACGTAGTCACCTTCTATTTTTTCATCATATGGCCATTCTATCATAATTCACCTATTGACGTAGTAAACATTTAACGGTATGATGTTTTAAATTATTCTAACAACTAAATTAATATTTTCTTATCAAGAGAAGCTGAGGGACTGGCCCGTCGAAGCTTCAGCAACCAGCCGTTATGATCGGTAAGGTGCTAATTCCAGCAGGTCTATAAAACCTGACAGATGAGAAGGAGAGCGAATTATCGCGTTTTTTAAAAGCCTTCTTTCCATGAAGGCTTTTTTTATTTTCAGTTTATTAGGGGAGGATGAATAGCTTGAAATTACTTGATCGATTGCAAAACGAAGTGCTTGTCGCAGACGGGGCAATGGGAACTTTGCTTTATTCATACGGGATTGACTTTTGTTATGAACAATTAAATATCGAAAAACCTGAAGTCATTGAAAGGATACATAAGGATTATATTGCCGCTGGAGCCGATATCATCCAGACGAATACTTATGGAGCGAATTCCCTTAAACTTACCCGTTATGGCTTACAAGACAGAGTGAAAGAATTCAATGAGGCGGCAGTTCGTATCGCAAAACGAGCTGCAGCTCCCGGAAATCAGTACGTCCTTGGCACAATCGGGGGACTCCTTGGCATCGGTAAAAGTGACGCATCCATTTCGGAAGTGCTGAAGTATGTTCAGCAACAGGCAGACGCTTTGCTTGCCGGTGAACCTGATGGATTGTTGTTGGAAACATATTATGATTTCGAAGAGTTGACAGCGGTCGTCACCAAGCTAAGGAAGATGACAGATTTGCCGATAATTGCACAAGTTTCGATGGATGAACCAGGCATTCTTCAAAACGGATTGCCTTTAAATGATGCCCTTCATCGTCTTGAGTCGTTAGGGGCAGACGTCGTTGGTGTCAATTGCCGATTGGGTCCTCACCATACGATCCAAGCTTTTGACAATGTGACATTGCCGAAACACGCATTCCTCTCCGCTGCACCGAATGCAAGCCTGCTTGATGTTGAAAACGGCAGAATGGTTTATGCGTCCGAAGCCGATTATTTCGGTCGGGCGGCAACATCACTTCGCGAAGAGGGTGTCCGACTTATCGGGGGATGCTGTGGAACGACGCCAAGTCATATCGCCGCGGCGAAAAAGCAGATAAAAGGCTTGCCTCCGGTTACCGAGAAAGTCATCAAGCTACAGAGACCGATTGTCATTCGAGAAGCCGATCCCGTTAAACATGAACCTTTGCATGTTAAAGCAAAAACGAAACGGACAGTCATCGTGGAACTCGATACGCCGCGGCACTTGGAGACTGATAAGTATTTTGAGGGAGCAACCCAACTATACGATGCAGGTGTAGACGCGGTTACATTAGCAGACAATTCCCTTGCCTCGCCTCGTATTAGCAATATGGCGATGGGGTCGATCTTGAAGCATGAGTATAGTGTGCGACCGCTCGTCCATTTGACTTGCCGTGACCGTAATTTGATCGGTCTCCAATCCCATTTGATGGGTCTTGATGCGTTAGGCATCCATGATATCCTTGCCGTCACGGGGGACCCGACAAAAGTTGGTGATTTCCCTGGTGCAACAAGTGTCTATGACGTCTCCAGCATGGAATTATTACAGCTTATCAAACAGTTGAATAAAGGAATTTCATTCACAGGGAAACCGCTTCGTAAAAAAGCGAATTTCTCTGTAGCAGCCGCATTTAACCCGAATGTACGGGTCCTGGACCGTGCGGTGAAAAGGCTTGAGCAGAAGATTGAGTGTGGAGCGGATTATATTATTACACAGCCCGTTTATACGAAAGAGAAGATTATTGACATCTACGAAGCGACAAAACATTTGGATACACCGATTTTCCTTGGCATCATGCCACTAACGAATATCCGGAACGCTGAGTTTTTGCATCATGAAGTGCCTGGCATCAAGCTTTCCGATGAAGTTTTGGAGAGAATGCGCGCATGCGGGGAAAGCCGAGAAAAAGCGACACAGGAAGGCATCACTATTGCAAAAGAATTAATCGATACAGCCGCCAAGCTATTTAACGGCATTTATATCATCACTCCGTTCCTGCGCTATGATATGTCTCTTGAGCTAATCACCCACATAAAAGAACTTGACGAGGAAAAGGAGAGGAAAATTGTCCATGCCTAAACATCTCATAGAACAGCAACTTGAAAACAGAATCCTCATCATTGATGGTGCAATGGGCACGATGCTGCAGGCGGAAGACCTTTCTGCAGACGATTTTGGCGGAGAGGAATATGAAGGCTGTAACGAATACTTGAATATTCTACGACCGGATATATTAGGGAAAATCCACCGTGCCTACCTTGATGCAGGCGCCGATATCATTTGCACGAACACCTTCGGGGGCACTCCTCTTGTATTGGACGAATTCAGCCTTGGCCATCGCGCTTCAGAGATCAATAAAAGAGCGGTTGAAATTGCAAAACAATGTGCAGCGGAATACTCAACAAGTGAGTGGCCGCGTTTCGTCGCCGGAGCAATCGGTCCGACTACGAAGACGCTTTCCGTCACCGGGGGCATTACGTTCGATAAACTATCCGATGATTTCTATGTACAGGCAAAGGCGTTAATCGAAGGCGGTGCCGATCTTCTATTGATGGAGACGAGCCAGGATATGCTCAATGTGAAAGCAGGAACGATTGGGATCAAGCGAGCATTCGACGAAACAGGCATTGAACTGCCAGTCATGATTTCCGGTACGATTGAGCCGATGGGAACGACGTTGGCTGGCCAAAGTATCGAAGCTTTCTATATTTCCATCGAGCATATAAAGCCGCTCTCTGTCGGCTTAAACTGTGCGACCGGCCCTGAATTCATGACGGATCATCTGCGTTCACTTTCCGATTTAGCGACAAGTTTTGTTACTTGCTACCCGAATGCAGGGCTTCCTGATGAGGAAGGCCATTATCATGAAACACCGGAATCACTGTCCTTGAAATTAAAAGGTTTTGCGGAAAAAGGATGGCTCAACATGGTCGGCGGCTGTTGCGGAACAACACCGAATCATATCCGCGCACTCCGAGAGGCTGTTAACGGACTTCCCCCACGCCTAAAACCTGAAGTTCCCCATGACCATGCCGTTTCGGGCATTGAGCCATTGGTATACGATCCATCGATGCGTCCCTTATTGATTGGCGAGCGGACAAATGTCATTGGTTCAAGGAAGTTCAAACGGTTGATCGTTGAGGAAAAGTTCGAGGAAGCTTCGGAGATTGCACGTGCACAAGTGCGTGGGGGTGCCCATGTCCTTGACATTTGCCTTGCCAACCCAGATCGGGATGAGCTTGAGGACATGAAGAACTTCATGCAGGAAGTTGTTAAAAAAGTAAAAGTTCCTCTCGTCATTGATTCGACGGATGAGAAGGTTATCGAAGAGGCCTTGAAATATTCACAGGGGAAAGCGATCATCAATTCCATCAACTTGGAAGATGGCGAGGAAAGATTTGATGCAGTACTCCCGTTAGTGAAAAAATTCGGTGCTGCGGTTGTCGTAGGGACAATCGATGAAACCGGAATGGCGGTTACGCGGGAAAGGAAACTCGAAATTGCCGAACGATCCTATGACCTGCTTGTAAACAAATGGGGTCTCGCACCGGAAGATATCATTTTCGATCCACTTGTGTTCCCTGTCGGAACGGGCGACTCGCAATATATAGGCTCTGCTGTTGAAACAATTGAAGGGATTCGGTTGATAAAAGAGAAAATGCCGCGCAGCTTAACGACCCTTGGTGTAAGCAATGTGTCTTTCGGATTGCCTCCAGTTGGCCGGGAAGTATTAAACGCGGTGTACTTATACCATTGCACTCAGGCGGGTCTCGACTACGCAATTGTTAATACAGAGAAGTTAGAACGGTACGCATCGATTCCTGAAAATGAAATTAAGCTTGCGAACGATCTTTTATTCCATACAACAGATGAGACCCTCGCGGATTTCACTGATTTTTATCGGGATAAAAAGAAGGAAAAGACAGAGGATGATATACCGAAAACTGTTCCTGAGCGGCTTGCCTACTACGTTGTCGAGGGAACGAAGGAAGGATTGATACAAGACCTTGAAGCTGCACTCAAAATGTATGATACTCCGCTTGATATTATAAATGGTCCACTTATGGAAGGGATGTCTGAAGTCGGTCGATTGTTTAATGATAATCAGCTAATCGTTGCGGAAGTATTGCAGAGTGCTGAAGTGATGAAGGCTTCTGTTTCATTCTTAGAGCAGTTCATGGAGAAGAAAGAGGATGATTCAGGTAAAGGGAAAATCGTCCTCGCCACAGTCAAGGGGGATGTCCATGATATCGGAAAGAATTTAGTCGATATTATTTTAAGCAATAACGGCTATCGTGTAATTGATATCGGCATTAAGGTGACACCGGCGACGCTGATCGATGTCATCCGTAAAGAGAAGCCCGACATTATTGGACTTTCCGGTTTGCTTGTTAAATCCGCACAGCAGATGGTACTGACTGCCCAAGATTTTAAAGCGGCAGGTATTGATACACCGGTTATGGTGGGAGGCGCGGCATTGACCCGTAGATTTACGGAAACGAAGATTGCACCCGAATACGATGGACCGATCATCTATGCGAAAGATGCGATGCAAGGCCTTGAACTTGCTAATCGTTTACAAGGTGGCGATAAGGAATCGTTGTTAGATGAACTCTTGGAGAAGCAGGAAAAGCGGCTTGAATCGGAGGCGATTCGGGCAACCCGTGATTCAGCGGTTGCAGTGTTGCCAAAACCAGTCAAGACGGTTCGTGAGGATGCACCTGTTTTCGCTCCAACGGATTTGCGTCGACGTGTTCTTAAAGATTATTCGGTGTCCCATTTGTATCCTTACGTTAATATGCGAACACTGATCGGACATCATTTAGGCTTGCGCGGAAATGTCGACAAGATGCTTGCGAATGGCGATGCGCGCGCAGTACAACTTCATGAACTTGTGACCGGATTCTTGGAATCGGATAATTTATCGGCTTCCGGCATGTATCAATTCTTCCCTGCACAGGCAGATGGGGATGATGTCATCATCTATGATCCTGTGTCGAAAACTGAAATTGAGCGCTTTACTTTTCCACGTCAAAGCAAAGAACCCTTCCTCTGTCTTGCTGACTTTTTGAAGACAGTGGAAAGTGGTGAAATGGATTATGTGGCATTCATGCAAGTGACGGCGGGTCATGGAGTGAGAGAGTATGCAAATCGATTAAAGGCTGAGGGTAAATTCCTTGAGAGTCATGCGTTCCAGGCGACTGCTCTTGAACTTGCCGAAGGTTTTGCGGAGCGCATCCACCAGGAAATCCGAGACCAATGGGGATTCCCGGACGCCACCGATTTCACGATGCGTGACAGGTTTGCAGCTAAATACCAAGGGCAACGCTTTTCATTCGGCTACCCGGCTTGTCCGAATTTGGATGACCAGGCAAAACTATTCGGGTTATTGAAGCCGGAGGATATCGGCGTACAGTTGACGGAAGAATTCATGATGGAGCCAGAGGCCTCGGTTTCCGCCATCGTCTTTTCACATCCAGATGCCAGATATTTCAATGTAGACTGAGGTATTGTATGGCAACTAAGAAAACCATCAAAAAAGCTGTTCCACCAATTTCTCAGTGGGACAGCTTTTTCATGTTTTTAGAACGGTCTTCTTCCAAATCCGCCGAATCCTCTACCGCCACCAAAGCCTCGGCCTCCGCCGAATCCCGGTCCTTGACCTAAGAATACCGGAGCACCCATAACGTTTTCAGTAGTCTCGGTGTAATAATGTCGTGGCATGATAACAGGATGTTGTCTGTTAACGTTAACAATCGGATGAACATAAGGAACTTCAACCGGGAAGAATTGGTCATTGAAACGACATTGAGTCGGGCATACGATTGGTTGGAACTGGGTGTTTTGCGGCATTTGACTTGCCGGCATCATCATTTGAGGAAAACCGCATCGCCCACCACAGCGCCCGCCACAGCGACATTGTCCGTGTTGCATCATCATCTTCACTCACCCCCTCCATCTATTACATGTTGAAAAAATTAGGACAGACGGGCGAGCGACTATAGACGTTTTAAATTCAAACAAAAAAGGACTTTCCCAATAAATAGGGATCGTCCTTTACGTTGTTCACTGATATGACCGTGGCAGTTCTTTTTCATCAAAACCGGAAGATTCTTTCCTTCTCCAACCACGATCCTCATTCGGATAATGGACAGGTGCACCTTCATCGATCATATCAAGTGATCGAATATAATCAGGATCCCGTCTACGTTCCATTTCCAGCGGATCAATGAATCGATGCTCCATTCAACTCACCCCTCAAAAAATAGTACCTAAGGCAATTGCTACGGGAAACGACCACTTCATTTCTGTTAGTATACTGCGACAGACATAGATTAATGTCTGTAGTTTTTTTACTTCCAAAAGGGATATACTATATATAAAACGTCTAAAGGAGGCGCATTGATGAAACGAATCGTATTATTCGATGGTGAATGCAATTTTTGCAACTCCAGCGTACAATTCATTATAAAGCGGGACCCTTCCGCCCATTTCCTCTTTTCTTCATTGCAAAGCGACACGGGCCAGAAGTATGTGAAGCAATACCGTATTCCTGCGGACGTGGATAGCATTGTCCTAATCGATAATGGAAGGGCATACACAAAATCTTCTGCCGCTCTTCATATCGCCAAGAAACTTGATGGCTTATGGCATCTCCTTTTCCTATTTATACTCGTCCCCCGTTCCATTCGTGACAGTGTATATGATTATGTTGCACGAAATCGTTACCGGTGGTTCGGGAAGAACGAAGAAGCATGCATGCTCCCCTCCCCTGAGGTCAGAAAACGGTTTATCTAACCTATGAAAGGATGCTCATAATCCTTTCATGGGCTTTTCGTTTTCAGGAAGATAATCATTTTCATTCTATTGGCATGGGCCTTGGAATACTCTATTAAGGTACTTGAAAATGAATAGGGGGAAAGGCATGGGTAAAAAAGTGTTTTTTAAACTGCTTGCATCTTTGGTTTTGGCCATCTCATTCGGCATTATTCCATTTCAAAGCGCAAGCGCAGCTGACCATTCAGCTAAAATGGTTACGGCCTTCACCGTTAATGACGAGATAACACTGATCAGCTACCTTGCATTAGGGGATTCATTAGCTGCAGGCGTAGACTCGAACAACAATGTGGGCAAAGGATACGCAGACATTTTAGCCGAATCGATGGGTGAATTGAACTTGCTTCAATCGTTTAATAAGGGGTTTGCATATCCAGGCTACAAAACAGCGGATGTCCTAAAAGATATCCGTGAAAACAAAACAGGGGCAATCATAGGCCATGGTTTTGATAAGCCATCTACGACCATCCATGAAGCCATTAAAAATTCAAACCTCATAACATTAAGTGTCGGTGCGAACGATGTACTTGGTACACTTAAGATTGACGCCGCCACCGGAAAAGTTGACTATGACGAGGCTCTATTGGAGAAAGCACTTCTGCAAGTCGGCGTTAATTTAAATGAAATCATCAAGGAAATCTACGCAATCAACCCTAAAGCCAACGTATATGTTATGGGTTATTACAATCCATTCCCGCACCTTCCAAAGGAAATCCAACCCCTACTCAATACTTTATTGCTGAACTTAAACGGCGTAATTTATAAGGCGACATCACCATATCCAAACGTCTCATTTGTTTCTACCGATGTGGAAATCGCCAAGGATTATCAAGTCAATGTGCCAAATCCGGCAAACATCCATTTAAGCAGTGAAGGATACCGGATAATCGCTAAACAATTTTGGAAGAGTTTCGGTCTAACGACTATGAAAGTCGCTTTCACGGATACAAATGGTCATTGGGCTGAGCCATTCATAACTGCAGCTGCTGAACGTGGAGTTTTCAAAGGGTATGCGGATGGTACGTTTAAGCCGGACGAAAAACTAACTCGCGCCCAAGCTGCGGCTGTATTAGTTCGCGCGTTGAACTTGGATACGCAAACGAAGCAGTCACCATTTAAAGATATTGGAAACTATTCATCGACAACTCAAGCAGAGATTAATTCGGCTTATCACCACGGGATCATTAAGGGATATGACGATTATTTCAAGCCATCCGATACTGTCGTGAATGCAGAACTTGCTCTTATGCTTCAACGTGTTGTTGTATTGAAAACCGGTAAACCTTTTGTCGTTACCCCTGAATTCGGCCAGCTGTTCAATGATCTTCAGCCAAATGATCCAATTACAAGAGCACAGGTCTCAATGGTACTTGTGAACTTCATACAACTGATGAATTAATTAAACAGTTCCGCCCCCGTCAATGGGACGGAACTGTTTTTTCATTCGATGAAAAATGGGTAATCCGAAAACGATTTTATGACGGAAGCCTTTCCTGCAGCACTTTATTCTCCTCGGCAGAAAAAGCCCTTGACCTTGTAAGGAATCGTTTTCCCTCTACCCCTTCGAGCGAAAACATGCCGCCACGACCATCTACGACATCAATGATCAGTTGGGTATGCTTCCAATAGTCGAACTGGTTCTTATGCATATAGAATGGAACACCACCGATATACCCAAGCAAAACGTCTTGGTCACCGATGATCAAATCCCCTTCCGGATAGCACATCGGGGAAGAACCGTCGCAGCAACCGCCTGATTGGTGGAACATCAATGGTCCATGCTTCCCCTTCAAAAGTTCTATCAATTCCAAAGCAGCGTCCGTTGCAAGAACGCGTTCAGGCATCGACATCCTCCTTTCCTCGACCAACGCTTCAATTGAATCAGGTGAATCAGAAGAACCCTAACTTGTCCTCGCTATAGCTGACAAGCATGTTTTTCGTCTGTTGGTAATGTGAAAGCATTTGAAGATGGTTTTCACGTCCGATTCCCGATGCTTTGTAGCCACCGAATGCTGCGTGCGCTGGATATGCATGATAGCAATTTGTCCAAACACGTCCTGCTTCAATGCCACGTCCGAATCGGTATGCTGTGTTCATATCACGTGTCCAGACACCTGCACCCAAACCGTATAATGTGTCATTCGCAATTTCCATCGCTTCTTCTTTTGTCTTGAATGTCGTGACAGAAACGACCGGTCCGAAGATTTCCTCTTGGAAAATACGCATTTTATTATTTCCTTTGAAGACTGTCGGTTTGACGTAATAACCTCCTGCCAATTCTCCCTCAAGTTTGTTTTGCTCGCCGCCAGTCAGGCACTCAGCGCCTTCCTGCTTTCCGATATCGAGGTAAGATAGAATCTTCTCCAATTGCTCTGTCGAAGCTTGTGCCCCCATCATTACAGTCGGGTCAAGCGGATTTCCTACTTTGATCGCCTTAACGCGCTCAATTGCACGCTCCATGAACTTATCGTAAATGGATTCCTGGATCAATGCACGGGACGGGCATGTGCACACTTCCCCTTGGTTCAATGCGAACATGACGAAACCTTCAATTGCTTTATCCAAGAATGCATCGTCTTCCGCCATAACGTCCTCGAAGAAGATATTTGGCGACTTCCCACCAAGTTCAAGTGTCATCGGGATTAAGTTTTGTGATGCATATTGCATAATAAGACGGCCTGTCGTCGTCTCACCTGTGAATGCAATTTTTCCGATACGCCGGTTTGAAGCAAGCGGCTTCCCTGCTTCAAGTCCGAAGCCGTTTACGATATTGACGACTCCAGCCGGCAATAGATCTTCAATTAGCTCCATCAATACGAGAATGGATGCAGGTGTTTGCTCAGCAGGCTTCAGCACAACGCAGTTTCCAGCAGCGAGTGCAGGAGCAAGCTTCCAAACAGCCATTAAAAGTGGGAAGTTCCATGGAATGATTTGACCGACAACCCCTATCGGCTCATGGAAATGGTACGCCACTGTATTATTGTCAATTTGACTGACGCCACCTTCTTGCGCACGGATGGCGGAAGCAAAATATCTGAAGTGATCGATTGCAAGCGGTAAGTCGGCATTCAATGTTTCGCGTACCGCTTTTCCGTTTTCCCACGTCTCGGCAACAGCAAGCATCTCAAGATTCGCTTCCATGCGGTCAGCAATTTTCAGCAGGATGTTCGCTCGTTCCGTAACCGAAGTACGCCCCCAAGCGTCCTTCGCGGCATGTGCCGCATCAAGCGCAAGCTCAATATCTTCTGCAGTCGATCTTGCCACTTGTGTAAACACTTTACCCGTGACAGGAGTCGGGTTATCGAAGTATTGCCCATTCACAGGGGCTGTCCACTTTCCGCCGATATAGTTATCGTAGCGTTCTTTGAAGTTTACTTTAGCCCCTTCTGTGTTCGGAAATGCATAAACGTGACTCTCAACAGCTTGTACCATTTTCCATTCCTCCCAATTCGTTATAGATTGCTATAGTAAGTGCAAAATTGCACACAAAGCCATAGTATGCTCAACTGATTTGAGACATTCCATTTGAAAGCGCATACATTTTACGAATATTTGATTGAAGAGTATGTAAATTCATTCTATCTGACTAAAAAGATAATTGCAAGCTTGATAGATTTTGAGGTGTTTTTTCGAGGTTATCTGCTCTCACCCCCTGTTTACTATTTTTTCACCCCTTCGTAATAATTTGTTCATAATTGCACCTTACAATGACAGTAACTAGTACAAGAGAGGAGTTTTTGTCATGGAAAATCCATTCGTTAAACGTTTCATTTCCACAGTAGGTGCAGCGGTTCTTGGTTCGGCACTTACTCTCGGGGTTGTGGCCAACACAGATCTTTTACAGGCGAAAACATCACAGGAAAAGACAGCTGCCGTGACGGAGAATTCAACAGCACCGGCAACTATCATCCCTACTGCTACAAATTCTGTAACAACGCTTTCAGACATGGTGGAATATGCTTCGAAAGGAATCGTTGGCGTTTCCAACTTCAAAAGTTCCGGGAACCGTTTTGCGGGTAACTCGGAGCTCTCCGAATTCGGAACAGGGTCTGGCGTCATTTATAAGATTGACGGGGATGACGCTTATGTTGTAACAAATAACCATGTCATTGAAGGGGCAGGAAAAATCGAAGTGACACTGGAAGGCGGGCAAAAAGAAACTGCCGAGTTAGTAGGAAGTGACGCATTGACTGATCTCGCCGTTCTAAAAATCAGTGCAGCCCACGTCGACACAGCCCTTGAATTTGGTGATTCGGGCAAGCTCCGTGCAGGTGATACCGTTGTTGCAATCGGAAATCCGCTCAGCTTGGACTTCTCCGGCACAGTCACTCAAGGGATCATTAGCGCGCCATCACGCTCAATTGAAGTGAAAACGACAGCCGGCAATTGGGAAATGGACGTCATCCAAACAGATGCAGCCATCAATCCCGGGAACAGTGGCGGTGCCCTCATTAATGCCGAAGGGAAAGTGATCGGGATCAATAGCTTGAAGATTGCCGAAAGCGGCGTTGAAGGACTTGGCTTCGCAATCCCAAGCAATGACGTTGTTCCATTGCTTGAAGAGATTACGAAAAACGGGAAGATCGAACGGCCATACATCGGTGTCAGTCTCGCGGATTTAGCAAATGTACCGTATATGTATGTTCAGAATATCCCTCAGGAAGTTAAAGGCGGTGTGATGATCACAAGCGTCGACCCGACTTCCCCAGCAGGCAAAGCGGGATTGAAAGAGCAAGACGTGATCACTGCTATTAACGGGACAGACATCATGAATAGTATGGAACTCCGCAAATTCCTTTACTCAGAGCTTTCCATCGGGGATAAAGCGCAGTTAACCGTTTATACCGGATCAGAAAAACGAACAGTGGAGTTAACGCTGACAAGTAAAGCGCCTATAGAATAAAACAACACCTCCATCGCGTAAGCGGCGGAGGTGTTTCATTGTTTACTTATTAACCGTTTGACGGATGGAAAACACAGGTTGAAGCGTACCGATCTTTTCTTTTCTTGCATTTAGCAATTCAGGGAAATGGTAATTGGCGAGATCCTTCTTCTCCTGCTCGCTAAGCAACTCAAGCTGGTCAAGGATTTCCATAACTACCGCATTCGTCGCGCGGCTATTACCGTCCTCAATTTTCACAGCTATGCCGAGTCCAGCCTCCGGTACACCTACGCAATAGACACCTTCCGCACCGACCTTTCCAAACATCCTTCCACCCATATGTTTCATGAAGTCTGTACAGAATCTGGATGTTCCCCCAACCATTTCCGGAGCATTCATCATTGCTTTCGTCACTCTCTCTATCGATTGGCGACGGGTTTCATCCAATTCACTCGGGTCCGCCATCCTTGCAAAGCTAAGCGCCAAATTCTTTAACGGCACACCATGTACCGGTACCCCGCATCCATCAATACCAATTTGAATATCATTCACCGGTATATCCGTCAACTCGCTAATAACCGAAAGGATCCTTTGTTGGACGGGATGTTCCACCTTATAATAGTCCTCAATGCTTTCATTCATATGTATAGCAGTAGCAAGCATTCCACTATGCTTCCCTGAACAATTGTTATAAATCGGCGTAATTTCCTTTCCTTCTTTTATAACTTCCTCAAATGCAGCTTGAAATCTTGGAGGATGGGTGCCGCATTGTAAATGAGACACTTCCAAGCCAAGTCGGCTTAAGATCGATGCAGCCCGATCAGTATGTTGCCTTTCCCCATTATGGGAAGCACAGCATAACGAAAGATCTCCATCATCGAATTGAAAATGATCTGCTGCACCCGTTTCAACAATTGGAAGGGTTTGCAAAGGTTTCATGGATGAACGTGCAAAAATCACATTCTCAAAATCACCCACTCCTGCAATCATTTCCCCTTTTGCATTGACAATCGCAATACTGCCCCTATGTTTACTTTCAACTAAAGGTCCGCGTTCCACATTTACAAGTACTACAGACATCCTAAACACTTCCATTCCCAATATTTATCACAACTATATAATTCTATTATTTTCTACTTTCCGTTTAAAAGCAAGTTCGGATTTCACTAAATTAATTGAGTTGCAAAAATATTATTGAAAGGTTCCATTCGGTTTGATAAGGTTATATTAATTAGTCTATTCAAACAATAAAAGCCTGTCTCGAGAGGATGGTTCAAGTTGAATATAATTGACCTGCATTGTGATGTTTTATATAGAATGGAACAGTCTAAAGGTGAAATGTCTTTTCTTGATTCTGCGGAATTAGATGTTACTTACAATAAGTTAAAACAGGGTGGAGTAAAGATTCAAGCCTTTGCAATCTTCATCTCTCCATCCATTAAATCGGATCAGAAATTCCAGGTGGCACTTGATCAGATCCACTATTTTTACAATGAAGTGATTGGAAAAAACCCGAAAATGAAGGCCCTTAAAAACTGGCAGGAGTTTGATCAGCTTGCCGATGACGAGATTGGGGCGTTTCTAACATTGGAGGGAGTCGATTGTATAGGTAACGATTTACAAAAATTGTCGATTCTTCACGAATTAGGCGTCCGCTCAATCGGATTGACATGGAATAATGCAAATCTTGCTGCGGACGGGGTTGGCGAAGAAAGAGGTGCGGGATTAACTGAATTCGGAAAAGAAATCATTCACTTCTCCAATGAACGCAAAATTCTTTCGGACGTTTCGCATCTAAGTGAACGTGCCTTCTGGGATTTGTTGGAGATAGCAAACTATCCAATCGCAAGTCATTCGAATTCAAAGACGCTATGCGGCCATCAAAGGAACCTGACCGACGACCAAGCCACCCATTTATTTAAAAAGAATGGACTTATCCATGTCGTATACAATCCTCCTTTCATCACGGAAAAGGATTCGGCATCCATTTCCGATATGATTGCACATATCGACCATTTTTGTTCACTTGGCGGCGTAAATCAGATTGGATTAGGGTCGGATTTTGACGGAATTTCAAAGAAAATTAGTAACCTCGAAGATGCTTCCATGCATCCAGCGTTGATTGAAGAGTTATTGAAGAAGTATAGCGAGGATGAAGTAAAAGGATTTGCATATAAGAACTTCCTGAACTATATTCCAAAATAAAAAGCTTAGGGTGGCCATTCCGAGCGCACATAAATAAACACCTCCACATCGACATCGGCGGAGGTGTTTATTTATAATTGTATCAAGTCTTTTGCCAGCAAATAATAGCTTTCCCCTAAATTCGTGATCGTCGTTCCGCTTCTTCCTTGGCGGGCATTCAACAGTCCAAGCTCTTGTAAAATTTCGAGGCGGAGGCGGATTTGCTGTTCGGATAAGAAAATTTCATGCTCTTCCAAAAGCTTCTTCAGTTTTATCCGTCCGAATGTTTTAAGCCGAGCCTTTCCTTCAGCATAAATGCTTAATATTTTAATACTTTCCTTTAAAAAGCCATGCTCTTCAATTTTCCTGTTTATAGAAAAGATCTCGTTTTGCGAAAGGTTCGCGGCATTCGCATTAGAATCCTTTTCGTATTCAAAGTTAGACGCGTCTTGCTCCGCCAGCGACACCTGGGATTTCACATAACGGTTCACCAATTGTTCATGGGTGAAACCTGCTTCCAACGCTTCTGCTATTTCCCAAACCGTCCCATAAGATAGCAATCTATTACCAATGTCAATGACATTAGAAAATCTGCTTGGGACGAATTTCATCTCGCCCGGCGTGACGATATAGTCGATATCCGCAGCCATGGCTTGATCGGGGTTATTTTCGTCGTCCAAATAATACGTATGGGTAAAGAAAATATTCTCTAAAGAGTCTAATGTCTCTTGCGCATTTTCAAGGGTGTCGTTGACAACCAACAGTTTCTGGCCAGCCGGCAAGCTGATCAACCGCTTAGTGTTCGCAATATTCACTTCCCGGTGTGCAATGATCGTCTTGCATTCTTTCGGAATGAAAGGCCGGATTACCCCCATTAGTATTTTTCTTGATAAAACGACTATGTCCTCCGCTGAAATGCTGTCACCATCCAAATCTTTGACGACCAATTTTGAGATGACTGCTTTATCACCAAAAATTAGTTCCAGTTGTTTAGAGATTATTGTTAAATAACCTTCTTGTATCGAGATGATATGAATTTTGGTTTTCATTCTTTCTCCTCATCTTCCATTATCCATCTACTCATTTTGCATCTATCTTACCATCATTCCATAGGTCAATAGACAGTAGACTCGCTTCGATCAATCGATGAGATGACAAGCAACCCAATGATTCTCTTCAGCTTCTTTCCAAATCGGAGTCTCCTTACATTTTTCCATTGCATATGGACAGCGCGTCCGAAAACGGCATCCGGTCGGCGGGTTCATCGGATTCGGAAGATCCCCCGTCAAAACGATACGTTCCCTGCCCCGTTCTTCCATTGGATCCGGTACAGGCACAGCCGACATTAGCGCCTGCGTATACGGATGAAGGGGATTTTCGCTGATCGCTTTCGTTGGGGCAAGCTCAACAAGATTCCCTAAATACATGACACCGATGCGATCGCTTATATATTTCACCATCGAAATATCATGCGCGATAAATAAATACGTTAAATTCTTCTCATACTGCAAGTCCTTCAGCAAATTTACGACTTGGGCCTGAATCGACACATCGAGTGCGGATATCGGCTCATCCGCAATGATCACTTCGGGGTTCACCGCCAAGGCGCGTGCGATGCCAACCCGTTGCCTTTGACCCCCTGAAAATTCATGCGGATACCTATTCATGAACTCCTTATTTAGTCCGACGACTTCAAGCAGGTTTTGTACAATATCCTTCCTGTCTTTCGGACTGGCTGTTAGTCGATGGATATCGATGCCCTCCGCGACAGAATCGAGAACTTTTTTCCGTGGGTCAAGTGAAGCGTACGGGTCTTGGAAAATCATTTGGATCTTTTGTTTCATCCGATTTTCCTGCCCCTTCTTCAACTGGCCGTGAATGGGCTCCCCGTTGAAGTAGACTTCTCCACCAGAAGGTTCATATAAACGGATGATCGTCCTGCCGGTCGTCGACTTCCCGCATCCAGACTCTCCAACAAGACCGAGCGTTTCCCCTTTATTTATATCGAAAGAAACGCCGTCGACTGCGCGCAAGTGCTTGTTCCCGGATAAATGAAAATGCTTCTGCAGGTCTTTTACTTGGATTATCGGGGATGAATCTGCAATCTTACTTTTCCTCTTTTTCGCGACTGCGATCCTTTCCCTTTCCTTAACTTGAATAACCGACGAGAGATCGGGCGCTTTTGGGTGCAGCAGCCAAGTTGCGGCATAATGGCTGTCGGACACTTTGAACATCGGCGGCTGGGTTTTATAATCAATCGCCAATGCAAATTCATTCCGCACAGCAAATGCGTCCCCGACAGGCGGGTGCAATAAATCCGGAGGTGAGCCCGGGATTGAGTACAGCACCTCTTCGGCATCCAGGTCGGGAATCGATTTCAACAGACCCCACGTATAAGGGTGCTGCGATTCATAGAAGACTTCATTGACTGTCCCCTCTTCAACGATTTTACCTGCATACATGACCGCGACTTTATCCGCCATATTAGCAACGACGCCTAAATCATGGGTAATTAGGATGATCGCCGTGCCCATCCGTTTCTGGATGTCTTTCAATAAATCTAAAATCTGCGCCTGAATCGTTACGTCCAAGGCCGTTGTCGGTTCATCCGCAATGAGAAGCCTCGGATTGCAGGCAATAGCGATTGCGATGACGACGCGCTGCCTCATCCCTCCCGAAAACTGATGAGGGTACTGATTCACGCGGGTGGCAGGCTCCGGTATGCCAACAAGTTCCAATATTTCAACGGCACGTTTCTGCGCCTCTTTTTTCGATAACTTTTGGTGTTTCATGACACTTTCTGCGACTTGCTTTCCGATTGTCATCGTAGGATTCAGCGCCGTCATCGGATCTTGGAACACCATGGCGATTTCCGAGCCGCGGACAACCTCCATTCGCCGCTCTGAAGCTTCAAGCAGGTTTTGACCGTCGAAAAGGACCTGTCCGCCATCATATGTAGCGACTTTGTCGGGCAAAAGTTTCATGATTGCTTTGGATGTGACCGATTTGCCCGATCCCGACTCCCCTACAATAGCCAATGTCTCACCTTTATTTATCGTAAAATCGACACCCCTGACGGCTTTGACAACTCCCGCCTGGGTATGGAACGATACATGTAAATCTTTCACTTCCAGTAATGGCTTCATTGAAATCCCCCTCTCTTATTCAATAGATCCAATACATCACTTTTTCATTTTCGGATCGAGTGCATCTCGAAGACCGTCTGCCAATAGATTGAAGCAGACCATAAGTCCGACAATGACCAATGCTGGGAATAGCAATAGATAGAAATGGTTTCTCATTGCCTGGAATCCGTCATTTATTAATACACCCAAAGAGGCGAGTGGTTCCTGTAACCCAAGGCCAATGAAGCTTAAAAATGCTTCCGTGAAAATTGCCGCAGGTATCGTGAACATCATATTGACAATGATGAGGCCAAGCGTATTCGGAATGAAATGCTCTTTGATGAGCCTACCGTTCGTTGCACCCAAAGCCCTTGAGGCGAGAATGAATTCCTGCGTCTTCAGTTTAAATACCTGGGAACGGACAAGCCTCGCCATATTAACCCAACCTGTAATAACCATCGCAATGGTAATCGTTACAATTCCCGGTTTCATCAACATGATGAGTAAGATGATTAAAATGAGATTCGGGATACCGACCAACACTTCAATAATTCGTTGCATCACATTATCCACTCGTCCGCCTAATAGAGCAGAAACAGCACCATACATAACACCAATGATCAAATCAAGAGTCGCCGCTAAAAAAGCTATATATAAGGATATTCTTGTTCCTTCCCAAATCCGCGTCCATTGGTCCCGGCCAAACCGGTCCGTCCCAAGCCAATGCTCGCCACTTGGCTTCTGATACACATTATCGTAATCGGTTTGCTCATAAGAATATTCATTAAGATATGGACCGATAATCGCCATAACGATAAGAATAGAGAGGATGACCAAGCTCAGCATCGCCCCTTTATTTTTCTTAAGACGAATCCAACTTTCCTTGAACATGCTCATTTGTGGTCGAGTGATGACATCCTGTGAATCTTTTTGGTAGCCAACGACTTCAAAAGAATTTTCTTCGAAATCCATATCGATCAACTCATCCACTCGGCCATCATATTCTTTTACGCTGTTGTTAGCCATCCCCCTCACCCCTTCGACTCTGTCAGACGTATTCGCGGATCAATGATTCCATATAATAAATCGACGACTAAAATGGTAAGGATATAAAACGCACTGTAAAATAACGTCAATCCCATTATTGTCGTGTAATCATTCACCTTGATCGAGTCAACGAACAAGCTTCCGATCCCTGGTATACCGAAAATATTTTCAATAACTAAAGATCCCGTGAGCAAGCTAACGGTGATTGGACCCAATATTGTAATGATTGGGATGAGTGAATTTCTAAGTGTGTGGTTGAAAATGACTCTCCATTTTGAAAGTCCTTTTGATTTTGCGGTCAAAATATAGTCTTGCTGGAGTACTTCAAGCATTTCGTTCCGCGTGAATCGTGCGATAAGGGCAATGACCATCATCGTTAGAGCGATAGTCGGCAACACCGAACTGCTATAGTTCTCCCAGAAAGCAACGGGGAGGATTCCCCATTTCAACCCAATATAATATTGCAGCAATGCAGCAAAGACGAAGTTCGGTATCGAAACACCAATTACGGCAATGAACATCGTGAAGTAATCCCAAGCCGTATTATGTCTGAATGCTGCAATCATCCCTAAAATGAGACCGATAGACATTCCTAAAATGACTGCCTGCAAGCCAAGTAATGCAGATGGCCCGATTCTACCTTTGATGAGCGATTCAACCTTTTGCCCTTTGAAGTAAAAGGACGTTCCCAAGTCGCCTTTCACCAAGTTCCCCATATAGATTCCGTATTGCAGGATCACTGGCTTATCAAGTCCATATCTGGCATAGAATTCAATCCTTGCCTCTTCCGAAAGACCGGCCAGCTTTTCTTCATCAAATGGCGATCCCGGCAACAGTTTCATCAAAAAAAATGTAGCTGTCGCAATAACGACAAGTGTCATGATGATATTAACGACTCTGACGACAATGAATTTCTTCATCCCTTTCACCCCTTCACATGAATTTCCTATTCATAGGTTCGTCTTATACCTTTTGGTAAATCGAAAACACGGGCTTCAACACACCCACCTTCTCTTTCCGCACATTCAACAGGGCAGGGAAATGATAACGCTCAAGAGCTTTTGCTTCCTGCTCATCAATCAAGTTCATCTGGCTAAGGATTTCCATGATGACGGCGTTTGTCGCACGGCTATTGCCATCCTCAATCTTGACGGCGATCCCAATGCCCGCTTTTGGCACCCCTACACAATAAACCCCTTCCGCACCGGATTTGCCGAACATCTTTCGACCCATATGCTTCATGAAATCAGTGCAGAAGCGTGAGGTACCGCCAACCATTTCCGGCGCATTCATCATCGCTGCCGTTACCCGGCCGATTGATTGTTGCCGTGATTCTATTAATCCGCTCGGATCAGCCATCCTTGCAAACCCGAGTGCCAAATTCCGCAACGGAATCCCATGTACTGGGACGCCGCATCCGTCTGTTCCGATTTGGATATCCTCCACAAGTACATCCGTCAACTCGCTAATGACGGATAGGATTCTCTGTTGAACTGGATGTTCGATTTTATAATAATCATCCAACGATTCATTCATATATTTCGCCGTCGTCAACATTCCGCTATGTTTTCCGGAACAGTTATTATGGATCGGTGTACTATCACCGCCACTTTTAATCAGTTCTTCATAAGTCTCCTGCAACATCGGAGGATGTGTACCACATTTTAAATTGGCCACTTCCAAATCCAATCGGCTTAGAATCAATTCGGCCCTTTTTGTATGTTGCTTTTCACCGTTATGGGAAGCGCAGGCCAATGCCAAATCTCCATCGTCGAATTGAAAATGATCGGCTGCACCCGTTTCGATAATTGGAATGCTTTGTAACGGTTTCATCGACGAACGAGCAAATATTACCTTTTCAATATCTCCTATTGACGAAATGACTTCCCCTCTTGCATTGACAATTGCGATGTCACCTCTATGTAAACTTTCTACCAATGGGCCCCTCTCTACCGTTACAAGTAGCTCAGACATTTTGAACCCTCCCATTCTCTTTATTTTCAAATAAGTATAAAGCTTGTAACAACTTATTTCAACCATGTAATCAAATTAGTTTGTATATTCCATTAAATAATATATTTCAACTAAGATGAATAGGTAAAATAGTTAAAAAACACCTTGAAAGGTTCTTTCAGGTTTGATAAGGTTATAACAACATATTCGTCAGACTATTCTGATGGGTCATGGAGATTCAAAAACTTTCATTCACTACTAAAAAAGGGGGATTGAGATTGAAACCGACCATTGGCATCACTTCCAACATAGATTCAACTGCACACATGCTTCAAAACACGTACATCCAGGCGGTCATCGCAAGTGGTGGCATACCTTTTGTCATTCCAACCGGGGTGGAAAGCGACGTAGAGCAAATCACCACACTACTCGATGGATTAATCATTTCAGGTGGAGGCGATGTGAACCCTCTACTATTCAACGAAGAACCTTTGCCGCAGCTTGGAAACGTGACACCTGAAAGAGATTCAATTGAATTGGAGCTTTTGAGGCATATGCTCAAGCTGGATAAACCGATTCTTGGCATATGCAGAGGTCACCAGCTGCTGAATGTCGCTCTCGGAGGTACGCTTTACCAGGACATCATCTCGCAAAATACCAATCCGATATTGCAGCACAACCAAAACGCGAAGCGGGAACACCAATCACATGCTGTGCATATTGAAAAGGGCACGATTCTTGAGTCTATCGCCGCTACCGATAAAATCTTGGTGAATTCGTTCCATCACCAAGCACTGAAAGATGTCCCTTCTCCGCTAATCGTCTCCGGCAAAGCAAGCGACGGCATTGTTGAAGCGATCGAAAGTACGAATCACCATTTCGTCGTCGGCGTCCAATGGCATCCTGAGGCGTTGATGCAAAATGCTGATCAGTTTTCCATGCGCTTATTCGGAGCTTACATGAAGGCTTGTACTGAAAGTATGATTGCAGTTAAGTAGAATAGGAGGATTTCAATGAAAACAAAGTTCAATTTTTTTCTTGTACTCTCTTTGGTAATGGCCGTCTTTTTGAGCGGTTGCGGCTTCAGTGGATCCAAGAGCAATGATGGTGAAAAAGTCGGCGAAAAAAGCGGGAAGGAAAAGGTCGTCAACTTGAGCCTTGCAAATGATATTCCTGACTTGAACCAAGTGTTGACAACGGACGGCATTTCATTCTCCGTGTTGAACAACGTCATGGAAGGGCTTTACCGTTTGGACGAAAACAATGAACCACAGCCTGCTATGGCAAAAGACGTTAAGGTTTCAGACGACAAATTGACGTATACATTCCAATTACGCGACGGTATCAAATGGAGCAATGGCGACCCCGTCACTTCATTTGACTTCAAGTACTCCTGGTTGCGGGCCATGCACCCCGATACAGCGGGCGCATATTACAATATTTTATCCGATTATATTGTAGGCGGACTGGAGTTTTATGAAGGTGAGGCTGATGCAACTGCAGTCGCGATTGAAACACCCGATGAGAAAACGCTCGTCGTTACCCTTAAAGCACCGACACCATTTTTCCTTGGGTTAACGGCTTTCGTCACATATTTCCCTCTGAATGAGAAATTCATCAACGAAGTCGGCGAAGACAAATTCGCATTGACTGCTGATGCTATTTTGTATAACGGTCCGTACGTATTGACCGAATACAATCAAGCGCAAGGTGTCACATTAGTGAAGAACAAAGAGTATTGGGATTTTGATAATGTAGACGTAGATAAGGTGACGATGAAAGTCATTAAAGAACAAAGCACTGCATTGAACCTATATGAAGCCGGAGAATTGGACCGCGTCTACTTGGCGTCCTCTGATGTAGACTCCTACAAGGACAGCGCAGAATTCGGCACAGAGACTGAATTCATCTCCTGGTATTTACAGTTCAACTTCCTGGAGAAGCCATTTGACAACGTCAATATCCGTAAAGCTTTCCAACTCGCGTATGACGCAGAGACATTGACAAAAACAGTCTTGAACAACGGATCCGCCCCTGCTTACGGATTAGTAGCTGCAGGTGTGCACGGTGACGGCGATAAGACATTCCGCGAGCTAAGCGGGAATCATGTCAAAATGGACGTTGCTAAGGCAAAAGAATACTTGGAAAAAGGAATTGCCGAAGTAGGCGAACTGCCGCCGCTTAAAATTTTGACAGCTGATGACACGATTGCGAAAGACACAGCGATCTTCCTTCAAAGTGAATTCAAAAAGAATCTTGGCATCGATGTACAAATCGATACGAAACCGTACAGCGGACGCCTTGATGCAATGAGAGCAAGCGAATTCCAAATGGGGATTTCCCGTTGGGGGGCTGACTATAACGATGCAATGGACATTTTAAGCCTTTGGATTGGCGAACCGCTTCGTGGCCTGCGAGGGAACTACTATAACGAAGAGTATAAGAAGTTGATCGACAATGCCCTTGTCGAACCGGATGAAAAGAAACGCCTTCAAATGTTGATTGATGCTGAGAAATTAATGCTTGTTGAAGACGGCACACTTGGTCCACTCTACTTCGAAGGAAAAGCATATTTACAAAAACCGAACGTCAAAGGCGTCATCATCCATCCATACGGCGCTTCGATTGAGTTGAAAATGATTAAAGTAAAAGAGTAAACAAAATAGGCAACGAGTTCGGTTAATGGGAAGAAAAAAACGATGATAAAAACTTGCCTATTAGCATTTTTATTAACAGGCAAATTGTAATACAGATCACAAACAAAACGCCCAGATTTCGGCGTTCAGACTGTAGACAAGCACCATGAATTTTGGTGTTTGCCTACAGTTTTTTTTACAATATAGATAAAGCTATGAATGTTGCTTTCCGTTCCGGCGCACGCTTTCCGGAGGTCGTGGCTTGAGCCTCCTCGGTCGCGAAAGGCATGCCGCTCACGCTGATCCTCCTGGAGTCGGCGCCTGCACTTCAAGCAACGGTGCGTATGCTACATAAAATGTCTGTTCATCAATCGGGCCTTTAGGAATAAAGGAGGGTGATAAAATGGATATGATTTCAAGCGAAGAAGCATTTAAATCACCAGCATATTTAACCATAATAAAACACCCCAAAAGTTAGATTTTCGACTCCAACTTTTGGGGTGCACCTCATTTATATAAGTGTATTTCAGCCTTTTATTGAATTACCTTTTTCTTTAAAGAACGGTATCAATTCCTTATAAATATAGCTGAAGAACTAAGGCAAGGATATTATGGACATAAGTTAAATGAATTAAATTTTTTGTTCCTGATTTGACTCGGATAGAGTACGGCCGTTACGTTTCCGTACTTGTTCTACTACGTGATGGATTGCTTCAATAACATATTCGGGACGGGGCATTTGCAGACTGTGTCCCTTACGATCACTAATCTTATGGATATGGTTGGTTGACCGGGAGGCCAGTTCTCTTTGCATCTCGGTCCATTCGACACCAAATCCTGGGTTGTTTACAACAGCAATCGGAAGGTCACCAAACTGTGGTTTTTCCATACAGTTATTTAATTGATTCGCCGCTATATCAAGGTGTGCCCATGCACCTTTGAATTCCGCTCCAGCTACCCCTCCGGCAAAGATACTGTAAACCACCCCTTTCCATTGCATATATTCTTCAGCACTTAGCTGTTGTTTATAATATGAAAGTTCATTACCATACATCGGAATAATGCCTAAAATATTACCAAGGAATCGAGGAATACCGAATGGAGACAGTAGTCTTAGTATCTTCAGCATAAAGCCGATAATGGCAAAGCCCTGCTTGAACTTGACATCATCCTTTAGAAACTCATGCGTCGAATCCAAAAACACTAAGCCAGCTACCTGATTAGGATGGTTTAATGCATAGAGTCGGGCAATCAGTCCTCCCAGAGAATGACCCACAAGCACATATGGTCCAGGGGCATCAATCTTATCTATCAGGTTCTTAAGTTCTTTGATGTTATGTTCGGGAGTTGACACGGGACCGGGATCACTTGAGCCCATACCCGCACGATCATAAGTAATAACTCTAGTAAACTTAGATAATTCTTTACGAATATGGATCCATGAATAAGAGCTATCACCCGCGCCATGAATAAGGACGACCGTGGGACTACCTTGACCAGTATCCGTTAGATGAAGACGATGGCCGCCAACATCAATCATTTCACCGGCATGGAGTCTTCTTGCATCTCTGCGCCTTGAAACTTGTTCGTATACTAATCCTAACAAAAGTAAACCTGCCAATACTACTAATCCAATGAACATTCATTCCCCTGCTTTCCCCTTAAAAATTATATTTCTATTTAAAATATATCAACCAATGGTCTCACTCACAACATACAAGTGGACTTCATTATCGGTAAATATTCAGGGGTGCAACAGGTACTATCTAATTACATAAAAACATTTATATCTTACTTATGAAAAACCTCATTTAGATATACCGCGGTGAACCGTATCATAAGTAAGTGCGGTTTTGAAAAGAGCTTAAAGGACAAGAATTATCAATGTCCCCTTCTCATTTCATATAAATCTTGAGTTCCAAATCGCCGATCTGATCCATATACAATTCCTCGTACTGCTTGGTCACTTCATAAGCTATTTCCTGGTCAGAAGCATTAGGCAGACTTTCTTGAACTTGTTTTTCAAGATCTGCAACAACCCGGTTTTGAAGCATCACCTTCTCGAAATAGCTGCGGATTCGACTGTTCACTTCTGCCTCTCCAAAATCCGATAGCATGTTTTCGATTTTTTCATTTCCATCAACCGATGACATGAACTCAGCCACTTTCTTTTCAAGCTTTTCAGGTGGGATGAAGTAATTTTTCTCTTTTGCTAAAAGTGACATTGCGTGAATTTCGATTAACGTCTGTAATTGGACATTACTATTTTCGAACTGTTTAAGTCGTTCATTTACATAATCATTATTGTTTTCATTACGAGCGAGCTCAATGTTAATAACTTGCATCAGTGTGTAGAATTCCAAATCACTTTTGTCGAAGAGGGTTCCGTCAATCTTAACGATTGCCTCCTTCTCCGCATTTTCCACAGGAGTATTATCCACTGGAGTACCTTGCGTCTTTGTCTCGACTTCCTGCTTACCACAAGCACTCATTGTAAGCGCCACTACAAGAATTATGAAAATCCACCATTTGTTTTTCATCGATTTCATCTCTCTTTAACTTCGAATGTCAAAATGGTAGTCGCGGTTTCACCGGCAGCGTCGACTTCAACGTCAGCAATCCAATCGCCGCCCATCGGCAACTCCACTTGCCCGCGATATAAGCCATTACCGATTGACTCAAATTCGACGTCAATGCTGCCATGATCCATCTTTGCCATTTCAAGTGAGCCGGAAACTTTTGCATCGTCAATTGGCTCATCGCCTTTAGTCACCTTCACAATCATATCTGAGGTGGTTCCCTTTACCGAATCGGGCGCAGTATCTAATGCAATATCGATTTTCGACCCGCCGCATCCTGCAAGCAACAACAGAATAGCCAATAATGCGGCACTCAACCTTTTCATGCGTATTCCTCCTTCATCTGAACTCGGATAAATTCCTCGATAGTATATTTTGTCACCTTACCATTCTCCAAATAAGCGACATGCGTACAAACCTTTTCAATTTCGGATAAATGATGGGAAGCCATCAGAATCGTTTTATTCTCCAATGACTTTATGATTTGCAGAATTTCCTTACGTCCCATTGGGTCAAGGCCGCTCGTCGGCTCATCCAAGATGATGATATCTGAATCATAGTAAAGGATTACCGCAAGGCCCAATCGTTGCAGCATGCCTTTCGAATACCCCGTGATCTGCTCCCCGCGGGATTCATATAAAGACACCATCTTCAACATTTCAATAATGCGCTCTTCATCAATTTTTTTAGCATCAAGTGAAGCGAAAAAACGAATATTTTCTTCACCTGTCAAATGTGGATACAAATGGAATTTTTCCGGTAAATACGAAACAATCTTTTTCCAACCTTGTTTTTTATTCGAGATACCGCCAAGAGAAATGGTCCCTTTTTGCATTGGCTGCAAGCCTAACATTGTTTTGATCATCGTAGATTTACCTGCACCGTTTCGCCCGACCAATGCACATCTTTCATTTATCTCGATATGCAGATTGATATCATCAAGCACTTTCTTCTTCTGATAGGCGTATGTTACATTTTGTAAGTTAATCATCAATTGTCCCTCCGTTCCGGAAGAGGTTTGAAAGCCCGAAAAGCAGTCCCGGCCATAGCACCGCATTGATTGCCAAGAAGACTCGCATATCCATGAAAACAAATTTCTCCATCATCCTTGACATATGAGTTAAAGAGAAGAGACCAAGATTCGTTTCGAGGTAAAACCTCATCGTATGAATTGGATCCAAGAAGTAAACCCATGAAAAGAACCGTAAGTTATCGAACGTAACTGCAGGCAAGAAGTACAGGAACATCAAGTCGAATAGGAAGACTACGAAAAACCATGTAAGAATATTCGCCCCGACCAATTGCATTTTCGTATTGCACACTACACCAAGGAAGATTCCAAGCTGGTTGAAGATGAGCAAGAACACGGTAATGACCAATAAGAAATGTAGGAAACTTGCCAAGTGAAACGCCAAGAATGCTTTCATGAAAAGCGCAAGAACGAAATAGGCACCGATGAAAACTGCTGTAAGCACCAATTGGATGGATAGTGATTTTTTCAGCAGAAAAGTGAAAGTGGACTCCCTTTTTGTCAGCAGGATCATCGATGTCTTTAATTCCTTCTCTTGAAAAACCGAAAAAGAGGCAAGGAACATGACGAAAAGGGGCAAAATATACATATTCATGTCAAAGACTGATAATAACATCGCTTCAAATCCAAGGTCTGCAGGGAAAGAACGAGCCTCTGCAATGAGGAATATCGTTGCGAGGAGCAGCACACCAATGTCTAACCACATTCCCTTCCCTCTTGTTTGTTCAAGAAACTCTTTCCATACGTACATCATTTCCTCACCGCCTTTTTCTTATAAAGAACCAATCCGATAGCTAAAAGCAGAGCAGCAACGACTATCCAAGTGAATCCTTTATCATTCCGATCGCTCATTAATGGATATTTGTCGTATGCCATCACTTTATAGGACGTTAATAATTCATTTGCTTTTTCAAAGATTGTAATCGCAGGGCTTGAAAGGAATAGATATGCAAGTTCATTCGACTCGACCAACTCACCAAGTGAAGATGTATATTCAAACGGCTCGTCACCGACACCGTTTTTATCAAAGTCGAACATCGGCATATTCCAAAAGTTCCCTTCCCCATTCCTGAACCAATCATTATTCGACTCTCCACCGACCGTCAGTGCATGAATCCGGTTTTTCCTGAATTCATTTTTCACAAATACATGGGCTGTTGAAGAGGTCCAAAGCTCAATTCCAATTTGATTTTGAAAAAATTCATTTCCTTCAATTACATTGCTTGTAGATTGCTCGAGATATAGGCCACGCTGATTCAAGTGGAATTCGTTGTTCAACACATGGATATCCCGACTTGTCTGGACAATCAGACCGAATGAACGTGATCCTTGGTTGAATGAGAATTTATTCTCCTCAAGCAAGATGTGATCCGATTGCATGATTGCAGCCCCGCCAACGTTTTTGATGAAACTGTTCCTCTTGAATTCATTGTTGTTGGAGTACATATAATGCAATCCGTAGCGGGTATCTGTAATTGTATTGTCAGTGATGACATTGCCGTTCGAATATTCAACATAGATACCGTCACGAGTTTGTTTAATACGACTATGGTCGATATGATTATTGCTTGACCGGGCAATATGGATGCCATTGCCCTGATTGGCGATTTCGCCAGTTCCTTTTCCGACAATGTCGACATTGGAAATCGTTGTATCGGACGTTTTATTCAAATAGATGCCATGAAAGCTGTCTGAGATGTTCAAGTTTCTCATGATTGCGCCGTTCGCTATGACACGGATTGCCGAATATTCTTCATGCGAACTTCTGTCCATTCCGCTTCCTTCCACTGAAAATGTATCCAATACAACAGAGTCACTTCGGATTTCGATGACATTACCCGTCTTATCTCCTTTGATAACCGTCCCTTTTTTTCCTTTTATCGTTATCGGCTTCGAAATGACAACATTTCCTTCATATATAGCCGCGTCAAGTATAAGTTCTCCATTCGCCTTCGTCTGGTCGATCAACGGCTGCAACGGAATTATCTCTTGTGCTTCCGCATGACCTATAAGTGACCAAAAACAGATGAGGACAAGCAATCCGAGTCTTTTCATATCTTTTTCCTATCCTTCCATAGCGGATAAAGAACTAAAAGGAAAACGACGAAAAGCATATAGCCGCCATAAGTGAAATAGCTATGCGTTACGAAGTTGGCAATTACGTTCTCCCCGATGATTGGCGGTATGAAAGGCTCCAATTCGATCGGTGCCATTGGATCCAAATTAGTTCCGAACTCCTTTAGCCATCTATACATATCCAAAATCCCGACAATTCCTCCCACCACGAACAGTACGATAAGGCCATATAAGAATGATTTCCTACGCATAATCGCGACTAATAGAATCAAGATCGCAAAACCAATAACGATATAAGGCATGAATTTCAATTCCGGAAAAGATTCATTGCTAAATTCAGCCATTCCGATGTAATGATTCAGCCCATTCACAATATCGATATTCCCTGCCAAAGTTGTCGGATATACGATGATATCAAGACCCTCTGGATATTGTGGGGCGTAGAATTTCATCCCCCACCAAGGCACGAATAATGTTAATGCAGTAAGTATTGCAGCTATTATAAGACTGATCATAGCTGCTACGGAAAGTCTCCCTTTCATAGGGGTGCACCTCCAAATAGCGGATAGAGGTGAGAGGCATAAGCTCCCACCTCCTTCTGTACCGCTCTTATTTTGGTTCAACCAATAAATATCCGCTCATTTCCTGATGGAGCGCTGAACAGAAGTTAGTACAGTAGATCGGATAGACGCCTGGTTTATCAGCCACGAATTCCAATGTACTTGTTTGACCCGGCTGAACTTCGAAGTTCAAGTCGTAGTCGTTAATACCGAATCCATGCGTAATATCTTGGTCAAGGTCGATATTTGTCAAATGGAAGTATACGCGATCTCCTTCTTTTACAGTGACGGCATCAGGACGCTCTGATTTCGCGTCGAAGATGAATTTCGATCTCATTGCAATTCCGTATACATGAACTTCATTGCCAATACGCTCAATTCTTGTGTCATCCTGTTTCCAAACTGAATTCTTTCGGTCTTCCTCTTTTGGATAAATCTTGATCGTATTGATCTTATCCCGGTGGATGATTTGGGCATAGTGCGGCTCTGGGTCTACCGGAACAGCCATCATATGCTCCATCTTATCTCCCGAAATATCGTAAAGGTCCATTGATTCAGGGTGAGATGGCCCAACGGATAGGAAATTGTCTTTCGCAATCATATTCAATGCAACGAGCCATTTACCGTCTGGTGAAACCGTATCCCCTTCAGTTGCAGTAGCATGACCAGGTGAGAAGTAAGTCGGCGCACGGTCGATGACTTCCCCTGTTTCGATATTCCATTTAACAACTTCAGAAGAGATGAACATTGTGTTAAATGCATTTCCACGATCATCGAATTGTGTATGAAGAGGTCCTAAGGCACCTGGAGGATCCACTTCACGTTCCATTACATCTTCATAAGCAAGTACTGGAATTCCGAATTGCTCATCCGTGAATTCACCTTTTTCAATTGCATCAAAAGCCTTTTGGAATGAAAACACCGTCATCATCGGCGCAAGTTTACCTGATGCGATGAAACGTGTACCGTCAGGCGTCACGTCGACACCATGCGGAGATTTTGCAACAGGTACTGCGAAGATTGCACCTTTATGCTTTCGTGGGTCAATCATCTTGGCACCATTCACATCATCGTAATTCCCTGCTGACACTTCTTCCTCAAGCTTCTTCCAGTTGAAGAGAACAATATAATCTCGGTCATTTTGTGAGGCATTGATTTCCAAGTTTGTTGTAGCGAATTCGGAGTTATATGTTGTCATGACAATCCAATCGCTCGACATTTTCTTACCTGCATCCGATAAATCGTATGACCAAGGTGGAAGGACAATCTGGTAAGCCAATTCAAATTTCTTCTTCTCCTGGTCAAATGTAGTCATCGAGACAACGCCTTTATACTCTGTTTCGTATTGATCAAGATCTGCAAACTTTCCATCTAAAGGACGTGCAAATCGTGTTGGCAAAGCAATGTACTCCGTATTTTCAGTGACAAAAACACCAGCGTGAGGTCCACCCATATTCGGTAATGACATGATGTCTACAGTATGGAAAGTACTCAAGTCAACAGCAGCGACCCGATTGTTCCCTACGTCATTTGCAAAGAGGAATTTCCCGTCATATTCGCCCGCTGTTTCTGATATAGCAGGGTGGTGGAAGTCCCCCCATGTGTAGCCACCTAACATCTCTTTAGACTTTTCATCATATCCGTATCCTGTCGCCGGATCTGGCGTGAATACAGGAACCGTTCTGATTTTACGCATTGACGGTAGACCGTAAACGAATAATTGTCCCGAGTGTCCACCTGAGGTCATCATGTAGTACTCGTCTTTTTCTCCGTATGGTACATACACTTTCTCAGCTTTCGATTTGTTCTCGCCCGCATTTTGATCCGTCTTATTGAAGTCTGCAAAAAACACAAAAGCAACTAAGAGGCCGGCCGCTATTCCAACGATAGCGGACATGATTCGATTCGTAAGTGCTTTATTCAATGGGTTCAATGTTGTTCACCTCAATTTTTATTGTTCTGAAGCTTTCTTCAAAAAGTTAACGATTTCAGTACGTTCTTCATCTGACAATGGGTCGCCTGAAATTACACCCGACATAACCGCCGTCGTTGGTTCTTGTAAAAATGCATCCAAATCTTTTCCGTGTTTTCCTTCTATATTCATAAAGACATTAGAAAGATCCGGACCAGTTGTTCCACCTTCAAGCCCCATTGAACTTACCGCATGGCATGATAAACAGCTGTTGTTCATTAGAGCTTCCGCTTCTGCCGGAACCGAGGAAACATCCTCTTTAACGTCCGCCTTATCAGTGTTTTGCGATGTAGTGGATTGTACATTCGCCTGGTCCGTTCCGCCTTTTTCGCTTTGACCGAAGAACAAGTAGCCACCGCCAAAAGCTATGAGAAAAGCAATGATAAAGATGATTCCATTCGTCTTCATTTCCATCTTCCTCACTTTCTATTTTCAATAACATGTATTTACAATGCAACTTTAACACGGTGCGGTAAATCCTTCAATTCATTCTGGGCATTTCACATATCCTTCACAATTATCCCGGAATAACTTTGTAACAATTAATGAATTTATAAAGTATTTAATTCATACAGAATTGAATGACCACTCACTAAAACGGCGATATTCCACAAGCTTTTATAGTTTTTTGTTTTTAAAATACCTGTATAATTTCAAGTAACAAATGGTTTACGAAAAGAGGGGAATTTCAATGAAAATCCTTGTAATAGAAGATAACGAAAGTGTTTCTTCCATGATTGAGCTGTTTTTTGAAAAGGAAGGGATTGATGGAGAGTTTGTGAAAGATGGGTTGGAGGGATATGAACGGGCAAGCTCAGAAGATTGGGATTGCTTGATCATCGATTGGATGCTGCCAGGGATGGACGGGGTGTCGATTTGCAGGAAGCTTCGTCAGAGCAAGAGTCCAGTGCCGATTATTATGCTCACAGCAAAAGACAGTGAATCTGACCAAGTACTTGGCCTTGAGATGGGTGCCGATGATTATGTAACGAAACCATTCAGCCCCCTTGCCCTCATGGCACGCATCAAGGCCGTTACACGACGCTACACGGTCTCGAAAAAGCCCGAACAAGATGAAACAGTGTTAAAAACGGAACATTTTACAATAAATACGATGACCCGAGAAGTGTTGTTGGATGGCGAGCCTGTACCCAATCTGACGCCAAAAGAATTTGACCTACTACAGTTTTTCATCCAACATCCAAAACAAGTGTTTTCGCGTGAACAGCTGCTCGATCGTGTGTGGGGCTATGATTTTTACGGCGATGACCGGACAGTAGACGTGCATATTAAAAGGTTAAGATCAAAAGTGTCCAAGGCGAAACAACCATTTTTCCATACGGTTTGGGGCGTCGGCTACCGCTTTGACGAGACAATCGGTGATTCCGAATGAAGATCAAATACTTCTATCAACAATTAGTGAGTCATTTCAGCGTCATCATCATCGCGTTTTTAATCCTCAGTTTGCTGTTCTCGCATTTTGTAGAGCAGTTCGTTTACGACAATAAAACAGAGGAGCTTGCCACATACGGAAAATCGATTTTACGTGATATCGAGCAAGTCCAAGGCAGTTCAAGGGAAATATTGAAATCATACGGGCATGTGTTGGAAGGCCGGGATATCCAATACAGTTTGTTCAATGAAAAGTCCGCAATCATTTATTCCACCGGATTGGAGACTCCATTGATCGAATTAAATGTAGAAGAATGGCGAGAATTGCAAAACGGCAAGGCGATCACCGTGAAACAGGAATACAAACGATTCGAGCAGGACGTCACCTACGTCCTACTCCCCTACTTTCATCGGGATCATTTCGTCGGCGGTATTTTATTAACATCGCCCATCAAAGGCTCAAGGGAAATCATTTCGCAACTGAATAACTACTTGATCTACACGACGTTCATTGCACTATCCATCGCGTTATTGCTGAGTGGAATATTATCCACATTCCACGGTAGGCGAATCAAAAGGCTACGGAACGCAACCGCAAATGTTGCGCACGGGAATTACGATGTGAGGATACCGACAAAAGGTATCGATGAAATCGGCGAACTTGCAGGAGACTTCAACGGAATGGTCGAAAAGCTTGCGGCATCGGCGGAGGAAATCGAGAATTTAGAAAATCGGCGACGGCAATTTATGGCGGACGTTTCCCATGAATTACGGACACCCCTCACGACTATCCGAGGCATCATCGAAGGGTTGCGGAACGATATGATTTCGGAATCGGAAAAGGAACGCGGTCTTCAGCTTGCAAGCAATGAAACGATGCGGCTGATCCGTCTTGTGAATGAAAACCTGGACTATGAAAAAATCCGTTCCAATCAAGTAGTGCTTGAAAAGCAAGAAATTCAACTGAAGGAATTGTTGGAGATCATCAAGGAGCAACTTGAAGATACCGCGTTAGAACGTGGGGATAAAATAATTGTAGAAGTTTCGCAAGAAGTGACTGTTTTTGCAGATTACGATCGGCTCACACAGGTGTTGATCAATATCACGAAAAACAGCATTCAGTTCACGGAAGTCGGAGTGATCTATCTGCGGGGGTATACGCGGGATGATCGCACAGTTATTGAAATCGAGGATACAGGCATCGGAATGGACCCCTTAGAAATCGAGAACATTTGGGGCCGATTCTACAAGGCGATTGATTCACGGACGACAAATCCTTATGGCGAATTCGGGTTGGGGCTGTCGATTGTAAAACAGCTTGTCGCCTTGCACGGGGGGACGATTTCTGTGGAGAGCGCGAAAGGCGTAGGGACGACATTTCGGATTGAGTTGCCGGGTTAGTGGACCTTGGGCGCGGGGGGCACCTTCTTGAGCGCGGATTTAGATTCTTGGGCGTTGGGGACCCTTCTTGAGCGCTTTGACAGATTCTTGAGCGCAGTTACGGATTCTTGAGCGCTTTGGTGGATTCTTGAGCGCCCGAGCCCCTTTCTTGAGCGCAAAACACTCACTTCCTCCGACATTTAACCATAAAACCCGTATTTCTCCAATAACCATTGAATATAATTATTACTCTATGTTACGATTCAATGAATATATCTTAATCACCGAGGTGTTCGAATGAATTTCATCGCGTGGATCATCATAGCTTGTGAAATTGGATTCTGGGTCGTCATTGCTGCTGGATTAATCACCCGGTATATCTTCAACCGAAAACGGCTCGGCCTATTTTTCCTTGCCCTCACCCCTGTCCTGGACCTCTTTTTACTGATTGTTACAGCTAATGATTTATACAATGGTGCAACCGCCACACAGGTTCATGCACTTGCGGCGATTTACCTTGGAGTTTCAATCGCGTTCGGTAAAAGCATGATCCGCTGGGCGGATGAACGCTTTTTGTACTATATTCAAAAACAAGGAAAGAAACCTGTTCGAAGGGCGGGAATGGCCTACGCAAAGCACTCCATGAAGGGGTCACTGCAACATGTGCTGGCATTTATAATTGGAGGCGCGTTTTTAGCCGTCATGATTTACTGGATTGACGACCCGCAGAGAACCTCATCCCTTTTCGATATGCTAAGGCTGTGGCTGCTCATTTTAGGGATTGATTTCGTTCTTTCCATTTCGTATTTTATTTGGCCACGCCCTGAAAAAGCGAAATGATTATACACAAAAAGCCGAACCTTGATGGATCGGCTTTACGATTCCTTATTGATAATATCTAACAGTTGTGTTCTTAATTCTGGCAGTTTATTTTTCACGACATCCCAAAGTATTTGATAGTTAACAGAAAAGTATCCATGTATTAGCATATCCCTCATACCGGCCATCTTTCTCCACTCTATACCTGAGTGTGTACTTCTGAAAGGGGTCGGTAAATTTTTTACCGCCTCACCGATAACGAGAATATTTTTAATGACAGCGTCTACAACCAGATCATTATCCATAAATGATTCATAATCCATGCCGTTAGTGTACTTTATCACTTTAGTACAAGCCTCTATAATATCGTTTAAAAAGACATCAGTATCCCTAAGCATACATAATATTCTCCATTATATATGGTCGCAACCCCGGCTTTACATCATCATTGATAACTAAATCCACTGGCAGTGCAAAAGTGTCTTCCAAGAAAAACTTCAACTCCATATATCGATCAAACGTGATGGGCGTTCCTTTAAACTCAACAAGAATATCCATATCGCTTTTTACTGTCTGGTGGCCGCTGGCATACGAACCGAAAAGACCGATTCGTTTTACGCCGTACTTGGTTGAAAGCATAGGCAAATGATTGGAAAGCTCTTGTAAGATGAGGTCTTTTGATAACACAAGCATCTTCCTTCCATAGTTTCATTCCTACCTAAAGTATAACATAAAACCACATCTATCAGGCTATTCAGACAGTAGTCTTTAAACAAAAAACCGGACTTTAAACCGGCTTTTCATTATATCCTTCAAATCCTTAAAAGCTCTTCTGATACCAATCCGCAGCTGCTTCAACTTCCGTCCTTGTCAATGAATGGCCATTCATCTCCCAATGAACTTCCGTCTTCGCACCTGCACCAACAAGCAATTCATTTAGGTCAACCGTTTCCTGCGCTGGGCAAATCGGATCATTCTTTCCTGCGGTGATGAACACTGGAACCCCCGACAAATCAGGCAATTCTATTCCACGTCTTGGCACCATCGGATGATGTAAGATTGCACCTTTCAATGAATCGGCATAGTGGAACAGTAAGCTTCCCGCGATATTCGCACCGTTCGAGTAGCCGATTGCGACAATATTCGACCTGTCGAATCCATGCTCAAGGGCTGCTTCATCCAAGAACGTATGCAATTCATTCGTTCTGAAGATTAGGTCCTCCTCATCGAAAACGCCTTCCGATAGGCGGCGGAAAAAGCGTGGCATCCCGTTTTCAGACACATTACCTCGCACACTTAATACAGATGCGTCAGGGTCAATCATCCCTGCAAGTGGAATCAAATCCTGCTCCGTTCCACCAGTTCCATGTAATAAAAGCAGAGTCGGCTTTGATTTATTCGCCCCTAACTTGAAAATATGCTTCATCGTAAATCCTCCTTGATTTCATTTATCAAAAATCGAATGATCAATATTTTATCTTGAATTCAAGGTAATTATAACAAGGTATTATTCCGTTGTCAAAACTCTGAGTCACTCAAAATTCGTACAGCGCCAATAATGATAAGCGATTGCGTCCGACATGAAGGCCAGTCCCCTGCTTTCAACTTGAAGGATGGGACGCCATCTATCGCCACGTCCTTTCATCAAATAGATTTCATGGTGAGGCGCCGGGTCGAAGTAGCCCGACATATCGAAAGTGCCTTCCCTATTAAAATCGGCAGTCACCTCATAGTCAATTGAAGGAGCAGCGGCCAATGGATTTCCAATGCAATGCGTTAGGATAAAGCCACTTCCCCCTTTCTTACGATCGATTCGTTTCATTGTAATGCCATCCGCGGATGCTTTTGCTTTCTCCCTGAAGCGTTTCAAATGATCATATGAAATTGATGGGCCCACATCTTTCGTGAATCTCATCGGTTCTCCCTTTTCATCGTACGCAAGCTCGATATCCACACGCGTTCGAAACCCTTCCCCAATCGGATCAAAGCCACGTCCGTCCCCTTTAAAATAGTGATTAGGTGATAGTGGATTTGGGTTTCTTACCCATTCGTCAGCCAAGAATGTTGTATAGCGGAATCGCCATTGATCGATGGATTCCGGCTCCTGTTCCCGCTCATTCATCGGTCGCAGAATAGTATTCGGTTTTCCAATCAATTTGACTGTTGTAAACGTCTCGATGGCAGTTTCTTTTCTTGATGCAGTCAGTGCTCCAAAAACAATGGAAAGCACTGACTTTACAGAAGCATAACGCTCACCCGATTTACGAATTGGACGCCTTGAACGGATCAAATACACATATGATTGGTCGACATCAATATCTCGGTCAATAAACCGGTTCGCATTCACCATCGCCAAAAATTCCCCATTGCGATAAATCGCGTACTCTTCAACGTCATTGATCTCTTCCCAAGACAATACAATTTGCGTTCTTGCGACAATTGCGGTCACGACAAGCGACTGCAAAGGGTTTTCGACATTTTTCTCGGTCGCAAATGCGGAAGTTTGCATGGCAATTACATCGACCACTTGATTGTTTTCGACACGTTCTATTACATATTGATAAACCTTTCCCTGTTCAAGGTCACCATCCTGGAACTCAGGAGCGTCCCCTTCATAGAGATGCTTGCCGTCTTTGTATACATTGTAAAATCCACCAACGTCATTCCATGAGAATGAAATCATACCGGGTTGGTGTCTTACAGATTTTATTTCAAAAAGCATTCAGAATCGCCTCCTCTCTTTATGTTGGGGAATTTTATGGTTGTCTAAACATCGCGAATCTATTAATGCACAATGGGCCCTTCTTGGATAAGTGTGAAACCATGTTGTCTTACGCAGCAAGATGGTAGGCAAAATTCAGCACATAAAAAACCGCCTCAGAAACTCATCCTCAGCGGCTTTTTCCCCTATCTATTTTAACTCCCTTAATTTCCTACTAAGCTCATTAAATGTCCGATCCAAATCAGCATAAGCTGGACTCCCTAACTTCGCGATGCTTAGTTTCCCCAATACCGCCTGCAATTCAGTTTCAAGACGCATCCTCTCCTCAGCGGCTGACGGCTTGTTAGAGACAGCTTTTCTCTCCTCCCATTCGCATAACGTCATCGGCAATTTCCGGAGCCCCCCCTCTTCAAACAAAAGCAAGCCATCCGCCATCCTTTCCGTGAAATAGCGATCATGCGAAGCGAATAACAAAGTTCCCGGAAAGGTCGACAATGTCTTCTCCAACTGCTCCCTTGACGGCAAATCCAAATGGTTCGTCGGTTCATCCAGCAGCAACACATCCGTCCCTTCCCGGATAAACTCCATTAACTTTACTTTCACACGCTCCCCTTGGCTCAGTTTTCCAAGCGGCAACCCCCAATGTTTTTCGTTGAAACCAAGATTTGTCAATTGGATGCGTATCAAACCCTGTTCCTCAAATGTTTCGGCGTGGAAATAATTCGCCAACGTCACATCTTCTGGCAAATCCAACACCGCTTGGCTCATATACCCAATCGACATGCCTTTTGTCAGCCAAAGGTCTCCATCGAAATCCTCCTGCCCCATCATCATTCGGAAAAGCGTTGATTTTCCACTACCATTTTCGCCGACTAATGCAATCCGTTCACCCGCCTGGACAGTGAAAGACACATCAGCGAATAATTTCCGCCCACCAAATGCTTTACCTACTTCCTTCAGTTCAAGCACACGATGCCCTTTTTTCCGTCTTCCCTTCACATCGAATTCGACTGTATGTTCATCTTCGGGTCTCTCAATCCTATCTTTCTCAAGCTCAGCCTCAAGCCGCGTCCGTTTCGAACGGATTTGAACATCCTTCTTCTTCGCCTTCATCCGCCAATATTCTTTCGCACCACCCTTTTTCGTGGATTCCCTATGCGCTTTCTCCGACCACTCTCCAAGTTGCGTAATCTGCTCTTCCACCAAAGCAATCTTCCGTTGTTGTTGGTTGAAATGCTTTTCCTGTATTGCCCGTTGCATTTCCTTCTGATCACGGTATGCCGAATAATTTCCTTCATATACAGTTAGTTTTCCATGCTCAATTTCGAACACAACATCCGCCGTCCTGTCGATGAAATGCCTATCATGCGATACGATCATATAGGTCGCATTTCCTTCTTTGATAACCCTCACCAATTCATCCAGACTTCGAGCATCCAAATGATTTGTCGGCTCATCTAATAAAACAAGATCACTTTTTTCAGAAAGTGCCGCGGAAAGACGCATCTTCATCCGTTCACCACCACTCGCAGAAGAATAGTTAGCCTGCTTTGGCACATTCCATTTTGAGCGGTAGTAAGCTGCTTCCGTCAGCCCCCAATCCACATCGCCCTCATCCGCCTGTTCTTGCCTAAAGTAAGTGATGTTAGGCTTTTTCCCTATCCAATCAATCCCGCCTGCATTTGGCGTCAATTCCCCCGCAAGCAATGACAGCAACGTTGACTTCCCTGCCCCATTTGCTCCAACCACTGCAATGCATGCACCTGCAGTCAATTCCGCAGATACTTTATCCAAAATGACTGTCTCACCAATTGAGTACAACATATTACGAATCCTACCTACTAACATGATAGTTCCTCCCCATTTTTAGAGGGCATAAAAAAAACCCTCCGCGTAATAACGGAAGGATCAGTGGTACTATCCAATTTTAACATACCTCAAAAAGCCCCCTATGTTAGGGGATAAACAATACCGTTCATTTGAGGAATTGACGTAAAAATGGACAGACTAATCCTGTTTTCCGTTTGAATCAAACATTCATTTCGCGGAAATTCAAGATTAATTATCCATTGTCCACCCGTCAGCCCTTTCCTCTTTATTAAAATTAGTATACTATTCCGGGTTCGTCTTTGCCACAAATTTCGCCGCTATTTTCCGACCAGTCATTAATGATCCCGGAACAATAATAATGAGAATAATAATTCCAGTAACAATATCCGTTAGTGTCGTCGAAGAAAAAAACTGACTAACAATCCATTGAAATGCTTTGAAGTAAACCCAAAATGCCAACACCGAAAAAATGATGGATAACCCGTACATCCTTCTTGTCGTGCTCATTCCCACTCCCCCTAAATCAAAACATCATCTTTCCAAACACGTTCCACATGTGTTTCAGAACCCCCAATCTGAACACGATATACATCCGGATTCGTGAGAGCCCGCCATTCCTCAAACCCAATCCTGTCATCAAAACTTTTCAACAGCAATGTCATGAGATTTCCGTGCGTCACTAAAACTACCTTCGAATCATCCGGCAGCTCATCAACTACTTTTCGCGCGCGTTCCATCGCCTCTTCCGTCGACTCGCCACCTTCAAACTTTAGATGAACATCCAAGAAAGTTTGTTCTAATTTCACGAGCCAATCTTCAAGATGTTGTGAACTCAACGTTCGCTCCGCAAGCCTACTATCTTCTTCATAATGAATTCCCTTCAAATCAGCAATCGGCTTGGCGGTCATCCTTGCCCGAACGAAAGGACTTGTTATAATTCGATCCACTTCGATTTCCTTGAAAAAAACCGCCAACTTTTCAGCCTGCATAATCCCCTCTGCAGTTAAATCCGCATGGGGTGCCTGTCCATCAGCCGAACAGTGTCGTACAAAATAGATAGTCTTTTCCATTCTTCCCACCTCCAATTCTACTTTTCCCTCCACTGGATTAGAAGAAACATTTTGATAGTTATAACAATAATAGCATGAAAACTTTATACGGTGGAATGCTAATTCAACATTGGGAGGTGTAAATTATGAATGAACCGAAAAAGTTCACAGAAGCTGGGACGGATATCGAAGAAGTAATGCGTCAAAATGCGAACTCCGGACTTAGTTATAACGAGATAATGGCAATCATAGCCCATACTGAAGGGAAAGGGACTTCCCAGTATAGCGACACAGATCCTGAAAAGGTGAAGAGGCAGATTCATGGGGATATTAATCAATAATGTTAAAAAGCAGGTTCCCAGTCAAACGGGAACCTGCATTTCATTTCAAATACCGGTCAAGGAAATTATGGACCTTCAATTTATACGTCTCTCCGGAAAGCGCATATGCTTCACCATGATTTGCATTTGGTACAAGGAAGATCTCGGCATCGCTTGAGGTCTCTTCGTATAATTCCTCTGCCATCTCCGTCGGCACAAACGTGTCGCTCATACCGTGGATATAAAAAATCGGGACGGACGCCTTTTTCACTTCTTTCAACGCGCTTGCCTCTCTGAACGAATAACCAGCCCTTATCTTCGTCAAAGCGCTTGTTCCATCCAACAACGGGAAAGCAGGCAAATGGAACATCCGATTCATTTGATACGTGAAAAGTTGATAAACAGATTGATATGGACTATCCGCAACGATGGCTTTCACCTGGAGAGGGAGTTCCTTCTCACCGCTTGCCATTAATACGGTTGCGGCACCCATCGATAACCCGTGGTATGCAATTTCCGTTTTCGGACCTAACTTTTGCACTAACAGATTCGTCCAATCGATCAAATCAAGGCGATCGTGCCAGCCGAATCCGTAATAATTTCCTTCACTTTTTCCATGCCCTCTCGCGTCCGGCATGAAGATATTATAGTCCAACTCATTATGATAAAACTGACCGAACAGCCCCATCTGTTTAGCGTGGCCCAAATAGCCATGCGTCAAAATGACAAGCTTATTCGAAGGTTTGGATGCGGGTAGATAATAGCCAGTTAGCTGCAATCCATCACGTGAAGTCAGATGGAGAGTTTCAAACTTCTGCGCTCTCACCCACTTTAACCAATCACCATTCAGATAAAGATCCATTGACTTCTCTGACACTTCCAAATCGGCATTCCCTTGTAAGTACTCTTTAGGGCCACGCTTAATCGCCAATTCATAGAAAAAGAAACTGCCAGCAACTTGAATCACCAGGAAGACGGCTGCAAAAAGAACCAATAATTTCTTCCAATTTATTTTAATCATGCTCATTTCCTTTACTTTTATCTATTTCATGAAGCTAACTCTAATTATATAGGAAAATAAAATAATATTATAGATGAAAATGAAAGTTTATCAAATAAATAATGGCGGTTTTCGGAACGTGGAAAGTGCTTTATCACCGACTCGAGCGACTTTATCACCGACTTGCGGTCCGTTATCACCGACTCTCGGAAGTTTATCACCGACTCTCAGTTAGTTATCACCGACTCGGGAAAATCCCTCTCTTTTGACGAGCTTAAATACATCTAATCTTATGATTGCGATCAGAACTTTATTAATTGAACACGGCCTCTATGCACAGCAAGGCATAAAAAAAGCCACAACCGATTGCAGGGGGATGCAATCTGTCGTGGTCTTTTTATTATTGGTCTTTTTCTTGTTTTTTATTCGCTATTTGGTTCCCTATTTCTTTCGCAGCTTTGTCTGCACTCTTAAATTCCTTGGCATACAACACTTCTTGCGTCGAGGTTAAACCATTATTTTTTACGGTCAGCGTTTCATGAGGTTCTTTCTTTTGATTCATAGATAAGTCTCCTTTCGTCCATCTACAAATCAGTTTTCCCATATCGCTGCAATTTATCCGATTTCGATTACTGTGCTGTATAGCCACCATCCAAGACAACCGCTTGGCCTGTTACACCCTTCGCTTTGTCACTTGCTAAAAATACAGCATAGTCCGCAATTTCTTGGACGGATAACAACCGTTTCTGAGGGACAAGTGGATAGATGACCTCTTCAAAAACCTTCTCAAGTGGTACATTTCTTGTTTTAGACAAATCGGCAAGTTGCTTTTGGACAAGTGGCGTGTCCACGTAACCCGGGCATAACGCATTGACGGTAATGCCAAATGGTGCCGCCTCAAGCGCAGAAACTTTCGTCAACCCGATGACACCATGCTTTGCACTGTTGTATGCGGCTTTGCCGGAAAATCCAATAAGTCCGTTGATAGACGCCATATTAATGATCCGCCCGAATTGCTGTTCTTTCATGAGTGGAAGAGCCTTTTTCGTCGCTATGAAAGGCGCAGTGAGCATCACTTTTACAAGAAGCTCAAATTTTTCCGTCGGGAATTCTTCAAGCGGGGAAACATACTGTAACCCCGCGTTATTTACTAATATATCAAGATGCCCAAATGCTTTAATCGTCACATCAAAACTATTTTCGATATCTTCTTCCTTCGTAACGTCACAAGCAACTGCCAATGCCTCGTACCCCTCGGAGAACAGTTGCGCAGCGGCTTGATCAGCCGCTTCTTTATTCAAATCGCTAATGACAACTTTGGCCCCTTCTTTCGCAAACTCCTGCGCGATTTTTAGACCAATTCCGCTTGCTGCACCTGTTATTAATGCAACTTTCCCCTTCAACATACGAACGCCCCCTTTTTAATTCATTTTACAGGAATTTCAATCAATTCACCAATTGGTTTCATATCGTTTAGTTGCTGTTGAGAAAGTTTTGAGCATAGAAACTGCATTCTTAGGCGCAAAAACCGTTTTCTTGAGCGGAAAGAAGAATTCTTGAGCGGAAAATCGCTTTCTTGAGCGCCAAGTAGAATTCTTGAGCAGAAAATCAATTTCTTGAGCGCCAAGAAGGATTCTTGAGCGGAAAATCGCTTTCTTGAGCGCTAAGAAGAATTCTTGAGCGGACTTAATCTTTCTTGAGCGCGGGAGACGGTTTCTTGAGCGTGGAAACTAAAAAAAACCACGATTTCTCGTGGCTTTCCTCTAATCAAATCTCTATAATGAACGGCAAAATCATCGGCCGTTTCTTCGTGCGGGCAAACAACAGCTTTTCAATGGACCTTCGAATTGTATGCTTCAGATCATTCTTTCTACCTCTGCTTAAATGCTCCGTCTCCGTATTATCGACAATCGTAACGACGAGCTCATTTAATTCCTTGAATAAATCTTCGGCCTCGCGCTCATATATGAACCCGCGCGAAACTGTGTCAGGTTTCATGATCAGCTTGCCATCCGATTTGCTGATTGTGATGATGATAAGGAGCATGCCTTCCTCGGCAAGAAGCTTTCGGTCGCGCAATATAATCTTTCCGACTTCTCCGATTCCCATGCCATCGACAAATACATGGCCGGCTTGGACAGTTCGTGTTTGCCTCGCTACAGACCGTTCAATATCAACCACATCACCATTGTTGATGATGAAAATATTTTCGCCTTCTACACCGACGGATTCTGCCAATATGCGATGTTGCTGCAACATCCGGTATTCACCATGGATGGGGATGAAATATTTTGGTTTCATCAGTGTGAGCATCAATTTCAATTCTTCCTGGAAACCGTGTCCTGACACGTGCATACCCGAAGCACTGCCAGATCCATAGATCACTTTCGCGCCAAGGAGGTATAAATTGTCGACGATGCGCGATACGCTTTTTTCATTCCCGGGAATCGGGCTCGATGCAAGAATGACCGTGTCGCCAGGCAGAATGGAGACTTGCCTGTACGTACCCGTCGATAAACGTGAAAGTGCCGCCAGCGGCTCGCCTTGGCTACCTGTGCAGATAACGACGACTTGTTCAGGATCCATTCCGTTTATTTGATTGGCCTCAATGAGCATGCCTTCAGGCAGCTTCAAATACCCCAATTCCTCGGCAACGGAGAAGACATTCACCATGCTCCTCCCTAACAGTCCGATTTTCCTGTTTGTCTTGACGGCGGCATCGATGATTTGCTGAAGCCGGTGGACATTTGAAGCGAATGTCGAAATGAAAATCTTCTGGTCGGCCTTCCGGAACGCTTCTTCAATATGCTCCCCAACAACCCGCTCCGACAATGAAAAGCCCGGGCGCTCGGCGTTCGTGCTTTCGGATAGAAGCAGCAAGACGCCATTCTGCCCTATCTCAGCCATCTTGTGAAGATCCGCATAATCTCCGCCGACCGGCGTCAAGTCGAACTTAAAATCCCCCGTATGTACGACAGTCCCTTCTGGAGTTTGAAAGACTATCCCTAAACAATCGGGGATACTATGACTTGTTTTGAAGAAGGAAACGTTGATTTCACCGAATTCGAAAGTGGATTCATTATCTACTAAAAAACGTTCAGTCTCCCTCAAAAGCCTATGCTCCTTCAATTTCAACTCGATCAAACCAAGCGTCAACCTCGTAGCATAGATGGGCATGTTTATTTGCTTCAATAAATACGGAATTCCGCCGATGTGATCTTCATGACCATGTGTCACAAGCAGTGCGCGGATTCTGTCTTTATTCTCCTGTAAATACGAAATATCCTGTATGATCAAATCAACGCCTAACAAACTTTCATCTGGAAACTTCGAACCGCAGTCAATGACTAAAAGATCATCACCGTATTCAAGTACGTACATATTTTTCCCGATTTCATTGATACCGCCTAAAGCGAAAACCGATAACATTTTAGTCGCAGTCAACTTTATGTCCTCCATTCTTCTACAATTGCAGAAAAGCCCCTTCAAAGAAGAGGCTTTTAGGAACTCCGAAAGTAGGACTCGAACCTACGACCGATCGGTTAACAGCCGATTGCTCTACCACTGAGCTATTTCGGAATGAAATGATTACGAGCTTATAATAACCAATGCAAATAAAATTATTCATCCCATCCATTTTTTTAATCATCAATTTATTTTGTGTTTTTTATGGTAACGTGAACAACTGTCATGGTTGTCCAGTAAATTATCGAGTATAGTATGAACAGGTGATGATATGAAAACAATTCTTTATATGGACAATGAAAAGTTCATTGCAGGAACTACTTTAAGGGACGAATCGGCTCCAGAATTCAATAATATGGCGTTTCACGCTTGCATTGATCCTGAATCTGTCCTAAAAAATCGTAAGCAGCTATCTGTTTCATTGGGCTGCGGACCTCGAGATTTTGTCTGTGCAAGTCAAACGCATAGTGCGAATTTCCATAAAGTGACGAGTGCCGATAAAGGGCGTGGAGCGGAAATTGGAGCAACCGCAATACCTGATACCGATGCACTTTACACGCTTGAGCCGAATATTGTGCTTAGCAGTTTTACGGCGGATTGCGTTCCCGTGATTTTTTGGAATGAAGTGAATGGCCTCATCGGCGTCATCCATTCGGGCTGGCAAGGTACAGTCAAAGAAATTACTACGAAGGTGTTCGAGCATTTGAAAACTGTAGAGAAATGCGATTTAGAGGATTTCCACGTGCAAATCGGCATGGCATTGAGCGAGGAGAAATTTGAAGTGGATGCAGATGTGTACTTGAAGTTCAAAGCGCTTGGGTACGCGGATGAATTCATGTATTTCAATAGCGAAACGGGTAAGTATCATATCGACAATCAGAAGACTGTGAAGAAACAATTGGAGTTGGCAGGCGTTTTAGCGGACCGGATAACAATCGATCGGACTTGCACCTATTTAAGCGAAGATGGCTTTTCATACCGCCAAGATAAGAAAGCGGGAAGGCATTTGAGTTTTATCATGCGGAAGAGTATGGAGTAAACGAGCGCTTTTCTGAATAAACGAGTGGAATTAGATTTAAACGAGCGCTTTTCGGGATAAATGAGCGGATTCAGAATTAAACGAGCGCTTTTCGGGATAAACGAGCGGATTCAGAATTAAACGAGCGCTTTCCGGAATAAACGAGCGGATTCAGAATTAAACGAGCGCTTTCCGGAATAAACGAGCGGATTCAGAATTAAACGAGCGCTTTCCGGAATAAACGAGCGGATTCAGAATTAAACGAGCGCTTTCCGGAATAAACGAGCGGATTCAGAATTAAACGAGCGCTTTCCGGAATAAACGAGCGGATTCAGAATTAAACGAGCGCTTTCCGGAATAAACGAGCGGATTCAGAATTAAACGAGCGCTTTCCGGAATAAACGAGCGGATTCAGAATTAAACGAGCGCTTTCCGGGAGTAAACGAGCGCATGCTACACGATATTATATAAAAAACAGGTGAGGGGATTAAATCTCCTCACCTGTTTCACATTACAATGGACGCAACGCAACTGTTTCCTTCTGCTTCAACCCGTCCACCATATCAAGCCATTGCTGAGGTTTATTCGACAGCACTGAATAATAATCAGATAAGAAATCGACAATCAAGTTAGATGGAATCTCATTTACTTGCTCATCCGTCGGCATGAAGCAGAAGTCCAAGCCTTCCACCGCTTCCCCGTCATTTTTCCAAGATGGGTGAACGTATGCGAAGTCAAGGCGCTTGTAGCCAAGATGAGAAAGCACTTCCCGTCTCACATACGGATTCATCGCCATAACACCACCGAAAGCGAAGTCTTCTCGCTCGTATGGGTCATAGATTTCAGCGAACATGCCAAACAGCGTCTTGCCATTTTCCTGTGCCAATCGATGCAAATCTTCTTCGCGCTTTTTCGCCAGGAATCGGCCGATGCCAAGTCCCGACTGCCCGATAATCGTGAAATCCGTCATCGCAATATTCCAGTCCGGATAATAGCGGTATTCTGTCGCCCCAACAACTTCCCCTTCATGCACCGCAACAAAAACACGGATACTTGGATCTTCAAGCGGCTCCTTCCACAAATCGAATTCCAACACCTCTTCGGGTGGGAAAATCTCACCTAACAAGTTGTGCATTTTCGCAAATAGCGGATCCTCGATATTGTTCACACGAATAAATTCCATCTCTTTTTCCCCCTATCAATCCATACGGAACGGATTTTTCCACTCCATTAATAACGCATAGTTATGCGACTCTTCATCATCCAAATAATTCTCGATCAACGTGACGGGCATGCGGCCACAGCGAAGCAAGAATGTAATGACGGGATCCTTCAAAGTACCTTGGACAACCTTCTCTACGTACTGCTCAGCAGACATTTCCTTAGAGAACTTCCCGTAGCCGGGCATCCGCCCGCCTCCAAGTACCCGCTTCACATCAAGCTTTACACCTAATTGATAGATTGCCTGCATCATCAATTTGCCAAGCCCTGCTTTCCTGAACTTCGGACTGATGCAAATATCGACGATGTAAAGTGTATCGCCAGCCGGTTCATGCGTACGGATATAGCCATTATCCGTCACGTCTTCCCATCTATGTTTCGGTTCGTCGGGATTGAAATTCACACGCAACCCCGTCATCGACCCTATGATTTTACCTTGGTATTCTACACAGATTGCGCCTTCAGGAAAAAGACGAACATGATTTTCAAGCTGCTCTTCATTCCACCAGAGCTCCTCCGGAAATGGTGGTGGAAAGCATTCCGCCTGCAGTTTAATCATAGCGTCGAAATCTGTGCGTGTGTAATTGCGGACAACGACAGGAATGAATGCCCCTTCATAAGGGACCATCATCTCACTGCGATATGCCACTGCTCTCGCTCCCTACCGGTTTTTCTCCCCAATCCGTATACAGATCCGTCCTGCGATCTCGCCAAGTCGTCACGGAGCCTTTCTCTCGTACTTGATATAACAAGCTCAAATCCAAATCAGCCGTGATAAGCATATCGTCATTCAACTCGCCTTCCGCAGCCAATCCTTTTGGCGGGAACGGAATGTCATTCGGTGTGATGATAGCAGCTTGCCCGAAGTTCGCACGCATGAAATCGACCGTTTGCAACGAACCAACCGTTCCAGTAAGCACGACGTATACTTGGTTTTCGATGGCGCGGGCATGGCTCGTATATCTGACACGATGGAACCCATGACGGTCATCTGTGCAAGAAGGACAGAAAATGACGTCCGCCCCTGCCGCTTTCACCATCCGTACGATTTCCGGGAACTCGATGTCATAGCACGTCAGAATGGCGATCCGTCCCTTTTCGGTATCAAATACTTTCAGCTCGTCCCCCGCAGCCATATTCCAGCCTTCTATTTCGAAAGGAGTGATATGCAACTTCGCCTGTTCTTCCACCGTGCCGTCCGGGAAGAAAAGATGCGCGACATTATAAAGGCGCCCCTCACGCTCCAATACATGAGTGCCGCCGATAATATGCATTTTCGTTTCTTTTGCGAGTCTCGTAAACAGCTCCAAATACTGGCCTGTAAAGCTTGGAAGCGCCTCAATCGGCAAAGCGTTGCCGTTTTCATCACCAATGGAAAGCAACTGCGTCGTGAAGAATTCCGGGAATAAAACAAACTCAGCATCATATTCTTGAGCATTGCGAATATAGTGCTCACATTGCTTCGCAAACTCGTCAAATGATGAAATCGAATGCAAATGATATTGCACAGCGGAAACACGAAGTTTCATAACATCAACCCCCTATTTACACGTAATTAGCAACATCATAATATATATATGACATAAAGTCATTCATTTTTTTAATAGTTAGATATAGTTGGCTTACGGACATTAAAAAGATGCTTCCTGTACGGAAAGCATCTTAGGTATACATTAAGGTTTTTGCTGTCTTTTCATTTCGTTTCGTGCTTCTTCCTTAATCGATTCCATCTCGATCTCCGCTTTTTTCGCAGCCTCATTCGCAATCGAAGCCGGCTCTTTCGCCCGTGAGTTGTTTTGTTTATCGTCCTTGTCGCCAGCATAGCTTTTCATGATGATCACTCCTTTTGTTGATACTTGTACTATTCCCAAAATAGTAGCCATCCAAAACCAAAGATGGCTAAGTTCGATACGAGATGTTTCGAAACAAGGCACAGCTGGAAAAATATGATACCATCGTTCTATAAAGGAGCGATTCGATGGATAAAAGAATAAAATCAATTGCCGATAAGGCGAAGAAAAAGTTTGGCCTTGAACGGTATCGTCTTGCAAGGCATACGTTTCATGAAGATCGGAAGAATTCAGGTTTCATTTTGAATATGGAATGGTTTCCCATCGATTTTGACGGACCGGATGAAGAGGATATGAATCCGGATGGAACGGCGAGCATTGATTACGACATTCAAAGTGAACGTTTTACAAGTGCGATTTTTACAATGGGAAAGTCCTTTTCGACCGCCCACCCATTCAAGGAGAAAACGATTGAAGAAGCTGCTGCTTGGTTGGAGAAAACAACCGGATTGGCCTACAACCATGATTTTTTCGCAGAACAAGCAAGTGAAAACGGGTTCCGATTCATTGCGAGATTAGATGGCGTTAAACTTATACCTACTTTCCAATTGAACGTCGAGTTCGATGCTGACGGAAAGTTGCTTCTTTATTCCGCTTATGGTGAAGCACCGAATTGGGGGCTCATAGAAAAACAGGAGTTTAATTTGACGCTTGAAGAAATCGAACCAATTGTCAAAGAACATCTCACTCTTGTCAAATTCCCTTCTGAATCGGAAGAAAGATTTGTCCGCGTCTATGCAATTGATGAAGTTTACGTTACAGTCGATGGAAAACGCACCATTCCATTCTTGTTAGATGATCAAATGACGTTGAAAATGGATCATTTGATGGATTGGAAGGAACCGTTGGAAGGCAGGATTGAACAGAAATTCACCGATCCTGCAAAAGAAGTGAGTGCCGATGAAGCTTTCAGTTCGTATACAGTGGAAGATATCGTTTTAACTGATGAAAAGATTGAAGCGTGTGTCAAACTTGTCCATGATGCATTGCGAATGGAGTACCCCGACGACAGTGGAAAATGGACTTTGAGGGAATTGCGCCCAACACACACTCACATCGAAGCTTTCTGTTATGCGGACAATCCCGACAATTTTATATTCAGTCCGAAAATGGCACTGATTATCGACAAGGACGCGACAGCAGTTACTAATTTTATCGACAATGAAGGGATGTTTGACCTTTTCAATTCATTCACCCCGGCACAGAAACCAAAAGTAGACCACGAAACCGCTTTTGAAAAGATGGTTCCTTATATCACATTGGATCCGGTCTATGTTTATGACAGGGAACTTAAAAAATACGTTCTTTGTGGATTAATCGATTCCGAACAGGCAGTCGATGCCTTTACGGGTGAAGTCTTGAATCTTCGAGATTTATAATTAGAAAAACAGCCTGAAATAAGGCTGTTTTTCATCTAACAAACGCATAATACAATACATAGAGCCAACTAAGAATCCCATGGAATATCGCCCATAGTATCGATTTATGGACACTCCAGGAAATGACAACTGCCAAGCAAGTTCCAAGCCCAATACCGCGCTCCACCATTTTTTTCTCCAATATCCATCCCCCCTGCTCCAATATAAGCGCAATCGCACTGTATCATGAACACTAATTTTACTGAGCCTAAGCTTACAAATTTCAAGGAAGGGTAAACTGTACTAAAAAGGGATGAACCACTGATGAATTATGAATGTGCGATTATTGGCGGCGGGCCGGCTGGATTGAATGCGGCGCTTGTACTTGGACGGGCGAGACGAAAGGTGCTTCTTTTCGATTGCAATCAACCAAGGAATAAGCCAACACGAATGGCTCATGGATTCATCACCCGTGATGGCGTCCCTCCGACCGAACTCAGACGTCTTGCCCATTCAGAACTTGCCAACTACCCATCTGTGAAGATAAAAAGTGATAGAGTTGTTTCCATTACGCGGCTTGATAAAACACATTTTGAATTAAAAACGGAAACTGAAGTTTTTCACAGCAATAAAATCATATTGGCAACAGGATTAAAGGACGAACAGCCAAACATCCCGAATATCGAGAAATTCTATGGGACAAGCATTTTTAGTTGCCCCTATTGCGATGGATGGGAGCTGCGCGATCGACCGCTTGCCGTCATCGCGGATAAAAATGTGTTCAAACTCGCGAAAGAAGTGTACATATGGAGCCGCGATTTGGCTGTTTTTACAAATGGCGAAGGTCGGCTTGAGTTAGAAGAACGGGATCAATTGCTTGCAAAGGGCATTCAAGTGTATGAAGACATCATTTCTGGACTGGAAGGCGAAAACGGGCAACTCCGCAGCGTTCGTCTTGAGGATGGAACGCTAATTGACCGATTCGGCGGATTCGTCACTCCGTTATGGAGCCACCCTAACAACTTTGCGGAGGAGCTTGGTTGTGAGTTGAACGAGTATGGCGGTATTAAAACGGATGAATATGGAAGGACTACTGCTTGGAATGTCTATGCCGCCGGGGACGTAGCGAACATCGTGCCCTCCCAACTCATTATTGCAGCAGGATCAGGCAGTGCGGCTGCAATCGGAGTGAATGGTGATTTGACGAATGAGTTTTTTGATGGTTCATTGTAGAAATGAAGGTGGGTTTTGTGCTTGTGATAGGTTAAAGGTCCTGTTTTGGTGATATATTTGCGGATTCAATCGATATAGTTGCCGATTCAATCGATAAATTTATGTATTCAATAGATAAACGTACTTATTCAATAGATATCTCCCAAAAAACTCAATTCATAATTCCCTACTCAACGGGAACAGTACTTATGGAATAAAAAGAATCCGTGGCGAATGCCGCGGATTCTTCTTCTTTTTTCATGTGCCGCAGAATGTCCGATATGGAGTTGTCGAATTGGACGGCATTGTGTATTCATCTTGTTCAGCCGTGTACGCGTAAGGATTGGCAAGCACTTCCAATAATCGCTCCATCACACTGAAATCACCTTCAATTGCTGCATCCAACGCTTCCTCGACCCGATGGTTACGTGGGATTACGGCCGGGTTGCTGTCCCGCATCAATTGTTTAACTTCTTCATCAGACTGCGATTGACGTGAAAGCCTGTCCTCATAGCGCTCGAGCCATTCGTCAAATCCGGAAGCTTTACACATCGGCAACTCCTCGAGCCGATCAGTTGTCAAAGCACTGAATGTATTCGTGTAATCCGCGTGGTTGTTCTTCATCAATTGCAGAAGATCCTTTGCAAGCTTTACATCCAGTTCTTCCTCATTGAAAAGGCCTAACTTGCTTCTCATCCCGGACAGCCAATACATATGATACTGCCTACCAAATCCCGATAATGCTTGTTCCGCAATCTTTATCGCTTCTTCCCGGTCATCATGCAAGAGTGGAATGAGTGTTTCCGCGAAACGGGCAAGATTCCATTCGGCGATGCCGGGTTGATTGCCGTAGGCGTAGCGTCCTTGCCTGTCAATGGAACTGAAGACGGTCGCTGGATCATAGGTATCCATGAACGCGCAAGGTCCGTAGTCGATTGTTTCGCCGCTTATTGTCATATTATCCGTGTTCATGACGCCGTGGATAAATCCGACAAGCTGCCATTTGGCGATTAACGACGCTTGGCGATCGATCACCTTTAAAAGCAATGACTCATAACGGTTTGCGTCGCCCGATACTTCAGGATAGTGTCGCTCGATTGCATAATCCGCCAAGGCTTTTAAATCTTCCACAACTTGGCGAGCTGCTGCATATTGGAACGTTCCGACACGTAGATGACTGTCAGCAATCCGTGTCAGAACGGCCCCTTCAAGTGTCTCTTCCCTGTGCACGGGATTTCCCGTTACAACGACTGCGAGGCTACGGGTAGTCGGGATTCGCAGAGCGTGCATCGCCTCACTAATGATGAATTCACGCAGCATCGGGCCAAGGGCCGCTCGACCGTCACCGCCTCGGGAAAACGGAGTCCTGCCTGAACCCTTCAGCTGGATATCCACCCTTTTGCCGGATGGAGTCATTTGCTCTCCAAGCAAAACGGCCCGTCCGTCGCCAAGCATCGTAAAGTGCCCGAATTGGTGTCCTGCGTATGCTTGAGCAATCGGTTTTGCGCCTTCAGGTATCTTGTTTCCTGCAAAAACAGCAACTCCATCTTCACCCTCGAGCGCCTCTTCATCCAATCCAAGTTCAGCGGCCAAAGGGTAATTCAGAATAACCAATTCAGGTGATGATGATTGTTCCGGCAAGGTTTCCGCGTAAAATGCATCAGGCAATCGGGAATAGCTGTTGTCGAAATCCCATCCGATTCCATCGACTTTTTTCATAGTTCCCACTTCCTTCTTGAGCAACTTTATAATAAGTATACCCTGTAATTATAGTATCAAAGAAAAAACGGGGAAATAAAAAATCCACCCAAACGAAGTTCTCGTTCAAGGATGGATTCATTCACTTTATCGATCAAATCCACCGCGGTCTGCGACGTGGACTTTGTTCCCTGCTTTCCCTGATTTCCCTTTCTTTCACTTCTGATTTGTGAGTATGATGACTTGCAAGTCGGCCATTTCTACGGGGATCCTGCGAGATGATTTCATTCATTCCCGACGTACCAGCCTTACCCATCACTTTTCGAATTTCATCTTCAAAAAAGAGCGACATGCCCAAACCTCCTTTCCCGTTGTATGGAAAAAGGATTCGTCAAAGCCCAACAACTTTCCGCCACAACGCATATCCTCCCTCGTCATATTGTATGCAGGTAGTCAACTGAGAGGAGAGATAAGTGCATACTTATTGATAAAAAATCCATTTACATTTCCATAATGATTGTTGTAATAATGCCAAGGACCAAACCAACAAAGACGACAGCTCCATATAGTAACGCTCGCTTCAATTCCTCATCCTTTCACGATGTCTTTTATCCAATGTATTAATTGGACAGGCAAAACATGTTTAACTGCCTAAAAACGACTCAGTCCAAAGACGTACCGTAAAATCAATCATTCGACTGGTAGATTATTCTATAAAGTGAGATAAGATAAGATTATAGAAAAGGGACGAGAGGAGAACAGGTTTATGAATAAATTATTAGGGATTGCTCTGACGGCTGGTTTACTTGTCATATTGGGGATTTACGGGTACAACAAATGGACTGCCAAGGCTGCCGGGAATGAGATTTCGATTCCAAAGGACAATGCGGAATCTTTAAAAGTGGAGATTGACTTCGGTGTAGGTAATCTGTTCATTAGCGGCGACTCACATGAATGGGTTAGCGGGGATTTTTCTTACAACCATAAAAAGCTTGAACCGAAAGTGAATTATAAGGTACGTAAAAATGTCGGCCATGTTGACATTAAGCAAGGTTCAGTTACAATGTTCGGGTTCAATAAGCGTAAATGGAAGAATGATTGGGATCTGCAACTTACTAATGATATTCCAATCGACTTGGAGGTCGATATGGGTGTTTCGGATTCAACATTGGATTTGAGAGGCCTCCAACTGAATAACCTTGTAATCAATAGCGGCGTTAGTGATTCTACCATTGACCTAAGCGGGAAATGGAAAAAAGGGTTCCGCACGGATGTGGATTTGGGTGTTGGGGATGTGACCTTCATCCTTCCAAAGGATACGGGAGTCCGACTAAACGTCTCGAAAGGGCTTGGCACATTGGGTACAAAGGATTTTATCAAACAAAAAGATGGTGTTTATGTCAATGAAGCTTTCGCGAAGTCAGATGTTGTCATAGATATTTTCCTCAATTTCGGCGTAGGGGATGTCGAATTTAAAATTGTTGAATGAAGTGAAACAGCGTCTACGGGAATATCCGTGGACGCTGTCTTTACTTATGATTTTACTGAAAGATTTATTTCGGTCTTCTTTTTCGTCCAGAAAAATGTCAGTATAGATCCGCCAACCAAAACGATTGTTGCGAATATAAAAGGATAATCGACATCGATGTCGAATAGCTTACCACCGATAATCGGTCCTAATACAGTACCGATGCTTGTGAACATCGAATTCATGCCCCCGACAAATCCTTGTTCATTGCCCGCTACTTTCGACAAATAGGACGTCGCCGCAGGACGGATCAAATCAAAACCAGCAAATACGATCATCGTTACAACAAGTATGCTGAAATACGAGTTTACAATCGTCATCGCGCCTACCATGACGGCTGAAAATACCATACTCAGCAGAATGAGCTTTTTCTCACCCATTACCTTTGTTAGCCGATCGAATAATAACAGCTGTGTGATTGCACCGACAATCCCGCTACCCGTAATGATGATGGCGATATCCTTCGGTGTAAACCCAAATTTATGGTCGACAAACAGGCTGAAAACCGCCTCAAACGACATCAATCCAAACGACAGGACCAATATAATCATGAACACGATAAAATAAATCGGCGCGAAAATCCGTTTGAATCCCGGTTTCTGACCCGTTGTAGTCGTTTCCTCATAATTACGCTCTGGCTCCCGAAGCATGATCAGTGAAAAAATCGCTGCAAATAGTGCCAGTGCTGCCGCAAAGAAAAACGGCACTCTTGTCCCGTAACTCGCCAAAAACCCACCGATCCCCGGGCCGATGATGAACCCTGTAGAAATGGCTGCTGACATATAACCAAGTGCTTTTGCCCGTGTTTCGGACGTTGTAATATCCGCGATAAACGCCGTCACTGCCGGCATGATAAACGCGGCACTGACCCCTCCAAGAATACGGGATGCGAATAATACCCATACATCCTGCCCAATTGCAAATAATAATTCGGACACACTAAAGATGAACAATCCGATGACAAGTATGATTTTCCTTCCAACGGTATCGATGAGCTTGCCTGCAATCGGGGAAACAATAAGTTGGGCAACTGCAAAGGCCGCAACCATATTCCCGACAACAGAGCCCGATAGATGCATTTCGTTCATCAACGTAGGCAAAACGGGGATTACTAAACCGATGCCTAAAAATGCAATAAATAAATTGGTCAACAACAAGACCAATGTGAGTGTCTGTCTCTTCATATTTTTCTCCTATAGCGGATGCAACTTCTTCCACGGTGCCCGCTTTTGTTATTTCAATATCATAACAGGTGCATGACTGGAGACACAAGATTGGTGAACTTTGAAGGGGTTCACCAATCGTCAACTTGAACGGAACACGACATGTGTAGGATAATGATAATAGAATCAGTGATTAAGGAGAGGGTTTAAGTGAAATCAATCGGGAAGATAAATACGGATTATATTTATGACGCAAATGATACAGTTCCGCGTGAGTTTCCAAAATACACGACACAACTCATGAATTTGGCGAATAGCAATGCACAAGGGACCCGCCCAAATGTCGTAGGACCGATGGCAACGTATTTCCAGGAGTTTTTGGATGAAGTACCTGCTCCTTCTATTGAAGACTGGGAAAAGTGGTATACAGACCGTGAACCGGGGGCGAAAGAACGTGCCAAGGCAAGGATTCTTCCTCAAATCGAACGGTTAAAAGAGGCCATTCAGTTGATAGACGAATCGCTTGTTGATAAGTGGTTGGATGATTTATTAATCGATAAAACGTACAACGGCTTATATGTACAAAAAGCAATCATACAAAAAGTGAGTGAACATTTCGATGTGCCATTTGCTGTTTCAACTGCTGCAGATGAAAGCAAAGGAATTGATGGATATATTGGAGGAACGCCGATTTCCGTCAAACCTGACACATACGAGAACTTGACAAAGTTAAAAGAGCAGATCGACGTTCCAATTGTTAGTTATAAAGTGAATAAAAGCAGTAGGAATATTGAGGTGTTTATCCCTTTGGATTTAGATCCTCATAACTGACCGTTACAAAGTCATCTTCACGGGTAATCTCATCAATCAGTGATAATTTTATATTTACTTCCTGCCGTGTTTTTACTTTTGTATCCAAATGATCATTCTCATACCATTTATCCTTACCAAGCAAGAGTTGCTGTTCGATAAATTCCGTATGACGCTGGAACCGTTTAACGACAATGTCATTCAGCTCTTTCTTGAGCAGCAATGCATTGCTTGTTACCGTTTCAGCAAGTAGCGGATCAATTTCCACACCGTAGCTATTGCGCTCCGCACACATTGCAGCAAACATCGACGTACCAGTTCCAACAAATGGGTCAAGAATCGTGTCGCCTTTCATCGAATACATATTGATGAGGCGATAAGCAAGTTCGAATGGATAGGCGGCACTTCTTTCGCGCCCACTTGAGATGTTTTTAAACTTCTGGGATTTCCCCTGAAACTCCCATAGATCGGAGAACCATTGGTTTCGCTCCTCCCAGAAAAATGCACTTTCCTGTCGAATTGCTTTTTCGTTATTTTTAAATACTCGTTTTCCGCCCTTACGGAAGATCAGTATGTATTCATGCTCATACGTAACATATGCACCGGAAGGCAGCATACCCGAACCCATGAATTTATTTGGAGCATTTGTTGTTTTTCTCCAAATGATATCCGGCAACACCGAATACCCCATTGAAACGAACTTCTCTATGATCTTCGAGTGGTTCGAGTACATTTGGAAATGTCCATCAATCGTCCTCGTTGCATCCCCGATATTAATACAAACAAAGCCATGGTTCGCTACTTTTTTGTCTACTTCTTCCCAAATATCGTTTAACACATCATGCATGAGATTGAATGCTTTATATGGTTCAGTCATTAAATGCTCTTCGATTTCCGGTTTTTGCTTCATGAAAATTTCATCCCACATTTCGATCATCGGATAGGGAGGGGATGTTATAACTAATGAAACAGACCCGTCAGGTATTTCTTGTAAGTTGGCAGCATCTTTATTCAATATAGAATGCTTTGTCATGTTCATTTGTATATCATCCTGTTCTAAGTAATAGTGTTCCCATTATAGCGAAAATGCGTTCGTACTGCAATGATTTCCGGGCAAGCGCAAAAACTGGCTTTCTGTGACGGCATTTAATAATATGATAGGTTGCACTGTTGATTTGCGCTTCAGGCGGACGCTTTCCGGGGGCATGGCTTGAGCCAATCGAACCACGAAGAGTTCGATTTGCCGTATTTCTGCGGTTTTTGCAGAAATTAAGGCATCCGCTTATATTCCCTGCTCTCAACGCTTCGCTTTTGTTCGCAAAAGCCGTCCTACGTAACGGCTTTGGCAGGAGTCGCCGCCTTACGCTTCAATCAACGGAAATTCTTACACTTTAAAATTCAGCAATAAACTTCACGCAAGTTGAATAAAAACTATGATTTATGTATACTAAAGGTATTAGCACATATAGTAAAAAAGACCGTCCGATGCTCGAACATTGAACGGTCAATAATAGCAATAGTTCCCCAAGGGGATCGGCAGTTATTAGTGGAAAATAATCCATCCTAAATGAGCCTCTAACTCAAGGATGGATTATTTTTTTTCGTTTTTGAATGACAAAAGAGCTACGATTAATGCTGCGAATGTAAAAACGAGCATTAGTGCTTCAAATTCAGTCACATCGACCACCTCCCTTCACGGGAAATGACCGATCATCTTGGGGATACCTATGCTATTGTTTTTAATTTTACCACACATATGTTCGCATTGAAAGTATTATCACCGAACAATTCGGACAAGCCATCGTATTGAACAGAGAAATATAAATGTAGAAAAAAAAGCTTGTTATGTCTATTGAGACATAACAAGCTTTTCAAATTCTATACAGTTATCCGGCACTTGTACCAATTGCAGGATCCAAACGTCTCTTTTCGACATCTTTTTTGATTGTCGGAATGAGGAGACGATCGATGCCAAAGTAAGCCGCACTTTTCGCCATGACTAAAAGAAGTACGGTGACGAGCAACAAAGTAGGATTAACACTGATTGTTCCTGCCCAAAGGAAATTCAAATTCATAAAGCCGCCAGCTACCAAAGCCGGTATCGTTAATGCACCTAAAATGAGGCCTAATCCAACAAGTAATTCTCCCCATGCAACAAGGAAGCTAAATAGTCCAGAGTTCGGAAGGGCTACGGTTTCAAGAAACGAAGCATACCATCCTTGTACAACTGCATTTTCTCCTTGCGATTTCGCGATGGCTCCCTGTATAAATCCACTTGCATCAAACCCTGTCGATACTTTTCCAAAACCGGCTTTCAACCACTGAACACCTAACCAAACGCGGAATACCGTGAGCAATGCAGCAACTATTTTATTTTCAAATATTTGTTTCATGTCAATTCCTCCTATGTGATGTTTTATTGGGTTATAGCCTTTTGTTACTCTTACTATAACGCGGAAGAATAGGGCGAACAACTCATTTGTGAATGTTTTCACAAAGTAGACACGAAGCTTTGTCATGTTTGTGAATATCTTCACAAGGCCATTTATTTCATACAAACCTATTCCGTTCCGCCGAGAAGGATTATCTCGCTATGCCCGGGAATCACGGAGACGTTAGATGCTTTACAGCTTAGTGCTTACAGGTGGCCAGGAGTTCATACCAACACAAAAAACCGAATGAGTGATGGATTCAGCTCATTCGGATGAGAATTTTTATTGAAATTAAATTTAAGATACCAGGCCTTTCACTCAATTAAACCGGAATCCCCTTACCTCGAACATTTTCCGCCATACGAATATAATCTTTCAAAAACTCCTGGCATCGGGTTGCTCGTACACCTCTTCAGGCGTCATCCAATACAAAGCCGCCACCTCATCAGCACTCACCGCATACGGCTCACCACTGAATTCCTCACATAAGAAAATGACATTCACCACCGGCTCCCCTTGGTCCGTCAAAAAGCTTGTACTATGCACATAACGCGGTTGACCTTCGATGACAAGACCTACTTCTTCCGCTACTTCCCGTGCAATGGTGCGTTCTAAAATGTCGGATGGTACTTCTTCCATTTCCACTTTTCCGCCGATTAGTGCTATTCCACCTGGCGCGTGGTCTTCTTTTTCGCTGCGTTTGCAGAGTAAATATCGGCCTTCCCTGTAGATGGCCGCCTCTGTGTTGACGATGAACATAATCGCTCCTCCATTCCCTCTTCCTTGTTAACTATCTTCCAGATTGAATAGGGAATCTCCTTCTTATGAGAAAAGCAGAGCCCCTGGAATGACTGGGCTCCGCTTTTAATTCCACCTTGAATATTTCCTCAAATCATGACAGCTACTCTATCAAGATTATAAACTTTTCTAATCCTTGCCGTTACAATCTCTTCCACTTCATCTTCCTCGAGCATATCGAGAATCATCGCTCCGCCTAAGATGTTAAGGTACCTGTTCGCCTCTACAAAGTGTTCACGTTTGATTTGTAACCCTTCGTTTTTAAATGCTATAAGAGCGCGTAAAACACCTTTAGTGATATTGGGATTCGATGTGAAGTTACTAGAGAAAAAGACAACACATCTTGCCGAAAAGTCAGCCGATGAGAAAAACTCGGTTAGCCAATACGGATCCTCTTTATTTGCTTCATCGTATGTCATATAGCCTACCCACCACAGTCGTGCCAACAGATGAACATACAATGATCGTTTTGCACCATGGGTGAAGAAGAGTGCAGACTGTATACGCTTATCGTTTTTCTTTTCCAAATCCGTCGATAAGCGGTAATAGGTAAATTCCCGCATTTGCATATGTGCTAAGCCAGCCCATAATCGCTCATGTGTAGCTTCTGCCACAGTCAAATGTTTTAAGGCTTCATACACTATCTTTACATTTTCGAAGTCACTCACTAAATAGTCGCTGTCAAAATTAAATATTGGTTGCTTATAGTCAATATTCGAATCATAGGTCGCACCTTCTTTTGAAAAATAACTATCGAACCATTCACTTTCCTTAATATAGTAATGTTCCTTATAAGCATCAAAATTGACGCGTAAGTCTTGTAAAGTGTTTTCAGATAGAAACTTTATTTTCATCAACTAATCCTCCTCTTTGATAAGTTTCTCAATTTCTTTAAACGATTTTCCGAGAGGATTTCTTAGGACAAGTTGCACCGCCTGGATAACAGGCACGGTTCCATCTAACACTTGTGTAAACGGTATATTGTTATTATCAAATATTTGCTCAAGAACTTGGTACCACTTATAGTCTTCGTAACCTGTATTATCTTCTTTCAATGTGTGAAAGACATCTACCAAACATGGTGTGAATACCGTGGCTAAAATCGTATCTTTTAATCTCGAACCTGCATATTCCGCATACTTGTCATATATTTCTTTCGGCAGCTCTATCAAAATTTGATCAGAACTCATTTGAATACTCATGTACTCTGACTTCTCAACACGACGAACTGTAATTATTGATGGCAAATTTTGTGTTTCTGTGTCCTCTTCGTGTAGAATAATTTCTATCGCATCTGCTGTTGCCAACATGTTTCCCTTTTCAAAGGTCAATGGTAATTCACGATAAAAATCATTCAGCTGAACATTCGTATAGTTATTGATAGTAGCAGCTGCTACCACAAACGGACGAACCTCCATTTTCCCTCTCAATTGATGATCACTAATTTTTGTTGAGATGTTCGGCAAACTCGATTTAACAATTGAACGGAAACTCGTTTGCGGACATTCAATATGCATTACATATAAAGCTTTTCCCTCTGCTATCAATCTTTCAATACCTTCGTTTTCCAAAGTGCAGAACATTTCAAGACTCACTTGGCCGAATGACTTTTCAGCTTTTAACTCCACTTCGAATTTTGAGGATTGATAATTATCATTTTCCTTATTGAGTACTGGGTATGGAAGGCTGCTGTTAAACCTCATATAAATCCACCTCCAGTACACAGTAATGTTCATAATCAACCTTAACATTTACATAGATGTCCTCTTTACCAACGTTATTTTTGAATCGGACCATATTGCCCGAGATAGTAACGTTATCAATTTGAGATGATTGAATATCTTTAACTGGTAGCTTGAACTCACCTTGCTCCCCTAACACTTTAAATTCAAGCCTACCTTTCTCGAATTTTTTCTTCGGCTTAACACTAACCAGATATAAACCTTCTTCTTTATTTACACAGATGTAACGTGTTTCTATTTCAATCGGTCTATTCTTTTCTTTCTTTTCATTTCCTTCTTTTTCAGTGCCTGTTCCTTCTTCCGCACTTCCTTGCTGACCATTTTTATTTCCAGACCCTCCACCTTTACCTGTGCCTTCTTCTTTCACTTCCGGTGAGTGCCCTGATTCTTCACCTTCAGGAGAAAGTCCTGCAGCTACTAAATCATCTAAATAACTCTCTCCACTTTTCCTCTTCTTTGGTTTCTTCGTTTGCTTGGCTTTTTTCTTTTGTTTTATCTCTTTAATTTTCATAGTAAGTGATTCACGCTTCTCTTGACCTTCTCCTAAGATAGGAGAATCTGGTAAGAAGTCGCTTAATCCGATTGCATCCATTGTGTCTGTAGTTTCAACTTGAAACGTTTTCTGTACGGTCTCACGCACAAACTTCCTTAGGTCACTGAAAGCACGTTCGGCATCTTTCGGACTCGGTTCATATCGGTTCGGCTCCCATAACGTATGTGCCGGATTTTCCATTTGCTTAAATACCTGGTTCATATGTCTACCGGTAATAATTAATATTCCTGTAAATGATATGCTTCCACTAATTCGGTTTTGTTCGAAAAGACGCATTCCTGCTTTTCTAGTCATTAGTACACGTCGATTCAGATCATCACCTTTCATAATGTAAAGGGTTGCTTCTCCTTCTTCGAATGTCCCTATAGTTTTGTACATCCTTTTAGGAGATGGAATACTTAATGCCTTATCTGATATGAGGACTTCATAATAGGATTTCACATGACGATATTCTTCCTTTGTCTCATCAAGTGACTGAATTAACTTTCCCAAATTCTCATGAGAAATTACCTCGTCCTCAATTCTTACAATCAATTTTTTTTGATGAATTGTTATAAAGAAATTATATATTACTGAATTTCGAATCGCATTTACCCAATTAGGCTTCGGTTTAAATCCTGCAATATAAATATCCGTTCCTGTCTCAGTTCGTTCAAAACTCGAGTCTAAATTCAAGAAACCTGAAATCGCTTTGGAACTTTCGTCGTCTGTGTAATAGCCGGAACCTACAGTCGTTAATCCAGGTTCCTTCTCAAACGACATAATATTTGCTACACCAATATGTGATTTGTAGTTTGTCTGATCTAATGATTCATAGAAAAGTGTACGCAACTTTGAATTAGCGAACGGTGCAGACTTACCAATACCAAAACTACCACCAGAACTATCACTTTTGTTTGACGAACCCGCCTCGCGGATTAATGAACTCCATGGTGATCCCAGTTCACCAGTTCTTGCTCCTTCCAATCCCTTAGTATTGAAATCACTAATTCGCAAAAATTGAATTGTAGGATGTTGCATAATTATTTGTGCTTGCTTGATAAATTGTTCACTTTTATCGTTTTTCCCGCTCCATGTTCGCTCACATTTTTTATAGACATCTACTAACTCACGCTGTTTCGGAAATTTAGTCGCCGGAATATCAAAGGACTTGAATTCAATAATAACTGGTTGAGTTTCATCCTTTACCGCATCCAAAGAATTTTGACATATCTCACGTGTTAATGAGTCAAGCTCATTACCACGAAACGTTTCTATACCGGCATTGTTTATTGAATTAATTAATCCACCCGAGGCTGCTGGAAAGTTCCAAAAAGATTTCATATACAGTTCCCCCTAACAGTTCATATTGCATTTTACATTCACTTAAATATTACTAATTAGTCCAATTTTATTATAACAGTATATTAGTACCTATCGGCTTCTATTCTATTATTCATTAGGACACTTCAGTCATATTATTCCTTGCACTTTGCAGCAGCATCTAAAATGAATCTTATTGTTTGCCCCCTCCTAAACCGGGAATCCTATATTAAAAAGGATGAAAATCATGGCTGACATCATGTCCAAAGAGCAACGCAGCAAAACGATGAGCAAGATAAAGGCCAAGTCCAAGTTGGAGAATATGTTTGCAAGTGCACTATGGAGAAGAGGTCTTCGTTTCCGCCGTAATGTCAGATCTTTAAAAGGAACACCCGATATCGCAATAAATAGGTACAAGATTGTAATCTTCGTTGATTCGTGTTTCTGGCACGTATGTCCTGAGCATTTCAAGCGTCCCAAAAGCAACGAGGAATTTTGGGATAAGAAATTTAAACGCAACCTGGAGAGGGATACAGAGATATCAAAGTATTACTCGGAGATAGATTGGCATGTCAAAAGAGTGTGGGAACATGAAATACGGGAGGACATCGAAAAGGCAGCGGATGAAACGATGGATTTTGTGAATGAAGTAAAACTTCAATATAAAAGCAAAAAATAAGTCCTAATTCTAAACTTTGATCTTGATCTTTTTGTCGAAATAGGTTATAATAGAGAAAATGACCGAAAGGGTGTTCGAAAATGTCTGACAGCAACAGTCTAAAGGTAATTGAATTATTCGCTGGCGTCGGTGGATTTCGTCAAGGATTAGAACAAGCTAACCCCCGCCTTTTCGATGTCTTATGGGGTAATCAATGGGAGCCTTCCCGTAAAGCCCAAGATGCTTTTGAATGTTATGCACGCAACTTCCAAAAAGGAACTCATAGCAACGAAGATATAGCAACAGTGTCTGATGATACATTCGAAGAAATTGGACCTGACATGATAGTCGGAGGGTTTCCATGTCAGGATTACTCTGTAGCACGCACCCTGTCAGGAGAACAAGGTATCCGTGGCAAAAAAGGTGTGCTATTTTGGGAAATCAAAAGAATAATTAAAAGCACCCTCCCTAAGTATGTTTTGCTCGAAAACGTAGATAGATTGCTTAAATCCCCTTCTTCTCAACGAGGCCGAGACTTCGCAGTCATGCTCGCAACGTTCCGTGACCTGGGCTACAGTGTGGAATGGCGTGTGATAAACGCGGCTGAATACGGCTTTGCCCAAAGAAGAAGAAGGGTTTTCATATTTGCATATAAAAACAATATTTCTTTTGAGGAAAGTCAGCGGGAACTGGATGATTACGATATAGTATTTGAAAAGGGCTTCTTCGCCAAGTCATTCCCTGTCGAAAAGGAACCTTACAAGAACCGGATTGAAAGGGATCTCCTCCCTGAGGATATTGTCAAAATCTCAGATGAGTATTCTTTAAACTTCCATACTGCAGGAATCATGCGGAATGGCGGGATTTACACAGCACATGTTGATCCAATAATGAAGAAACCTACTCCCCTGAAGGACATCCTCATTGACGAAAACATGGTTGAGGAGAAATTCTACCTCACGACTGAGGTAGAAGAGAAGTTCAAATATCTTCGTGGACCAAAAAAGATTGAGCGTACATCTGCGGATGGCCATAAGTATACGTTCTCTGAAGGCGGTATGTCACCGACCGATGAGCTGGACAAGCCGGGCAGGACAATGTTGACGAGTGAAGGATCAATCAATCGTAGCACCCATATTGTTGAAGTTAATGGTCGAAAACGATTCTTAACCCCTTTAGAATGCGAAAGACTGAATGGGTTTCCTGATAACTGGACAGCAGGAATGTCGGATAGAATGAGATATTTCTGTATGGGAAATGCATTGGTTGTAAACCTCATTGAAATAATGGGAAAACGAATCGAGGAAATCGAAAAAGCGAGCGAACCAACTGACGTTCAATTGGAATTTACTTTAAGCTGATACTTAGGTATCGGCTTTTTTTTATTCATTTATGATAGGATAATGGTAACGACTGGAAAGGAGGAATGTCTTTTGCATTATAAAAGTGAGGAAGAATTAATGTATAAGGCGCGACAGGCTGAAGGACGTACATTTGGGGATATCGATCAAAGCGGTAGAATAAAAAACGAAAGATCTAAGGGCCAATTGGGGCAGATAATTGAGGAAAGTTTTTTTGGCTATCAAGTGAATTCTGTAAGTGAAGCAGATTTTGCAGATCTGGGCATAGAATTGAAAGTGACCCCCGTCAGGAAGAATAAGAACGGTACACTTTCAGCTAAAGAAAGATTGGTTCTCAATATTATCAATTATATGGATGAGGTTAACACCACATTCGATACATCAAGCTTTTGGAATAAGAATAAGGAGTTACTCTTAATGTTCTATGAGTGGCTACCCGAAATAAAAAGAGCCGATTACAGGATCATCAAGTCATATTTACATAAATACACCGAAGAAGACTTGGAAATTATTAAACAGGACTGGCAGTTAATCAACGATAAAATAAAGGCAGGGCTTGCCCACGAACTTTCCGAAGCAGACACGAATTACCTGGCCGCAAGTACCAAAGGGGCTAACAAGGGGTCGTTGAGGGAACAGCCATATAACAGCATTTCAGCAATGCAACGTGCATATTCACTGAAGCAGAGCTATATGACAGCCTTAATCCGGAAGATAATTTCTCAGGAAGACCTTGTGCGAATCACTTCTCCCGCGGAACTTAAGAAGAAAACGTTACTTGAAATTCTTAATGAAAAGTTTCAACCGTATATAGGAAAACCGTTAGATGAAATAGCGGCTATGACTGAAATCGAAGTTAATCATAAAGCCAAGAGTTTCCTTCAACTTTTTGTCAGCAGTCTTTTGGGTATCAAAGGCACGAAACTTGAACAGGTCGAGGAATTTGCTAAAGCAAATATTCAACTTAAAACTGTTCGATTGGAACCGAATGGTTTTCCGAAAGAGCATATGTCGTTCAGAAATATCGACTTCAACGAATGGGCAAATGACGATTGGGAAGATAGCTGGCTGAAAGAATACTTTTCTGAAACAAAGCTTCTTTTTGTCGTCTTTAAATACAGGGAAACAGAAAAGGAAAACCCGAAAAGAAAACTATATTTCGAAGGAATTACATTGTGGAATATGCCTATGTCTGAAATTGATGGCCGGCTTAAAGACTTTTGGAAGCATGTACAAAATTTGATTCGCCAAGGAATCGAACTTGAACCTGTGCAACAAAAGACTAGGGTAATTGTAAACAACAATCTTCCAAAACCTAAGTCTAATGGTCTGTGCCATATTCGACCGAAAGCAAGGGATGGTAGTGATCAGGTTTCGTTGCCCGACGGCCGGAAGATTACTAAACAGGCTTTTTGGTTGGATAGTGAATACATTGCTGGATTAGTTCAGGATTAGATGGTTATTGGAGACTATAAGAAAATAAGGTTTAAGGGGTTGTAAAATTTAATGATAAAAATCGACCCTTCAGATATGAAGGAATGGAAGAAACGAAAAAGCTCACGTTTTTTTATCGCTGATGAAATATACCATCGAAATGCAGAATTATTTTTAAAAAGCTTTCCTAATATAAAATCTGACATTGTTCATGCTTTTTCACAAGAGTTGCATAAGATTGAACATAAAGTATCGAAGTCACCCAAAAAGAAAACAGGTAAAATCGAATACTTTAAACGTGTTACTGCCCGATCCATTAATTCTTCTTTGAAAGATAGCCTCAAAAGTATACATTCAATTAAATTTGAAGTCGAATATAGGGAAGGAGTCTTATTCGACTCTCCACAAACTGGCGGTTTTGATTTTGCAGTTTTTGATGAGGAGAAAAACATTGTGAATTTCAGGAACTATTGTTTTGGAAGAAAACCAGTACATAATGGACACATTGAATGGGAAAATGAATTAAACAAGAGGGCTGATTGGAATGAAATTGCGGATCGCTTAAACCTGCCCAATACGAAAATGATTGGAACTGATATTGCCCATTTAAAAGCATCCCCCACTGTCATTGGTGAAATTCAACTGGGGAATTGGTCACTTGCTTATTATGACATGTTCAAAGTTCTTCATTTAGATAACTTGGCAGACTTGGATTTATTAATTTATGTTACTCCAACCGGGAACCTAAATCACTATTTAAGTGACGGGATTGTAAACTATTCACTTATGCAAAATATCTTGAATAAATACAGTAGCATTCTTAAAGTTCCAATATGGTTGATAGGCATTGATGTAGAAGAATGAAATTACACTAAGTCTAAGCTTCCCATCTATATTAGACATAAATTGTTCCGTATTGGATACGCTAACTATATATTTTATAGGGAGTGATCTTAATTGATGCCAGACCGCGAACCACTTGCACAGTTGAATGATGAGCAGATGAAGGCTTTGACTGCCTTGGAAAAAGATTTAGGCGTGACGTTGGTTGCTTATGAAAGTTTGTTTGATGATTCGAAGGATCAGATTGTCGAATCGGATGTTTGAGTGTAGATAAGTTATATTTAGTAAAGGATAGATGTAGGCGGAGTTATTCTGCTTGCATCTATCCTTTTTCATTTTATTTCATAAAGAAAATCCTATTGCTATAATGGAGAAAATCATAGGAGGAGATCCAGATGATACCGATTGATTCAAAGCAACGTTTTACAATCACGGACATAGAACGTAGGGACGGTCGCTGGGAGTTGATAGATGGAGTTCCGTATAATATGACGCCTGCCCCATCTACTGCACACCGGCGGATTGTTGGTGAATTGTTTTTTGCCTTGCGTACACATTTTGGAAATAACAGTGCTTCAGTATTTGTTGCTCCTTATAATGTACAGCTTGATGAAAATGATATGTATACTGTCGTACAACCGGATATTTCTGTTTTCTGCAATAAGCAGAACCTTCATCCAAACAGAGCGATTGGTGCCGCTGATTTGGTCGTAGAAGTTTTGTCCCCTTTAACTGCGCTGAAGGATCGCAGGGAAAAATTCACGTTATTTGAACGATCGAAAGTAAAGGAGTACTGGATTGCCGACCCGTTAAATTATACGATTGAGGTGTATGGCCTTTCGGACTGTCGATATACCAAACGTCGGGTGTTTGGTGTGGATCATACGCTACATTCTTTTATTTTTTCTGAGCTGTCGATTGAGATGAATAGCATTTTACAAGGCTAATTGGCGGGCTATCTTCGGGTAGTCCCTATTTTTTGAAAGTATGTCTTCAATCGAGAGAAGCGGGGAAACTTCCACTTCTCTGAACTATTATTCACTGCAGAACCATTCATTCAAGGTTTTGCTGACCTGTATTTCGCTTGCTTCCCCGTATTCAATCAGGCAGTACGCTTCGACCAAGCCGCTGATTCTGCCATCGAGGTAACTAACAAGTTCCACTTGCGGCTTCCATTCACTCCAATGTTTCAATTGAGCGCACTCGTCGTACGTTTCCAATACCTCTTGCTCTTTCAGTAATTCATCATGAGTCTTTTGCGCCAACATCTTCAAGTGTCCTTTCGTCAATTCAAGCCCCTCCGTTTTTCGAATTCCGTCACTTACAGTTTCCGCAGGAAAGTATTTATTCTTATCTTTCTTTCTTTCTTACTTTCTTTAATAGATGTTACCTCTCTGTTAGTACTCTGTTGGCTGCCTGTTACCTCGTATGTTGGCTCGTCCCCGTTTACCTGATAAAACGCATATTTCTCAATGGTTATTAGCCACTCTTTCATTGTTAATTCGTCTGTTAGAAAATCCGTTTTTCTTAAAATGCCTCATACTGCTTGTCCTACAGTTCCCTATTCAATTTCAGCCATCCTTTCTCCATCTCCATTCCTCCTGTTCATGATTGATCCTCTCACTATATATATAGACTTGAATAGGGGGAAAGGATACTTTGTGTTAAAATAACTAAAATCGGCTTTCGACAAGGCTGTACCACATCCGAGCAATTTTGTGTAGAGGAGGCAATACTTTGAGCAGATTCCCTAAGACAACAGGACTTTTATTTTTGGTTTTCAACTTCTGCTTTATATGGGTCTCTATCAAGATATCCTATATTTTCATTTCGCTAAGCAGGCTTGATGAAAGTAAAGGATATATGCTAACTGAGGAAGAGGAGTTTAACCTTTTTCTTGTTATTAGTATCCCAATTTCATTAATACAAATTCTTTTTTTGCTCTTTCTTAATAAGTATTTCAGAAAAAGATCTTATAAAAAGTCATCAATCATCGTGAACTTATTGGCACATCTTCTTCTACTTTTATGGTTTGTTTTCAATGTATATAAGTTTACAATTATTTATAGTTAACAAAAGTATCGAATCCACTTTCTTGAAAGGACACAAATATGAAAAATACGACAGTGAGTTGGAGTTTAGTTGCAATTTTAGGCATAACTTCTTTGTTATTATGGGCTTACTCCTCTGAATTAAAAAATAAGGTAATTCATCTTGATTTTTATAATAATTTAACTTATCTTTCTGGGACCAGTAAGGAGATAGTCCGTTATGAACAAATATTGGCATATGAAAAATCATATATAACAGATGAGCAGGTTGATATAGAAAGGTTCAAGAAAATTAATGTTGATTCTCTTGAATCCGGAGCCTTGTTTCCGATGGACTTCAATGATGATGACGTTACAGGGATGAATAGCCTTACAAACGAAATGAATTTATCGATTCTTCTTTTCAAGAAAGCTTCAACAACCGAAGAAAGAGAAAAGCATGTAAAAGAACTTGAAAGTTCATTACATAAATATAAAGAAAGATTTTATCAACTTGCGGAGAAAATGGGATACTGCTCTGATGATAACAATAGTTTTTGTCCTTAATGTTTGCCAAGTATTACTTCCCTATTCTTATCTCATATACTGGCATGAGTTATGAAAAAGGAGGAATGGTGTGAACATTACCGTGCGACCGGGGGATTCGCTCTGGTATTATAGCCAGTTGTTTAGGGTGCCGCTTCAATTGATCATAGATTCGAATCGTGATGCAAATTCGCAGGTTCTTTCGGTGGGGCAACGGATTCGGATTCCGGGATATGTGGCGTTTGAGGTGCAGGTTGCTCAGGGAGATTCGTTGTGGTTGATCGCGCAGCGAAGGAATGTCCCTCTTGAGGCGATTTTTCTTGTGAATCCGATGCTCGACCCGAACCGCCTTCGAGTCGGGCAGACGATCCGTGTCCCATTGCGCATTACATGGAGGCTTGTCAACGGGAAGCAGACGTATAGCTATGAGACGATGGTGAATGACTTGAGAAGGCTTCAATCTGTGTATCCCTTCTTACTAAACACTTCAATCGGAAATTCGGTTCTTGGGAAGAGCATTCCTGAGATTCGGATTGGAACGGGTACGAAACGGGTTCATTACAATGCTTCCTTCCATGCGAATGAATGGATTACAACGCCTGTCGTCATGACCTTCCTCAATGACTATCTGCTTTCTGTTACGAATCAAACCCCGATTCGCGGTTTGGATATGTTCTCATTGTACCGACAATCTAATTTGTCTATTGTTCCGATGGTGAATCCCGACGGCGTCACACTTGTGCAGCAAGGGCCGCCAGCGATCGAGCCGTGGAGAACGAGGGTTGTGCAATGGAATAATGGGAGCACGGATTTCTCGGGATGGAAGGCGAATATTCGCGGTGTCGATTTGAATGATCAGTTTCCGGCAAATTGGGATTTGGAGCGGGCACGTAATCCGAAAAGGCCGGGACCTCGTGATTATGGTGGAGAGCGGCCACTTTCGGAACCGGAAGCGATTGCAATGGCAGATTTGACGAAGGAAAGGGATTTTGCGTGGGTGCTTGCGTTCCATACGCAGGGCAGGGTCATTTATTGGGGATATCAAGGATTGGAACCGCCTTATTCAAGAATGATGGTCAATGAATTCAGTCGGGTTAGCGGATATGTGCCGGTTCAAACACTTGAAAGTTATGCGGGCTACAAAGATTGGTTTATTCAGGATTGGAGACGGCCAGGATTTACTGTCGAGTTAGGGTCTGGGATTAATCCGTTGCCGATTAGTCAGTTTGATGAGATTTATGAGGAGACGTTGGGGATTTTTCTTGCGGGATTGTATTTGTAGAGAAGATTGCTTGCGGAGCGGCGAGTTTATGCGGGATTGCAGCGGTTTATGCGTGATTGTGAGGATTTATGCGTATCTTGTCGGATTTATGAGGTTTTGAATGGATTTATGCGTTTTTGGGGAGTTTTATGCGTGAGTATTGGCAGTTATGCGGTTTTGGTATTCATTCCAATAAAAAAACCTCACGTCATGTGAGGTTTTACTCCCTTTCGAGGGGCATTGAACAGCATCTGAATGAGCCGCCGGATTTTATGATTTCGGAGAAGTCGACTTCGATGACTTCGAATCCGTTAGCGCGCATTGCAGTGTTGACGTTTATGTTTTGTGGGAGGCTAAATACTTTGCCGTCGCCAATTGACAATACATTTGTGCCCATTGTGAATTGCTCTTCGGGTGACACTTCGATGAGCTTGTATTTTTGTGATAGCATTTCCACCATGTCCGTGGGTAGGGCTTCGGGAAATACGAGGCCGACTTCGGGTGATAATATGTTAAATACACAGTCGAGGTGCAAGTATTTCTCATTGAACGGGACGCGAATAATGTCGTGATTTGGTAAATCCCGTTGCAAGTTGCGAACGGCTTGGTCGGATGTCCGGCTGCTGATGCCGACATATACTTTATCGCGATCGACGATGACGTCCCCGCCTTCGACCCGATCAGTCGTCGTTTGGTAATCGATGTCTTCGTCCTCAAGGAATTCCTCAAGCACTTCCTCTTCCCCTTTGCGAATGTCGCTCGCCATTTCTGCGACAAACACTTCATCGCCTACAGTGAAACCGATATCTCGAGTGAAGACCTGCTCGGGAAATTTTTCTGATGACGGAAGTTTGATCACTTCGACGCCGTGCTCTATGAGCAGCTGTTCAAATTCTCTATGTTGCTTCATCGCCAATTCTTTGTCGATATTTTCGTCTGCATATTTCTTTTGGGTGTCATTAATGACATCTTCAATCGCCATGAACCTTGGTTGGCATAAGATCACCCTTTTTAATGAGTCATATTCTGTATTTGCTTTGATTTTTGATTGATTTTCCACAGGGGAGCTCATGCTTTCATCCTCCAAATAAAAGTTACTCCCCGCAACTATTCCCTATTCCTTTTGAAGTAAACAAAAGAATTTATTCATGCGTTTGAAAGCGTGTTTTTTATATTAATCTGGTGTACACTAAATACAACAGTTTCCTTTGTTTCGTTTGTTTCCTTATTAACATGGAATAGTTATAAAAACGGAGGTGAAGTAGATGGAAAATATGTCAGACCCAGTTAGGGACTATAAATTACAAAAACCTGGCGACGAACAATATACCAGCCAGAATACAGAGGAATTTGTAAAACTAACTATGCTTCAGGAGGAGCTTGTTAGGGAAAAAAAGAGACTTTATCAGGTCCTCACCGAATCAGAAAAAAAAGATGCTTTTGAAATAATTAGTAAAAAGTATAATATCCCCGATCACATTACAGTTCGTGAAGCCTCTGAGATTCTCGAAATCTCACCTCAAATGGTGCGCAGGCACTGTACTGAAGGTAAAATTCGAAGTTACCAAACGCTGCAAGGTAGCGGGAAATGGAGAATAGAAGCAGAACAATTCATGAATTACCCAAATTGGGGGAAGTTCATTGAAAAGAGAGGAAGAATTAAGAAACAATCCGAAAATATTGCAAAAAAAATGCTCGATTACTTGGAGGATGAAGAGTAGGATACTGGGGGAAATGGGAGCGTGAAACAATACACTTTGGATACAAATGTATTTCGATACAAAACTAACCCAACTGGAGATCATGCCTTACGAAATTCTGCAAAGTCTTTTTGGAAGGGCACTTTAAGGGAAATTCAAAGCGGAGAGGCTGTTCTTCTTGTACCGGAGGAAGTTGTCCGCGAACTAAAAGTACAATCATTTACGTTAGCGGAGAAAGAAAAACGCAAAATAGCGGATCTTTTGGGGTTCTGTCAGGAAGTCTCTCCTAATCGATTATCTATAGAAATCGAACACAAAATTAGAGAATTGTCTGCATACGTCCGTTCTAATTTCAAATCAGACATTGGCCAGGACAAAATGGAATACGGCGGTATATCAGACTCAAGGATTCTATACACAGCCTACGACGAGGACAGTATTTTGGTTACTGCAAACGTAAAAGATTTCCTACTATATCCACTATTGTTTCCTCACAATGAAGAACGACTATTCGATATGAAAGAAAATAAGTTTGTTAGAATTCCTGAGCAAGGATATTACAAAATCCACTCAGACATAGGCTTTAAAAGCATGTTACAAAGCTTCTTTGAATTTGATAATGAGCAATAAGAAAATGCCCATCACATCGATTCACGGCGTTTTCTTATTGTTTATTGCCAAAATAGCCTGTCGGATAATGTAAAGGAAGAGGCGAACATTGTCACCTCTTCCTCTTTTAATTGTGAAATAAAACGAAATATTTCCCGAAATTCGTCAATTTCCCGGGAAATCTGTCATTATTTCCTGTCGTTTTTTCTGCTTATTTCCCTGATTCTTCGATTATTGTCTTGCCAATTCCATAATACAGTTCCATTTCCGTCTCAGGCACCATGCTGCCTCCAGTTGCCCAAACAAGGTGAGTTGCGGTTGAAGAATCTGCAAATGGAACTTGCCCTCGAATGGTTTGGATGGGCCCTGTCATTCCTGCGAGTGCGGATGGTTCGAGACGAATGTCTTCGGTGTCAGCAAGCATTGTTAGGAGCTCGAACATCGTGTCATCGGAAATTGTGTAGCAGCCTTCAAGTAACGGTTCGATTCTTTCGCCGACGAAACCTGACGGCGTGCCTACCGCGAGCCCATCCGCCGCGGTTTGATTGTCTAGACCGAAGTCCGCTACGGACACTTTGTCGTGCAAACCTGTCATCATGCCGATTGTCATGCAAGGGGAATGAGTTGGTTCAGCGAAGAAACAATGGACAGCATCGCCAAATTGGAGCTTTAGTCCAAATGCTACCCCTCCCGGTCCCCCGCCCACTCCGCATGGTAGATAGACGAAGAGCGGATGATCATTGTCGACTTTTCTTCCCTGTTCGCTTAACTGTGCCGCGACGCGTTCGCCCGCTACTGCGTATCCAAGGAATAGGTCGAGTGAATTTTCATCGTCTACAAAATGGCAAAGTTGATCGGCTTCGGCCTGACGTCTTCCTTCTTCAACGGCTTTACTGTAGTCATCCGCGTACTCAACGACCGTTACCCCTTTTTCACGTAATAGATCCTTCTTCCATTGCTTCGCGTCTGCGGACATATGGACGGTGACATCGAACCCTAACTTTGCACTCATGATTCCGATGCTTAACCCTAAATTCCCCGTCGATCCGACAGCTATTTTATGTTTTGCGAATAAATTACGGAATTCCGGTTCTGCAAATTTTGTATAATCCTCGTCCATTTTGATAAGTCCGTGTTCAACAGCAAGTGTTTCTGCATGTTTTAACACTTCATAGATGCCGCCACGTGCTTTGATGGAACCTGAAATCGGAAGCGAATTATCTTGTTTCAAGAGCAATTCCCCAGGGATTTGGGTGTCGTATTTTATTGAAAGTGATTGTTTCATAGAAGGGATTGGCGTTATTGGAGATTCAATGACCCCTTTTGAAGTTGTGGTTTCGGGAAATACTTTCTCGATATATGGTGCGAAACGTTTCAAACGATTGCTTGCATCTTCTACGTCACTTGCTGTAATGCCGGATTGGGCAATGCCCGCTGCGCTGTCCCCGTTCTTTGGATTTCTCCATAACACCTCTTTTCTTTCTGCAATTTCTGAGAGGAGTGGCAATTTTTCAATCCACTTTGTTTTCTCGGCTTCATTCACAATGATTTCCCCCTGTCTGAATGATTTGACTTCAGTATAGCATGCTCTATGGGAAGTCAGCACCGCTCTGCGGGAAGTCTCCGTCCCCGCTTTTGGTATCATCGCCCTCTGCACACACCCTCGTACTTTGATGTGAATATTCTAATACTAACAACGTCAATGATGGTGGTGATTTGCATGGAGAGTGCGGGGATTTTGGCAGGGCCAAATTTACGGCGGGTGGGTACGGGATCTGTTGCCGAATGCGCGGCAGTGGGCCGTCCTGTTGAGATGGACTCAGCCATTTATCGTCTTGACAATGTTTTTCCACTTCGCACCACTACGACTTCAAAAATAATGAAAGCAGGCCATCGTACGTTCATTTACCTGTTGCGGGTGCATGGGCAATTTCCAATGGATACGTTCGTTGGATACGATCTGCTTTTTCACAATGGGAAAAGAATCTATAATGCAGCTGACTTTGGCTTGAAAGCGAATATTCCCATTGAGGGACTCCCTCGCTCTACGTTTTTCATCCCCGCTTCAGCAGCTCCAACTTTTCAATATGCATCTTGTAGAAATTCTCATTGAAAGGGGATGATGCAGTCGTTGAAAGGGATGTACTTTTACGAGAGTACCCGTAACGTTTTAATGTTGGGGCAATGGGCCACAACGGTTCGAGGAGGGGTTCCCACAGTCGAGGAGAAGTTATTTCGACGGGTTCATTGCTGATTCAACTGCTTGAGCGTTATGTTTTAATATAAGATCTTTTGCATGATAATGAAAAAAGCTTCGCCGGATGAGTGAGCCCGGTGAAGCTTTTTGCGATTAATTAATAAACAACTCTTTCCCTCATAACTTCGTTCGTACATCCCATAGTTCCGGGAAGAATTGGTGGTCGAGTACGGATCTCAAATACTTTACGCCGGACGAGCCTCCAGTTCCCGTTTTCGAACCGATTATGCGCTCAACGGTTTTCATATGCCTGAAGCGCCATTGCTGGTGACTATCCTCGATATCGACAAGCTTTTCGGCAAGCTGGTACAAATCCCAATAGCGGTCAACGTCACGGTACACTTCAAGCCAAGCTGCCGCAACGGTCGGATCGCCTTGATATGTAATCGAGAAATTACGTGTCAGCAAATCCGGGTTGATCGGAAATCCTGCTCGACTTAGAGCTTGGATAGCGACATCATAAATTCCCGGTGATTCATACGCCGCTTTTAATTCGCGCGCAAGTTCTTGGTCCTTCTCGTAAATCTTTAAAATATGCGGTTGCTTATAGCCAAGCGCGAATTCGATCAGGCGATTCTGGTAGGATTGGAATCCTGATGCCCGGCCAAGGCTTTCGCGGAATTCCGTGTATTCGGCGGGTGTCAAAGTTGAAAGGACATCCCATGCCTGGATGATTTGCTCTTGAACCCTTGAAACACGTGCAAGCATTTTGAATGCCTCAGGAAGTTCATCCTTCTTGATTGCCGCGATTGCAGCATTTAGTTCATGCAAAATGAGCTTCATCCATAACTCTTTCACCTGATGGATGATGATGAACAGCATTTCATCATGATGGCCGGATAGGCGTTCCTGGCTCGAAAGGATTTTATCCAAACGCAAGTATTCGCCGTATGTCATTTTGTCTTTGAAGTCTGTATGAATCCCTTTTTCGCTCACGCTTCCCACCTCCGGACTACCGCGCGAACCGGGCTTCCGTCTCCGCCTTTGATAGGCAACGGCAACGCAATTAATTCATAATCACCGGGCTCGACTTCAGCAAGCACGATGTTTTCCAGAATGAGAACCCCGTTATCATGGAGCGAATGGTGTGCATCAAGCGTCTTGCTTGGCTCAGGGTCGACAGATGGCGTATCGATTCCGATGAGCCGCACCCCTCTTTCCTTCAATAAAGGACCGATGTCTGCACGCAAAACGGTATATGATTCCGGAAAAACATCTGCATCGGGTCTGCTTCCTGTTTTCAATAATATCCGCTCGGCACCTCCGAAATCGAGAGCCTCTAAATCTGAACGCCCCACGCTTTCGAGCCCCGTCACGTCGATGACTCTTGCCTTTCCGATGTAGACATCTATCGGCAGTTCATCCACTTTCAGGCCTTCATCGTCGTAGTGGAAAGGAGCGTCAATATGCGTCCCGGTATGCATGCTTGTCGTCATTTGGCCGATATTGACCGACCCCGTGAACGCTTTCAAAAACTTCACTTCATATTGGAACGGCGTGTCCCCAGGCCATTCCGCGATGCCGTTATGCAATGGCTGCGATATATCAATCCATTTCCCCGTCATGCGACGACCCCCCTTTTATTCTCAAACTTTTCATATCGTTTTTCATCCATGATGACTTTCAGTTTTTGAATCGTTTCCCAGACGTCTTCGAATGAATTATAAAGGGCTACGGGGGCAAGCCTGATTCCGTTTGGTGTTCGGAAGTCAGGGATGACGCCATCCACTTTCAGCGCTTTGCAAATTCGAGCCGCTTCTTCATGCTCAAGAAGGAGATGCCCACCACGAGTTTCGTCGATCGGATTACCAATTGTAAAGCCAAGGTCAGTGAGTTCCTGTTCAATTAATTCAAGCATATAAGCTGTTAATGCCAATGATTTCTCCCGAATCGCCGCTATGCCGACCTCCTCGAACATTTCAAGTGAGCCGATAACTGGTGCCAAGCTCAACACATGCGGCGTCCCGATCTGATAAGCGCCAGCGTCATCCGCAGGAACCATCTTGTGATCCATATCGAACTGCGACTCCTTTTTCGACCCGAACCAGCCAGATAGGCCAGGCGTTTTGCCGAAATGCTTTTCATGGATGAATAAACCACCGACGGAACCCGGCCCCCCATTCAAATGCTTATACGTGCACCAAAAAGCAAAATCCGTCCCCCAGTCATGGAGTTGGTGCTCGACAGCCCCGATTGAATGGCAAAGGTCGAAGCCGATCGGGATATTGCGTTCAATCGCCGCCTTCGTCAATTTTTCCATATCAAGCACTTGCCCGCTCCGGTAAAGGACAGCCGGCAAAACGATGAGTGCAACGTCCGGTGTCATCGCTTCAATAATGTCGTCTTCCTTTAGGTAGCGGCCGTCGCGGCTTTTCACACGGATCAGATGTTCATCCGGTTCATATCCTTTAAGCTGAAGCTGACTTTTGAGCGCATAAATATCAGAAGGAAAGTTCAATTCGTCTGCAAGGATTTTCGTTTTATTGCCTTCAGGCTTGTAAAATGTCGCGACAAGCTGATGGAGATTCGTTGTCGTCGAGCCCGTCGCAATTACCTCTCCTTTATTGCCGCCGACAAGCGGCGCCATTTTCTCCCCTACCTGTTCGGATAAATAGAACCACGGATGCTCCCCCTCCGTCCATCCGTCGATGCCAAGCGTCTTCCACGTGTGAAGCAGCTCATGCAATGTACGCTCCGCCCGTTTGGACAATAAACCAAGCGAGTTGCCGTCCATGTAAATGGAGTTTTCCGGAATGTAAAATTCGTTTCTATAAGGGGCAAGTTTGTCTTGCCGATCCCATTCCTGTGCTTGTGATAGTGTGTGAAGTGTCATACTGATCCCCCTTTTGTGTTCCTATGAAAAGCATAGCATACAGGGTGAGTGGTGGAAATCGGAATTTGTGGAGTTTTCAGGGTTTGGGAGGGGGGAGGTTTGGGCGCGGGGTTAAGCGCGGGGCTACTTTCTTGAGCGCGAAACCAAATTCTTGAGCGCGAAACCGAATTCTTGAGCGCTATACCGAATTCTTGAGCGCTAAACTGAATTCTTGAGCGCATAACCAACTTCTTGAGCGCATAACCGATTTCTTGAGCGCTATACCAATTTCTTGAGCGCATAACCAATTTCTTGAGCGCTAAACCAATTTCTTGAGCGCGGATTGCCTTTCTTGAGCGTTTGAGGGAGTTCTTGAGCGCGGATTGCCTTTCTTGAGCGCTTGGGGGAGTTCTTGAGCGGGGATTGCCTTTCTTGAGCGTTTGGGGGAGTTCTTGAGCGGGGATTGCCTTTCTTGAGCGTTTGGGGGAGTTCTTGAGCGCGGATTGCCTTTCTTGAGCGCTTGGGGGAGTTCTTGAGCGCGGATTGCCTTTCTTGAGCGCGGATTGCCTTTCTTGAGCGCTTGGGGGAGTTCTTGAGCGCGGTTTGGCTTTCTTGAGCGCGGATATCAAAAAAACAAGCAAAGGGTGTCCCCCTCGCCTGTCAAAGCTTCTTATTTAAACCAACCTTTTTCCTTAAATCTTGAAATCGCTTCGATTCGATTGCCGACTTCGAGTTTTTCAAGGATAGTCGATATATAATTCCGCACTGTACCAGGCGTCAAGTACAATTCCCCGGCAATTTCCTTCGTTGTCTTTCCCTCTGCCACGAGTCCTAATACTTGGCTTTCGCGGTCAGTGAGCGGGTTTTCGCTTGTCTCCTCGTACGCGATATCGACAAGTTCGGGCGCATAGATCCGGCGTCCGCCCTGGATGGCGTGGATGGAATTGACAAGCTCTTCAATCGGACTGTCTTTCAATAAATAGCCGCGCACCTTGGCCTTTCGCGCGCGTTCGAAATAGCCTGCCCGCGCAAATGTTGTCAGAATAATGATCTTGCAATCCATCTCCATGAGTTCTTCCGCCGCGTCCAATCCCGTCATCACCGGCATTTCGATATCCATGATGCATATATCAGGCTTATGTTCCTTCACAAGTTGGACGGCTTCCTCACCGTTACGCGCCATGCCGACGACTTCCATATCGTCCTCCATATTCAAAAGGGAACCGAGTGCCCCCAACATCATCCCCTGGTCCTCTGCAATGACGATTCGAATCACGATAATCCCTCCTCGACTTGATGTGTAATGACGATTGGCATCCGAATGGTCAATTTCGTACCCCCATCGTCTTCGATAACAAGTGATCCATTCACGAACTCAAGACGTTCCCTCATCCCTTTCAATCCTGCACCAGTTGCAAATGTTCTTCCCTGGATGCCTTTTCCGTTATCTTTGACAACAATAGAAACTTCATCGGCAGACTGCATGAACATCACTTCGCAAACAGTCGCATCGCTATGCTTCACAACATTCGTCACTGCCTCTTTCAAGCACATGCTTAAGACATTCTCCACATTGGACGGGATACTCGATACATTCGGATCGCCTTCAATCTTCAATTCGACTTCTGCAGCAGACAATATTTGCCTTATGCGCATCACTTCGTCAATCAGTTTTGTCGAACGCATATCTGCAACTAACTCCCGCACTTCCTTCAATGCTGTGCTCGCAGTCTGACGGATATCGGCCAATTCCTTCTCGGCCTCTTCAGGGTTTTTAAAGACTAACCTTTTCGCCAGATCGCTTTTCAAACCGATCATCGACAACTTTTGTCCAAGCGTGTCATGCAGATCCCTTGCAATCCGTTCGCGTTCCTCAATTAGCATTAATTCTGCAATACGATCATTCGCGGATTCCAGCTGATCTTCAAGCTTTTCGCGCTTGCTTCTGTTGTATAGATTGAACGGAAGAAGCGTCACGCCGATCACTGTAATAATGATGAAATGGACTTGTGGTAAAAACAAATCAATCTCAATGAAAAACCCTACTACGATTGCGCTGATTGTGAAGGCAATATGCAAACCATACATGATGAAAAAACCAACTGCCGAACGGATATTACCGATGAAAAAAGCCGTGAAAATTGACAGATAGACATATCCGAACAGCAACGTCATGATGATATTAATAACAATTTCAAAGCTGATCCACATATAAACAAGACCGCTTTTTGATTTAAATGAAAAGAAATAGGAAATGAAATAGAGGCCTAATAACCCGATTCCCACCGAAATTCCAACGGCCGACCATGATCTGAAAATGAAAAAGAAGGGCAATAGACAAAATACGACCCAAGCATAAATGCTCATCCAAGGATTTTTCGGAAAGATGCTATACCATTTTTGAATGATCGCCACCGCCTTTGTTTCATTGATTATACCAAAAAATTGAAACAGCCACCCATTCTGATAGGCGGCCGTTTCTTTATTTACCCTCAAAGCTCGTATGCTTCGGTTTTAATTCTTTCAAATCAATGTTCGGCGTTGCCCGTTTAACTGCTTTTTTCACTTCTTTGAACGTGATGAAGCGTTTATGTGCAGGATCATACAACTTGTAACGAAGCGATTCCAAGCTCGTTTTGATGTTTATCGTTGTCGCCATTTGAAGCGGTGGTGTCGATTCATGTGCAATCTCCAAATTGTAGTTCGGCACACGCGGCGCCAAGTGGTGGACATGATGGAAGCCGATGTTCCCTGTCGCCCATTGAAGAACTTTTGGTAATTTGTAATACGAACTGCCTTCCACCGCTGCTTTCACATAATCCCATTCGGACTCCTCTTCGAAATACGAGTCTTCGAATGTGTGTTGGATGTAAAACAGCCAAATGCCAAGAGCAGCTGCTACGAACATGATCGAACCTTGCACGATGAGGAATGCCTGCCAACCGACGAGCCAAATCATAAGTGCATAAAGTGCGACGAGAACGACATTCGTCAAATACGTATTGTTACGCTCTTTTTTACGCGCGTCTTTACGGTTGATCCTTCCAGTAATGAGTACTAAATATAATGGTCCGAGCCCGAACATGACAAACGGATTCCTATAGCATCTGTACATGAACCGTTCCCATTTCGATGCTTCCATATATTCATCCACCGTCATGACCCAAATATCGCCGACACCCCTCTTGTCGAGGTTCGAGCTTGTCGCATGATGGATGGAGTGCTCCCTTTTCCACTTCTCATATGGAAACAGCGTTAGAATCCCGGTAATCGTCCCTACAACGTCATTCGCTTTTTTATTTTTGAAGAACGAACCATGCGTGCAGTCGTGGAAAATGATAAATGTCCGAACGACGAAGCCCGCTGTGATGATCGCAATTCCGAACGTCAAAAAGATGGAAACCGATAGACTTTGATATGCCAAAAACCACAGGATGAAAATAGGCGGCACTGTGTTGATCAATTGGACTATACTCTTTTTCAGATCCGATTTGGCATAGGGCGCAACGTTTTTGTGTAACTGCTTAGTTTTTTCTTTACTCATGCATGAAAGCCTCCTCGAAATTATTCGTTATTATCATAATAAAGGGCTTTCAGGCATTGCAAAATAGATGAACGTCATGACTTTCAATATGATAAGTGTCATTTGTTGTGAAGAAATTCACATGAGGGTGTGACTCGAGAAAAATGAAAAATCCCCCTTTAATTAAGGAGGATTCCGTTCATTTCAACATTCCGCCATCAACCTCAAGAACCGTTCCGTTAATGAAGTCTGATGCATCCGAAGCAAGGAATAGATAGGCGTTTGCGATATCTTCCGGTCTGCCAAGGCGTGCGAAGGGAGTCATCTGTTTAATTTGCGTGATTATTTTTTCCGGCATTGTGCTGATCATATCCGTCTCGATGAACCCCGGAGCAACTGCATTCACGTTAATCCCTTTTCGCCCATATTCCTTTGCCCATGTCCTTGTCATGCCGATGACACCGGCTTTCGAAGCGGCGTAATTTGTCTGTCCGACATTTCCGCCGGTTCCTGCGATTGATGACGTGTTGATGATTTTTCCTTTTCCAGCAATAAGCATTGCCGGAAGGAAGGCTTGCGTGCAATTGAAGACACCTGTCAAATTCACATCGATAACTTGCTGAAAACTGTCCGCTTCCATCTTCAACAACATGGCATCGCGCGTAATCCCTGCATTGTTAATGAGCACATCGACTTTCCCGAAGTGAGCAAGCACTTTTTCAGCAGTTTCTCTCACCTGATTGCGTTTGGCAACATCCGTTTTGAAAAATGCCGCCTCAATCCCTTGAGCATGCATTTCACCAGCGAGCGCTTCCCCCGCTGTTTCGTTATAGTCAAGAATTGCAACCTGCGCACCCTTTTTGCCAAAAAGTTGCGCGGCAACAGCACCAATTCCAATAGCCCCGCCTGTAATAACGACCGTCTTTCCTTTCATATCCACTTACTTAACCCCCAATAATTGTTACCTCAAATTCACAAGAACTAACAGACATCCCATTGGAATGTCTGTCATGTTTATCCAACGTCTTCTACAGCTGACTTGATCTTCGATTGACTAATTGAGTAATGGTTTGCATGCCATACAGCCTTACCATCCTTTAAGAGAAAAAGCTGTGGGCTTTCGTGCCGGATGCCAAGGGAACTCGCGACTTCATTCGATAGAGGACGGCTCGTTTGGACGATTAGGTAATATTTTGGAATGTCCGTATCAAACCCCTCAAACGCCCTATACCCTGCCGCGCTAATCGAGCATGTCTGGCTATGTTTCAATAAAAAAACCGGTTCCTTTTTCGATTGATCGATTATAGAATGCCACTCAGCACTGGATTGGATTTTCTTCATGAGAACTCTCCTTCCAAAGACCTTTCATTTGAATGAAAGACCGTTTATTCCATTATAATCCACTGAAAAGGTGACTACAATTGATTCAATTGTCCTTTATTCCTTAAAAAATCGCTTATATGCGCAAATAATAGGACGGCTATCACGATGATGGAAAGCAAGGTTTCCGTCCAATCCCTTGTTAGTGCATACAAAAACAACGGTGACAAAGTCATTGAGCTCAATCCCGCCAATGTAAAACTTTTGAATATCGGATAAAGGACTAAAAATGCCCCGACAAAACATGCTACCACGAGTGGATTGAACGCCAACATACCGCCTATGAATGTTGACACGCCTAATCCGCCACGGAATTTATGTACAACCGGGTAGTTATGGCCTAACATGACAGCTATCAAAAACAGCAATTGCGGCCATCCTTCCATCCCCAGCCAGCCAGCAAGAAGGACGACAAGCGCCCCTTTTAGTGCATCCCCGATGAATGTCACGACGAATGCCTTCTTTCCAAACACTCTTCCCGCATTGCGCGCCCCAGGATTTCCACTGCCTTCTGAACGAATATTTTGCTTGAAGAAAAACTTCCCGACCACCGTTGCAGTTAAGAAATTACCTACTAAATATGCGCCAATCAGCAATAACACAACTTTCATACGTATCCCCCTCTCATTGCCATTTCAACAGTATGTAAGTTCATGCATCAGTCCTTCAGTTTTAGTATAATGATGCGAAGAAAGGATGTATGTAATTGAAAGAAAATTCATTGCGACCTTCCGCGGCAATTGCATTATGTATTTTATTCATCGGTGTCTTTGCCATAATTGTTACCGGCATCTTCCTAAATATAATGCCTATGTTTGACAGACCAATCATTGACTTAGTCCAGGGCTGGGAAGCACCTTGGCTGACGCCGATTATGAACGGATTCTCATTCATCGGCTCCACAAAAGTTGTCATGGTTCTCATTATCGCAGTGACAGCACTTTTATTCTGGAGCTTCCGCGCCCGTTCAAGCGCATATTTCTTTTTCTTTGCTACAGTCGGGACAGGCGCGTTGAACCAAGTATTGAAACTCGTTTTCAAACGGGAACGACCTGAATTTCATAGGATTGCAGAAGCTGTGGGCTATAGTTTTCCAAGTGGACATACAATGATGGCTTTCACTTTATTTGCAATGGCCGTCATTCTTCTATGGCGCCAGATCCGGATACGTGCAGGAAAGATTGCACTGTTGACATTCGCTATTTTCATGTTCGGAATGATTGCATTAAGCCGAATCTATTTGGGTGTCCATTACCCAAGTGATATTGCGGGAGGCATTGCTGCAAGCGCATTTTGGGTTGTCTTTACAGTTTTCGTCTTCGATACCTACCAAAGACGAAAAAAACAGAGCCTCGTCAATTAATGACGGGGCGCTTTTTAACTCTTGAACTTCTCCGCTTCCTCATCTGTAAGAACACGCGGTTCGAAACTTCCCACTTCGATGAATTCCACACCGTCCTCTACAATTACTTTGAAAACGTATGGATCACTTGTTTTTTCAGCCGATTGGAAATTCAATTCCCGTTTCTCAAAAAACTGCTCCAATTCTTTCTGAACCCAATAAGGGATTTCGCTTGGAGGAACAACCTCTTTTTTAGCTTTTTCTTCCTGCTCCTTCACCCATTCCTGCTCCGCCTCCGGATGCAATCTGAAATAAATCTTCTGAAGTAAATCTATTACTTCCCCGAATCCGATAATGAGCAATCCGTATAGGAAATGGGCTGCAACGACGCCGATAAAGCCGAATACTGCTGCCCCAAACCCGCCCGAGTATTGCCACTCTCCCCATTCATTCATATGACCGCCCATTTGCGACATCATCACCAATGTGACAATCCCCTGGATGACACCCCAACCCATGACGACGACACCAGCGACTTTAATCGCATAACCAATCAGACTTTGTTTGATGAATAAATTTTTCACCACGGCCATCCCTCCCATTTCAAATTTCTCTTTATATACTGTACGATTGAAGAAGTTGGATAGTTTCATAGGAGTGATGATATGTTACCATTTACAGAACGCGCCGTGAAAATCATTCAGGAAATTCCCTCGGGACGCGTCATGACATATGGACAAGTAGCAAGCGCCGCAGGAAATCCGCGTGGAGCGAGGCAAATTTCACGGATCCTTCATTCGATGAGCGCAAAATACGAGTTGCCATGGCATCGGATCATTAACGCTCAGGGTGGCATCTCAACACCGACCGATGGCGAGGAAAAAGGCGGATTACAACGCAGGTTGCTTGAGAGTGAAGGTGTGGAGTTCATGAGGAACGGGAAGGTGGATCTCACTATCTATCGGTGGTTCCCTGAGGAGGAATTTAGATGACCCATGATTCCCTGCTGATGATGCGTCTCACCGATAGCACACGGTCAATGGTGAAGGTCCGTTTTTCTCGTCTTAAATAGCAAAAAGCCTTGAATGAATCGTCACCAACTGATAAAATTCGAATGCGCCTTTTTGTGAATGCCCCGTCCGCACTCATATAGATCATTTCTGCCAAATCCCGGTGGTCGCATAGTTTACTTAATTCCTGTCGCATTGCATTCAGCTCCAATAAGAATGTTTGTTCTTATACTATGCGAATCAATACAATTTTAGACATTAGAAAGTTGGTAATAAGTATGTGGAAAGACTTCAAAGAATTTGCATTCAAAGGGAATGTACTTGACCTTGCAATCGCCGTCGTCATCGGTGGTGCATTCGGTAAAATCGTTTCCTCCCTCGTTGAAAATATTATCACTCCCCTCCTTGTCGCGTTAACAGGAAAAGTGGATGTGTCAAAACTTCACTTTGACCTTGGGGAAACAGAAATCACCTACGGACTCTTTTTACAATCGATCATTGATTTTCTAATCATCGCCTTCTCCATCTTCCTTTTCGTGCGACTTATGATGAAATTCAAACGGAAAGAAGAACCTGTGAAAGAGGAAACACCAGCTATCGATGCAAAAGAGGAATTATTGAAGGAAATTCGTGATTTATTGAAAGAAGAAAAGAAATGAATGAAAAACCGCTTCAGTCATTGGGTGACTGAAGCGGTTTTTTGTTGGTCGGTGTTGCTTTCCGCGAGTTATCGTCGTTTCGGGACCTTTGACTCGCTAAAATCCCACCGATTAATCCGCGCCGGCCCCTCCGCCGCCGCCATCTCCGCCACCGCCACCTCCACCGCTGTATCCACCGTAGTCGGATCCGCCACTTGAAGTTCCACCTTTACTAACGGCCAGCGAGGTTGGTCCCCAGGTCGAATAGGTGAAATAAAGTGGATCCACCTGCAAGGCGAATAATGGTGCCAATGGGTAGGCATCCGGGAGGCTGTCCCTGAATTTCGGAAGTCTTTTCTTTGATGGATTCAGCAAATATGCCCGTGCCATCCATCGGTCGATGTCTTCCGAATGTAGATGATGAGGGGGCTCTGCACTCAGTCTTAGTTTCATCTGAAACTTTGAAATGCTCATTTTTGTATAAAGCGCAGTGAACGACCTTGGAAGCGCCTTAGGAATGACAGCAAAAAGGATGGCCCCTGTAATAATTAGATGCAGATGCGCATCAGTGATATTCGCATCCGCCGTTTGTGCGCCTACAAAAAACAGACCGATAAACAATAGGACAGCTATCCATTTTTTACCCGGATTTACAACGTAAAAATAATACCCGAGACCAGCGACAATTACCGGAAATGCAATACCCCATCCCCCTGCCCCATCCGCATAAAATCCGAACATCATCAAAATCGTGATTAGAACGATGATCGCCGTCTTCAATATTTTAGAGAGCATCGTCGATAGCGCGCCCGCCTCAATCATGAGTCGAAGGACGTCCTCATGCCATGCCTCATGATTCACAACGAATTTATGCTGTTTCCGTGATTGCACGCGATCTTTTTTATCCACTTCAATTGAAGGACCTGCGATATCATGCAAATGGAATTTCCGATGGCCGGTTCTCCCCCTGAATAACCAAGTGATCAAATACTGTTCATGTGGCAATAAATTCTTCATCTGTTGTCCTGACTGAAGACGAAATACGAGTGTCTTTTCAGGTGCGCCACTCTTACCATGGAACCTTGATGCAGATTCGTCCATTTCCGCTGTTACGACACCCTTTTCAACGAGTGAGAATAAGCCTGACAAGAAGCTCTTCCGGTTGAACTTTCCGTTTTGATCAACAAGAGACAAGTACATCGGATCTGTCCGCAATACAAGATTCGTACTGCCGAATGGTGTGATAATTCGCTGTCTAAGAAGGACTAGTAAAATGATGAACACTATGAATAAAACGCGCAATCCATCTGCAGCTGTAATTACGGATGGAATGTTGGACCATCTCGTTTCCTTTTTAGCTATCAAATCTTTTTCCCGCTGGATTGCATCGATTAAAGGAAGCGGCGCAGCATACTTGCTCTGTCCGGTCATAATGGACGATGGGAAAAAAACACGGGTTCCCGTTTCTGTGTATGCAGCAGATTTTGGTGTAGTAAACGAAATCCCATTGCGGTAAACCTTACTCACCTGGCCTTCACGATCGTGAATAAATCCATGGACATTGTCGTCCCCAACATCGCCCGGCAGTACATAGTCAATGCTTATATTATTAAGGTCGTCCTCGTGATTAAAGCCATCCTCAAAAAAGGTCACCGCCAAATCACTATATGTATCATACGATTTCACCGCATTCAGCATCCTATAGACGTACAGGACGGAAATGGTTTCATTCTCAGCTTGTACAGAAGTCGAATAGGTGCCCCCTTTCGCCGAAACTTCTGCTTGCGTTAGGGTCGATCCGTCAATTTCACCTACGATCGGGTGTGAATTGTTAATCACATACGCTTCGAATCCGCGAATCTGGCTCAAATGCTCTTCCGGGAATGAACGCGTCAATCTTGAAAATGAACCGTCAAATGTATAAGTGAACACCTCATTGACCAACATCTCCCCATCCGGCTGCACCCATCCTTTGATCTGTACGCGGTCAATTGTGAATGACTTTGCGTGTGCGGTTGCAGGCGGGAACAAGACTAACAACATTACCATGATGAAACCCAATAGATTCTTCATCGTAAACACCTCCCTTTTGGTTGTCTTACGACAGATTGGGGTAGGAAGTTTCAATACCACTTAAAATAGGGAAGTTCAGCATACCTTGAGGCATAAAAGTAGTTATTATCTATCAAATCTTTGGACTTATCTATTGAATCAAGCGGGATATCTATTGAATTATGATTTTTATCCGTTGAATACATAAATATATCACCAATCCGGGACTTTCCACTCATGCTCTGAAGCACGTTTGGATAATAACTCTATCTCCCTCAAGCCAGCAACATAAAATCTTCCCTTCTTCTCCCCTTGCGAGGGTATGTCCAATTGTTTTAATATCCTATTTGCTTTTTGATGGCTATCAAGTTGCAAAAAGTTCCTGCACTCTTTGTTAGTGATCTGATCATTCACCAACATAATATAATCTAACATTCCTTGTAAATGTCCGTGCGAATCAGTATGTCCGCAGCGGTTGCATCCCCACCCTTTATGAATGGATTGCATGCCAAATAGACCGCAGCGCACACAGCGAACTCCTCTTTTTAATTCAGAAGGTGAAATGTTGTAAGTTGAAGATAAAGGGAATGGGTTGTAATCACGATGGCTCTCCATCAAAGTAGTTGCAATGCTTCTAAGTTGATCGTCATCGAGAGTTGGGGATTGTTCTCCGATGTTTCGAAGGAATACTGGTATTTCAAGGGGAAATAAAATCGTCAAGTTGGTACGGTTGTTTTCAATACGTTGCTGTGGTCTAGGAAAAACCACTGCCGTATAAATCGGGATTGACATACTTCGGGCATGTAACCAATCTTCCAACAAAATTTGATTGCGACTGAGCTGAATGGAAGGACATTCAAACGAATCGATTTGCCCATTTTCCAAGGTACGAACGATTTGGTTTTGATCGGTTGGGAAACTAATTCGCCCCGCAATGTTTTTCATCTCAAAAATAATTAGCCCTTGCTTGCAAAGAAATAGTGTGTCTATTTGAAACTGCCCAGTTGATCTTAAATTTAAATCGTGAAATATATAGTGTTTGTGCGGGTACTCGTACTTCTGAAAAACATCCGCTAATATTCTTTCTCCATTTTCGCCTGCCCGAGTTACTTTAATGGCATTTTCAATACTCGAATAGCGGGAATGATAATTGGGTAATCTTTGCAACAATCTTTCTAATCCATTTAGCTTGAAAGAATTTGTTTTCTTTTTAATTATCAATATATACCACCTCCACCAATCAGTTTAGCATGCCGGAAAGGCTTTTTCCACAAAAGTTCTGCCACAGATAATTGGTAAAAAGGAACTTTCTAACCGGATGTACAAGATATCTATTGAATAGCTAACTTTAACTATTGAATAGCTCATTTTATCAATCGAATCTCATTTTTTATCTATTGAATACTGCAATATATCACCAACTCAGGACCTTTGACGCATTTTCACCAGTTCACACTCCTCCGCTCGAACATTTCAACAACCTCGTGTCGGCCGTTGCCTCCAATGCTCACTAATGCTACAATGGTCTATAGGATTAGCTATAAAAGGAGTGAAGTCTTCATGTGGTTCCTATACATCATGTATATCTTATTTGCATTCATCATCCTTGGAACATCGTTTGGTCTTATCAGGACTTTCAGCAATCATAAGTGATCAAAAAAAGCACTCCGACTAAGGAGTGCTTTTTTATTATGCGGTCACATCACGCTTTACGAAACTTGTATAGCTGATCACTAAGAACACGATGATATAAACCGCCAATACCGCGAGTGAAAACGGCATCGTCATATCCTCAACCAACATCATACCTGTTTCAAACTGCGTCAAATCCATATGCGTGAACAACAAGTATTTAGCGATTTCATACCTCGCCAACAACGCGGAAATTGTAGTTCCCGTGAAGTAGATGAACAGAGAAAGCCCGATTGCGAGTGAGCTTGAACGGAAAACACTACCGATTGTAAATGCGAATGTCGCCGTAACAAACACGCTGCCGAATGACAGCAGTAACATATACAAGCTTTTCCCCCATACTTCCGACAGTCCTTGATCCGTCCCCGATTTAAACAAGAGAAACGCCAACAGGACATATACGACATAACCGATCACCATTAGAAAAATCCCAAACAGATTCACTGTAATGAACTTTGACGTCAGGATTTTCCACCGTTTCACAGGTCTTGTCAGTAACATCTTGATCGTCCCTTGTGAAAACTCGGATGCGACAATGCCCGCTGCGACGATGACCGTTAGCAATAACACCGTACTGCCAATTGATGACGGATCCCCAATCATGCCTTCTCTCGTGAAATTTCCACCCATGTTTTGTGTGCTAATGTATTTCATCAATGCCATCATACCTGCAGTCATCACTACCATGATTGCAACCATGACCCATGTGCCTTTTTTATTCCACAATTTCATCCACTCATTTTGCATAAGCTTCAGCAATCTGGCCACCTCCCGTCATTTCCAAGAACTCATCTTCCAACGTTTTCTTATGCGGCTGCACCGTGAACACTTCCAGTCCCTCTTCGATAAACGAACGGACCACTCCCGGAATCTGCTGTTGCTCCACATTCACAAGCAAGCCGTTTTTGAAATCCTCTACAGTCAATCCTTCATTCACAAGCAGCATCTTCGCCTTATCCACAGGAGTTGCTTCTATATAATAGAACGATTCCCGTGTCTCCGACATTTCACGGATGTCGACTAACTTCCCGTTTTGGATGACGGCGATCCGATCGCACATCAATTCAATTTCGGAAAGCATATGGCTGGAAACAAAAACAGCAACCCCTTCTGTTTCCGCAATTTGGCGTAAATACGTACGGAACTCCCTGATGCCCGCCGGGTCAAGCCCGTTCGTAGGTTCATCCAATATCAAGAATTTCGGTCGGTGCAATAACGCCTGGGCTAAACCAAGCCGCTGACGCATCCCAAGTGAGTACGTGCCTACCTTTTCATGAATCCTATTTTGCATCCCCACTTGGCGGACGACCTCGTCAATCCGCTCCTTCGTCACGTTTTTATGCATGCGTGCGAAATGCACTAAATTCTTATAACCGGACATGAACTTATACATTTCCGGATTCTCAACGATGACGCCGACCTTCGAAAGGCCATCCTCAAAATCATCCCGCAATGATACCCCATCAATGACGATTTCACCCCCAGTCTGTTTCATCAGACCGACCATCATTCGGATTGTCGTCGTTTTTCCTGCACCATTCGGACCAAGAAAGCCTGTAATTGTCCCGGGATACAGCGACAAGTTCAAATTATCGATGATTTTCTTACTTCCTATTGTTTTAGATAAATTCTTTAATTCTACCACTGGTTTCATTTTGAATTCCCCTCCCTATTCCCATCCTTGAACAGCGACACCATCCAGCTTGTCGCATCCACACCATAGAAATCACGAATCTCATCAACCGCTTCATGAGCGATGATAACTCCGCCTCGCATGACGATTATCTCATCCAATAGCGGCTCGACTTCCCGGATTTCATGAGTCGACATAATGACCGTCTGCCATTCAGGATTGGTAAAGCGGATAAGCCCTTTCGAAATATCATCCCGTACCATCGGGTCGAGTCCCGAAAACGGTTCATCCAATAGGTAAACATCCGCCTCACGCGCAAGCGTCACCGCGATTTTCACCCGTCCACGGTTCCCTTTGGACAGGCTCTTTATCTTCGAATCAAGTGATACATTCAGAAATTGTAAAATCTCTTTCGCCTTAAGCACGTCAAAATCCTCGAATTGCGACTCGTAAAAGTCAAAAAGCTGCTGAACAGTAAAGTACGTATAGAACTCATCCGTATCTGACATATATGCGATTTTCGAAGCGATCCGCCGCGTAATCGGCTTCCCGTCAAACGTCGCGCTACCACTATTCGGTGTCAATAAACCTGCCATCATCTTCAATAATGTCGACTTACCGCTCCCGTTTTCACCGACAAGGCCAATCACTTTCCCTTTCGGAATCGACAATGTCACATCCTGCAACGCCCTTTTACTCCCATATTTCTTCACGATATGTTTCAACTCAATCATTTTCGCCACCCCGTTCCTGCAGACACTTCACAATTTCCTCAGTCGTAAATCCGAATGCAGCTACACTTTGAAGGAATGTCGTCACAAGCTGCTCCTTCATTTCATTGCGAAGCGCTGAAATCTTCTCCTGATTCTCCGTCACGAATGATCCCTGCCCCCTTCTTGTCTCCGTGATCTCCATTTGCTCCAACTCCTTGTAAACGCGCTGCATCGTATTCGCATTCACGCCGACTTCAACCGCGTATTCACGAACGGACGGCAACTTTTCTCCCGCTTTGAGTGTGCCCCGCATAATATCCCCTAAAATCCGGTCGATGAGCTGCTGGTAAATCGGCTTATCTGGAAGAAAATCTATGCTCATCGTCAGTACCTCACTTTCTTATCAAGCAGAATTGCTCCGCCTGCAAATAATACGATTGAGAGGAGGATGTATACGAGTGAACCTACGTCAGGTCCCATTTCTCCCCATATTACCTCTATAATTCCCCATACCATTGATCCAAAGAAGAAAAATATTAACAACACAATGATCGCCAACCAGCCAATCTTCGCCGATAGAATTCTGTAGATCACCCATATCGGCAAACTTGCTGAAATCGCGAAAGTACTAAGAAGGAATACTTTTAGCAAGTTCGGCCATCCGGGGATGACCCCTTCAAATCCGCCGATGAAATAGGCGACAACCCCTATGCCAGTCCAAACAAAGTTAGATAATACGACTAAAAGAAGAACCATCAGCATTTTTGATCCTAAAAGCCGTGTTATTGAAGCCGGGGAATGCAGCCATACATCCGGCTGCTTCATATCCGTGTGAAGACTGTGAATGAAAAGCAGCGCCCCGAAATACATTTGCAAAAACGAGAACATATTCGTGATTTCGATCTGGTCAAATTTGCCCCCGACCGCCAAGGGTGTGAAACTTGATACGGCAATCACGATGAAAATCACGATAAACGCAATGAATGAATTTCTCATTACCGCCCATTCTTTGCGTAATAAACCATTCCACCCCATCATAGCCGCACCTTCTTTTCAAATAAGGTGATAGCCAAGTAAAGTACACCGATTGTGAAAAAAACCGCGAACGCAATCTCACCAACGTACAAGACAGTATTGTGGAATAAAAAGTTATCATATGAGATTTCAATATTAGAGCTTTTGATCTCTAACAAATCAAAGCTCCCTATCTTGATAAACCGATCATAAAATACGGAATTTGTGACCTCGCCATAAATTCGTGCCGAAATGACGAATAAGATCAGTGTGATGACAAGCGAAAACCCTTTAAGAAAAGGTTTAAGCAGCTGATCAATGACGATAAAGAAAAAACCATAAACCATGAACCGAATAGACGTTACAAATACTGCACTTATTAATAAGACCCCTGCAAACAGCAATTCACTGAATATCACTTCCGGCTGTGATGTAAATAGATAGCGGATTGCAACGACCGCTACGGGGACGAGTAAATAGACAAATCCTATCACCGCAGCCATGAACAGCTTCACCCCAATGAGTTTGGAAGTGGATGCAGGTGAATGCAGCCATAGATCTGGCACTTTCATGTCTTTGTTAAACATTGTTGCAAATGCGATGACAGGCACAAAAACACAGGCACCCGCCGCCACAAAGCTTATGATCATCGTAATTTCAAATACGGGAACTTCCCCCGCCACTAATATCTTTGCGAATGTCGGGAGCATGAACAATCCCGTGAGCATTAGAAAGACCAAAACGATTATCTGTACCCTCCACTGCACCCATTCCTTCTGCAATAAAGCATTCCATTGCTTCACCATCTACCCCTCCTGTATCGGTGTATTAGTTACATAGTACACTATCATATTCACTCTTGCAATGGAATTTGATTAATTGGTGAAAATTAATTTGAAAGTCCCCTAAGCTATTGCCCCGCAAAATTTTATCGATCATTTCCCGGGTTTTATCGATCATTTCCCTGAACTTATCGATCAATTGAAATGGTTTATCGGTTATTTCCCCTACTATATCAATCATTTCCCAAGTTATATTGTCACTTCGGGACTAATGACCCACTGAAAGATTCACCCGCCAAACAAAAAACCCTTCTCCACAAAAGGAAAAGGGCTTAACCGACACATAAGATTTAATTATACTGACGCTTTCAAATCCGGTCATGGTACTTCCCCACAAACTCCAATACAATTAAGATAATAACAAAAAAGGAGAGATCCATATGACTGAATTCCTCATTGGCATCGACCATATCCAAATTGCGGCGCCGCCAAATTGCGAAGAACAAGCACGCCAATTCTACGGCGAGTTACTTGGAATGAAGGAAATCCCGAAGCCGGAAAACTTACAAGCACGAGGAGGATGCTGGTTCCAATGTGGTACACAAGAAGTCCATATCGGTGTCCAAGCAGATTTCACGCCAGCAAAAAAAGCGCATCCCGGATTCACAGTACGCGCGCTTGAAGAATTGAAATCCCGTCTAATCGCGGCAGACTGCACCATCACTGAAGAACCGCCAATTGCAGGCCGCGCCCGATTCTTCACGAATGATCCATTTGGCAATCGGATTGAGTTTTTGGAGTTTGACTAAGTCCATCAATCCAACAGCAAACGGACATTTTCAAGAATATCAGCAAGTGCTGCGTCATTGATCGTTTCGATGAAGCTTGCTTCTCTAACTCGCCAATCCAAACTACGAACTTGGTCAGAAAGCACAGTACCAGAAGTTGTCAATGAATCACTAAGGGCTACTTCAAATGGATAACCTTTTTGCTTTGAAGTTACTGGACAAACGAGAATTAGTCCTGATTTTTCATTATAAGAGGAAGGCGACAAAACAATAGCCGGTCGCCTTCCCGCCTGTTCCACACCCGATTGCGGCGAGAAAGATAGCCAGATAATATCACCGCGTTCCGGCACATACTTCATCATGCTTCCCCTCCCTCAGACTTTCCAAATTCAACTTCCCTATGGATATTATCTTCCGTTATATCATCGACTAATGTCTGAAGTGATTTTCTTTTTGGCTCAATAATTAAACGATCATTTTCAACATACAGGTATACCTCAGAGTCTTCACGGAGCATAAGTTTATCACTTACTGTTTTCGGTATTCTGATCCCTAAACTATTTCCCCATTTTTTAATCTGATACATCCTAAATCACCTCCGCGTATAAACATTGTATATACAAAGAGACAACTCGTCAATCAAGAAACGATAATATCCTTCTCCTGCTGGTCAAGTCGCTTCAATTCTTCCGTAGCTTCATCCCGTTTTCGTCGCAGTTGGTCCTGTACTCGGCGTACATCTTGAAGCACGACATTCAACTTGCCTTTCGCGTCTGTTATCCGCGAATGGACCGCCCAGTCAGAGAAGATATTATCAAAGAAAATATCCGTGAATGTGAAAAAGTCATTATGATTCACATTGAACGATTCGGAGGCGACATTTTGGACGTCCATCAATTCGGTCTCATAATGTCGAAGGGCACGTTGTGCACGGTGCACAAGGTCGTCGGAACTGTTCATTTCTGAATATTTCATTGCTGAAACAATGAGACCGCCACCTAAAAACGTATCCCACACCGATAGCCCTTCGGCATTGCCCAACTTATCGAGTGCAGAGTCAAGTGTCCGCATTGCCTTGTCGCCCGCTTCATATGCCTCGTCGATTTCCCTTATCAACGACCGGACACGCACCCGGTCATCCGCGATTTTTTGCAAAGTACTGTTCGCCACCGAGTCGTTCTGCCGGATCCAGGCTTCTTTTTCCTTCAAGAAGTCCGCCCAATCCTCATCGATATAAAGAAATTCCTCACGATTCATTTGCTCACGGAGCCTGCTCACTTCCGCCGCTAAATCTGTCACTGTTTTTTCCGCCTCATTGTATTTCAATTCGGCCTCAACGACTTCATTCATTTCCTTCTCCATCTGCACATCCCATTTGCCTGTCCACTCTTTAAGTTTATTTGCAAATGAGAATTTCCCAAGCTTCACGACATCCTGTTGCTCCTTCGAAAGTTGCCTGTGCAACCGATCACGCAACTGAACCGCTTCCTTATATTGCGCCTCCGCCCCATCGAAACGTCTTTTCACCCGGTTCCGTTCATTCCGCAGCATCGTCAACTCCATTTGCCGTTCATGAATATCCGCCCTCACCGCACTCACTCCTTTCCTTATATACGGAAGAAAGCATTTGAAGTTTCAATCAAAAAAGCCGCCCCTAAAAGGCGACTTCTTTCAATGTCTAATTTCCCTTCGCAGCTTCCTGTGTTGCCGTCGGGCGGGACCAGTTTCGAACAATCGTTTTTCGGCTTCTGTTTCCGGATAGATGCCCGGAACCGGTGTCGGCTTGTTGTTTTCATCCATTGCGACCATCGTCAGAAATGACTCTGTCGTCAACTTGGTCGCTCCGGTAAGTAAATCCCTCGAATGCACCGATACGAACACTTCCATCGATGTGCGGCCCGTCGAACTGACGACCGCTTCCAGTTCAAGCACATCCCCAACTTTGGCGGACGATAGGAAGTCGACCGAATCGATGGATGCAGTGACAGCAGCGCGCTTGTTGGAATGTTTCATCGCCGCAATTGCGGCAATTTCGTCTATGTACGCTAACACTTTCCCACCGAAAATTGTCTGCATATGGTTTGTGTCAGGCGGTAGTACAAGCTTCGTAACGATTGTACGTGAGTGGCTCATCGGCCGTTGTTCCATCATTGTCATCTCCCTTTCAATTCTCCTTTTAGTATACCCACTACCGAAAAGGTTGAACAAGTTCAGTCAAACAGCAACAGGGAATACGGGTGCTCAAATGAAAACCGCCCATCCCGTTTCACGCCCTCCTCCACAATCATTCCGCCTTGCATCACATAAATCCGGTTACATAGATGCTCCACGACACGAAGGTCATGAGAAATGAACAGAATCGCCATTCCCGTTTCCCGGTTAAGCCGCTGTAACAACTCAACAATTTCCTTCTGTATCAATCGATCCAAATTCGAGACGATTTCATCGCAAACAAGCAGCTTTGGTTCGACAAGGATTGAGCGAAGGAGATTCACTCGTTGACGCTCACCTCCGCTTAATTCCGAAGGGCGCCGGTCCAAATGCTTCTCTTCCAGACTCACTTTTTCAAGCATTTCACGAATATGCGCTTCCCGATCGCCTTTCCTCTTGCGGAGAGGCTCCTTTAAAATATCGCGCACAGTCCACGATGGGTTCATAGCGGCAGATGCATTTTGGAAAACGATTTGACAGGAAGCATAGAAGTCATCTGCGATTGCAAATGAAACCGTTCCTTCATCCGCGGTTTCTAATCGCATGATCAGACGGGATAATGTACTTTTCCCGCTACCACTTTCACCGACAATCCCGACAATCTCTCCCTCGCCAACTGTCAGATTCACATCATGAAGCACATCCTTTTTCCGTTTTCCTCTGCCATAGCTTTTTGAAAGATGTTCTATTTTAAGCACTTTCGGCACCCCCTTTCCTAAAATCGACTTTCCAGCAAACGTTTTGTATATTCATGTGTCGGATTTGCCAACACATCTTTCACAGCCCCCGTCTCGACGACTTCACCTTTCCGCATGACAATCATTTCATCTGCCACAGCGGCCACAACATCCAAATCATGGGTGATGATAAGGACCGTTGTCCCGCTTTCATTCAACAGACGTAGCGTTTTTATGAACTCCTTCTGTACGACTTTATCGAGTGCTGAAGTCGGTTCGTCGGCTATCAATAATTCGGGCTCCAAATAGAATGCGCAAGCAACCATGCAACGCTGCAACATTCCACCCGACAACTCAAACGGATATCGATTCATAATATCAACGGACAAGTTTAACCTCTCTAAAATTTCCGGCATCTTCTCCTGAAACTTCGCCTCATCATCGCCAACCCTACTTGCGGAGAATGCATACAATTGTCGATCCATCTTCACACTCGGATTGAAACTATTTGATGCATCCTGAAAAACCGTAAAGAATTCAATTTTCCGTAATGCTGAGATCTTTTCAGGAGTCGCTTTCAACAAATCCATATCCTTATAAAGAACTTCTCCATAGGCACGCGAATTTGCGGGCAGCATCCCTATTAATGCCGAGACGGTCATGCTTTTCCCACTGCCACTTTCACCAATCAGCGCGGTCACTTTCCCTTTCGGAATTAAAAAGGAGATCCCTTTCACGACAAGGACTTCGTTGATCTCAACGGATAATCCTTTCACTTCAAGCATGGAACCGCCTCCTTTTAGGATCTTTCAGCGCTTCCCCGATGAAATTGATGGAAAGAATCGTTAAGAAGATCAGCAAGCCCGGGAAGACACCAATCCACCATGCACCAATCAACAAATCATTTTGGGCATTGTACAACATGTTCCCCCATGATGGAATGGCCGGAGGAATGCCGATCCCAAGAAAGCTTAGCGACACTTCGATGAAAACAGCTCCAGCAAAATTGAAGATCGTCACGACGAACAGTGGCGGTAAACTATTACGGAGCAAATGACCCGTAATGATTCTCCAGACTGGGGTGCCGAACATTTTCGCCATTTTAACGTACTCCATATCCTTCAGCCGGATAAATTCTGAACGAACAATTCGCGCCGTCGTGAACCAACCCGTCACTCCAATGATGAATGTCATGCCCCACATCCCGCCTGACATGATTGCCTGAAAAGCTAAAACCAAAACAAGAGAAGGGATGGAAATGAGTGCTTCCAAAATCCTCATCATCACACTGTCGATCCACCCACCGGCATACCCGCTTATTCCTCCATAAACGACCCCGATGATTAACGACAGCAGAACCGATAAGCCGGCAACTGCCAATGTCACTTTTCCACCTTCCAATAGACGTGAAAACACATCCCTACCAAGTTGGTCCGTCCCTAATAGATGACCGTTCATAGGAGGAGAATAAACCGCGTCCAAATCCATTTCATTCACCGGATGGGTAGCAAGCAAACTGGAAAACAGCGTTAAAACAACGATCAACCCTAAAAGTGAGCACCAGAAAACAAGCATTTTTCTCTGTTTCATCTGCCCAACTCCCCTCTACGGAGCTTCGGGTCGAGCATGAACATAAGGACATCGATGACGAACAGTGTAATGACGACGATCAAACCCGTCAGCATGATACCGCCCATCAGCAGCGGATAATCCTTCACCATGATTGATTTCACAAGCAACTGCCCGAGGCCCGACCATGCAAATAGCGCTTCCACAATGACCGAACCTCCGAAAAATGAAGGAATCGTCATACCGAGATAATTCAAATAGGGAATGAAAGCGTTCCGTAGCACTCCGATTCTAATTTCCCGTTCATCCACTCCGTTTGCTCTTGCCGCCATCACATAGTAGCTTCCGATTTCCGTCTTTACACTCTCTTGCAGGAATCGTGCATACAAGCCAACATGCGTCAGCACAATTACAGATGCAGGCATGACTATATGCTGTACTCTATCGAAAAAGCCGCCGTCCCCGACCAAACTCCTCGTCCCGGAAGAAGGCAAGACGCCTAACATGACGGAAAATAAATAAATGAATAAAATCCCAAGCCAAAAAGGGGGGATGGAGGAAGACGCGATACTGAACGTCGATAGCCCTCTATCAAGCAACGATCCCGGCCTCATTCCCGCTACCATTCCAAGCCAAATCGATCCGATGATAATGAAAAACATCGATACGCCAAATAACAGAAGCGTATTCGGCAAACGCTCAGAGAGAATCGATGCGACAGGTCGTCCCTCTTTAGCAGACATACCTAAATTTCCACTCATCACCTCTATCAACCAAGACCCATATTGTATGATCAACGGACGGTCAAGCCCAAACTCCTCACTGATCCGCTCCTTCTCAGAGGCGGTCAATGTTTGGGCATTGCCCCCGTAATATGCGGTTGCTGAGCTGCCCGGTCCAGCATGCATAATGAAAAAAGAGAGGAAGCTCACGATGAGGAGAACTAAAATCCCCAACATCATGCGCTTCCCAATCCATTTAACGGTCATTCCACTTCCACTCCTCGACATTCCACAGGAAACCGGAACCGTGGTGACCGAGCGTTCGCTCTTTCACGCCTTCGATATTCCCGTTAATGCCATAAACTGCATTTACATAAGCGATGAATGCGAATGCCGGATCTTCCGCAAGCTCTTTTTGGAATGCCGTGTAGCTTGCCTTCCGTTCTGCTTCGTCCATAGATAAACGACCTTTTTCAAGGAAAGTATCTACTTTTTTATTCGAATAGTTTCCGAAGTTATAGCCTGAGCTCGTCAAACTCGACTCGGATGAATGGAACAAGCTATACGTATGATGATCCGCGTCGTAGGGGCTACCCCATCCGATCATGAAAGCATCCGTATCTTCAATTGTAATCGCACTCCAGTCAAGCGCCGCCACATAGACATCCGCACCGATCGACTTATACCCCTCAGCAACATAATTCGCCATATTGACACGGACTGAATCGGATGCCGGAGCAGTAATTGTGAAGCTCAGTTTCTGGCCGTTTTTGTAACGGAATCCGTCGGTCGACTTTTCCCAACCAGCCTCGTCCAACAATGCATCGGCACGTGTTAGCTCAAAGCTGTATTTTTCAATTTGTTCATTATGAAAATCATGTTTTTGAAGAGGTGAATAGGCCACTTCTCCATATCCTTTCAGAATGCCTTTTACGATTTGTTCCCGATCAATCGCGAAACTGAATGCCTGGCGGACGCGGACATCTTGCCAAAGCTCGTTTTGCATATTGAAAAGGATTCCTCGATAATCCGCGGTATCCACATTATAAATTTGAATATGATCTCGCTTTTCAAGTTCACCTACTTGCACCGGGTCAAGCAGTGCGATATCGACCTCACCTGAAGATAGTTGCAATGCCCGGACGTTGCTGTCAGGGATGAATTTGAAGATGACTTTCTCAATGGACGGCTTTGTACCGTAAAAACGGTCGAATGCCTTCAGCGTCAAGCTATTGCCACGGTCCCATTTGTCGAACTGATAAGGTCCTGCGCCAATCGGATGGCTGTTGAACTCTGCCGTCCTCATGTCTACACCTTGAAACGAATGCTTTGGCAATATAGGTACCGTCAGCTTATCAAGAATAGGTGTGAACGGGTGTTTTAGCTTCAACTCAAACTCGTAATCATTCAGCTTTTTCATTGATGCCACTTCAGTGAAATCCGATTTCAAAAACGAAGCGTTTTTATCATCCAAAATACTTTCGATTGTAAAAATCACATCATCTACAGTCAGCAGTTCATCGTCGTGAAAACGAATATCCTGCTTCACCTTGAATGTATAAGTCAATTTGTCATCCGATATGACGAAGGAATCTGCAATATCGGCTTTCGGTTCATTGTTTTCATCAAAACGAAACAGCCCCCGGAAGAGGAGCGCATCCAAATTCGTCTCCTCAAGAATCGGATTCAGACCGGCAAACTCAGCCTCGGATGCATAAATAAGACTGTTTTCCTTTTTGCCGTTAACGGTCTTCTCTTTACCTTTTCCGCACCCCGCCAATGCTAACAGCAGACTTAGTGAGATGAGGGCTATTATACTTATTTGTTTTTTCATAGTTTCCTCCATCCTTTAAATGAGCGCAGAAAGCTCGGAATAGACGCGCTTCATCTCCTGCTGTAGCCTCCATTGATTGACGCCAAGGAAACGGCAATGGACCGCATTTCCCGCAAGCCTTGTCACTCCAGCGCGTAAGCCGTCTCCCACATTCAATGTCTCCTCGATTACTCGTAGATCGAGCTGATCTGCTTTATCTGAAACGAGCCAGATAGAGCCGACATATAATGCATCCTCAAGCATTCCAAGCTCTTGAAGTTTCATATTCTTCGGGAAGAAACACAGACTGTCGAAAGCAATCAGCTCACCTTCGACGTAAATCCTCAACATCGACTTTAACGATGAGAAGTCGAATACTTCCCCTCTCATCTCCCTGCCAGGCGCGATGATTTCACCCCATAGTAAAGTGGCATCCTTCGCAAGACGGATCGTCGTTTCCATTTTGAATTTCGAATCCGCAAACGGAATGATCACTTCCGGCATCCATTCAAGGCGCGCGCCTTCCTCAATCTCCGCTTCAATTGATTGCACACAAGTTTCGCCTGTATGTGACCTGTACACTTTCAACGCCGATTGCTGGATGATTCTTGCCTTGCTTCCCGGCAAAAGTTTTATAGAAATATCATTTCGATCACCAGCTACCATGCCGCCCGAAGACTCCATCACATATACTGTCGCCATTGGATTGTCGCCTTCGTATAATTCACGGCTCGCCTTTAGAGGCGGTTGCTGGAATACATGCGGCATCCTTGTGAAACCTCTCCTTGGCTCAAACACCATTTCCAGTTTGCCGTTATGGTGTCTTCGTGCCACATTACTCACCGGCACTTGTCGTCCCTGCGCCTTCAAGCAACATATTCCGTTTGATCCACTCGACGATTTGGTCGACGTTTTTTCGTGTGCGGACATCTGCAAGGACATAAGGGCGGCCGCCTCGCATTTTCTTAACATCGCTTTCGTATACTTCAAGATCTACTCCAACATGTGGTGCGAGGTCCGTTTTATTGACCAATAAAAGATCGGATCTTGTTAAAGCTGGACCGCCTTTTCTTGGAATATCTTGTCCTTCCGCGACGTCAATTACGTAGATGTATCCGTCTACAAGTTCAGGGCTGAATGTAGCTGAGAGGTTATCGCCACCGCTTTCGACGAAAACGATATCGAGGTCGTTGAAGCGTTCTTTTAATTCGTCGATTGCTGCGAAGTTCATGGAAGCATCTTCACGGATTGCGGTATGTGGGCATCCGCCTGTCTCTACTCCAAGAATTCTGTTTTCATCTAAAACGCCGTGGTTCATTAGGAATTGGGCGTCTTCGCGTGTGTATATGTCGTTTGTAATGACTGCTATGTTGTAGTTTTCATGCATTGCACGAGTTAGTGCGTCTACGAGTGATGTTTTGCCTGATCCGACGGGACCTCCGATTCCAATACGTACTGGTTTCATATAAAAAACCGCCTCCTATTGTAATGAAAAAATAAAGAATGAACAGTTGCTTTACGTTGCAGGCGGACGATTTCCAATCGAACCACGAAGAGTTCGATTTGCCGTATTTCTGCGTTCTTTGCAGAAATTAAGGCAGCCGCCAACTACTTTCTGCTTCCTAAGGGACGCAACGCTGCGCGTTTACTGGAGTCGCCGCCTTTCACTTCAAGCAACGGAAATCTCTATTTATCAGATAATCTTTCTATTTATAAAACAAATAATTACGAAATAAATAATCTTGAGAATAGGTATTCGTGTTTCATCGAGGCAAGCTCGATGCCTAATGCGTTGTTGCTGATGTCTTCTTCTTTCAAATTAGCGACAATGCCGGCAGCCTTGACGACTTCTTCGGATAGCTGATGCATTGCTTGGACGCCTGTATTTTGTCCGAATGGAACGGCTCGCACTGCGTTTTGGACAAGGCCGTTCACTGATGAGAATAAATACGACAAGACCGCATGGTGGGCATTGACTCCATTAACTGCGCAATAAATGCCGTATAAAATCGCATAATGCCCTTTAATTTCATTGGCAGTGATACGGCCTTTCCATTCATCAAAAAATACGTCCTCTACAAGAGGTGCAACAGTCTTGATGAATTGTCTGCCCAAGTTGACACTCGCATCTCTTGACTCCTTCGCAAGCTTGATTGCCCCGCAGAGCTCTTCCAAATGCAAAAGTCGATCGATGTCCTTGTTTTTAGCAGCTTCAAATGCTTCCTGTATAAGAATGGCATCCCCGTAGACGAGGTTATAGTGGAGAAACGTTTTGCAAAAAGCAATGAGTTCCTCCTTTACCCGGATGTCGTCCTCCTGGATGTACGTTTCCATCCCGTACGATTGTGTGTAAGTACCGATTGGGAATGCAGAGTCATGGATTTGGAGCAGTCGAAGGAACTGGATGTCAGTGGGAATGGCCACGGTATTTGAAAGGTTGTTTAAATCGTCGTTCGGTTGTTTCATATGCCACACCCACCTCATCCAATAATGGTGCAAGCGTATGATCCGCACGCACGACAATCTCATCTTTTTCGATCAAAGCAGGTGTATGACGGTTGCCAAGCTCGAAAGCGGCTTTACCCATTTCAACCATATCCTTCGGTCGAATAACGATGACCTGTTCCATTTTCGTCCGGATAACGATGCAACGCTCGTCGTCTTCAAACAAGAGGTCACCGTATTTCAACGGTTCCTCCTGATTGATGCGTAAAGCGATGTCCGTACCTTCATTCGTTTCTGTACGCAAAATACGCTTGCTTAGTTCTTCCCATTCCAGTTCGACCCATTCGATGCGTTTCCCTGAAATTTCTTCGGTATCTCCGATATTGCCTATGATTTTTTCAATTAACATCGAGTATGCTCCTTTTTCTCAAAGACTTCGGTTTTATTAGAATAACATCCAGACTCCGGGTGCCAAGGGCTCGGATCATAAGTCAAAGCCGCTCCGTGGCAAAACCCTCCACTATGCGTCTTTGCCTTATGTCTGTCGCCCTTAGGCAGGCACCCTTCGCTTTAGAATAAGAAATACCTTTGCGCCATCGGAAGGACGTCGACCGGATCGCATGTTGCCAGTTCACCGTCAATCTTCACTTCATACGTCTCCGGATCGACATCGATCACAGGCATTTCGCTATTATGCTTCATATCCGCTTTTGAAACGTTGCGGCAATTCTTCACTGTTCCGATCATTTTCTTAAGTCCAAGTTGTTCTGGAAGGCCTTCTTCTACTGCGATTTTTGGTAGGAATGTCATCGCTGCATTTTGCGGGCCTTGTCCATGGAATCCGTACATGCGTCGGCCCATCATCGGTTGCGGTGTTGGGATTGATGCATTTGGATCACCCGTCATTGCATATACGGCCACACCGCCTTTAATGACGATTTGAGCTTTAACACCAAAAAATGCAGGTTCCCATAAAACGATGTCTGCCAACTTGCCCTCCTCGATCGATCCGACTTCATGTGAAATCCCTTGGGCTATTGCTGGGTTTATCGTATATTTCGAAACGTAGCGCTTTACTCGGAAATTATCATTGTCTTTTCCTTCATCCTGCGGAAGTGGACCGCGTTGCTTCTTCATTTTGTCTGCAGTCTGCCATGTCCGGATCGTCACTTCGCCTACCCGGCCCATCGCCTGGGAATCGGATGACATGATGCTCAAAATCCCAAGATCTTGCATAATGTCCTCGGCAGCAATCGTCTCCGGGCGAATTCGAGAATCTGCAAAAGCAACGTCCTCCGCCACATCACGTTTCAAGTGATGGCAAACCATGAGCATGTCTAAATGCTCGTCAATCGTATTCGTCGTAAACGGCTTTGTCGGATTCGTAGAAGCCGGCAATACATTTGGTAGTGACGCCATCTTCAATTGGTCCGGTGCGTGTCCACCACCCGCTCCTTCCGTATGGAAAACGTGGATGACCCGCCCGTCAATCGCATCAATCGTGTCTTCGACGAATCCAGCTTCGTTCAACGTATCCGAGTGCAATGCGATTTGGATATCGTATTCATCTGCAACTTTCAAGCTCTGATCCAATGCGGAAGGTGTCGCACCCCAGTCTTCATGGATTTTCATGCCAATCGCGCCTGCCCGAATCTGCTCAACAAGCGGCTCTGGAAAAGCTGCGCTTCCCTTTCCGAACAATCCAATATTCAGCGGAATGTCTTCAATCTGTTGAAGCATCCGATGCAAATGCCATTTTCCTGGAGTCACTGTCGTAGCTGTCGAGCCAGACGCGGGACCTGTCCCACCGCCGATAAATGTCGTCGTTCCTGCATTCAATGCCGTTTCCACTTGCTGAGGGCTGATAAAATGAATATGCGTATCAATCGCACCCGCTGTCGCGATCAACCCCTCGCCCCCATATACTTCTGTTCCAACACCGATGATCATGTCTTGGTCGACACCATCCATCGTATTCGGATTTCCGGCCTTACCGATTCCGACAATCCTTCCATTCTTGATACCGATATCAGCCTTCACGATGCCTGTATGATCAATGATCATTGCATTCGTGATGACAGTATCCAGTACCCCTTCCTCGGACGTCTTCTCACTGTTCTGTCCCATCGATACGCGTAAGGACTTTCCGCCGCCAAAAATGCCTTCGTCTCCATAAGTCGTATAATCCTTCTCTATTTCAATCCATAGATCTGTATCTGCCAAACGAACCTTGTCGCCCACAGTCGGGCCGAACATCCTTGCATACTGCTCGTGTGTAATTTTCACTTAACTGTCAGCTCCTTTAAATCCTCCATCAGATGCTTTCTCTATAATTTCCTCTCGTTTATGTGTGGAACCTTCCGTCAATTTATTCAAACCAAAAACATGGCGTCTTCCGCCAAACTCGACGAGCTCCACTTCTTTTTCCTCACCCGGTTCAAAACGGACCGCCGTCCCTGAAGGTATATTCAAATGCATTCCAACCGCTTGCTCACGATCGAATTCTAAGAATTTATTCACCTCAATAAAATGGAAATGAGACCCAACCTGAATCGGACGATCACCTGTATTCGCGACTTTCACTGTCTTCACGGCTCGTCCGACATTGATTTCAATCCACCCGTCTGCCGCCTTGATCTCTCCTGGTTTCATACGAAAACCTCCTTATTGAATTGGGTGATGCACCGTAACCAACTTGGTCCCATCCGGAAACGTGCACTCAATCTGTACATCCTTTACCATGTCGCCGACGCCTTCCATTACATCGTCCACCGTCAATAATTGTTTCCCCTCACTCATCAACTGCGCAACAGACTTCCCATCTCGGGCACCCTCCATGATGAAATGACAAATAAGAGCTACAGCCTCAGGATAATTCAACTTGACGCCTCGAGCTTTACGCTTCAACGCGAGTTCCCCTGCTACGTGTAACAATAACTTTTCCTGTTCAACTGGTGATAGTTTCAATAAAAAACACCTCCAAATAATAGTCACATATTTTAGATAACTGTAGATAGTATTCTACTACTACTATCTTTCTTATTCATTTTTTTAGTGCATTTAGTGTTTTGCAAGAATATGCGGTTTAGGACGAGCGTCCATTTGATTGGGACCTAACGTGATGTAGGTCTTTATGAGGGAGTTGAGGAAATTACAACGACTCTATTATAGATTAATCATTTTAGCTTGGCAACTTCTACACAATGCGGCAATTCGTTGAAGACAAGCGAATCATAGGTACGCAAAAAAGCCGCCCTGAAGTTTCAGGACGACCCAACAGCTTCTCTTACCGCATCCGACCGTTTCATCACTTCCGCATCATGCAAATGACAGGCGACAAAATGTCCTTTTTCCTTTTCAAGCCATTTCGGTTTCAATTCCCCACAAACCTCCATTGCATATGGACAGCGCGTACGGAACACACAACCCGACGGTGGATTGATCGGGCTTGGAAGCTCACCTTTCAATAATATTCGTTCCCGAGACTCTTCAATATCCGGATCTGGGATTGGAATGGCCGACAACAATGCTTCTGTATAGGGGTGCAATGGTTTGTCATAAAGCTGCTTGCTTGATGTAAGTTCCACCATATGCCCCAAATACATGACGCCGATTCGGTCCGATATGTATTTGACCATCGACAAATCATGCGCGATGAATAAATACGTCAGCCCCTTTTCCCGTTGCAATCGTTGCAATAGCTTAACGACCTGAGCTTGTACAGAGACATCCAAAGCCGAAATCGGCTCATCCGCAATGATGAAATCAGGGTCGAGTGCGAGCGAACGGGCGATGCCGATACGTTGCCGCTGCCCACCGGAAAACTCATGTGGATAGCGATTGGCATGATCCCTGTTTAAACCGACATCTTCAAGCAATTCATGTACCCGTGCGCGCATTTCCTCTTGGGTCTTGTACATTTTATGGACTATCATCGGCTCAGCAATAATTTCATAAACGGTGGAACGCGGATTCAAAGAAGCGTATGGATCTTGGAAGATCATTTGCATTTTCTTCAAAAATCGATACCGTTCGTTGTCCGTCATATCGTGGATACTCTGCCCTTCGTATAATACTTCCCCGTCCGTTTTATTATAAAGGCCCAAAATCGTTCGACCCGCCGTCGATTTCCCGCATCCGGACTCTCCAACAAGGCCGAATGTTTCCCCTCTCATAATGTCAAAACTGATGCCATCGACCGCCTTCAACTTCTGGCCTCGACCTACATCGAAATGGCGCTTCAAGTTATTGACAGACAGAATCACGTTCTTGGTCATTCAATTCGCCCCCTATCCACACCAAATCTTCGAACCGCACAAATATCACGTTCAAGCTTCGAACCCTCCAACTTCAACAATTCAACCGATTGCCCTGTTGAAGGAGAGTGAAGAAGCAAACCGTTTCCATAGTAAAAGCCGACGTGTCGAACATTGCCTTTTCCTTCATCGTTCGCGAAGAATACTAAATCACCCTTCTCCCAGAAAGACGAATCATCCATCGGCACCTCTTCACCGATCTTCGCCTGATCGCTCGCATCTCTTGGAATGAAATACCCACAAGCTTTCAGCATATTGTATGTGAAGCCGGAGCAATCAAAACCATACGACGACATGCCGCCCCAGAAATAAGGGATGTCCAAAAAAGCCATGCCCTCATCAACTGCTGATGCTAAAGGACGTTTTTTAAATTGATGGACGGAAGGCGCACGTACAATATCCGTCTTAAGAATCAATGCCTCTCCATCCGGTGTCTTCACATGGAAATAATCTTCGCTTTCATCAGTCAATGGCAGAATCGTATTGAATGGCACAATCATAAAAGGCGTACCGTTTTTGTTCCACAACTGTGACTTTGCAACGGCAACTCGTATGAAACCGCCCGCCTCTTCAAGTGGAGTCGCCTTTTTCAATTGGACAAGTGGTACCCAGCCCGGATATCCTCTCTCATCCTTTTTCGATGGTTGCCAAACTGCAATCACTTTCGCCCAATCACCAACGATTTCCTCTACGATGACCGGTTCTCCATACAATATTTGAGTCTGTACACGGTTGCTGTTGCATAGGTCAAGACGCTCTTCGTATGCAAGCTTTTCCAACCATTTATTCAGCTGAAGCGGATTGGAAACACCTTCCGTGTCCATTTCTCGAGCCGATTCCGGTGACGTCCAAACAGTCGCGACCGGTACTGCGCATGCATACATATTTGCGCTTTGCTCTGTCATTTCATTTCCCCCTTTCCGATAGTTAACTGTACTCTTCTCCTTGTTGGTCATAACAACGGAATGGGCCTATACCACCCCGGGCAGGATCGTGAGTGTTTTCTCATCCCCGTCAAGCTTTGCCTCAACACCTAACGGAATCGCAAAATGCGGCTCGCAATGGCCGATTTTAAATCCTTTTACAACCGGTTTTCCAATATCCCCAAAGTATTGTTCAAAAACCTCGTCTATCGTAAATGAACTCTTCGTTTTCTTTAAATCGACCTCAGAAAAGTCCCCTATTATGATTCCAGAAGCATCAGAAAACTTACCCGCCATGCGGAGTTGGTTCAACATCCCATCCACCCGATATGGTTCTTCCCCGACATCTTCAATGAAAAGCAATTTACCTTTCGTTTCGACTTCGAATTTTGTTCCCATTGTGTCGGCAAGCAGCGAAAGGTTGCCTCCAACAATTTCGCCCTGTGCAACTCCACCGCTAATTGTCCCAAGAGGAGAAATGTCTTCGGTATAATGAAGTTCCATTGGTTCAAACAGTTGCATGAACATTTTTGCGGATAGTTCATGGAACGTGTCTTTTCCAACACAAGACGCAAGCATCGGACCATGGAATGTAACTATATTTGAGTACAAACCCATCGCGGTGTGCAAGAATGTGATATCACTGAATCCCCAGAATATCTTCGGATTTTCGCGTATTAATTGGAGATCCAACCGATCTGTAAACCGGGCAGATCCATATCCGCCTCCCGCACAGATGATGCCATCAATGGATGGATCAGTGAACATGTCTTCGAGATCTTGGAGCCGTTCATCATCAGTTCCTGCAAGGTAGCCGTTGACGCTATTCACATTTCGTCCAAATTTCCATTTCAGACCAAACCCCCTTAAAAAAGCGAGCGATCGTTCAAGATTTGCTTGATTCGGCGGACTGGATGGCGCGACGATACCAATCGTATCTCCCGGCTGTAGCCTTTTCGGTCGTATTCTCATTTTCCTGCACCTCTTTCGATCAAAAATCAGATGGAATCAAGCATTATTTTATCCAAAAACGCATAAACACTTCGAATCACGCATAAATCATTCGAAAACCTCATAAATCGCGATTCTCACGCATAATCAACCTCTAAAAGCGCATAAATCCCTATATGCACGCATAATTGAAAAATCGCGGCGCCATGATGGACACCGCGACGTTGAATTAGTTCTTATCTGCGTATTTCAAATCTAAATAGCCTACAGGGTGGCGCAAGATTCCGGATACGCCCGGCTTTTCAAGTGATGTTGAGTTATAGAAGTAGAGAGGGAATACAGGCATTTCTTCCATAAGAAGCTTATCCGCCTGTTTCAACAATTCCCAGCGTTTGTTTTCATCTGTTTCATTTTTAATATCCGCAATAAGCTTATCATATTCAGCATTCGACCATGTAGTACGGTTCATTGAAGAGCCGGTAATGAAGCTTTCAAGCGCGTTCACAGGGTCTGCATAGTCATGCAGGAAAGAGGAACGGGACATTTGGTATTTGAACTCTTTTTGCTCAGATAGGAAAACTCCGCCTTCAACGTTTTGCAATTCCGCATCAACACCTAATACTTCCTTGAATTTGGATTGAAGAGCGATTGCAATATTTTGATGGGATTCACTTGTTGAGTACGTAATTGTAACTTTAGGTAGTTCAGTATATCCTTCCTCTTTCATCCCTTCTTCCAAAAGCTGTTTCGCCTTATCAGGATTAAAGGATACAAGATCGCCTACCGTATCACGGAATTCTTTACCGTCCGGCCCGATGAATCCAAATGTAACAAAGCCATGTGCTGGTTTTTCTCCATTTTTCGTTACATAATTGACGATTTCTTCTTGGTCAACTGCAAATGCAAATGCCTGACGGATCTTTTTATTCGTAAATGGCTCCATTGAAGTATTGAAACGGTAGAAGTACAAGCCCGCTTGGTCATCGACGCGGAGCTCGTCGCTATCTTTCAATTGGTCAGCAATTTCAGATGGAACGCCCGTTACATCCAACTCATTGGCTTGATACATTTGGTAAGCAGTTGTCGTATCATTCACCATTGCCCAGTGAACTTTATCCAATTTAACTACGCCTGCATCCCAGTAATGTTCGTTCTTTTCAAATTCAAAACTCACATCATGATCCCATGCAGATAATTTGAATGGTCCGTTTCCAACGAAAGTCGATGCTTCCGTATGCCATTTAGGATTGGCGGATGCAACTTTTTCATTGATCGGGAAGAAGCTTGGGTTTGTAATGATATTTAAAAACGCTTCGTTCGGTGATGTCAATTTGACAATGAACGTCTTTTCATCCTTTGCCTCAATTGCGATGTCATCAGCAGAACCTTCCCCATTATTATAAGCCTCTGCCCCTTCGATGAAATACGCAAGGAACGCTGCCGGTGAAGCTGTTTCCGGATTCAACATGTGTTTCCATGCAAATACAAAATCCCCGGCTGTTACAGGATCGCCATTGGACCATTTCGCATTGCTGCGGATTGTAAACGTGTACGTCAATCCATCATCAGAAATATCGATTTTTTCGGCCGTTGCTTCCACTGCCCGGTGATCCTTGTCAAGGCGCGTCAAACCTTCCATAATGTTGTTAAGCGCACTCCAGGACACCGCATTGAAACCGATGGACGGATCAAATGACGTCGGCTCATCACCGTTGTTCAAGAGAAGGACCTTCTCAGCAGCAGCCACATCTTCCGACTTCCCTTCATCTTTTCCTTCATTGGTCGTAGGTTCTGTCGTCTTACCGGGCTCTTTCCCTGCGTCCTTATTTGCAGTACATGCCGCAAGAACAAGAGCAAGCATAGCCACCATCAAAAACGTCAACCACTTTTTCAAATCAAAAACCCCCTTTGTTTGTATGTGAATAGATAAGCACTTTTGTGCGTAGCACCTTATTTATCAAACAACCTTTTCGCTCGTTCATCCTGCAGCCAGCAGTCCACTGCATGCGTTACGGATAAGTCGGTCGTCCCCGGGTAAATTCGATCGCAAACTTCCATCGCAAACGGACATCTTGCCGTGAACGGACATCCAATCGGTGGGGCAAATAAATCCGGCGGCGTCCCTTCGATCGGTTGAAGTTCCTCTTCCTTCAGGTCAAGCCTCGGAACGGAAGCAAGCAAGCCCTTTGTATAAGGGTGTTGCGGAGTATAGAAAACTTCACGCTTCGTACCGATTTCAATGATTTTACCTGCATACATAACCGCAATTCGATCCGCTATCTTCGCAACAACACCTAAGTCATGCGTGATCAGGATGATGGAAACGCCTGTCCGCCCTTGAATTTCCTCAAACAATTCAAGAATTTGCGCCTGGATTGTCACATCCAATGCGGTTGTAGGCTCATCCGCTATTAACAGTTCAGGTTCACATATTAACGCAATTGCGATGACAATTCGTTGCCGCATCCCTCCTGAAAATTGGTGAGGATATTGCTTCATCCTCTCTTCAGGATTCGGGATGCCAACCACTTCAAGCAGCTCAATAGCCTTTTTATACGCCTCGGCTTTACTCACTTTTTGGTGGGTTCTTAACCCTTCCGTAAGCTGTTCACCAATTTTAAGTGTCGGGTTCAATGCAGTCATCGGATCCTGGAATATCATTGAAATGTCAACACCCTGTACTTTCCGCATTTTGGATTTGTCCAACTTCGTTAAATCCTTGCCCTTAAAAAGAACACTTCCATTTTTGATGCGTCCCGAAGGTTCAGGGATCAACCCCATTATCGTGTTCGCCGTTACGCTCTTCCCACAACCCGACTCTCCGACAATCGCGAGTGTCTCTCCTTTATATAAATCGAAGGACACGCCACGTAATGCTTGTACCTCCCCCCCGAACGTTCTGAATGAAACATATAAATCTCGTACGGAAAGCATTACTTCATTGAACACTTTTTTAAGTTTTTTTTCGGGTTTTGATAAGACCGCCGCTCCACCTTCATTTAACGTACTTCCATTTTCATTCAACCCATTCACCCCCTCAGTTTCGGATCAAGTGCATCTTGCATACCGTCTCCGAGGACGTTAAATGCAAACATTGTTAGTGAAATAAAAAGTGCCGGGAAAAATAATCTCCACCAATGACCTGATAGTATAACTGGCAATGCATCATTCGCCATTACCCCCCAGCTTGCCACAGGTGCTTGGATACCAAGTCCGATGAAACTTAAGAACGCTTCCGCAAAAATTGCACTTGGAACAGTCAATGTCATTTGAACGATGATCGGACCCATTGTATTCGGAAGTAAATTCTTTCTAATAATCCTTGGTGTCCTTGCACCAAATGATTTGGATGCAGTGACAAATTCATAGTTTTTAATCTGAAGTACTTGTCCCCTGACAATCCGGGCCATTCCTACCCATCCGGTTATCGTCAGTGCCACAATGATTGTCGTTAAACTTGGACCCATGATGACCATTAATAGAATTACGACTAATAAATGCGGCAGCCCATAAAGGACTTCAATGATACGCATCATGATCGTATCCGTCCTTCCACCTTTATAACCACTGATTCCTCCATAAATAATGCCGATGAAGAAGTCGATCAAAGCCGCTGCGACGCCGACAAATAACGAGACCCGGGCTCCATGCCAAGTTCGTGTAAAGACATCCCATCCCTTATCATCCGTTCCGAACCAATGTGTCGAAGAAGGCGGCTGATTCTGATTGGCGTACTGTGTCGTTTCTATATTATGTGGCGATAGAATAGGAGCAAATATAGCAAACAACGTTAAAATGATTAAGAATATGAGACCGCCCATTGCCAATTTATTTTTCCGTAATCTCCGCCATGCATCTTTCCAATAGGAAAGTGAGGGACGAACGACGGATTCGGACTTTTCAGCATCCCGCCCTTTCGGTTTGAACCACTCGTCCGGGGCTTGCACATTTTGTTGACGTGTTACCATCACGCATCACCTTCCTTCCGGTGAAGTTTAATGCGCGGATCAATGAATCCATAGACGATATCTACTAAAAACAACATGAATACTAAAAATGCACTATAGAATACAGTTGACCCCATAATCACTGGATAATCCCGATTATTAATGCTTTCCACAAAATATTTCCCCATCCCTGGTATTGCAAAGATCTTTTCGATAACAAATGTACCTGTCAATATTCCCGCGAGCATTGTACCCATAATGGTAACGACCGGCATTAATGCATTCCTGAGTGCATGGCGCAATACGATGCGTGCAGGGGATAATCCTTTTGCCCTCGCCATCTTCATATAATCCTGGGTGAGTACCTCTAACATGCTCGACCTTGTCAAACGTGCAATGATTGCGGTTGGACCTGTGGCAAGTGCCAATGTCGGTAAGACCATATGCATCCTGCTACTCCAAGTGGCTGGGGGAAATATATTCCAATTGACCGCAAATTGCTGGATTAAAACGGTCGCCAACACGAAGTTCGGAACGGATATCCCAATGACGGCAAATGCCATCGCGGAATAATCGATGATCCCGTTATGGCGCAAGGCCGCAAGGGTTCCTAACGTAATCCCCGAAATGACCGCTACAAGGATCGTTATCATTCCAAGTTCAAATGAAATCGGGAAACCTCTTGCAAGTAATGTGTTCACCGTCTCATTCGGCTTCTTAATGGAAGGCCCGAAGTCAAATGTGGCAATTGACTTCAAATACTCAAAGTATTGCACATGTGTCGGTTGGTCCAACTTATAGAATTTCTCTAAATTTGCTTGGATTGTCGGATTCGATGTCCTTTCTTCGTCGAACGGAGAACCTGGTATCGAGTGCATTAAGAAAAATGTTAGCGTTGCTATAATGAGGATTGTCGCAATCATCATGAAGAATCTCTTTACTATGTAAATCGCCATGCGGCATCCCCCCTAACAGTACTTTGTTTGCATTGCCAACTCCACCATTACAAGCATCGCACGATATGCTTCTAAAATGTCTCTTGCTTCAAACCTCACAATTGTAGTCCCCGGTTCAATTTCACAACCCGGCATTAGTGCAGCCCATTCCGCCTGTCCATAGTTTGTGAATTCAATCCGTAATATTGGTTGAGCAGGAGGGATTAAAGGTTTGATCATAGTACGTTTCGCAATCGCTTCAGCCGTCTTTTCTTCCAATAACGCTTGGGATTTTTTAGGATGAAGGGTCTTTACAGCGGAGCGTGAGATAGATTGTTTTACCGCCGCGGTTACGATGCCGGGTATCAATGCTTCAGCTTCGCGGCAGGCTTGATCGTCACCCGCTACCATGATGACAGGTACGCCGTAATGACCCGCCACATATGCGTTCAATCCGAGTTCTCCAATTTCCACGTCATTGATGAACATCGTTCGAACACCAAAAGTCATCGAGTGGCTCATTACACCCGGTTGCCCGGCCCTTGCATGATATCCAATGAAAATCACACCATCGAAAGAGTCATCCAAGGCCTGCACCATCGAAAACGCTTTCAAATCACCGGTTATCAAATCCGCGTCGGGATGCAATTCTTCCACAAGAAGGTTGTTCATCTTGGAATGGCTATCATTAACAAGTACTTCTTCAGCCCCCTGGCCAAATGCCGCTCGGATGATTGCGTTTGCCTCCTCTGTCATAATACGCCGCGCCCTCTCGTAATTATGCCTAGATGAGTCAACAAACGTATAATCTGGCAGACCTGTAATGCCTTCCATGTCTACGGAAACATAATACTTCAATACTTCTCCCCCCATTTCTTCTATTTAATTACTCACTGACTGATTTATTGGTAACTTCAATACTATCAAATACTTATGAATATTACAATATAGTTTGTGAATTAAAAAAGAAGGGTACGAAAATATAAACATGCAAAAACCGCCACCCGATTAGCCGGATGGCGGTAATTGTAGATTACAAGGAGAACCTTGTAGTCACTTATTATTCAGTTACGCCCCACTTCCAAAGACGTAGGTCTGTGCCTGATTCGATGGAGTAGTTTGTAACACGTTTGTTAACACCCATTAGGTAGTAACGGAATACTGTTGGTGCAACTGGAACTTCATCAACCATAAGCTCTTGCCACTCTTTGAACTTACCTGCACGGTATTCTGTATCCAAAGATTTTTCGCCAGAGATAGCTGCAAGAAGCTCATCGTTCTTCTCGCTTGTGTAACGAGTGTAGTTAAATGCTGCAGTTCTGCCGTATAGACCAGATGGGTTCGGGTCAGAACCTACACCCCAAGCACCTTGGTAGATGTCGATATCTGGATCGTCAGCTTCTACGCGGTCGTAGAATGAGTTGAACTCATGTAGACGGCCTTCAAGAAGTTGTACTTTGATACCTACGTCAGCCCAGTTTTGAATGTACCACTGTGCGATTGGCTCAGCAGTTTCTCCACCTGACATGGAAGCGAAGTTAAGTTCGAATTTCTCGCCCTTATCGTTCTCACGGAATCCGTCTCCGTCAACGTCAACGTAGCCAGCTTCGTCAAGAAGCGCTTTCGCCTTTTCAGGGTCGTAGTGCGGTGTTGGAATGCTTGAATCATGGAATGAAGCGAATACAGGAACAATTAGAGTTGTACCTGGGAAACGTAGACCGTGGTAAAGTTCTTTACCGACAGTTTCGTTGTCCATTGCCCACCACATTGCTTGACGTACAAGTTTGTTAGCCATTTTTGCATTTGGATCTGTTATGCTTTCTTTCTTATCTGCATCCCACTTACCAAGTTTGAAACCGATGTAAGTGTAAGCAAGGTCAACTTCCGCTAACAATTCGATATTGTCGAGTTCTTTAGCGTTCAAGTATTGGTCAACTGGAATTGATGCGATATCGATATCGCCTTTCTTAAGTGCTTCAAGGATAGAAGCAGAGCTTACTACTTTCAATACGATAGAATCTAGTTGAGGCTTACCTCTCCAGTAATCATCGTTACGCTCATAAAGAACAGATTCACCTGGAACGATTTTTGAAACTTTGTATGGTCCGAAACCGATTGGGTTTGTACGGATTTTGTCAGAAGCTACAAGTTGTTCCATTGTAACTTCACCTGTCATAACATCTCCGACATGGTGTCTTGGTGTTGCGTTACCCCAAATACCAGACAAAAGTGAAGGAGTCGCTTCTGTGTAAGTAATTGAGATTGTTCTGTCATCATCAGAAACTGTGATACCAGAAATTTCAGTTGTTTCTCCGTTATGATATGCAGGCATACCGTCAACGTTAGAGATCATGAATGTGTAACGAGTTCCTGTGTAGTCCGGGTGACCAAGTAGTTGGTAAGAGTAAAGAAGGTCACTTGCTTTAACAGGCTCGCCGTCATGCCATTTTACGCCATCACGGATTGTGATTGTGATAGTTTTGTAGTCTTCAGAGATTTCGTATGTTGCAGCACCGTCGTTAGTGATCAAGAAGTCACCGTCATAAGCGAACAAGCTTTCATTGAAGAAGCTCATTACAGTGTTATCAGGTGAACCTGAGTAGAACACTGGGCTTAGAGTACCTTCGAATGGAGTGTCAGAAACTAATGCATAGTTCAACTCTCCGCCATCGATTGGTGTTCCTGTGTTAGTGACAGTAAGTGGGAAATCGAGTCCAGCGTTTGGATCTTCTGCTGGCTCTTCCTCATCATCGTCATCTTTAGGTGTTTCTGTTTTTCCTGTGTCTTTGTCTGGTTTCTCTTCACCAGCATTGTCTTTGTCCTTGCCTGTACATGCAGCTAAAAATACGCTGAGAACAAGCAATAGACTTGCAAGTAGCATAAACTGCTTCTTTGCCATTGTATTCCCTCCCCTTATTTTTTAGGCTAATCTTTGCCTTGCGTCTGACGCGCGTTTGATCGCTTGCCCGACGAAATTTATACACAGCATCATTACTAAAATTAGTAATGCTGCAGGTAACCATGACCACCACTTATTTTGCACGATATCCGGGTTTCTTGCGAATGCAACAAGCGTTCCAAGTGAAGGAGTACCAGCAGGTAATCCGTAACCTAAGAAAGTAAGACCTGTTTCTATCCCGATATTTCCTGCAAGAGTAAGTGTCATATTAACGATGACGAGTGAACTTAAGTTAGGGAACATTTCAAAAAGCATGATCTTCCAACTTGGCGTTCCTAACGTCTTGGAAGCGTTGATGTAGTCAAGCTCCCTTTCTTGCAATGCTCTGGAACGGATAAGCCTTGCTTTTCCGAGCCATAGGAAAACACTCATAATTAGAATAAACGAGACAACATTATAATTTGGAATGATAGTTACCATTACGATGATGAACATAGTAGTTGGCAATACCATCATGAATTCAAGAAAACGCATCATGACATTATCTACGTGGCCTCCGTAAAATCCGGAAATCAATCCGTATGAAAGGCCAATTACTCCTGCAATCACCGTTACGGCAATACCGATTGTAAATGAGTTACGTGCACCAATCATCAGCTGACCAAATACATCACGACCACCGTCGTCAGTACCAAGCCAGTTAGCGGCGGAAGGCGGCTTCCAAACATTCAAGAAGTTTACACGTTTCAATGCTACCTGGTCTATAAAAAGCGGTGATAAGTATGCAGTTCCTAAGATAATGATAAGCAAAATAAGCGAGATTATAGCCATCTTATCATGTATTATTTCTCTCCAAATCGTTCTTGCAAACGATGGATTATTTAACTTCTCTCTTGCAATCAATTCTTTTTCATTTATTGTGACTGTATCTTTCATCGGTATTCCCCTCCTCTTCTTCCTTTTTCATTATTCAATTCGGATACGTGGATCTACAATGCTTAGGATGATGTCCGATAGCATTGTTCCGATTACTACAGCTGTCCCGGATATGAGAACAAGCGCTGTAACAACGGTGAAGTCACGTAAGTTAATTGACTGAATGAAAAGTTGTCCGAGTCCTTGATAACTGAAGATGGTTTCGATGAAGACTGAGCCACTGATCAAACCTGTAATCTCATACCCAAGGAATGCTGCGATTGGCAATAGTGAATTTCGCAAGATATGCCGTGTGTACACTCTTCCTTCAGGTACCCCTTTGGCCCTCGCCGTTTTCACATACTCTTTATTTTTCTGGTCTATAATATCGTTACGCAAATATTGAATCGTACCGACTGTTGCAATTATTGCTCCTGACATGACTGGCAGGAATAAGTGTTTCGCCCTGCTGACAACATAATCCCATGTTCCCGACTCTATTCGAATATCGACACTGCCTCCATAAGGGAACCATCCCAATACAAAAGCGAATACGAAAAGCATTAATAAGGCAAAAACGAAAAGCGGTGTTGCAAATGCGACATAGTTATAAGTAACAATCAATTTATCCGCCCAAGAATCTGTCCAGCGCCCGGCTATAATACCAAGCGGAATGGCGATTAAATAGATTACTATTCCAGTGAATAAAGAAAGTAGCACTGTATTCTCAACTCGGCCTGCTATCAGTGTAGTAACTGGCTGTTGGTGAGTGTATGACTGGCCTAAATCACCCTTTACCGCTTTTCCGAGCCAACGTCCGTATTGAACATACCACGGATCATTCAAGCCAAACTTTTCACGAATTTTTTCAATCTGTTCAGGTGTAGCATCTGGATTCCCCATGAATGCTCCCGTTACCGCATCACCCGGCATCGCTTTCGCAAGCATGAAGATGACGAGGCTTAGGAGGATGAGCTGCGGAATCATGATCAATGTTCTACGTAAAATGAATTTCAACATTTACATCATCCCCCTCTTATTGCATGGCAACGGAATGCGAATCTGAAATCTTCTTCAAATCGAACATCCGTCCATCTTTGTCAAAGTAGTTATTGTAGCCGGTTTGGTATTCTTCGTTAATCGCTTGGCGAAGATGCATCTTCTCGAAACGCTTCTCAGGATTCATCTCCGGAATAGCAGCGATCAAACGTTTTGTATACACATGCTGCGGGTTATTGTAGATTTCGTCAGCAGTACCTTCTTCGACGAAACGTCCGCGGTACATGATACCGATTCGGTCGCACATATGTTGAATGATTCCAAGGTCATGCGAGATAAATAGATACGTCAAGTTGAACTCTTCTTGAATTTCCTGCATAAAGTTCAATACTTGTGCCTGAACGGATACGTCCAATGCCGAAACTGGCTCGTCTGCAATGATCAATTTGGGATTCAATGCAAGAGCACGGGCAATTCCAATACGTTGACGTTGACCACCAGAAAATTGGTGAGGGTACTTATAGATTGACTCAGGGCTTAATCCGACCCGCGCAACCAATTCTTGTACTCTTAAAAGCTCTTCTTTAGCTGAAAGTCTTTCAAAGTTACGTAGAGGTTCAGCGATGATGTTCAAAACGTTTTTACGTCCATTCAAAGAAGAATATGGATCTTGGAAAATCATTTGAATGTCTTTCGTATATTTATATCGTTCTGCTTTGCTCATTTTGGCTAAGTCCTTGCCTTCAAATATCATTTCTCCGGCAGTTGCTTTGTTCAAGCCTATGATTGATCTACCAGAAGTCGTTTTCCCACAGCCGGATTCTCCGACAAGACCATATGTTTCCCCAGGTTGTAATTCAAAGCTAATGCCATCAACTGCCTTTACATGGTCTACAACTCTGCGGAAAAAACCACCACGAATTGGATAGTGAACTTTCAAATCATTAACTGTTAGTAGCGACATAATCATTCTCTCCTACTCTGTCCTCCGGGAAATAGAACGTTTTGTAGCATGTGCAACGGACAAAGTGGTTCGGTGCCGCTTCATGCATCTCCGGGTTCTTTTCATGATCCTCTTCAGGTATCCACTCGATACGTGGTGCGAAACGGCAACCTTCACGATCGAGGTTCTGAATAGAAGGAACTATGCCATCAATGACATGCAACTTTTGCTTTGCCTGCATATTGGAAGGAATTGAATTCAATAGCGATCTCGTATATGGATGCAATGGATTTTCAAATAACTCCTTAACCTCAGCAATTTCAACAACTTCACCAGCGTACATAACTACTACGCGGTCTGCCATTTCAGCAACAACACCAAGGTCATGAGTGATCAGGATGATTCCTGTCTTCATTTGGTTTTGCAATTCTTTCATCAAGTCTAAAATCTGTGCTTGAATCGTTACGTCCAAGGCAGTTGTAGGCTCATCCGCAAGAAGAAGAAGTGGATCGCATGCAAGTGCGATAGCAATGACGACACGTTGTCTCATCCCACCCGATAGCTCATGCGGATATTGCTCGTACACGCGTTGTTCGTTTTTAATACCGACTCGACGAAGAAGTTCCAGTGCTCGTTTTTTCTTTTCTGCTGCGGATAACTTTAGATGATAATCCATCGGTTCTTCGATTTGTCTTCCGATGGTCGCAAGCGGGTTCAGGGCAGTCATCGGATCTTGGAAGATCATCCCTATGTCCTTCCCTCTAACTTTGTTCAATCGGGAGCGGGAAACTGTTAATAGATTTTCATCACCAAAGTTTACTTGACCATCAAGCTTCGTGTTCTTATGGTCATGCAATCCCATGATAGAAAGGGCCAATGCACTTTTCCCACAACCTGATTCACCAACGATTGCCACAACTTCATTTTCATGGACAGTTAAGTTGACACCATCCACTGCTGCATAGTAATCACCTTTAATATTGAATGATGTCCGTAGATCTTTTATTTCTATGACCGGCTTTTTCATCTGACTTTCCCCCTTACTCACTGACACTTCATCAAATAACCAATTTTCTTATTTTGCGAAAAGTTATTGAACTCAATATACTACACATCAGAAGTCCTGACAATACTGTTTTTTTAGAATATCATAATCTTACATTACTTCTAATATGACAAAATCATTACAAACATTGACTTGTAAGCGTTTTCACGAAATAAATTTCCTGAAAAATAAATTTTAAAAAAAGGAGAAAAAAGCCGTATAGTTCGACTAACGGCTTCTTCTCCTGTTTATTTTACATATTCATCCAAATTATCCATCCGAGGAACTTGTAGCTGAGGAAACGGCTACCGAGGCTACGGTTATCGCCATCACTGCTTGCTGCGCTTGTAACACCATCTCGATGGATGTTGCCATACTAACACCGACTTGATTTGCGGATTCCGTCAAATGGTGCAGCATCATACCGCATGCAAGTGACAAGGCCATTTCCCTATTCCATTTGAACTGCTTAGATCTCTCTAACTCTTTTGTTATGGAGATAACTTTCCTAATCTTTTGATCATCAACATCAAAAACGGTAAGGAATCCAATCATCGGGTAATGAATGGGCTTTACTTTCAAGTCATACTCTAAAACTCTAAATATATCTGCTGCTCTTTTTACGTAATCTGAGTGAAAGGTTATATCAGTATATGTCATCACTTGCGACAGCCATTGAAGTTCATTACCGGCTCGGAAACCTTCTTTACGCAGTGCATCGTAATAGCAGCGCATTGCCTGTGCATGGTGTTCGGGATCCTCTCCCTTTTTCGCTAAAAGCATTGAATAGGCATAATCATCATCCGAAGTCAGAAAGAAATGTTGTTTTTTCATCGCATCATAGAGCTTCTTTGCCTGCTCCGCCTCTTCTTCAAACAGTTTAGGATCATCACTCATGAGAAGTGCAGCTAAATAGGAATGAATCGAGTTGCGAAAGCCTGCTTTCTTTAACGCACGCTGTTTGACTAACAAAAGGTCCGCTTCTTCATCCATGGAGTTGGCGGATTGGGTCAGAAAGGCTGCCATCATCGGCAATAAATTTCCACGTAACGGTGAAAACCAGCCTGCCCTTTCCTTTAAGGAGGCCATGGCTTGACTGAAATTGACAGCATTGAATTCTTTGGCGGCCGTCACATAATACGAAGTAATTGTTAATACTACGTTTTTGGTTACACTCCAACCGGCCAAGGATTTCACTTTGTCATATGTGGTTTCCACTTCATGTCTAATCATTTCCACCTGCATGCCGCACATCCCCTTTGTAATAAGTACGTGCATATTGTTGAAAAAGTTTCACGGAATGGCAATATTTTTAAACTTTCTATCCGACGCCTTTAGTAAGCCACGAATTGATTCCAAATCTTTACGATGAAACGCGTCCACAATCGCACTGCCAACAATGACACCGTCAGCATGATCCCCAAGCTGTTCAACTTGTTGTGGTGTTGAAATCCCGAATCCGGCAAGGACAGGCACCGGGCTAACTTCCTTCACCCGCTTAAGATGTTCAGCAAGTTCACTACCAAAACTATTTCGCACGCCCGTAATCCCGTTCACTGTGACTGCGTATATAAACCCTTCCGCATTGGCTGTAATGTCCGCTATCCGTTCATGCGAACTCGTCAAGGAGATTAGAGGAATCAAGGCAATATCTGTCCCTTGTAACTGTTCATACAACAATCCATTTTCCTCAATTGGCAAGTCAGGGATGATCAACCCACAAATGCCAATATCCTCGCATTTTTTAATAAATGAAGCGACGCCTATAGCCAAAATTGGATTTAGATATGTCATGATAACCAACGGAACAGACACTTCACCTTTAACTTCCTCAAGCTTCTCTAACACTTTCCGCAACGTCACACCGTTCAAAAGTGCACGTTCCCCTGCCTGCTGGATCACTTCCCCGTCCGCAACCGGATCCGAAAACGGAATCCCGATCTCTATTGCCGTCGCCCCGCATTCTTCAAGGAAAATGAGTTTCTCCTGTAGCGTCTCCAATCCACCGTCCCCCGCCATGATATAGGGGATAAACGCGATCTTCCCTTCCTCCCTGCATTCACGTATCCGCTTTTCAACTGTCTTCATCCCACTCCACCCCCAAGCACATCACGCACCGTCTGCATATCTTTGTCGCCACGGCCCGATAGACAGACGACGACGATTTTCTCAGGCGCCATATTCTTTGCCAGTTCAGTTGCCAAGTAGATTGCATGTGCGCTCTCAAGTGCAGGAATGATCCCTTCCGTCCTCGATAAAAGCGTCAGCCCTTCAAGAGCTTCCGCATCCGTCACTGCCCCGTATTTCACCCTGCCAATATCATGCAAATGGCAATGCTCCGGTCCGACCGCAGGATAGTCAAGCCCAGCCGAAATCGAATGTGCTTCCTGAATAAATCCATCATCGTCTTGAAGGACATACATATATGCCCCATGCAGCACGCCTTCCCGGCCGTACGCAATCGCCGCTGCATGCAACCCTGTGGAGATGCCGCTGCCCGCCGCTTCGACGCCAAATAATGCGACGCCTTCATCCTCAATAAACGGATGGAACATGCCGATCGCATTGCTGCCTCCCCCAATACACGCAACAATTGCGTCCGGCAAACGTCCTTCCTTCTCAATAATCTGCCGCCGTGTCTCCACACCGATCACCCGCTGGAAATCCCGCACGATTTCAGGAAACGGATGCGGTCCAAGGGCCGACCCTAATATATAATGTGTATCCTCCACATTTGTGACCCAATAACGCAACGCTTCATTAACTGCGTCCTTCAACGTTCCCGAACCTTTGTCGACCGACACAACCTTTGCGCCTAATAATTCCATCCGGAAGACATTCAACTCCTGCCTGCGTATATCTTCCTTGCCCATGAACACGACGCATTCAAGCCCGAATAATGCGCAAGCAGTTGCGGTAGCCACGCCATGCTGCCCCGCACCTGTCTCCGCAACGATTTTCTTCTTGCCCATTCGCATCGCAAGCAATGCTTGACCAATTGAATTATTGATCTTATGCGCGCCTGTATGATTCAGATCCTCACGCTTCAAGTAAATCTTTGCACCACCGATTTTTGCAGTTAAACGTTCCGCGAAATAGAGAGGGTTCTCCCTACCGACAAAATCATGTAAATAATAATCCAACTCCTCAGCAAACGTTGGATCTGCCTTCGCCTGCTCATAAGCCTTCTCCAACTCAATAAGCGCTGTCATCAATGTCTCCGGCACATATTGCCCACCGAATTTGCCATACCTGCCTTTTCTCATCTCAATTGCCATCTCAGCTCTCCTCCTCTTTCACTGCACGAATGAATTCGCGTATCAACGTCTCATCTTTTCTTCGATCAATCTCTACCCCGCTCGACACATCCACCATGAACGGACGCACCTTCATGATTGCTTCCTTAACATTTCGCACATTCAATCCACCCGCAAGGATCATCCGACTCCTTGGCAGGTCGCCGTTTAAAAGCCCCCAATCAAACACCTCGCCGCTTCCCCCGCGGAATTCAGTACCCGGCGTGTCGAATAAAACATATTCTGTTTGAACATGTTGCACTCTTTTTACATCTTCCTCATTACGAACCGATACTACTTTAATGGAAGGAAGAGCTACATTTTTAATAAACTCTTCCATTTCATTCCCATGAAATTGGATGAAATCGAGGGGTACCTCACGAAATGCCTGCTCCATCTCCTCCCGCGTCGCATCCACGAACACGCCTATCTTCATCACATGATCCGGTACAAAGCGCGCCAATTCCTTTGCTTGCGCAATCGCGATCCGGCGCCTGCTTGGTGCAAACACGAATCCGACCGCGTCCACTCCTGCCTCAACTGCCGCCTGGACATGCTCTGGTTCCATCAAGCCACAAATTTTCACCTTCGTCATTGGAGGACACCTCCCCTTGGGACTTGCAAGGAATGTAGCGACTTTTCCACAGAAGCACTTCTCATCAAAGATTCGCCTACAAGGACAGCACTTGCCCCGGCAGCCGCAACACGCTTTGCATCTGAACCATTCATAATGCCGCTCTCGCTGATGAACACATGGTTTTCATTGAACGGAAAAAGCCTTGAAATTTCTTCCGTCCTTGAGAGATCCACTTCAAATGTCTTTAAGTCACGATTATTGACGCCAATCAATTTTGCACCAATTGAAAGTGCCCGGTTCAATTCCTTTGCATCATGCACTTCAACCAACACTTCAAGCCCTTTACCCGTTGCATACGTATGAAGCCGTTGTAGTGTTCCTTCATCTAATGCGGCTACTATTAGCAAAATGACGGACGCCCCCGCTTCCATTGCGCGGTCAATCTGCACTTCATGAATGATGAAATCCTTGCATAGGAGCGGAACTATGACTGCATTGGCAACTGCAGCCAAATCGTCGAATGAGCCCTTGAAGAATTGATTGTCTGTTAAAACTGAGATGCATGCTGCTCCCGCCTGTACGTAGGCTCTTGCCTGCGTGACTGGATCGGCTTGACCTGCAATCATTCCTTTTGAAGGGGATGCACGTTTCATTTCCGCAATGACTTCAAGTCGGTCGGAATGTTTTAGTGTTTCAAAAAGCGATGGCCTTTTCGACAACGTTCCACATGAAACGTCTCGTTCCTCCATTAATAGTTGTTTCACTTCAAGTCTTTTCACTTCAAGGATCTTTTCTAAAATCGTCATTTTGCCACCGCCACTCTATCAATGTCGGCACTGAATGCCAGAATCGCTTCAAGCTTCCGAAGTGCTTTTCCAGACAGAATGCTGTCTTTCGCAAGTTCAATTCCTTCATTAATTGAGTTCGCTACACCGTTTGCAAACAGTCCAATTCCCGCGTTGAATACGACCGTGTCAAACTTAGCCCCCTGCTTTCCTTTCAAAACATCGTGGATCATGTCGGCATTTTCCTTTGCAGTTCCCCCGCGAATTGCGGATAAGGGAGCGTATTCAAGCCCGACATCTTCAGCGGTCAAAGTAAAGGGGATCAAGTCACCTTTATCCATCAGTACGAACGAGTTCTGCCCCGCAAGTGACGCCTCATCCATCCCTCCAACCCCCGAGACAACAATTGCTCGATCTCTGCCAAGCATCCGAAGGACAGACGCATACTCCATGAGGAAATCAGGTCGGTTAATACCCGTGAACTGCGTTTCAAGGGGAACAGGATTCGCAAGCGGTCCAACAAGGTTGAAAATCGTCGGCTTTCCAATTTGTCTGCGTGCTTCCCCAATCTTTTTCATCTTCGGATGGACAATCGGTGCGAATATGAATGCCATCCCTTCTTTATCAAGCATCCGGCCCATATCTTCAGGGGTGAAATCCGAATGGATGCCTAACGCGTCAAGCACATCCTGGCTCCCTGCGTGACTCGTAATTTTCCGATTCCCATGCTTCGCCACCTTTACGCCGGCACCAGCGAGGACGAAAGCCGACGTCGTACTAATATTGAACGTGTTCGACCCGTCACCACCAGTGCCGCAATTGTCCAAGTATCGGGCCTCCGGGACGTCCAATGGAATGGCGTGCCTTGTCATAACAGAAGCAAGCGCTGCCACTTCTTTTGCGGTCTCCCCTTTATTCGACAGCGCGACAAGAAATTCCGTAATCTCTTCAACTATCGCATTCTCGGTGAACATCTGATTCGCCGCTTCTTCCATTTCCTCATACTGTAAATGCTGTTTTCGCTCGACTATTCTCGTGTAACTCTTCATCGCTCATCTCTCCTCTTCTTTTCTCTTCATTTTTAGTTAAAGCTCCAATAAAGAACGGGCTTTATTCACAGTTTCCTTATATTCAAGATCAGGAACGGAGTCCTTCACAATCCCAGCACCCGCTTGCACAGTAGCCACCCCGTCCTTTACGAACATCGTACGAATGGTAAGGGCAAAATCGATATTTCCGTTCAATCCGATATAACCGATTGCACCTCCGTAGATACCGCGCGGCTCATCCTCCAACTGCGAAATGATATCCATCGCAAGCTTTTTCGGAGACCCCGTCACTGTTCCAGCTGGCAACACTGCTTTCAACGCATCAAGTGCGTGCAAGTCAGGTGCAAGTTTCCCCTCCACTTCAGAAACGAGATGCATGACATGTTCATAACGCACGGTCTCCATGTATTTCGAAACTTGGACAGAAGACGGATTACAAATCGGTTCCAACTCCTCCCGACTCAGTGCCACCAACATATCGTGCTCCGACAACTCTTTCGGATCATTTCGAAGTTCCGTTTCCAATGCGTTGTCTTCCTCAGTAGTTCGCCCCCGCCTGCGTGTTCCCGCAATCGGATTCGCAATGACTGTCCTATCCGTCACCCGGACAAGACTTTCCGGCGAGGCCCCGATGATTTTGTGATCATCGAATTCCATGTAATACATATACGGCGAAGGATTCCGCTTACGTAGTTTTCGGTATAGAGCGAATGGGTCGCCTTTGATGTCCGCTTCAAGCTTACGGGAGAGGACAACTTGTTTTACTGTGCCTTTTTCAATGAACTCCGTTTGGACTTGTTTCACCCGGTTTTCAAATTCTTGCTGTGAAAGGGCGCAACGGTAATCAGAAATGGTGATGCCTCGTTCCTCTTCGACTTGGCCATTAGTGATTTGCTCTGCCAAAGCGTTTAGGTCAGACTTCGTATACTCGGGATCGATTTCTGTATGAAGCAATGTCACCTCCTTAAGTAGGTGATTGTAGATGATGACCGTGTTGTAAATATTGAAATACACGTCAGGTGTTTCGGTTTCGGTTGTAGCCGCTTCATCCGCCGCACCATACCCGACATACCCAACTGCACCACCCATGAATGGGTATTCCCCATGCTCCGCGATGCGTGGCATCAACCTTTTCAGCAGCGTATATAGGTCCCCTTCATGCGTGTACGATTTTCCCGTCGCATATACAAACTCTTCCAACCTGCCATTCCCGCCGCGATACGCCTTCACCGGATCCACCCCGATGAATGAATACCGCCCTGATCCTTCATGTTGCGACGAACTTTCCAATAAGAATCGATGTCGCCCATGTAATCGCCTGAAAATCAGGATCGGCGTCAGTGAATCCCCTTCAATTTTCCTCTCTGTAATGCGCAAACTCGTCTTTTCCATCTCAGCTCTCCTCTTCTTTTCATTCAAACCCTTAATTTGTCAAAAGCACTTGGCACGACGTAGAGCACCTGATCCAAACACCTTCCCGCGGGCCAAATACGCATAAATCCGTTGAATCACGCATAACAACAAAAACTCACGCATAATCCGCTACATTGACGCATAAATTCAAAAGCTCACGCATAAAAACAAAAAAGCCCTCTGCAAAAGGACATAAAAGTCCAATTGCAGAGGACGGATTACCCGCGTTGCCACCTCTATTTGAGGCTATCACAAAAAAGCCTCCACTCGGCGCACCTAAATAAGCGCTTCCCGTAACGTAGGAAACACGTCCATCCGGAAAACTCCGGATAGCTCTCATAAGTCCATTCACACCGGCTGCGAATCAGTTTCCACCACCCACTGACTCTCTACATCGCTATTCCGACGCTACTCCTCTTATTCAACAATTTCTCAGCTATGCTCTTCTCAACTCGACTCATCTGTTCTTGGGCGGCGCCGCTCCCGGCCCCTCTACCCTCTCCGAACAAAAAAGTTGTTACAACCTTACTATTGATTCTATTAATTGTCAACCTTTTGATAGTAGTTGTAGTCCCTCGATTTTGTAAACCCGCAGTCCAAGATGTACAATAGTGGGAAAGAAACTCGAAAAAGGTGAACCCAATGCGAATAAACAAATTTTTAAGCGAAGCCGGCATCGTCTCTCGGCGAGGTGCAGATAAATGGATCGAAGACGGACGCGTCACCATCAACGGCCAACCCGCCGAACTCGGAAGCCGAGTTGAACAAGGCGATGAAGTCCATGTAGACGGCAAACCGGTAAAAACCGAAGAGCAGCTTGTCTATATCGTTCTTAATAAACCCGTCGGCATCACGAGCACAACTGAACGCCATATCGAAGGGAATGTCGTCGATTTCGTCAACCACCCGCTCCGCATCTTCCATATCGGACGGCTCGACAAAGACTCTGACGGCTTGCTGCTTTTAACGAACGACGGCGACATCGTAAATGAAATCCTACGCGAAGAACACGGCCACGAAAAAGAATACATCGTAACGGTCGATCGCCCCATCACAAAGGAATTCATTCACAAAATGGAATCCGGCGTCGAAATCCTCGACACTATAACGAAACCGTGCAAAGTGAAACAATTAGGCCCACGCAAATTCAACATCACGTTAACACAAGGGCTGAACCGCCAAATCCGCCGCATGTGCTCAGCACTCGGTTACAACGTCAGACGCCTCCAGCGCACACGCATCATGAACATCCATCTTGGCAATTTGCCGATTGGACAATGGCGCGACTTGACGGAGAAGGAATTGAAGGAAATGTTTCAGATGCTGGATTATGAGCCGAAACGGTAACCTTATAAAGAGTATTGCAAACATTAGCTAACACAAACATATGTGTGGTATAATTGGAGGGTAATAGAATAGGTGAACTCAAGGATTGGTCGGCTCACTCCCGCGAAAGGGGGTGGTGCCTGTGTCAGTATTCGAAGCATTAATGCTTGCAGTAGCATTCGGAGCATTGATCGTAGCGATATTGTCTAATAACCATAAAAATAACCCATCCTTGGGTTTAACGGCTCGGATGGGTCACTATACCAAATAATGCCGACCCCTAAAAGGGACCTGACTATTACACTTGATCGTTCAATGTTAGCGCATTGGACGATCTCTTTTAGTTTATAAAGTTCCTAATAATATTATACATCATCTTTTGAACAACTACAATCAATTGATTTTTACGGATTTTAGTTAACCGCTACAAGCGCCCTATCTCCCCGCAATCCAAAATGCTTGGTTAATGCACCTTCACACTGTCACTCTAACCGACCTCCTCCCCTTCACAAACCACTTCTCAAAACTCAATCCAACATAAGCCACAACCAAAAGGAAAGCCGCCGCTCCAAGAAGCATCCCACATCCCATATACACACTAATCGCCGGATCATCCATCAACGTCAAAATCTCCCCATTAACGATTTTTGGTATGTTTAGATAAAGAAACGGTGAAAACTGAGCGAAATCGTCCAATTTCCAACTCAACAAATAACCCGCTCCACTGATCAATTCTTCGTATAGGCCTAAATACGAGTAGAAATTATTCTCGACCTGTGGAATCTCATCCCAACGCTTTCCGTAGATGGCGCTCTTCCATTGAAACACTGCGGTCATCATATCGTTTAAACTTTCGTATTGTCTAACTTGCCCCTCCGTCAGCTCCTCCTCCCGCTTCAACTGCGAAAGCTGGGTAAATAATTGGTCAGTTTTGAGGGCAACAGACAAGAGGTTTTCCTCTGCCTCTTTCGCCATGAGGTCCTGTTCGTTTTTATTTTGATAAAAAACCCAACTAATACATAACAGCGCAACAACAATCAGCCAAATGGTCTTCTTCTGCCGCCAGAGCTTCTTAAGCTCAAACTTCAACAAGCTCATCGGCCTTTGCCTCCGTGAAGATTTTCCGGTAGCGTTCCTCAGATCCAAACACTTTCTTCTCGATATCATCGATTACTATATTTTCGCGTTCCAACACTTGCAATACGTTGCTTAACGCTACATCACGGCGATAAATATGCAAGCACCCATCAACCAACTCGACAGGAATTCCCGCTGCAAGAAGCGCTTTTTCAGCATTCGCCGTTTGGTCGACCGCGATCTGGTAGCGCACCTGCTCAAACTCCGCCATATTCTCCTTTATCAAATTCCCCTTCTTCAGGAATAAAATCGAAGACGTCACCCGGTCAATTTCCGCCAAGTTATGCGAGGATAATAGGATCGTCGTCCCTTCATCACGCAAAGCAAGCAGCAACTCACGCACACGGATCGCGCTCGTCGGATCAAGCCCGTTAAGCGGCTCATCCAAAATCATCAGCTTCGGTTTATTCACGACAGCCATCGCAAGCAACAGATGCTGCTTCATCCCAAGCGAATAGTTCTTCACTTTTTTATTCAAATAACTCGTGATCCCAATCCGGTCCGCCGTCTCTAAAAGCTGCTTTTTCGGCAATCCTTGCACATCACAGATGAATTGCAAATGATCATACCCCGTCAAATATTCGTATAGCACCGTATTATCCTGCATAAACGAAATCTCCCGGAAGATATTCGGATCCCGGTTGTTCTTCCCAAGCACCGTAATTTCCCCTTTATCCGCAGGCAACAAGTTGGTAATAATGTTCATTAACGTCGACTTCCCCGATCCATTGGGCCCAACAAGCGCAATGATCTGCGGCTCCTCAATCTCAAACGTAATCCCCTTCAACACCTGCTCCTTGCCATATGATTTGTACACGTCTTTTACTGATAAAATCATTTCTCCCACTCCCTTCCAAAAATTTACTTAACCCATTCTACTACACTTGCAGACTGATTTGTTTAAATATTTAATTTAATTTCCGAAATAAAAACAATCCACCAAGACTAAGGTGGATTGTTAGTGAATTTAACTGGATTTTAATAAAGCCTGTCCTTCATACATACAGTCTAAAAGGTCTTTTACGGCTACTTCACCTGCATGAATCCATCTGTTTTTATTGATGATTTTGCCGTCCTTATCAATTGGTTGCTGGAACTGACTAAAGCCTGTCGCATCTAATAATGAATCTCCAGAGCGATCCAGACCGACATGCACTACGTGTTTAATGATGTAAGGCGTGCCGAACTTAATAGAAGCATTGTAATCGTCAAGTTCTCCATCGGTCACAAAGAATGGAATTCGGATATAGATGGTTTCGCCGCCCTCCTGGCATAAAATATGGTCGAAACATCCTTTGTCATAATCCCAATTTCCACCCATGTTATAACCGAGTCCACGAATACAGTCACTCACAATGCCAAAAGAAGCAGTTTTCCCTTCAAGCTCCGTTTGTAATTTCAACATACAACTTACTCCTCCTTCTGAATGATATGCTATACAGCATTCACAAAAGAAGGGGCAGACATACTTGGAAAGAGCCGATTATCCTTTCTTCATACCGGCAATACTTTGAAGAAATCAGTCTCAGCAAATGGAGGAAGAGGGTTTGACAACGATATATAATACGCAAGTACATTCTGATAACAGGGCAGCATTTGCCCGTCGAAACCTTTGGTCAGGCATCTTGTTCGGATTGGGTTTTGTTGCGTTTCTCGATGAGACATTATTTCATCAGCTGCTTCATTGGCATAAATTTTACGATAAATCGACTGTTGCGGTTGGACTTGTTTCGGATGGACTGTTTCACGCGTTCAGTTGGTTTGCGACTGTCGGAGGATTATTCCTTGTCGGCGATCTTCGGAGGCGAAACGCACTTTGGCATAAGATGTGGTGGGGAGGAAAATTGTTAGGCGGCGGGGCGTTTCAGCTTTACGATGGCACTATCCAGCATAAGATCATGCGCATCCACCAAATTCGATACAATGTCGATATTTTACCGTATGATCTTGTCTGGAATATTTCTGCAGCCATCATGATTTTAGTCGGCATCGGGTTGGTTATAAGTGCGAGGCGGGATGAGCGTGGAAGGAAAGGGACTTTCTCTAATGCATGATGTTCATTTTCTGTTAACCGATTTGCTTTTTGGCGTTCCTGCAATGCTTGCGGTCGGATGTTATATTGGGGCCGTAGTAATTACAAACAGACGAGAACGACTTCGAAAGTGGCAACTACTTCGCACGGTTTCCTTTGTTGCCGGTGTACTTATTGCTGCCACAGCAGTGGTCGGTCCACTTTTACGTCAATCCCATACTGATTTCACAGTCCACATGGTAGGTCATTTACTGTTGGGCATGTTGGCACCACTTCTTATTGCACTTGCTGCGCCCATGACATTATTATTGCGTACTATAAATGTTCGCTTGGCAAGAAAGGTTAGCCGACTGCTGCAAAGCTCGTTCGTCGGATTCTTCACCCATCCGATTATCGCTTCTGTCCTGAACATCGGTGGGTTATGGATTCTCTACACGACCAACTTGTATTCGGCGATGCATTCGAGCCTTCTACTCCATATCATCATACACATTCACGTTTTCCTTGCCGGCTATTTATTTACAATATCTTTGGTGTATATAGATCCTATTTTCCACCGCTTCAGTTATACGTACAGAACCGTCGTATTTATAATAGCGCTTGCTGGTCATGGCATCCTGTCGAAATTTATCTACGCATATCCACCAGCGGGGGTCCTTGAGGAGCAGGCAAGGATTGGAGCCATGCTGATGTATTATGGAGGCGATGCAGTTGACCTGTTTTTGATTTTCATTCTGTTTAAGCATTGGTATCAATCTGTCCGGCCACGCAAGTTGGTTTCAGCAGAAGTTTAGATGCGAATCGGGGACGCATTATTATTTTTCATCGATTTTCGGAGGTTATCGTCGTTTCCTGACCTTTTCCCTATATAGAGAATCCACTTCTGTCTCTAAATTGAACTTGCAGACCCTCTATTATTTCCCCACTTCCTATGTCATAGTAATAATAGGAATATTTCTATTAATGGGGGTTTGAGGATGGAGAAGTTAGTGAAGTTACGGAGTTCATTTGAAGAATTAGGAATTGATGGGATGCTTATTACAGATCCATATAATCGCAGATACCTGACGGGTTTCACCGGAACAGCGGGAACGGTGCTTGTTTCTAAAACTGAAGCATTTTTATTGGTCGATTTCCGTTATACCAGCCAGGCGAATGCGCAGGTTACAGATTTTACTGTGAAAGAAATCGACCGGGCTATCCTCTATAAGGAAATTTCAACGCTTTCGGATAGCTTGGGAATTAAGAAGTTAGGATTTGAGCAACAGCATCAATCCTATTTTTATTACTCCCAGCTTTCGAAGGAAGTACAGGCGGAACTTATACCTGTCTCAAATGTCGTGGAAAAACTGCGGATGATCAAAAGTGAAACTGAAATGGCTATTTTGAAAAAGGCTGCTGAAATTGCAGACGCTGCGTTCGAGCATATTTTGACGTTCATTAAACCCGGGCGCACCGAGATTGAAGTTGCGAATGAGTTGGAATTCCATATGCGGAAATTGGGCGCGACTTCCTCCTCCTTCGATATGATTGTCGCATCGGGCGTACGTTCCGCGTTGCCGCATGGCGTCGCAAGTGACAAAGTAATTGAACAAGGAGATATGGTGACACTGGATTTCGGTGCCTATTATCAAGGTTATTGCTCTGATATGACGAGAACAATTGCAGTCGGCGAGCCTGATCCGAAGCTTAAAGAAATCTATTCAATTGTCTATGATGCTCTTGAAAATGCGCTTTCAGGCATAAAGGTCGGAATGACCGGGAAAGAAGCGGATGCATTGACCCGTGATTTGATTAGCGAAAAAGGGTATGGCGACAATTATGGGCATGGCATGGGTCACGGGATTGGCTTGTATATCCATGAAGACATTTTCATGAATCCTACTTGTGAACTGCTTGTAGAGGAAGGAATGGTGTTGACGGTCGAGCCGGGCATTTACATTCCGGGTCTCGGCGGGGTGCGGATTGAGGATGATATTATTATGAAAAAAGATGGAATTGAAATCATTACGAAATCGCCTAAAGAGTTGATTATCCTTTGAAACAATGGCCTTCCGGTAAACCGGGAGGCCATTTTAATTCAGCTTGGCGGAATATCGGTCACTTCCGGGGAGTTATCGGTCACTTTCCAAGAGTTATCGTCGTTTCATCAAACAAACAACACCCCAGATAAATAAACAACAATCGTCACTGTTATCGCGCTTAACACAGTTGAAAACAGAACCGTTTGTGCCGCCAAATCCGGATGTATATCGTATTCCAACGCGAGCGTCGAACTGTTTCTTGACGTTGGAAAGGAACTTGCGATGAATAAAGATTGAGCGACGATGCCGTCCAGCCCGAAAAGGAAAATAAGGAGCAGCGCCACGCTTGGCCCAATGATAAGTCTTCCGATGCTGCTTGTAATAATCGTCCGATTAACAATTGTCTTCAATTCAATTTGTGCAAGTTGCGCCCCCAATAAGATAAGTGCAATTGCCAAAAACGCATCTGAAAGATGGCTGATAGGCGTCCATATAAAGGATGGAATCGGGATTTGTAGCCAATTCAACAAACCGCCAAGAAGCATCGCGTGGATGACCGGCATTTTCAATAGCGATTTCAGGATTTCCATACCCGACTTCGTTGCGGATATTAAATTATATAATCCATATGTATACGTTAAAATATTTTGGAAGACCATGACGATAATTTGAATGGAAATCCCAAGAGGATTCGCCTGGAAGAGCAGCTGACTGACGGGTATCCCATAATTCCCGGAGTTGATTAACGAAATGCTGTTTTTGAATATCGCAGCTTCCCCTTTGTCTAACTTCAATAGTTTACTCAAAACAGCTGTGACAACGATTATTATTAAACTGAAAGCAACCAAATAACCGATGATTTCCAATAGGATTTGTACGTCAATTTCTGTCTGATACAGATTAATGAAGACCGCTGCGGGCATAAGACAATACGTAATCAGATTCGAGATCGCTTTTAAATTGAATGCGAATTTCCTTTGCAAAGCCGCCCCGATTAATAGGAGGATTAAGATAGGTATAATGATATTAACGAAAATGGTTCCTATAAACATAGTGTCTCCCCCTGTTGTGAGGCTCTCGTCCTCAGAAACTTCTTACATTTAAGTATACAGGAACCCTATCACGCTTTGTAATTAAGAAAAACTTATAAATGGCGATAAGAAAAGGACTTCCCGCTGTTTGGAAGTCCTTTCTTTATGCTTTCGCCGGATGATATCGGTTATTTCCCGGGATTTATCGTTCATTTCCCGGAAGTTATCGATCATTTGCGGACACTTATCGATTATTTCCCAACATATATCGATCATTTCCCGAGATATATGGTCATTTTGTGACCTTTCACCTACAACCAAAAAGCTCTTTATTTGTCAAAGGCACCTAACGCGAAGCAAGTTTCACCAATCATGCAACCTTCCGCGCACGGCAGCTCATTTAGCTGAAATTCTTGCCTGCTTTCCTGTGAAATCCTCCTTCGGATAATACGCATCCTTCACCAATAGATTCGGTCCCAGACACTTCACGGCAGGGCAATGGCAGCTGATCGATTTTGCAAGAGGACGATCCAGCCATTTATCGAGCATTTCAGGCAGTGAATCGTTCTGGATATTGCCCATTGGAGGCGTATCGCCGAAATCTGTTACGATGACGTCGCCCGTGAAAATGTTAACGTTTAAGCGGGAACGGCCGTCCGGATCATTTCGCACTGAGACATTTTTGCTGTTGTATATGCGTTTCAACAGCTTCAAATCTTCTTCATTCTGACTGCACGGATAGAACGGCAATGTGCCGAATAGCATCCACACGTCCTCATCCCGCATATCCAATAATTGATGGATCGCTTCTCGCGTTTCATCAAGGGATAAAACTTCAAGTTGTGAAGCAAAATCACTTGGATACATAGGGTGCACCTCGTGTCTTGCGCACTTCATCTCCTCGACGATTTGCTTGTGGATATGGCCTAAATGCGGGAGAGTTCGTTTATTCAGCATCGTCTCCGCGGACACCATCACTCCGGCCTCCGCCAATGCGCGGCTATTGTCGATCATCCGTTGAAACTGCTCGGCACGGCGTTCCCTTGGCGGCTTCCTTTCCATATTCGCAAAACCACCGTCTACAAAATCATCGACGGTTCCCCAGTTATGGGAGATGTGTAATACATCAAGGTAAGAAGCTATTCCCATATAACGATCAAGTGGCATTGTCAAATTCGAATTCATCTGCGTCCTGATACCGCGTTCATGAGCATATTTCAATAGAGGCAAAACATACTGCTCCACCGATTTCTTAGAAAACATCGGCTCGCCACCCGTTATGCTGATTGTCCGTAAATGCGGGATCTCGTCAAGTCGGGACAAGAGCAGGTCGATCGGCAAAGCGTCCGGGTCTTTTTGCTGCAACATATAGCCGACCGCGCAATGCTCACATCGCATATTACATAAATATGTAGTCGTAAATTCAATGCTTGAAAGTGTTAACTTCCCATGCTCCTGCACGTCTAAATAAGCTTCCCACGGATCATAAGCAGGTGACATTTTCTTTAGTGTTGCTACATTCTTCATTTATAGTGACTCCCTACAAGTTTACTAAAACCATAAAATAGTATGAGCCTCATTTTCCGCTTTTGCAACCCTTGCGCAAGTGTACCAAACAAATTAGTATTCACTTCATAATTCTTACACGAATATGCTATAATTATGCCACCATTATATAATGAAAGGGGCTGTAAAGATGCCTGAAATCAGACCTATTAAAGACTTAAGGAATACTGCCGAAATTTCTAATCTTTGTCACAGTATCGACGAACCGGTATTTATTACAAAAAATGGATACAGCGATTTAGTTATTATGAGTATGGATACGTACGAACGGAATATGGCACGCTTACATTTGTATGAGAAACTCGCGGAGGCTGAGGCTGAAATTAAAAACGGTAGACCTTTGTTGGATGCAAAGGATGTTTTCAGCAGGTTGAGAACCAAATATGAAATATGAGGTAAAAATCACTAATGCAGCTTCAACAGATTTAGAAGAGATCTACTATTATATTTCCAAGAAACTACATGCTAATGAATCCGCAAAAGAGTTGCTTTCCAAAATAGAAGTTTCAATTTTAAGGCTTAGCGATTTCCCATTTGCATATAGCCTTGTCACTGATGATTTATTGCGGGAAAAAGGCTATAGGAAATTAATTGTCGGCAACTATATCATTTTTTATCTCATCGATGAGGAAAACAGGCATGTGCTTATAATGCGTGTGCTATATTCAAGAAGAGATTTTAAAAACTTGTTATGAAACAAAAGCAGCCTCCATTAAATAGGAAGCTGCTTTTTCATTCATACATTCACCATCTCTAAAAACTGCCGTGTTCTTTCATTTGTTGAGTGGTTGAAGAACGTTTCAGGATCGGCATCCTCAATGATACGGCCTTCATCCAACATGATAATCCGATCCGCCACTTCTTTTGCGAACTTCATCTCATGCGTAACGACGACCATCGTCATCCCTTCGTTTGCAAGATCCTGCATGACTTGGAGCACTTCACCGACAAGCTCCGGGTCAAGTGCGGATGTCGGTTCGTCGAATAATAATGCTTTCGGTTCCATTGCGAGCGCCCGCGCAATCGCAACCCGCTGCTTCTGTCCGCCTGATAATTTATTTGGATAGACATCCGCTTTATCGGAAAGTCCTACTTTCTCCAATAAGGTGAGTGCCAACTGCTTTGCTTTCTGCTTGTCCGCCTTCTTCACAATCAACGGCGCTTCCATAATATTTTCAAGCACCGTCTTATGCGGGAACAGGTTGAAATGCTGGAACACCATTCCTACCTCTGCTCGGACTTGAGACAGATCGTCCTTTTTCCGGTCAATCGTTCTTCCATCAACAGAAATCGTTCCCTCTTGCGCTTTCTCAAGAAAGTTCAAGCAGCGGAGCAATGTACTTTTCCCCGAACCACTGACGCCGACAAGGACGACAACTTGGCCAGGCTCGATGTCGAGATCAATCCCTTTCAAAACTTCCAATTCACCAAAAGATTTATGAAGATTTTTTGTTTTAATCATATTTCTTCCTCCCCATCAAGATCCATCCACATTCAATTTATTCTCATACAGCTTCAACAACCATGTGAAAATGAGGACGAGGATAAGGTAATACATTCCAACGACAAGAAATGTTTCGAACGGCATGAAGTTTGCCGCCGCTTCACGGTTTGCACGTGAGAATAATTCCGAAACCCCGATCAAATAGACAAGGGAAGAATCCTTCAACGTTATGATGAACTGGTTGCCGAGTGGAGGAATTGCGCGGCGAAGTGCTTGAGGAAAAATAATTCGGCGCATCGCCTGCGTACGATTCATACCAAGTGCCAGACTCGCTTCACGTTGGCCGCGATCAACACCTTGGATAGCACCTCTGAAAATCTCCGCAATATAAGCTCCATTATGGATTCCAAGTGCAATAGATCCTGCCCAAAAATTCGATAGTGTAATAATAGAAGTAATTCCGTAGTAAAGGAACATGATCTGTACGATAAGAGGTGTTCCACGGATAATCGTAATATATAAGTTTGCAATCGTCTGCAAAACTTTTGATCTTGATATTTTCAATAAAGCAAAAATGATTCCAAATGCGGTTCCCAATACAACTGCAATCGCCGTTACCTTTAGGGTGATAAGTACCGCTTCCAGGAAACCCGGATAGGTGTTCATGAATACTTCGTAAAATTTTTGTATTGTTTCAGGCACTAATCAATCCCTCTTTCCGTTTCAAAAATCCATGCTTATTCAAGTAATTCCGCATCTTCCAAGTCGATGTCCAACAAGTTCCGTTTGAACCATTTCTGTGAAATTTCATCATAAGTGCCGTCATCGATAATTTCTTGGAGTGCTTTTTCAATCGCGTCACGAAGCTTTTCATTATCCTTCTTCACCGCAATCGATGGTTGTTCCACCCATAATGGATTGCCGACCTCTTTTATTTCAAATCCATTTTCAATCGCTTCAAACCCTACGATATCCGCCGTGATAACCGCATCCAAACGGTTTTCAACTGTCAGGTCCTTAAGTGCTACAACGTCACTGGAATAATATTGGATATTGTCCGAAAGAGTTTTTGCTGGCTCTTCATACGTCGATTGTGAGACGACGCCAATTTTCTTCCCTTTCAAATCTTCCGGGGTTTTGATTTCGTTATTGTCTTTCGCGACCCAGATCATTCCGCCAGAGTAGTAGTAAGGCTGCGTGAATGCCGCCTGTTCTGCACGTTTTTTCGTGTAAGCCATCGAGCCGATGATGGCATCGTATTTATTCGCAACCAATCCTTGTAAGATTGTTTCAAACGGGTTCGTCACGGGATTAGCTTCCAAGCCCATCTTCTCCGCAATTGCCTTCCCGATTTCCACGTCAAACCCTGTCAACTCTCCATTTTCTTCAAAGTTGAAAGGCTTATAAAGACCACTTGCTGCAAATGTCAATTTTCCATTCTCGACAAGGCCAAACTCATTATCACTCGCCTCGCCCTTGTCTTCTCCACATGCCGCTAACACCAACATCGCTGCCATCAGCAAGAATAATAGCGTTTTCCATTTCCTCATTCTAACAAACTCCCTTTTGTCATCGACTGTTGCCGATTTTATTTGCCTACTAACTCCCTTTCCCTATCATCTATTCAATAAACCTACTTTTTTGGGGTAGATTGGTCGGTAGGAAGATTAATTGTTATGGCCGCGTCCATTGCTGACAAGTCCTGAAGCCGTATTCACCGCTTGCGTTAGATTTATCACCGTTTGCCCATTTACTCTCACAGTTTAGGGGAATATATTTCAGGGGATAGACGTGTTACCGAGCATTTTATTCAAAGAAATGAGGTGGAGGGAGTCATGTCAGTCAACGGAGGAAAAGAGGAGATCTCACGTGCAATTGTCCATCTCTTAAAGGAAGGTCAGAAAGATACATTCCAGAAAGTAATTAGTGAACTGTCACCCTATGAGATATCAACACACTACCGGGGTTTGCCCCGAAAACGTAGAATCCTATTTTTGGAGTGGCTCTCTTTAGATCAATTGGTGGCACTCCTTAGATATTTGACCCGAAATGAACAGCTTCGGGTACTGAAAAAGATTGGGCCTATACGTTCAAGGGAATTAATGGAGCTATTGAAAAGTGACGAACTTACGCATCTACTTTCCGATTTACCCGATAAAGAAGTAAATCAGTTAATTGCCCAGTTAAAGGACGAGGAGAAAAAGGCGATACGCAAGCAGATGAAATATCCTAAGAAGTCTGCTGGGCGAGTGATGATCAGTCAATATGTATGGGTTCACCAATCTTATACTGTACGAATGGCGATTGATAAGTTGAAGCATTTTAGGGAGTTTGCGGATTACTTGAACTATGTGTATGTCATTGATGATAACAAGAAATTAGTTGGCGTTGCTTCGTATCGTGACCTTCTGTTATGTGAGTTGGACAACCCAATCGTTGAGGTGATGACAAAGGATATCATCAAGGTCACCGATACGACAAAACAGAGAGATGTCGCAAAAATGATCGGGCGGCATGATTTACTGTCGGTGCCGGTAGTGAATGATGAAGATATTTTGGTAGGTATTATTACAATGGATGACGTGTTAGATATTGTCATACGAGAGGCGAATGAGGATATTGAAATGTTGTTTGCTTCAGGTAAAGAAATTGACTTTCATACGAAGCCGATTGCTGCCGCTTTTAAACGATTGCCATGGCTTGTTTTGCTACTATTTATAGGACTTGTTTCAGGTAGCATCATTGCTAAATTCGAAGAGACACTTGAAGCGGTCGTTGCGCTTGCCTTCTTCATGCCGATGATTGCAGGGATGACTGGGAATACAGGAACCCAGTCGTTAGCCGTAGTCGTCCGCGGACTTGTTACGGAAGAACTAACGACGAAAAAGACATTCGGCCTCATTTTTCGTGAGTTGCTTGTCGGAATCATGCTCGGTGTCATCAACGGAATTGTTATCGCCATCATCGCCTATTTTTGGCAACAAAACCTTACACTTGGGCTTGTTGTAGGAGCATCCCTCATCGCAACTCTAATTATCGGTACACTCGCTGGCACCATCATTCCACTGATCCTGAATAAATTCAAAGTAGACCCAGCTGTTGCATCAGGTCCACTTATTACGACCATCAACGATATTTTATCCCTGCTCATCTATTTTGGAATTGCGACGATGTTCATCTCGAAACTGATGTAAAACGGCAAAAAGCGACCCCATAGGGGATCGCTTTTTTTTGGCGGTTTTTATAGTTTAGTTCGAATGGCGGTGTGATTAAACTAACTTTTCAGCGCGCTCATTGCGTGGGCGCATTGTTCCATGTTGCATCAAATTCGTATGCCAGGAGAACGCTTTTTCAAGTACATGCGGTGTGTGGCCGCCTCGCTCAAGCGCTTCAGAGTAGTACTCCCATAGTTGTGCCCGGTACATTGGGTGAGCACAGTTCCCAATGATCAATTCAACACGCTCTCTTGGAGCAAGTCCCCGTAAATCCGCGTATCCATGTTCCGTCACGATAACGTCGACGTCATGTTCTGTATGATCCACGTGAGAGACAAACGGTACGATACTGGAAATGTCCCCGTTTTTAGCAACCGACTTCGTCACGAAAATGGCAAGTCGTGCATTACGCGCGAAATCTCCAGAGCCGCCGATGCCGTTCATCATTTTCGTTCCAGTTACATGCGTTGAGTTGACGTTTCCGTAAATATCTAACTCAAGTGCTGTATTGATAGAAATCAATCCAAGTCGACGGATAATTTCCGGGTGGTTCGAAATCTCCTGTGGACGCATGATTAATTTATCTCGATAGTTATCCAAATTACTAAATACTTTATCCATCTTTTCTTTTGACAATGTAATTGAAGCGCATGAAGCCTTACGAACTTTACCTGCGTCAATCAAGTCAAAGACAGCATCCTGCAATACTTCCGAATACACTTCAAGGTTTTCGAATTCCGAGTCTAACAGGCCATGAAGTACAGCGTTAGCCTGCGATCCGATACCTGATTGAAGCGGTGCCAATGAATTCGTCAATCTGCCCGATTCCACTTCCGTGCGTAAGAACGATAGTAAATGTCCAGCCATGATTTCAGTTTCCTCATCTGGTTGAGTGATCGTCGATGGAGAATCCGCTTGATGCGTAAATACAATCCCCTTAATTTTCTCCACGTCTACCGGGATTCCAATCGTTCCAATTCGATCATCCACTTTCGTTAGCTCGATTGGATTCCGCTCGCCTTGTTTGCCAGTATCATACAAGTCATGGATGCCTTCCCATTCCACTGAATGCGCTGTGTTGATCTCAATAATGACTGATTTTGCATGCTTTACAAACGATAACGAGTTACCAACAGAAGTCGAAGGAATGATCATTCCATCTTCCGTCACTGAAACCGCTTCCACAATTGCGAAATCGATCGGTTCAATTACACCTGCGCGAATCCATTCTGCCGTGTGGGATAGATGGTGGTCTACGAAAAGAAGTTCCCCGTTATTGATGCCGTTTCGCATTGCTCTTTCCGCTTGGAATGGCAAACGCTTATTGACAATCCCTGCTTCCGTAAACAATCTATCAATATCTGATCCAAGTGAAGCACCTGTAAATACGTTCACTTTGAACTTTTCTGTTTCAGCGCGTTTCACCAAAGCCATTGGAACCGCTTTCGCGTCGCCCGCACGTGTAAATCCACTTAACCCCAAAGTCATTCCGTCCTTAACCCAAGAAGCTGCGTCTTCTGCAGAAACGATTTTCTCTTTCAATCCTTCATGTCTGATGCGATCCATGTGGTTACCCATTCCCAACCGCTCCTTTTCGTATCTTTGGAATAATCTTAACGTATCCAAAGCGACGAAAGGGAATTTGCGGATGAAAAACGATTTTAACGGATAAACAGCCCTACAATTTGTCTAAAGCAGCATATTTTTGACTAATCAACTATTCAGTGCGTTTCAAGACCAAAATTAAAAACCTAATAGTTTTCTAAAATAACTTGAGTACGACTGACTGACAGGAATTTGTGCCCCATCACTCATAGATAACAAGAAAGTTGAGTGAGTATCCGGATAGATTTCCTTTATATGTGTCACATTCACGATGAACGAACGATGGCAACGGACAAACAGATCATGCGGCAAGACATACTCGAAGTTTTGCAATGAATTCTTGTGGGTACCTGTTATATGATCGGCAACAACAACGGTCTTACGATTCTTCACTTCAATATAATTTACTTCCGAAAACGGAACCGGAACCCATCCGTCCTGTGTTTTCAAAGTGACAACCGACTTCCCTTCCGTGTAAGCCGGGTAAATAGCAATCACACAGCCATCAATGACACCATCATTATGAAAAGGCACCGCCATTCCATGGTAAGGGACTCCGAAAACGTCTCGGTTAATGAACTCCGAAGTCTTCTGACCTTCTGTCAACGCCTTGTACGCGAGTGTCCCCTCTCGTACTGGATCGCCCGGCCTGATCTTCAAATCGATCCGTTTGCTTGGACGATAATAAACATATTCTTTCGTATTCGATACAACGATGGATATCTCATCAGCAAATAATTCCCCGATAACATTTAAAAGGGAGTCCAAGTTTAACATGCCATTTTGCTCCTTCCTTTGAAAAGCTTGTACTATAAGTATAAGTTTTCATGTACAACATTCAACTTTTGAATTATAATGGTAGACAATAAGAAACAAAAAATTATGATAAAAAAGAAAAATTAAGGGGGATATACAGCATGCATATTAGAGATTTAATCGTAGAAAGATTGGGAGTCGCAACGGTGAAAGTTGATCAAACCGTTTCTGAAACATATAAGAAAATTATTGAGACAGGATATCGCTGTATCCCTGTTGTAGATAATGACGATACGTATAAAGGAATGATCTATAAGGTCGATCTGCTCTCCTATTTATATGAAGATAAAGGCGATGAACAAGGGCCCATCGAGCATTTATTAAGGCATCAGGACGTGTATGTATATGAAGATGCTTCATTTTTAAGCGCTTTACTTAAAATAAAGGCATTACCATTCATCAGCGTCGTAAGAAACGGAAAGCTCATTGGTATTGTAACGCATAATAAAATCGAAAGTGTGTTTGAAGATGCGTTCGGCTTAAAAACGGGCGGACTTAATATTACACTTGCCTCAACAGAAGCTCGCGGCATGATCCGGAAATTGACAACGGTGTTAAGGGATGAAAACATCGAAGGTCTTATGACGCTCGACAATGGTTCTGCCCTTGCCCGAAGAGTTGTCCTCACATTAGAAAACGGAAAGTCCGAGGAAGAAGCAACCAAAATACGTGAAAAATTAGAGAAAAACGGCTTTAGAATCTTACAGATGCAGCAAATTAAGCCGAGATAACAAGAAAACAGGCGAAGAATTTCGCCTGTTTTTTTATATTACCTTATACAACAGCTTCACTTGCCGGCTTCGGAACCATCCGCAATAGAATTCCACCGATGATGAAGAGGATCACTAAGCTAAATACTCCGTATGCGGAACTCCCTGTCATTTGAGCCGTTACCGCCAACAACATTGGACCCATAACGGACGCAAACTTACCAAAGATGTTATAGAATCCGAAGAACTCATTAGATTTCTCCTTCGGTACAAGCTGAGCAAAATACGAACGGCTCAATGCTTGAATACCGCCTTGAGAGGTCGCAACAAGCATTGCAAGTATCCAGAAATCGATCACTGATGATAAGAAGAACGCGTAAATACAAACGATGATATAAACAAAAATCCCTACATATAACATCGCCTTCACTGAAAACCTCTTCGCAAGCCTACCGTATATAAGTGCAAATGGTGCTGCAACGACTTGGGTCACGAATAGGACAATCAAAAGATCGGTCGACCCAATTCCCAAGTCCGTTCCATATGCCGTCGACATGGAAATGATCGTGCCTACCCCATCGATATAAAAGAAATAGGCTAATAAAAAGATGAAAACGGTTCTGTACTTCTTAATTTCCTTGAACGTTTCACCAAGCCTTCTAAAACTGCTTGCAAGAATCTGAGGTTCCCGTTCAATCCCATGGAGTTGTACAACATTTTTCAACATCGGAATCGTAAAGGAGAACCACCAAATTCCTGTGATGACGAACGCAAGTTTAGTTGCCGCTGCCATCGAAAGTGGAATCACCCCATTATCAGCCAAAAGAATGATTGCAATGCTGATGATGAAAGGGATTGTACTTCCGATATACCCCAACCCGAATCCACGGGCGGATACCTCATCCATCTTCTCTTCAGTGGTCACATCGACTAAAAATGCATCGTAGAATATATTTGCCCCGTGGAATCCGATAGCCGTTATCGTATAAATGATCAAAAGCGGCAGCCATGTACCGTCAGGCACGAATGCCAAAGAAACTGTCGAAATTGAACCAATCAAGAAGAACGTAAGGAAAAACTTCTTCTTTAAACCCCAGTAATCTGCAATCGTTCCTAAAATCGGCCCAATCATCGCTAAGATGAAAGTCGCAATCGCAACCGTATACCCCAAATACGCTGTCGAATGCGCCGACTCAACACCAGCACTCGTCGCCACTGACTTGTAATAAATCGGAAAAACTGCCGTTGTAATAATAATTGAATAGGCTGAGTTCGCCCAGTCGTAAAACATCCAACTCTTTTCCGTTTTATTAAACTTCTTATTCCCCATTTACCCACCCCTTTTCAAGAACGTTTATTATATTCTATAAATACAGTGTACAATTAATAGCTACGAAACAATAGACTTTGACTATTAATTTTCTGCTACTCAATTGTACGGGGGTATTTGATAATGGTATAATTGATAATAATTAGTAATTTCTTTGATATTTGAGACTTTTGGTCTATCAACTACTACAAAATCCATCTCCGCGAATCTTGCGCTGTTTTGTATAAGAAAGGGATTATCAAATGCAACTATCGGATATTGATTCTCCGTCCATAAATGAGATATACAACAAGACGCTGAAAACCCTTCACAATATTGAAAATGCCCTTGATTACTCTTCCGTTGTAGCGATTACAGATACAAAGGGCGTCATTACTTATGTAAATGAAAAGTTTTGTGCATTATCCCAATACACAAGTGACGAGCTGATCGGGAAAACCCATCGTCTCATTAATTCCAAATATCATCCAAAGAGCTTTTTCAAAGATATGTGGAATGTGATTCAAAAGGGTGAGGTTTGGCAGGGCGATATTTGCAATAGGGCCAAGGACGGCACCCTATATTGGGTAAGCACAACAATTGTTCCTTTCTTAGATGCCAACGGAAAGCCTGAACAATATATTGCAATCCGCCATGATATAACGGCTCGGAAGAAGGCTGAAGAATCACTTGAGATTGCATTGCAGAACGACTTTCGAACAACAGTGAAAAACTTGCAGAATGCTATTTTTAAATATACGACAGCAGAAGACGGTTCAATCGTCTTTACACTTTTTGAAGGACAAATTAAAGAGCGGGTCGGGATTTCGGTTGAACTGTTGAATAACAATGAGGTTGACCATTCATTTACCGATGAAGAGTTAGAAAGGTTTGAACACTATCTACAAGAAGGTATGGCCGGGAAAACCGTCCAATTCGAGTTAACCTATGACAACCTTTCATTCCTTGTATACTTATCTCCGATTTTGAAAGACGGGAAAATTGTTGAAGTAGTCGGAACTGCGAGTGATATTACAAAACGAGTTAAGGCAGAAAAAGCCATAGAGCATATGGCGTATTATGATTATTTGACGGGATTGCCGAACAGAAGAAATCTACAGGAGAGAGTGAAACAGAAAATTAGTCAGAAGGATCAACAATTCGCCCTTCTGTTCTTGGATTTGGATCGCTTTAAAAGTGTAAACGATACATTAGGACACCATATTGGCGATAAATTGCTCGTTGCCGTTTCAGAAAGGCTACGAGACTTTGTTTCGGAAAATGAAACAGTAGCTCGGCAAAGTGGGGATGAATTTATTCTCCTAATAAACTTTACGGACAAAGCCGAACTGACTGAAAACATCGCCAATATTGTAGATGGAATTTCCCAACCATACCTTCTTGCCGATCAAGAAGTCTTTGTTGACCCAAGCATTGGGGTAGCTTTGTATCCGAAGGACGGCAAGGATTACAATACATTAATGCGCAATGCAGACTCCGCAATGTATGTAGCAAAAGAGGCTGGTAAAGGGACATTCCGCTTTTTCACTGAGGAACTTTATGAGAAACTGATGGAAAAGACCTTTTTTGATCGTGAGCTCCGCCAAGCTTTGGATAGAAATCAGTTCGAACTTCATTACCAACCGCAATATGATTTGAAAACAGGTAAGATTAAAGGTTTTGAAGCTTTGGCAAGATGGAATCATCCTGATCGAGGATATATACCACCTAACAGATTTATCCCTGCTGCTGAAGACAACGGATACATTCTTCAACTTGGAAAATGGGTGTTGAAAACCGCCTGTACGCAGGCAATGGCTTGGCAAAACAATGGTTTTCCAGCCCTACGTATTAGCGTCAATGTCTCAATGAGGCAATTCAGCCACCCGACATTTGTTGAAGATGTTAAACGGATATTAGCCCAAACCGGCTTGCATCCATCTTATTTGAATTTGGAAATCACGGAAAGTGTGATGTCTGATGTGCAGCAATGCCAATGCATCTTGCAGCAACTACAAGATCTTGGTGTATCTGTCAGTGTCGATGACTTCGGGACGGGTTACTCCTCCCTTCTCTATTTAAGTAAATTTCCGATCAGCCATTTAAAGATCGACCGGGCATTTATAAGAGAACTTAGCAAAAACAACTCACTAATCGTAAAAGCGATCATCGATCTGGCAAAGAATTTACAGTTAAATGTCATCGCTGAAGGAGTGGAGACGAGTGAGCAGGAAGAATTCCTTGAACAATTGTCCTGCAATGAAGTACAAGGCTTCCTTTATTCCAAACCCCTTCCTCCTAATGAGATTAAACAACTATTAAAAAACTTTTAGCCGCACTCCTATAAGGGGTGCGATTTTTTCAAAATCGAGGTGTACTATGTACAAAACAATCGGGATTGTTGCCCACGTCGATGCGGGGAAAACCACTTTTTCCGAGCAACTGCTTTTCCATACGAATAGCATTCGCCAAAGAGGGCGTGTCGATCATCGAGACGCCTTCATGGATAGTCATGATATCGAGAAGAATCGCGGGATTACCGTCTTTGCGGATCAGGCTACGTTCACTTTCAATGACACACACTATACGATTATCGATACGCCGGGACACGTAGACTTTTCACCCGAAATGGAAAGGGCCATCCAAGTGATGGATTTCGCCATTATCATCATCAGTGCAGCGGATGGTGTTGAGGGCCACACGGAAACGGTTTGGCATTTATTGAAGAAACACGGAGTCCCAACCTTCTTCTTTTTGAATAAAACGGACCGGGAAGGCGTCGCCTTAGGGACAGTTCTTGATGAGATACGGGGAAGCCTTACCGACAACATCTTTGATATGGCAGAGTTAGGTGAAGGCGGTTTGTCGGAGGAACTAATTGAATTCATCGCAGAGCGTGATGAGATATTGCTTGATCGGTATATGGATAGTGGATACGATGAAGCGGTTTGGCTGGATGCGTTGAAACGGATGATCGGCAGGCGTGAGGTTTTTGCATATGGACATGGCTCTGCATTAAAAGATATTGGAGTCCTTGAATTTCTTAGGGGTTTCGACCAACTCACCGTTACCGATTATTCAGATTCAGGCGCTTTCGCGGCACGTGTCTATAAGGTCCGGCATGACAAAAACGGACAGCGTGTGACATTTTTGAAGATGATTGATGGAGCTATACAAGTTCGGGATGAGATTTCCTATGGTGGAAAGACGGAGAAAATTACACAGATCAGACAGTATAATGGGAATAAGTTCAAGGCGATTGACACGGCTCGTGCCGGTGAAATCATTGCGGTGACCGGATTAACGGAAGTTTGTGCCGGGGATCCGATTGGTGCTCTGACTGACGGGGTGGAATTTGACCTCATACCTACGTTAACGTCAAAAGTCATTTTCGATTCAACCACCCATGTAAAGGATGTACTCCGTTGCTTCAAAATGTTGGATGCGGAAGACCCTTCATTGCATGTTATTTGGAATGAACAAGTCCAAGAAATCCATGTCCATGTGATGGGCGTCATCCAACTTGAAGTGTTGAAGCAAATTGTCAATGAACGCTTTCAATTCGACGTGTCTTTCGGCGATCCTAAAATCCTTTATAAAGAAACAATTCGAGGCCCTGTAAACGGCTACGGCCATTTCGAACCGCTGAAACATTACGCAGAAGTTCATTTGAAAATTGAACCGGCGGAGCGGGACAGCGGGATTTCCTTTGACAATGTATGCCACGCCAACGATTTATCCATCGGCAATCAAAACCTTGTGCGAACCCATATTTTCGAACGACCACATCATGGTTTATTGACAGGCTCCGCATTGACCGACGTAAAAATCACATTGCTGACGGGTAGGGGTCATAACGAGCATACATCTGGCGGCGATTTCAGGGAAGCTACTTTCCGTGCGTTGCGGCAAGGGTTGGAGAAAGCCGACAATGTCTTGTTGGAGCCTTATTATGATTTTAAGATCAAAGTCGAGATGGATCATATCGGGCGCGTACTTTCCGATATCCAGCAAGCATCCGGAACTTTTAGCGCACCCGAAACAATCGGAGGTAAAACAGTCGTGATCGGCCGCGTTCCTGTAGCGACTTTCATGAGTTACAGCACCGTTTTCGCTTCCTATACGAACGGAAAAGGTGCGCTCACATTGCAGTTCGGCGGTTATGATGAATGCCATAATGCGGCGGAAGTGATTGAAGCAATCGGCTACAATAAGGACGCCGACCCAGAATACACATCAACGTCAATTTTCTGCGCAAAAGGCAAAGGCTATCCAGTTCCATGGGACGAAGCCGAGGCTGCGATGCATTTATTATGATTGATTGGTTAAGTGCATTCGGCGCGAACCGCCGTATTCGCGGGCAATATCTATTGCCCGCGGACGGGTCGAGTCGCGCCGAATGCCTTTGGCCAATAAAAAACTAATTTATCCGGGTTTCCTTGTAGTTCAAAGGTCACAAAATAACCATATATCCCGGGAAATGATCGATATATCTGGGGAAATAACCGATAACTTCCGGGAAATGATTGATAAGTCCAGGGAAATAACCGATATATCGCTCCAATTGATCGATAAGCGGAACAGAGCCCGCTCACCCGCCCATTCGATAAATCAAAAACCGTTCATTTTCATTTTTCTCATACAACCGGTCGACCCTGACTTCCTTCCAAAGCTCAAACGGCGTATGGTTGTTCATGAATTGCACATATTCAGCTGTTGGATAATAAAGGACGATATCAACCAAACGTGTATCCGACTCCGCGGACCAAAGAATATTCCAGACAACCTTCATGAATACCTGAATGGAGAACGGATTAAAGAAGTAGAACCTATTTTCCGATGCCTCAATCTCATATTCCTCCGCCAAACAACGTTCGAAACGGATTGCACCGCCGGCATGCTTCGCTTTCCGCCTATAACTTACCAAGTTTACAATCGCATCCTGATAAAGCTGCCCATTCATCTCGATGCCCGTCACGGATGCCCCGAAATGATGATGGACATAAAACGAAACACGTGCCTTGCCACAGCCGAAATCGACAAACCCATCCTCCGGAGTCAACTTGTACTCCCCGAAAAGCACATCAAGTGCCTCATAAGGCGTCGCTTCATAGCGGTTATAATGAGGCGACTGGCTTAACAATTCAAGCGTTCCAGCTGTTTTTATTTGAAGAAGTTTGTCATACTCCTTTTCATTCATACGAAAACCACCTTCCCTATCGCCTCATTGTACTTGGCTTCGTGGATAATTGCCAAAACGCGGTTCCATGAAATTATCATGGAAACCGCGTTCGTCATTTCATGACTTAATACCTATCCATATACATTGCCTAACCTAATTAAAATCTGTGTTTGATTACTCCGAAAATGGTATGATTAAGGAAATTTATTCAAAAGGGAGAGTTTCAGATGGGGGAAATCAAGCAAATCGGACAAATTGGGGTACCGGCAAAAGATATCGAACGGGCAACGGCATTTTACAAAGACAAATTAGGCTTGCAACTATTATTCAACAATGACGTAATGGCGTTTTTCGATTGCGGCGGTGTGCGTTTATTCGTAAGCCTACCCGAAAAAGAAGAATTCGCACACCCAAGCTCTGTCCTTTATTTTCACGTGGAGGACATCCAACAGGCTTATGAAAACTACAAGGCCAAAGGAATTGTTTTCATCGACAAACCACATATGGTCGCGAAGATGGGGCAAACGGAAACTTGGATGGTGTTCTTTAAAGATACCGAGGATAATATGCATGGGTTGATGAGTGAGTTTGTTGCTGAATAACTTAAAATGGGGAGGTTTTTAACGTGAGTAGATGTACAATCGACCACTCAATGGAAGACGTTTTAGCGAAATTGAAAGAGCAACAAGTTTTTCTTCCAGCGGGAATATATGAAAGTGGCGTCCGTTTCCTAAATGAGAGACGTGACCAAGAGATACTGAATGATTTTTTCCATTTGCTGAAGAAATATGACTTGGCGGATGAAGAAGAACGCGGGCGTAGAGATAGTGAGATGCGGAAACTGTTTGACCAGGCATAACTATAATGACGCCTTTTTCGGCAACAAAAAAGTTCGGCAAACGCCGAACTTTTTTCTTTATTCATCCCAAAGATAATAATCCTGTCCTTGGACTGTTTGGAATCCAATTGACTCATATAGACGAAGCGCATTGCGGTTTTTCGCTTCCACTTCAAGTCTGATCGGGTTGCCGGAAGGCTGTTCCATATGGACGACTGCTTGCAATGCTTGGCGGCCATATCCATTGCCTTGGAAGTCGGGGTGAACGACAAATCCATAAATATAGGACTCGCCATCATTCCGGCTCACTCTGATCTTGCCAACGCTTTTGCCATCCGCTTCAATGATGAAATGTGTGTCATTTGGATAATTTTTCACTTCTTGTTGATGAATTTCAGCGTCTTCCTGCGACATGCCGAAGCCTAATACATCCAATTCGATTTCAAACGGGACATCATCCTCAGTGGATTGCCTTAATTGGATACCACTGCTTTCTTCCAAAGACCGCCATTTCCACACCATTTGGTATTCAGAAAGGTCATAGGTGCATGGCAGATTCTTGAGCCAACCTTTTGCCGATTCGGAAGTGGAAGGTGCATTCAATAAGACTTTTTTATACCCCTTTTCTTTGATGACCGGCAGCGCTTGTTTCCATAAATTTGTAAAGTGGTTTTGATTTCGATGGGCAGGCTTCACCATCCCGCAAACTTCCACGGTTGAGCCAAATCCGTAAAGGGCCAAATACGCAACAAGCTCGCCATCCACGTAATGAAAGAAATCCATCGAATGATTTTCACGTTGACGAAGCATATCCCAGTTTAATTTCAATAAAATCCCGTCATGTGTTTCGCATTCTTTTTGCAAGTTTGCGATTTTCTGTAGCTGTTCAGTCGTTAACATCTTATTCCTCCTCATGTTCCATAGGCTAATTATAAAGGGAGATGGATTATTTGCCTATGTAAATCGAGGAAGTTATCTAATTAGTATGATAGAATGACATTATAGTTTAAAGGAGGCGATGTTTAATTGATCGTAAAGGAAAAGACAAGTTCTTTAAAAGCAACCGGATTGGAGGCACTTCTGCGACGGCTGCCGAAGAGTCACCCTCGCTATGCAGATATCGAGAATGAACTAAGGATAACCCGCGCCGGTGATAACGGCGAAAGAATACTGGCGGATGTTTTCCAGAAATACCAGTTCCCTTTCGAACATTACATCCTTCACGATTTGAATCTCCAATCTACCGGTAAATTCCAGATTGATACACTTTTCCTCTGTCAGCAAGGAGCAGTCATCCTCGAAATGAAAAACATTGCCGGCCAGATCAATTTCCGTGAAGAGTATAATCAACTGACGCGTACCCTTGAAAATGGACAAGTCGACGCCTTTGAATGTCCATCCGTCCAACTTGAGCGAAATAAAATGCTCCTTGAAGATTGGTTTCATGCACATCAGCTTTCCATTCCCATACATCATGCAGCGGTTTTCCCCAGACCGCAACAACAATTCGTGAACCACCGTAAAGATTTGCAGCTCCTTTTCCCCTTTACAATCCCTATTTTTCTTCGTAGACTTCACTCATTTCACAGCAATCCCAATTCGCTTCCTCTCGAGGAAATCGCGAATATGCTTCATAGCGCCCATCGCGAGTATGATCCCTTTCCATTGATATCGAAATATGGTATTCAGCAGGCTGAACTTATTACGGGAGTTTATTGTGTGCATTGTGGCATTCATGGAATGACTTCGATTTACAACGGATGGGGCTGTCAACAATGCGGTCATGTTGACGAGAAAGCCCATGTTCAAGCGATAGTGGATTACTTTATGTTGATTGGTTATCGCTTTACAAATAAAGAATGTCGGCAGTTTTTACGATTAGATTGTCGGCAAAAAGCAAAACGATTATTAATGCAGATGGAAATTCCCAGTGAAGGAGAAAATAAGGGAAGAGTCTATATTGCGGACATAAAAACCATTAGGAAACTTCACGAATCAATTAGGTCAAAGGTCACAAAACGACCATATATTGCGGGAAATAACCGATATAATCAGGGAAATAATCAATATCCTCTTCCAATTGATCGATATAACTCGGGAAATGATCGATAACTTTCGGGAAATGACCAATAAGTTTTAAACGGACTTCCTTTAGCCGGCAAAACACTAATTTCCCGACAAAAAACCGCTCCAGTCACCTCCGACTGAAGCGGTTTTTCATTTAAACAGCTCTTTATAAGCCAAAGCTTTCAACGCAAGCATTTCTTCCTCCGTCAGCTTGCTTTGAATCTTAGTCAACAGCTCCTCTTGCTCGGTTGCTGTCATGCCTTGACGCACTTTAACTTGAATATCGTTGATTTCGGCAAGATCAAACTTCTTCAGCAATACGCGGGTTGCTTCTTCTTTCGTTTTGAACGGCAGCTTAGAGCTATCCGCGTTTTTCCCTTCTTCAATGAACGTACGCAACTCCGGATTATTTTGGATTTCCTTTTTCAAATCGTCCAACTGACCGGTAGACTCAAGTTCCGCAGCAACTTGGCCCATCACTTCATCCGCAATGAATTTCGTGCCAAAATGATAGACGCCAAATACAATAAGGGCGAGTACCGCCACTGTCCCAATCAAGAATTTAAATGCTTTCAACTGATTCACCTCAACTTCAGTATCATCGTATCCAGCGACACTTAAACAGCATTAAATTTCTAACAAATCCTTTATATCTTCTTCTGTCAATAATGAACCCGTTTCCGCGTCAATGACTTCACCTATTAAATCCCTTTTCCTATCTTGCAACTCGTTCATTTTATCCTCAACCGTTCCGCGTGCAACAAGCTTAATGACGTGGACGGCGTTTTGCTGTCCAATACGGTGCGCGCGGTCCGCTGCCTGCTCCTCAACCGCCGGGTTCCACCATAGGTCGTATAATATGACGGTATCCGCTCCCGTGAGGTTCAATCCCGTCCCGCCTGCTTTCAATGAAATCAAAAACAGGTCACGCTCACCCGCGTTAAATCGGTCGCATAGTTCGAGCCGTTCTTCTGAAGGCGTCGACCCATCCAAATAAAAGAACGGTGTACCTTCCATCGCCAAATCCCTACCGATGATATCAAGCATTTTCGTGAACTGCGAGAAGATTAACACCCGCCTTCCTGCACGCTGAGATTCCCCGATCAATCGCTTCAACTGCTCATATTTCGCCGAGCTTCCTTCATAGCCGTCCACGAATAACCCCGGATGGCAGCAAATTTGACGTAGTCTCGTCAAACCCGCCAAAATCCGAATTTTATTCTTCCGTAATGTATCCTTATCTAAATGCCTTAATGTATCATGACGCAGCTTCGCCAAATAGGCGGCGTATAACTCCTTCTGTTCCGGCAGCAATTCCGAAGACTCGATTGACTCAATCTTCTCCGGCAACTCCTCAAGGACATCCTCTTTCATCCGCCGGAGTAAAAATGGACGGATGCGCCGTGCAACCGACTTCCGTGTAAGCTCGCTGAATTCCCGCAAGCCCATGAACAGTTCGGGAAAAACGACGTGGAAGATCGACCATAATTCCTCCAATGAGTTTTCGATAGGCGTTCCCGTCAATGCAAACCGATGGGTCGCCTGTAACTTTTTCACCGCTCTCGCAGTCTGTGTGAACGGGTTTTTAAACGCTTGCGCTTCGTCAAAAAACACCGTATGGAAATTCTGCTTTTCGTACCAGGCAATATCTCGCCGTATCAATGGATAGGAGGTGATCAGGACATTTTTGTCTGCCGCATCTGCTTGTTTCTCAGCCCTCTCCTTTTTATTCCCATCCAACACGATTGCATCAATCTCTGGTGCAAACTTCTTCAGCTCGCTCAACCAGTTATATGTTAGCGAAGAAGGACAAATGATGAGCACTTGCCGCTTTTCTCTGCGGAGCTTCGGTAATTCGGAAACGATGAACGCAATGCTTTGCAATGTTTTACCGAGCCCCATATCATCCGCCAGCACCCCGCCGACCCCAAATTCAGCAATTGTTTTCATCCATTTAAAACCGTTTTTTTGGTAATCGCGTAATATGTTTTCCATAGACAATGGTATGTCCCACGCGGAATTTTCCGGATGTAGAAGTCGTCCAAGAAACTGACGTGCCGATTCCTCAACAGCAAGCAGTTCATCGTTGCCGACAGAGTCCAAAAATCGAAGCCCCCTAATAATTGGCATATTTAAACCCTTTTCGAGTTCATCCAACTCACCGGGCACTTCATTCATAAACCGGCGAATTTCCTCAAATTCCCTCGTTTCGAGTGAAAGAAGGGCACCGCTTTTCAATCGATAATACTTCCTCTTTTCCTCAAGTGCCTGAAGTATTTCTCGGATCTGCTTGTCTGGGATGCCATCCATGCTGAACTTGAATTCAAGCCAATTCGTTTTTTCCTCAAACGCTTTCACCCGGATACGCGGTTTGGCGCTCCCTCTAAAAATCCGAATCCGGATCGCAGTCGTTGCATAGACACGCACTAATTTCTCAATCCGCGGCAGTACATTGTAAAGGAACTCATACTCCAATTCCTCGTTATGCAATAAATAGCCTTCATCCGTCTGGGCAAATGAACTTTCCTCCATTATCTGTAGGATTTTCTCTTCCTTTTCCAAGTCACGGATTAAAACGGAGTTAGCCGGCAACTCCCGCTCGATTAAGGGGTTGATGACGATATGATCGTATTGGAATTCAAGGCTCGCAAGCAATCTGTTATTCACCCGGTCCAAATACAGTTTTGCATTCAGTGGGGATTTCACAAGTTGGTCCAAAACCGTTTCATCAAGTTGGACTTCCCCGATTCTCCGCAACCCCGGAACTACCTTTTCAATGAAAAAACCAATTTGTTCATTAGATATCGGGAGATGATGCGTGCCCGACGTTTCAACCATCTGTTTCAAATCCGCGAGCCGCTTACAATCCTCACTCGACATTTGGAACAATTGCAAATCACAAAGGACAAGATTATAAGGTTGCAGCATAAGGACATGATCCAACCCGTCAATTTTTAAGAAATGCCCCTTCTCCGGTCTTTTTATGAAATTGAACTTTACTGGTAGGCCCGTTTCCTGGATACGTAAACGTGCTGCAGGCTTGCCGTAGGTTTCCATATAAACTTCCGGTGCTTCATTCAAATCCGAAAGAACCTTTTCCCAAGCGGCAGGGGGGATGACCAATGTTCGCGGAACGCCCCCACGGAAGGTTTGTGCTCCACTGTTAATCTCAATTAGTCTTTGTAAGACAGCATCCGCCTCCCGCTTGAAACAATGAAGGTTAACGTCAAATGTAAAGGCGGAATTCAATGAGCTTGTCCGCCCTTCATTCACATCCTCCAAAAACTGCCGAACGTCCCCCACCAATACGCCTTCTATTTGCAGATCAATGCCTAACACAAAACCTTTATTAGTCGGGACCGGCGATAAAGTGAAGGTTAACTCCAACACTTCCCTATCTTCAAAATGTAGCTGATGCCCACTTGGCCTTGGCTTGCTATCGAAAAGGGAAAGCAGGCCCTCCGTCAATGCCTGTTCGGTCGTCACTTCCATCTGTTCATTCATAGCAATCAAAACCGCCGCCACATGCTGACATTTGTATCTATAAAAAGGCAAAGTCGGACAACTGCATTCCGTCCGAATTTCACCATCACTTTCAATCGTCACATGGAAGTTTTCCTTCCCCTCCACAATCGCTTTGCAATAATTATCATTAAGTTCTTTTAAGATCACTTTCCCTGCACGGTAATACATTTCGCCCCGTTTGAACGAAACGGAGCCACATAAATCCATTATTTTGTTTTGAGTTAAATGAATCCCCATTAGCTCGTCTCCTTCTGGGAACAATTGTTTTCTTATATCTTACCACTATAACAGGGTGGATAAAAAATCATTATCCTCCACTATAAATCGCCTTCGCTAATCCAAAAACGCATAAATTCCACCAAAAGCTCATAAATCCCCGCAATCACGCATAAAACGTCCCAAAAGCTTATAAACTCCGACAATCACGCATAAATCACTCCAAACACGCATAAACACCAAAAAAGGATGCACCTCGATGCGCATCCTTTTTGCGTTCTATCCAATCTCTCCACCCTTTAACGGAAACACCTTACGCCAACCAAAAAACACCGCTATCAACAACAACACGATATACACATAAATCCCGCCAACAACCGCATTCGCGATCAAATGTGCAATGACGAAAATCCCTGCTCCAAGACTGATCAAAAACATCTTCACTGATCCTTCCGCTTGTGCAAATTCAAATGACTCCGTGAACGGAAATTCACCTGCATTCATCCATTTATATGTTAGCAACGAGTGAAGGATTGCCCCTAAAAACACCGCGAACAAGTCCGGTAAAATTCGCGTCGAGAAAATGGCGATGAACGCGATTGACAGCAACAGGAAAACCGGCACATACAATTTCACTAAAAATGCTTTCAACGTCCCGCTATATGCAGCTGCGGGTTGTTGGATCGGCGATGCCCGAAATAACCAACTTCCTTTATAATTATCGGAAAACTGTAGCGTATGGATAATTGTCGGAACCATCATGTTCCCGAAATAGATGAGCAAAAACATGCTACCCGTAGAGATATCTTCAAGCGTTCTCATCTGCAATTCCGTAAAGATGAAAATGAATGGAAAGATGAAGGCGAATCCAAGGGAGGGATACACTCTAAGTTTAAAATTCCGTTCCTGTTTCATCATCAATGATGCATAACGGAAGAACATCCTCTCTTCCCTGTTTCGGCAACAGACCCGACCCCATAATTCCATCAACCGGCCTGACCTTTTCCTACTTTTCGACCCACCCATCAACTTATCCATATTACGTTCAAATGAAGGCATCAGCTTTACGTAAATAAATATTGAAATGATTGGTATGACCAAGGCGAACGTTGATAAAAGAATGAGTGTTGTGGAAAAGTCTTGATTCAACAATAACTCGAAGGCAGCTCCGAACCACACCGGCGGCAAAAACACATGCCACCAGTTGAATGTGTACGCCAATTCCAAGTCAGCAAAATCGAATGCACGGATCAGGACTTGATACCCAATGATAACGCCTACGGACAAAATGATTTGCACATAATTAATGATATCCTTCAGTCTTTCGCCATCGAAAAAGCGCAAGACTAAAAAATACATTAGCGAAGTGAAAACGACTACGAAAAGCATCGTCAATATCAATGCCGTAAGAAAGACAAGCGTGAATACAATTCCATTTTTGAACAGCCCCACAACAAGAGGAATTGCGATGAAAGAACCCGTTATGAAAAACATATAGATCAATATATGGATAATCTTCGCCGTGTTGATCGTCCTACTGCTCACGGGCTTCGTCTGTAGAACCGTTTTATCGCGAATATCGAGCAACACAGTGGAGAAATCGGATACCATCGTTGTTGCCAAGATGAACATCATGATACCGAATACGATACTCATCTGGAAGATGTAATGACCGTCCCCGAAAAGCATAAACGGGATAATCATAAGGCCATACAGCCCGTAGATCCATAAGGACTTCAGGAACTGATTGCCTTCCTTCTTCTTCTGTCCAGTGAAAATCGTCGGTGTACGTCTGCCATCCATCGTCAATTTCATGCGAAGTATCGTTTCCATTGCGTTGTAATCAATTCCCGCCTTCACAAAAATCCATTTTAATTTGGAGAGGAATGTTAGCGTCCGAAACTCATTCATCGGCAGCTCCGCCTTCTACGATCGAGATGAACCGCTCCGCTCTGCTTGCATGATCCGTGAATCCTGTCAGTTGGTTGAAGATGCCCGACAGCGAACCTTCTTCACTTCTCTCCTGTAATTCCTCGAAACTGCCATCCGCAACAACAACTCCATTGACTAACAGAACAATCCGAGTGCTGATTTTCTCAACGATATCCATGATATGTGAGGAATAAAATATTGTTTTCCCTTGCGCAGCCAATTGCGCTAACATTTCCCGAATGACCATCATGCTGTTTGCGTCGAGTCCACTCAATGGTTCATCAAAAAACAATAGATCTGGATTATGGAGCAGGCTCGAAATGATAAGCACTTTCTGCTTCATCCCTTTTGAAAATGAAGAAATTCTCGAGTGCATCACATGACCTAACTCGAATTCCTCTATAAGCTTTTGCGCTTTCTCTTCCGCGAATTTCCGATCAAGTCCATATAACTCCCCGGTAAACGCCAAGTATTCCATCGCCGTAAGATTATCGTACAGCTCCGCCTGCTCCGGCACATAACCAATCCGTTTCTTGTAAGATGGATTCCCCGAAGCGATATTCTGTCCGAATATTTCCACCTGACCTTTATAATCATTTATCAATCCAAGCATAATTTTCACAGTCGTACTTTTTCCGGCACCATTCGGACCAATGTAACCGATGATCTGCCCGCGCTCCACTTCCAAGTTCACACCATTCAATACGGTCTTCGTACCATATCTCATTGTGACGTCACGCAAAGATAACACCTTATTGGATGAATTCATCACAACACCCCCATTTTTACCAGTCTACCATATTTATCCAACACAAACATGAAAATTTCGTCATTTTGAAAGTGTCCCTGTTGAGCCAAAGGTCCCAAAATGACCATATATCCCGGGAAATAACCGATATATATTGGGAAATGATCGATAACTCCTTCGAAATAATCGATAAATGTTGGGAAATGATTGATATACTTCGGGAAATGATCGATAAGTTTTCACGAAGGGAGCGTTCTCAACTTTTTTCCGCTGAATTACAAATGTATGCTTTTAAACTTGTATGATTCGTTTTCTCTTAGCACAATCAATTTAATGTGTAACGATTCAACTACGAAAGTCGTTTAAGTGTATATAGCATCAAGAAAGAGGTGAACGCACACCCATGAAACACGATGAGTTAGGTCCAAGCAAACCATCCATCGAGGAGGTTTGCCGCAAAACTTGGGAGCCTTTATACCGATTCATCTACTACAAAGTGCAAAATCGGGAGGAGGCGCAAGAAATTACACAAGAAACCTATATTAAAGCGATTCCCTATTTTCGAAAGGGACGCATCGATTCCGACAAGTACATGGGTTTCCTAAAGACGGTCGCCCTTAACCTAATTCGTGATTCGTGGCGAAAGGCACAACGACGGGGGACCACCATAGAATTTGAAGCAATTCAACCTTTAGACTCGGCGGTCGATGACGAAACAGGATTGAGCGACCAACGTTTCCTTATCGAAAAAGCCCTTGATCAGTTGAACGAAGAACAAAGGACTGTCATCGATCTACGTATATTGAAAGGCTATACTACTGGGGAAACAGCGAAAATCATGAATAAAACCGAGGGTAATATCCGTGTTATGCAGCATCGTGCATTACAGGCACTTGCGTCGATTATGAAGAGGTTGAATGAGAATGGAGGTACGAGGAATGAAAGATGATGAAAAGAAGTTATCCGAGTTCATTGACCGACTGAATGAAGAAAAGAAGCCGGATGATGTTCACACGGAAAACAAGGAATTGGAGGAACTTTATTCAACCGTTAGGCTTCTCCGAGGACTTAAGGAACCAGAGATGCCCCCGTCTGACTTCGGGGAGAAGTTAGTTAAATCCCTAAGTGGATCAAAGAAAAGAAAATCGAAAAGGCGAAATGTATTTACCGGTTTAGTTGGACTCGCTGCCGCTTGCCTTCTTGTATTTGCCGTTTTAATCCCTTTGACGCGCACTTCAATTGTTTCGGCAATGGAAAAGGCATTCAGCGAAGTGCAGGCGTATCACGGATCGATTGAAGTGCAATCGACAAACGAAGAGGGAGTGACGAATACCCAAGCAAAAATGGAAGTTTGGGCGGATCAAAAAGGGCGTTACTATGTGAAAGGAATCGAAGGCTTCAATAGTGGAGTTGTTACGGTCAATAATGGGGATAAAAAGTGGCAATTGAATACCGTGAGTCAACAAATCCACTTACTTCCCGCTTTCCCGGATACTTACCCTTTCACATTTGAACTTGGCAATGAAATCAATGACATAACTACCGCCCTATCAACTGAAGTCATTGGCGAAGATATGATTGCAGGTAGGTCAGCGACTATCCTTGAAGTGACACCAAAGGGCGGCGAACCCTACAAGGTTTGGATTGATAATGAAATGAATTTGCCGTTAAAAAAACAGACGGCATGGCAAAACGCCTTACAATACACTGTTCAATACTCTGAAATTGAAATGGTTGATGCAATACCAGCGGATGTCCTGTCATTCGTTACTCCCGATGGTTATGAAGTAATTCAAACAAACCCTGAAAAAATCGTGAGTGATCTGCAGGAGGCGGAAGCCATCGCCGGATTCATCCCTTCCCTGCCAAATGTGGAATCCACAGGCTTTTCGTTGGAGCATATTGCAGTTAGTTTGGAAGATAGCAGTGTGAAAAGCTATTACCGCGCTAATGACAATGAAATGATCGTCCTACGTCAAAAGAAAGCCAATGGCCCCTTGAATCCCGATTATAAGGCGATTACTGGAACAATCAATGGACAACAGGCGGAAATACAACAATCCTTACAGGAAAATTCCGGACTTTTAGTTAACGGAGAATCAAAAGCAATCCACTCCGTCCGTTGGCAAGAGGATAGCTATGAGTTCAGTATTGTCGGGAATACCCCCTATAAGGACATTGAATCGTTTGCAAAAGGGTTAACGGGCGGCTCAATTGAAATGCCGGAATCGGATAAAATTGCCGATACGGCACCTGAAATCGATGTTCCGTATGATCTTGGTGTCGTGGAAAATACGCAAAAAAGTGTCGATGCCGGCAATTCACCATGGAATTTGGACCCTGTCTTCGTTGCACAAGTTTTCGCAAGTCTGCAACTTTCACCGGAAGGCATCGTTGGCGATTATCCGATTGCATATGAAGAGTTGAAAGTGCTTAATCAAACAAATTCGGATGCAATTGTTGAAGTGAATAACGACAAATCCTCCATCTCCAAAATCTATTTGAAACGATTGGTTCGCCAAGACAACACGGGAATTTGGACAGTCGTTGGGTATGATTTGAAGAAGAAATGAGAAAAGAGGGCGTCTATAAAGAATAAAAGCAGCTCGAGTACCTGATTTGACACGCGAGTTCTCGATTAGCTCTGAAGAGCTCTCGTTAAGTCACATGAAGTTCTCGTTTAGCCCCGAATAGTTCTCGTTAAGGCACTCGGAGTTCTCATTTAGCCCTGAGGAGTTCTCGTTAAGGCACATATAGTTCTCGTTCTTCGATAATAAGTTCTCCTTTACGCGCTTCGGAGGACGAAAAAAGCTGTCCAGATGATTCCTGGGCAGCTCCTTTTTTTATATTTATCACAACTCCTGATAATCCTTCATGAACCTTCCGCTTTCTTTCACTTCAGCATGATATAACGCCTTCAATGCGAAACTCTTCTCCAGTTCATGCTCTTTCATAATATCTTTTAACCTTTTCGTCAATTCCGCATTGTTTTTCACAAGCAGTTCCATCTTCGACTTCGAATATTGCATGATTTCATCCTCCTTGTGCTTTTATTTGACCAGTGTAGCATATTCAACCGTCCGATTACGTCCGATACGTTTCGCTTCGTATAGACTTTGGTCCGCCAGTTCCAATAATTCCGCGGGATGTTTACCGTCTTCGGGATACATGGCAATCCCGATCGAAATGGTCACGATTTCCCCACAAGGACTGATTGTGCTTTCCATTTTCTTTCTTAAGCGTTCCGCGATGTTGAACGCCATCAACTTATCGGTTTCCGGTAATAGGATAACGAATTCCTCTCCACCAAAGCGGCAGCAAATATCCCCTTCTCTTGTAGTTTCAAGCATTGACTCAGCAAGGTATTTCAATACTTCATCCCCCATTGCATGTCCATATGTATCATTCACACGTTTGAATTTATCAATATCAAATATGAGCATTGCATATGGGGTTCCCTGCTAGGTCCAGTTTTTCAAATGTGCATCCATCGCACGGCGGTTCTTCAGTTGCGTCAGTGGATCGATTGTTGATTCGTGAATAAAGAAGTTCACACGGTCCTGAAAGAAATTCAGGCTATAATTCAATGCTTTCTTCAATTGAATCGCCTCATAATACCAAGTACGCACTTCATTTATCTTCGCTTCCTGGTTTGTTTCCGTACTGGATTCAGCATATGATGCCAACTTCGTAAGTGGATTGGCAATTTGATGAACAATATACAAAATAACAAGCAAAGAAATCATTAAAAAAGGAATCGTCATTTTGGCCATTTGTTTTACCATCGTGATGGAAGGGGCCAAGGTTTCCTTCTTAGATCGTTGAGTAACTACACCCCAATTGGTTATTGGAACCGGTGCATAGCCAGCTAACATTTCGACTTCCTTTGTATTTTCGACTTCCATTGCGCCACTTTTACCAACAAGTAATTGCTCGACAACCGGATTTTCTAAAACAATATCATTTACACGTTCATGATCTTGGTGGTATATGATCCGTCCTTTTCTATCGACGACGTATACATAAGAACCATTCTTATAAAAGTGTTCGCCCAAAACTTCCTGAAGAATATTTTCCTCTTTCAAATAAATCGTTCCGCCGACTAATCCAAGATATCTACCATTCTTGTCCAAAATGGGATGGGAGATGAAAATAATCAGTCGACCAGTAAGTCCGACATACGGTTGCGAAATATAGGCTTCACGCTTTTTTAACGCTTCTTTGCCACCTTCCGAGTCCAACATCATTCCCATTAAATCCAATGTTTGAGGGGAGGTGGCCAAGATGTTCCCTTCCTTATCGACAACTAAAACTGAATTAAATGTATTCGTCTGTTCTTTTAACCGGTTCGCTTCAGGAAGTAGATACTCATCGACATACTCCTCACTAATATATGGAGAAAGATGTTTTGCACTAACCTGTAATGTTTATAAAGTAGATGAAAAAAAGGAATTCGTCGATACCGCCATTTTTTCTGCATAGGCGCGGTTCGTATCCAATGTACTATTAATTAATGATTGCTGTTCAGCACGATACCCCGATATAATGCTTGCCGTCATTGTCAGGATGACCGACAATAATGCAACTAATGTTATTAAATACTTCAAAGATAACCTCATGTACTACCATTACCCCTTCAAAATGTATTATCTCTCCATATATCATATCATCTAAATATCCACTGAACATCCATGTTTACAGGAATAGGAAAATAAATTTAATGGGAGTGGTAACCTATTGCGAAGGGTATTGTTCTTACTTTTATGCTAATACCTATAGGTAAGCGGTTGACGAATGGAATGAAATAATGTAAATTACAAAAGTACGAACGATTTAACAATTAATGATAATAATATTCGTCTTTAGGAGTGTATATAATGGATACAGTGTTTGATTATGAAGATATTCAATTGATTCCTAACAAATGTATAGTAAACAGCCGTTCAGAGTGCGATACTTCGGTCACTTTTGGTAAACATAAATTCTTATTGCCCGTCGTTCCTGCCAATATGCAGACGATCATTGATGAAAAGATTGCGATTCAATTAGCAGAAGGTGGATATTTTTACATCATGCACCGCTTCAATCCGGAAACACGTACGGAGTTCATTAAAGACATGCATGCTCGTGGATTAATTGCCTCTATTAGTGTTGGCGTCAAAGAAGACGAATATGGCTTTGTTGAACAGTTGGCGAAGGATGGACTCGTTCCGGACTATGTGACGATTGATATTGCGCATGGCCATTCGAATGCAGTCATCCGTATGATTCAACATTTGAAAACGTATTTGCCTGAGACATTTGTCATCGCGGGGAATGTCGGTACGCCCGAAGCTGTCCGCGAGCTTGAAAATGCAGGCGCTGACGCTACTAAGGTCGGTATCGGGCCGGGGAAAGTTTGTATCACGAAGATCAAGACCGGATTCGGAACTGGCGGATGGCAATTGGCTGCACTTCGCTGGTGTGCAAAAGCTGCAACAAAGCCGATCATCGCTGACGGTGGAATCCGTACTCACGGTGATATTGCAAAATCCGTACGTTTCGGTGCGTCCATGGTCATGATTGGATCACTTTTCGCGGGTCACGAAGAATCCCCTGGTGAAACAATTGAAGTCGATGGCAAGCTGTACAAGGAATATTTCGGTTCTGCATCGGAATTCCAAAAAGGCGAGAAGAAGAACGTTGAAGGCAAGAAAATGCATGTTGAGTATAGAGGGAAGTTGCAGGATACATTGACAGAAATGCAGCAAGATCTTCAGTCTTCCATTTCGTATGCAGGTGGCAATAAATTGGATGCAATTCGCACGGTGGATTATGTGATTGTGAAGAATTCTATTTTTAATGGAGATAAGGTTTATTGATTAGCGGGAAGGCTGGCCGATGTGCCAGCCTTTTTTTCGTTTATGCGTGATTAAAGGTATTTATGAGTTTGTAGCTGTGATTATGCTTCATTTTACGGATTTATGCGTTTTTCAGGGCAATTATGCTTAATTCCACAGATTTATGCGTTTTACATAAAATCCGATAGCCCTTTTCTACAGTAAGCTATCAATTAACAAATACACACCTGTAAATAATAAAATAATATACATGAATAGTCGAAAACCGGTTTGATTAACCTTTTGAAATAGATACTGTCCCGCAAATAACCCCATCCACACGAGCGGCAACGCAAGTAGACTTGAAATCCATACCGTTATGCTTGTACCCGCAAAAATGACTTGGATGAGTAAACTAATGGAATAGATAAATAAATAATAGACAAGCGTTGTTCCCCGAAGCTTTTCCTTGGAAGTACCCGTACCTGAGAAATAAAGCAGCAACGGCGGTCCGGGCATGCCGATACTTGTCGTCAACGAACCAGAGAGGCCGCCGATGGCAAAATCCCTGTTTGTCGTCTGCTTGATTCTAAATTTCAAGAGCAACAGCATAGTTAAGACAAGGATGACGATTCCTATACCTAACTTCAGCTTTGGAATGTCGACTAACAGGAATATGAGAATGCCAATAGGCAACCCGATAATACTGCCGCCAATAAACCGTTTTATAACCCCTCTATCAATATCCGTCCTCACTTTACGAAACATCGCAAGCGAAATAACGAGTGATAAAAGCAAATTGATCTGAATGGCGTCCCGCGCGTCGAACAGTAACAGAAGAAAAGGTGTCGCGATGATTGAGAAGCCAAAACCGGTTCCTGTCTGGAGAACAGAAGCCAATATTATAATTGTGATGAATAGTATGATATCCAATTGAATCCCTACTTATCATTATAGAGTTATTTTAGTGTACCATTTTTCGGAATCCAACTTCCTCCAAATAAATCCTCCTCCCGCATTCAATGGATAACCTACCAGTCAAACGGGTATATCTGTCATACAGATACAAAAAACTGGAGGAGTTTTTTTGAAAATGAAAATTCGCCATACGAAACGGTTTAAAGAAATCATACATGCATTTTTGCGGAATGGACTTAGTCGTTACCTATTTCGATTAGGCCTTATTAGCCGCCGTGATTCAAAGAATGACACGTCTGATATGAATCTTCAGGAAATAGGTGAGAAACTGCGACAGGCACTACAGGAGTTAGGCCCGACTTTCATCAAACTTGGACAAATTGCAAGTTCAAGACGTGATCTTGTTCCTCCAATGATTGCGTTTGAACTTGAAAAATTGTTAGATCATGTAACGCCTGTACCTTTTGAACAAATTCGTGAAATTGTCCAGTTCGAATTGGATGGACCGCTTGAGGAGTTCTTCAGTGAATTTTCTGAGGAGCCGTTAGCGACCGCTTCAATTGGCCAAGTCCATGTCGCAAGACTGCATTCGGGTGAAACTGTTGCCGTCAAGGTGCAGCGACCCGACATCCGTCCAACAATGGAGACCGACCTTGCCATTTTGAGCGATTTAGCGAAGTTTTTGGAGGAAAAGGCGGATTGGGCAAGGACCTATCGTCTCCGGGATATGTTCGTTGAATTTTCAAGATCACTGCATAATGAACTTGATTACCGCGTAGAAGGACGCAACAGCGAGCGCATCGCGAAACAATTTGAAAATGAGCCAACCGTCGTCATACCTAAAGTTTATTGGGATTTTTCAACGGATAAAGTGTTGACGATGGATAAGATTGAGGGAATTAAAGCGAATGATTTGGACAAGTTAGATGAAGGCGGGTACGATCGCAAATTGGTTGCCCGGAGGATTTTCGATTCGATGCTACACCAAATTTTAGATGATGGGTTTTTCCACGGCGATCCACACCCCGGGAATATATTCATACTACCCGACAATGTAGTATCATTCCTGGATTTCGGGATGGTCGGAAAGCTTGATAATAAACTGAAAGAGCAATTCGCCCCCCTTATCCTTCATATGCGTAATAGAAACACGGAAGGGATGGTCGAACTATTCTACGAAATGGGCTTCATTTCCGATGAAACGGACTTTCGGGCGTTTACAAGAGACTTGGACGATCTGCAAAACAAATATTATGATGTATCGTTGGATGAAATAAGTTTAGGCACTATTTTTCTCGAACTGTTTCAAGTTTCCTACCGCCATAATATCTCGATACCGACGGAAATCGCTGTATTGGGAAAATCCATTCTTACGCTGGAGGGCATTATTTCAAAACTTGACCCTTCCTTAAATATGATGAAAGCTGTTGAACCTTTCGGAAAGAAGTTATTGTGGAAACGGTTTAATCCCAAAAAAATCATCGAAAATTCTTGGGTTGAAATCGTCAGGAATGTCGGCCTGCTATCGCGTCTACCAAAGGAATTGAAGGCCATCACAACGACCATTCGAAAAGGAAAACTCCACCTGGACGTCAACGGCCAACAACTGAAAATGTACTTGGGCAAGCTTGACCAGGTCAGTAATCGCCTGTCATTCAGCATCATACTGCTTTCCCTAAGCATTCTCTTAGCCGGCTTGCTCATCGGTTCCGCCATTGTCGGAAGGACGAGCATCCTTTGGCAATATCCAATTATTGAAGCGGTTTTCATACTATTCCTGCTCATATTTTTCTTCCTGATTTATTTCATTGGTCGATCCAACCGCAAGTGACCCTCTATTTGTTTCATTATTTCAAAATAGGGAAAGTGAAACCTATTAACATAGTAGGGGGAAATAATCATGGAGAGTTCAGAGCCATACAGTAGTAGAAGAAAGTTGAAGAAAACGTTAAAGCCGTCTTGGGTGTTTGCAATTGCACTTGGATCGTCTGTCGGCTGGGGGGCATTTATCCTCCCAGGTGATTGGATTAAAGAATCAGGTCCAATCGGTGCAATGATTGGTCTTTTCCTTGGCGCTTTGCTTATGATGGTCATCGCCTCGAGTTATGGAGTGATGATCAAGAAATTCCCGGTGTCAGGCGGTGGATTTACATACGCATTCATCGCAGCCGGAAAGGTATGGGCCTTCATTTGCGGCTGGTTCCTCGCGCTCGGTTACCTATCAATTGTCGCACTGAACGCCTCGGCATTTACACTATTACTTAAATTTCTTGCACCCGATTTCATGAATCGGTTTTATCTATATACAGTCGCCGGATGGGATGTATATGCGTTAGAGGTCATCATCGCTTCGATACTGATTTTGCTGTTCGCATTTATTAACACGACAGGGACAAGCCTGTCTGGAAAAATCCAGTTCTACTTTAGCCTATTACTGATTGGCGGGGTTGTCGTCCTTGGACTATTCACCTTCGGATTCTCAGATCAGCCATTCCAAAATCTCAAACCTTATTTCAGTGGCAATCAATCAATCATCACTTCAATCCTTGTCATTGTTGCAATCGCTCCATGGGCGTACGTCGGGTTCGATAATGTCCCGCAAGCAGCAGAGGAATTCAAATTTTCACCAAGGAAAGCAACAATGCTCATCGTGGCATCCTTATTCACTTCGGCATTGATTTACGCCACCATGATTGGTTTGACCGCATGGACATTTCCAAGTTTCTCATCAATTGGGCAAGGCAATCTATGGCTCACGGGCGATGTCGTTGTTTCAGCACTTGGAACGGCAGGGTTGGTCATTATGGCAATCGCCATTATTATGGGGATTTTCACAGGGCTGAACGGATTTTACATGTCATCGAGCCGACTTCTGTTTTCGATGGCCCGTGCACGTGCGTTACCAAACGCATTCCGAACGATTACGAAGAAAAAACAGACGCCGATATGGGGCATCTGGTTCGTTGCGCTCATTACATTGCCGATGCCATGGTTCGGCAGACAAGCGCTGTCATGGATTGTCGACATGTCGTCGACCGGAGTTTCCGTAGCCTATCTATTCACTTGCATCGCCGCCTATAAAGTTTTGGCTTGGAAAAAGGAAGATGCCGGAAGGGAAATTGCACCCGTGAAGAAGACATTGGCTTTGACCGGTATAGTCGCAAGCTCGGCATTCCTTGCTCTTCTCCTCATCCCGACTTCCCCGGCCGCATTATCCATGCCTTCCTATATCATGCTTCTCGTTTGGGCAATTGTAGGCGGTGGTTTTTATGCAGCTATGCGAAAGCGTTACAATAGCTTATCGCAAGAGGAAACGGAATTGTACGTACTTGGGAAAACGATCGCTTCGGAAGTAATGGATACTGATGATACATCTGTAAAGAAGAAATTAACTATCGGTATCGATAGTTTGCCTGCAAAATAAAAAAATGCCGCCAGTAAACTTTATTCAGTTTACTGGCGGCATTTTTCATTCATTCCTAAACAGGTTCGTGAAACCGAGCGGAAATTTTTCTTTGAATTCCCCTCCGATTACGCTCATTCCTATGTTAGTGCCCAACATAGAATACCATAGAAAGATTTTAATAGCGGAGGGGGGGTAGAGAAAATGGGGAAAACATTGATGAAGATTTCTGTGGTCTATTTCATGATCGGTATTTCTTTCGGCTTATACATGTCTTTTACACATGTGTTTAACTTGACGTCTGTGCATGTTCACTTGAATTTGGTTGGATGGGTCTCTTTAGCTTTAGCTGGCGTATTTTATCATCTGTATCCCAATTTGGAGCAATCCGGGATGGCGAAAGCGCACTTCTGGCTTCATAATATCGGCTTGCCAATCATGATGATCAGCATCGCAACGGCTATTTTAGGCGGACCGGAAATATTCTTCCTATTCGCAACGTTAGGCGGAGCAATGACTGTTTTAGGTGTACTTTGCTTTGGATTCAACGTACTGACTCGTTTGGGAAAGAACTAATTAATAGATGAACAGGCGAAGGAATGTATACAGCATTCCTTCGCCTGAATCTTACCGTTTATTCCAATCCTCTTTCACCATTCCAAACACAAAATGATCGACAAATTTGTCATACAGCCATTCAGCTTGTTGAAGGCGACCTTCTTGCTGGAAACCAAGCCTGATCGGTATCGCCATGCTTTTTTTATTTCCAGTAGCAGTTCGGATTTCAATTCGATTCAATCCAAGTTCCGTGAAGCAATATTCGATAACCGCCTCGCATGACTGTGTCATCAGCCCATTGCCTTCATGTCCCTTCCCAAGCCAATAGCCGATGGACGTCGATTTGTTTGACCAATTAATGCCATGCAAACCGATGACACCAGCAAGTTCCCCTTTATGCCAGATCCCCGCTTGGAACCCATCGTTGCGGCTGAACTGCTGCATCGTTCCCATGATGAAGCCCCTCGAATCCTCCACCGTCTTCGTGAAATCAATCCACGGAAGCCATTCACGCAAACTATCACGTGATTTGTCAGTAACATTGAATAATTGCTCCGCGTGCCGCACTTCCAATAAGCGTAACTCAATTTCATCGTTAATTTGATATTTAAACATTTTGGTCGTCCCCCTATTTATAATCTCTATTGCAAAAAAGCATAAATCTCGATACACACGCATAAATCCGATTATTTACGCATAATATCGGCTAAAAACGCATAAATCGTAGCAAAAGCTTATAAACGCTACCAAAAACGCATAAACCGAAATAATCGCTCATAACTGGCCAAAACCCTCACTCCCGTACCAATAACTCCAAAAATCTCGTCGAAGCCGGCGAAAGCGGAACACTTTTCAAAGAACAGACCCCGATGCTTCGACGCGGTATCTCCCCCGTCAACTGCACTTCCTGAAGCGCACCACTCTCCAAATAATCCTCTGTAAACTCCCTTGTCACACACGCAATCCCCATATTGATCCGCGCAAATTCAACGACAAGATCATGAGAGCCAAGTTCGAATTCCGGCGAAATCTTCACGCCTTTAGACAAAAGAAAATCTTCGACATACTTTCTTGAATTCGAACTCGGTTCAAGGAATATTAAAGGTAGTTTGGCAAGCTCTTGAAATCCAATCGGCCTCGCCAACAGCTTCCGATATTTATCCCCATAGACGAAAGTATCATGAATATCCATGCAAGGTCTTACGTTTAATGCATCATCGTCTACAGGCAAATTGCATACAACGATATCGACTTCTCCGGACTTCAACAATGAAATAAGTGTATCCGTCGTCCCATTTTCAATTTTTAATTTGAGACTTGGATATCGATTGCGGAAGGCCTCCAGTTGTGGAAGAAGAAAGTATTTGGAAATCGTATCACCGACGCCAATCCGTAGCTCGCCTATCGTGAGATTTTTGAACTCCGCAATCTTTTCTTCCCCAATTTCGATTAAATTGATGGCAGAATTAACATACTCCAACAGAAGGCTTCCTTCGTTTGTTAGTGTGACTCCTTTTGGGGTACGATTAAATAGACGTGTATCCAGCTCCTTCTCCAACTGCATGATGGATTGGCTGATGGCAGGCTGGGTCATGAATAGTTCTTTCGCCGCCCCGGAAAAGCTTTCATTTTTACCGACAACACAAAAAATACGGTATAAGTCCAATTTGCTGACCATATAACCACCCCTTATATCCAGTATTAGATATATTAATTTTACTTATACCACTGATTGGTAGTATCATACAAGTAGATCGTCAGTTAAGTTTTACCGATAAGGAGCGATAACATTGGAAAGAGTAGTTGGAACGGTTGTCAGAGGTCTTCGATGCCCAATCATCAATAAAGGGGACAATATCGAGGAAATCGTTGTAGATAGCGTATTGAAAGCGGCGGAAGTAGAAAAGTTAACGATCAATGATAGAGATATCGTTACAATCACAGAATCCATCGTAGCTCGCGCGCAAGACAATTACGCGACAGTCGATCATATTGCGAAAGATGTTCAATCGAAATTCGGCGACGACACAATCGGCGTCATCTTCCCGATTTTGAGCCGTAATCGTTTCGCCATCTGTCTACGTGGGATCGCGAAAGGTACTGCGAAGAAAATCGTGTTGATGCTCAGCTATCCATCCGATGAAGTCGGCAACCACCTTGTCGATATTGACACACTCGACGAAAAGGGCGTCAACCCATGGACGGATGTTTTAAGCGAAAAAGAATTCCGCGGCCATTTCGGCTACAACAAACATACATTTACAGGTATTGACTATATTGATTATTATAAATCAATCATTGAAGAATACGGCGTTGAATGCGAAGTCATCTTCTCAAATAATGCGAAGACAATTCTTGATTACACGAAAAACGTACTCACTTGTGACATTCACTCACGTTTCAGAACAAAACGCATCTTGAACGCGAACGGCGTTGAAAAGGTATATAGCCTTGACGATATCCTATCTGAATCCGTTGACGGCAGCGGCTATAACGAAGCATATGGACTTTTGGGTTCCAATAAGGCGACAGAAGACAGCGTTAAGCTATTCCCACGCAACTGCCAACCAGTCGTTGATACGATTCAAGTAATGCTTCGTGAGAAAACAGGCAAGACTGTTGAGGTCATGGTATACGGTGATGGAGCATTCAAAGACCCAGTCGGTAAGATTTGGGAACTTGCGGACCCAGTCGTTTCCCCTGCATACACAGCAGGCCTCGACGGCACACCAAATGAAATCAAATTGAAATACCTCGCAGACAACAACTTCGCTGACCTACGCGGCGATGAGTTGAAAAAAGCGATTAATGAATTCATTGAGAATAAAGAGGAAGACCTTGTAGGCGCAATGGAATCACAAGGGACAACCCCCCGTAAACTTACGGATTTGATTGGCTCTTTGTCCGACCTGACATCAGGCAGCGGCGACAAAGGAACTCCAATTGTGTTCATTCAAGGATATTTTGACAACTTTACAAAGTAAGATACAGCCCTTGGTCATTGACTGAGGGCTTTTACGTGTTGTTTTGAGGTGGGCAGTGCAGTGCCGGCGGCGGCGTTTTTGGGATATCGTTCATTTCCCAAGGTTTATCGATTATTTCCCGACGGATATCGATCAATTGCTTAGAGTTATCGGTTATTTCCCGGAAGTTATCGATCATTTCCCGAGATATATGGTCATTTTGGGACTTTGGGTGCATTAGCTTCTTTGCTTCATTTATCAATAGAATGCAAAAAGAAATCAAAACCCCGCGTGAGATTCACTCACTAACTTTCGTTATATAGAGTGTAAAGGCCTTTACCAAAAACAAAGGAGAAAACTATGAGGACACATGAAAACAATTTCATCAAACGTCTGCAGTCCGGGAAGGAAGATGCTTTGGACTATATCGTCGACCGTTATTTACCGCTCATCAAAAGTGTTGTTCGACAAGTTCTTGGACCCGTCCGACAAGAAGAGTTGATCGGTGAATGTGTCAATGATGTTTTCCTTGCGATTTGGCAGAATGCAAAAAAGTTTCGCGGTCGAAACCAGGATGAATTTAAGAACTGGATTTGTGCAGTGGCGAAATACAAAGCTATTGATTATTACCGAAAAGAAGCCAAGAACCTTGAAGCTGCTGCTGAATTTCTGGAAATCCCAGTTGAAGTGCCAACAGATGCAGAAGACAAAGTGAAAGAGTTGCTGAGCGAGCTGGAGCCGATGGACCAGAAGATTTTCATCATGCGGTATTTGCTTGGTTTTTCATCCCAAGAAACTGCGGAAAAGTTAGGATTGAGTATAACGGCAATCGACAACCGGGTGTATAGGGGCAAAAAAAGACTACGGCAAAATGGGAGGTATTTGTATGAAGGACGTATATGATCACTTGAATGATATTGATATGGACGCCAACCAATTTGTAGTAGAGGATGTCAGCGAAGCAGAAAAGACGAAAGTGATGTTGGACCTGAAAAGGAAAATCAGCAGGCCAAAGCCCGTTAGATGGAGGAAAATTGCTGCGGCAGCTACGATTTCAATCGGTTTATCCTCAGCTGCATTGTTCGGATTGTCATTCACTTCATTTGCGCAGGAAATACCGATTATCGGACAAGTTTTCAAATGGTTTAACGACGATGGGTTCTTTGAAAATTATAGTGAGCATGCCAATACGCTCTCGATGACGCAAGAGGACAATGGAATTAGCATTACTTTGAATGAGGCGGTGTTTGATGGGAAAACGCTTTACGTCGCATACGAAATCATATCGGAGATCGATTTAGGTGATGATCCATCACTCAAAGGCATGCCAGCCATTCTCAATAGTGACGGGGGGCATTTGGCAACAGGTAGCCACGACATAAAAAAGGTAGATGACTTCCGTTATGTAGGTGTTTCAACAGCCAAAATGTATCCAGAAAATCGAGTGGAGGAAGGTAGTTTTGAGTTCGACATTACTGGGATTTTTCTCGAAACGTCAAACGTCGATGTAAGTAGGATTATATCCGATCCGACATACAGCATGAAAGAAATCGCAGGAAGTTGGAAATTCCAATTCGATTTGCAGGCGACTGACAATGTAGAGCAATCTGTTGGATTGACCTCTGCGGGGAATGATGTAACTGTATCGATGAATAAAATAGTCTATACCCCAATGTCATTCATCCTCTTCTACGAGGAAATCATAACAGAAGAATTAGATGCAAAATGGGATTTCGTCTCTGTAAGTGTGGACGTTAAGGATGATTTGGGCCATACGTACGCGACTTATGTTAACGGCGGTGAAAGCGACTCAGCCTTACGTCTTTACCATACACATACCTTAGAAAAGCTTGACCCTAAAGCAAAAAGGCTAATTGTCACGCCAACCGTTGTGCTTTCACAAAGGGATGGCACGTATGAAAATGGGGCCTATTACCGTAATGAAAACAGCACCGCACCGATGGAAGAGTTTGAGTTGGATGAAATAGTGATTGAGATAGAAAAGTAGAGGGGGCTGACCCTCTACTTTTATTTTCTTAATTCCTCCAACACCTTCTGTGCCTGATAGCCTACTTCAAAGTCATACAAATCCGCCTCTTGCCCATTTACCGCTTTTACTAATTCGTCAATTAAACGTTTGTTCGTAGCTGTTTCAAGTGAAATTGGTTCAAGAATGTCACCCGTTTTTCCTCCTCGTAACTCGCCCCAATTTTCTAAAGTGAGGACGCCTTCTGATCCAAATGCGGTAAATCCAATATGCTCTTTTCCAGCTTGTCCGCTTATTCCTTCAATTAAAACAGGTGTACCGTCCGCAAGTTCTGCGGTGGCAATGATACCCGTTTCACATAGCGTAGGGTCTTCAGGGAATTCCAAACGAGTTTGGATATTGTGTAGCTCGCCGAATAGTTTAAGTGTTTGCTGGATGAAATGGACGCCGACTTCAAGGACAAAGCCACCCTGCTCTCGCCCACCGACCCAGTCATTCTTCTGCCAAGCACGCGGCCATTCCGGGAAGTGCATGGAGAGCTGGAGGCGGCGTAATTTACCGATATAGTTTTCGTTGATAAGCTCTGCGAATTTCGTTGCCGCTTGGCCATAGTTGAGTGGGAAGTTCATAGCATGCACAATACCCGCTTCCTTCGCGGCATCCGCCATCTCTCTCGCCTCTTCCAACGAGTTCGCCAATGGCTTCTCGCAAAGGATATGCTTTTTCGCCTGAATGGCATCCATCACGATGGCGTGGTGGAATTTTGGTGGTACTGCAACGTAGACGAGATTCACCTCGTCGTTAGATAGCAACTGCTTATAATCGGTATAGGCTTGCACATCGCCAAGGTTGTCGGCAGTTTCCTTTGCAAGTGCTTCCGTCCGGTCACATACTGCCGTTATTGTAACCTTATCGTGCTGTTTGAATTGGTTGATCAACCGCTGACCAATGGCTCCAAGGCCAATGACTCCAATATGTATCATGAAAATTCCCCCTTTTCCCTATCGTACAATAGGCGGGGCAGGCTGTCATTTGTTTATTGCAGGAGCAGAATGGACCTTTGGAGCGGAAGAATGGACCCTGACATGGAAAGAATGGGCCTTTTATTCAAAACAATGGACCCTGGAGCGGAAAGAATGGACCTTTGTTTAAAACAATGGACCCTGGAGCGGAAAGAATGGACCTTTGCTCAACAACAATGGACCCCTCTTCAAAAGGAATTTCTTCAACGAGGAATTTCCGGGAGCAAAGGAGAACCTATTGCGCTTAAACGAGAACTCTCCAGAAGCAAAGGAGAACTCATCGTACTTAAACGAGAACTCTCCTGGGGTAAAGGAGAACTCATTGTGCTTAAACGAGAACTCTCCTGGGGTAAAGGAGAACTCATTGCGCTTAAACGAGAACTCTCCAGGGGGAAAGGAGAACTCATCGTACTTAAACGAGAACTCTCCGGGAGTTAAGGAGAACTCATCGTACTTAAACGAGAACTCTCCGGGAGTTAAGGAGAACTCATCGTGCTTAAACGAGAACTCTCCTGGGGTAAAGGAGAACTCATTGCGCTTAAACGAGAACTCCTCATCGATCAATCCGATATATCCCCTTCCGATCCCTCAGCACACAGCCATTCCTTTTAAAAATACCAATCATATGGTGATTCGCTTCATCCGTACTGCCTACATAAGTCGTTGCACCAATTCCCTTGAGCAAATGAAGTGAAATCCGATGAAGGGCGGCCCCATATCCCTTTCCTCTCCATTCCGGCATAACTCCGAAATAAAACAGACGCCCCTCATCGACAGTTCCTTGCTCGATAATCGGGATGCTTAAACCGATTGGCACGCCGGATTTCCGGAAAACGAAACAGGATTCTCTCCATTCCGCACCAAGTTCATTCTCAAGTGACTCCATCACCTGTTCGATTGTAAACAAATTATTTTTATTCGCAGATCCACTACGACATTGTTCATACAGCTCCGCAAAGTCCGAGTCGGCCATTCCCCCGTCAGCCAATGCTTCAACAGAAATACCGGATTCAGCAGTAAAATCCCCATTCAATTCCCGTGTATATTCCACAATCGTTGAAACCTTGCGGAACCCCTGATTCAACAGCCACTCCTCATACCTTGCATCCATTAAAAGCGACAAATACCCGATTTGTTTTTCCCGCCATTCCTCTAACAGACTACTAAAAGCTTCTATATATTCCTGATCGAGTACACTTTCATCTTTCACTTGGTCAACAAGCCAATACTCTTGATCCTTCTTGATTGTATTAAATAAATTCACATTACCACCCTCTCTTTATTCCTCGTTTAACCAGCTCAACGAATAATAAATAAAGTCTAATGTTAATGATTTGATAAAAATAAAGTAATTCCTCTTTTATTTTCGTCCGCCTTATTTAATATAGTTATATTTTCATAGTTTTTTAACAAAGGTAATACCAATTTCAAATTGATTTACATGTATTAATCCAGATACCAACCAAACCAAAAACTGTACTTTTCTGTTACTTTTTGATAAAATTTTCTAGTGCGCATTAATAAAAGAAGTTTGACCAAAATATTGCCTAAGGGCTTAAGGAGTGAGCGTTTCACAATAAGGAGCTGAAATATATGTCAACAGAACATACTAATTTGCAACAAGACACAGAAGAAGAGGTCGTTCGAGATTATTCATTAGATCGTGTACCTCGCGAGGAACGAAAGGCTAACTGGCTCAGCATTACAAACATTACGTTTGGAATTGCAACAGCTATTTTCTACTTCCAAATGGGAAGTGTGATGGCTCTCCAATTCGGGGCCCCCAATGCTCTCATTTCCGCAGGCTATGCAATCATCGTAGCAGGCTTGCTTAGTACAGTCATCGTTTATTTATCGGCCAAGTCGGGAATGAACGTGAACTTATTATCTCGGGGAGGCGGCTTTGGCTATATCGGAGCATCTTTGACTTCACTTATATACGCATCGAATTTCATCTTGTATTGTGCCTTTGAGGGCCTGATTCTTATCTCGGCCGTACATCATTTTCTTCCCTCCTTTCCGAAATGGGTTTTAATCCTCGTATTTGGACTCATTGTAATACCTCTCAATTGGTTTGGAATTAAACAATTGGACAAGCTGCAAAAATGGTCATTACCGATTTTCATTCTCTTTTTGATCGCTGCAATTGTTATATCATTCATCAAACCTGCTATTTATACGGGACCCGTTTTCTCTTATATGCCCGAAGGAGTCCAGCTTGGCGGTACTGCGCTGCTGTTCTGTATCGGTATGCATAATGGGATTATGGGCTTAACTGCTCTTCTTGCTTCAGATTATGCCCGTTTTTTACGCCCTAAAGATATCAAAGTTGGTTCTTTAGCAATCGGGTTCATTCCTCAAATTTTTTGTTATGGCGTTATGGGAGGATTAGGTATCTGGTTCGGTGTCCGTTATTTGGAGTCGGATCCAGGTGTTTATATTGTACTGCTGCTTGGAATCGGTGGTGCGTTATTTACAATGTTGACGCAATTGCGTATTAATGTCACGAATATTTATAGTAGTTCACTCTCCTTATCAAACTTCTTTGAAAATATCTTCCGTTTCACCCCCGGCCGACGATTTTGGGTTGTCGTCTCCGCATTGACCGCGATTGCTTTGATGTTAGGTAGCATTGTAGATCATCTTGCTACGGTTATGACGTTCCAGGGTGTATTCCTGTTCTCATGGGCGTCTATCTTGGTGACCGACGCACTGATCGTGAAAAAGTGGTTGAAAATCGGACCGAATTATTATGTTGCGACACAAGATTATTTGTATAAGTGGAATCCTGTCGGCGTTGTTTCACTTCTTGTTTCAAGTGTGGTAGGTACAATTGCTGCACTTGGCTATATGGGGGTCTTCCTCCAATCAACAGCTGCGTTTTTTGCTGCTGTGTTAGCTGCTGTATTAACAGTCATCATAGCGGTTTTGACGCAAGGCGCATATTATTTACAACACGAACCTTCTCATATAGTAGAAGAGGATAGATTGAAATGATGAACGATAAAAACCATGTCTGCTTGAATACTTTAGCTGGCATGGTTTTTTGCATTGTCCTATTGTTTGAGCACTTTCCACCCAGGTACTTGAATAATGTGGAGTTTTCGTCCGCTATATAAGGCAGGTGTTATTCATGTTAGGGCTTTCTTATTTGCTATCGCTTATCATTTCGGCATTCATCATTCTTCCGGTCGTCGTGTTCCTGAGAGAATCAGGCTATTTATTCGCAAGTCTCATTTTCGGTGTTAAAAATCCAAGAATTACGATTGGGTCGGGACCACGTATTAAAAAGATCGGCATAGTTGATATCCGAAAACATTATCATATGTATAGTTGGTTTTCATTTGACTCGATAAAAAGAGAAAGCAAGCTTGCGTATATATGCATTTATGCAGGTCCCATCCTCATCAATATCGTTATAGCCTTAACGATTAACGCGCTGCTCGCAAACGGAATTCTTGAGGGGCATCGGACATTTTGGGAACGGTTTATTTTTTACGCTTTTTATTATGTTTTATTCGATATCGTACCTATGATAACCGTTAACGGTAAGCCGAACAACGGCATGATCATTTATGAAATGGTACGATACGGAAAACGAGTGGATTATAACAATGAGCCTTTCATTCCGTCCACAACTGACGTGGAGGAAGGGTATCAGGAACTTATGGAGGAAATTGAGGAAATTAAAGAAAAACACAAACGGTGACAGACACCTATGAACTAATTGGTTTAGGTGCCTGTCACAATGTTATTTATTCCGTTTTTCTTCCGTGAAGTCTGGTTCTTCACCGAACTCGGTATTAAGGTTCGGGTTTGTGAATCGCTCACGTCTGTGAGTCACTTCCCTCTCCTCATCCGGTTTGAATAAAAGCCCTAAACAAATCAACCCTCCAAGTGCTACAAGCGCATAGACTACTCTTGAAAGAAATGCATCCTGTCCACCGAATAAAGAAGCCACCAAGTCAAATTGAAAAAATGCGATCAATCCCCAATTCAATGCACCTATAATGACTAACGCCAAAGCAATGCGCCGAACTGCTCCCATCATGAATTCCTCCTTCATTCAATTTTCCACCTTATCGTTTGCTAAAAATGGTTTTTAATACATGGAGGTATGCGTCAGGTTTATCTATTGAATTGGGGGATTTATTTATTGAATAAAAGGATTTATCTATTGGATATCGAAAGTTATCTATCGAATATAGAAATTTATCACCAAAACAGGACTTATTACCCGTTCAATCCTATGAAACTTTTTCCTGATTCGAACCGTAAAGAAGGCAACTAAGGAGCGTGTAAAAGAAATGGATAAATACAGTTACAATAAACCGAAATTGGAGATTCCCAAGACTACAGTGCAATGGGCATTCGATATTTTCACGATCATCGTATTTGTTGCAGGCATGATTTATTTAATTTCCATTTGGAACCAACTGCCAGACCAAGTTCCAGCACATTATAACGCTGCCGGCGAGGTAGATCGTTGGGGTTCCAAATGGGAGCTCGTCATTCTACCCATTATCGCTGTTCTAATGGCAATCTTCCTGACGTTTTTGGAGAAGCATCCGGAATGGCATAATTATATGAATTTAAATGAAAACAATATTGAATTCCAATACAGAAATTCAGTAATATTTCTAAATGTCATGAAAAATGAATGTGTTCTACTGTTTGTTTATATTAGTTTTAATATTGCTCAAGTAGCATTGGGGAAGGCCGAATCCATTGGAAATCTATTCTTGCCTGTATTCCTCGTCATCATGTTCGGTACGATGGCTTTCTTTATTATCCGATCGATAAAACATAAATAATGGTGATATACTAAATACACAGCTGAAGTCAGTCAGGAGATGTAAGAATGAAATATGATGTGTTTTTATTCGATTTAGATGATACGTTAATGGATTTCGGAGAGACGGAAAAAAATGCGTTTACGAATGTGTTCGCAACACACGGTTTTCCGAATGCATTGGCGGATTTTAGGGATACGTATCGGACAGTTAGCACTGTACTTTGGGGAGATTTGGAGCAAGGCAAAATGTCGTTGTCCGAATTAAAGACGGAGCGTTTCAGACGCTTATTCCTTGAACACGGCCTTGAAATGGATGCAGAAACGTTCGGCCAAATGTACCTCGATTATTTAGGGAAAGAAGTCCATTTAATCGATGGAGTGACAACTATGCTTCATTCCCTTGAAGATGCGAGGCTCGCAGTTTTGACAAACGGCTTCAAGGATGTTCAGTTGGCACGCATTGCCGCATCTGGTCTAACCGAGACGTTCGAAGCAATCTTCACATCCGAAGAAATTGGTTTCCAAAAACCACAACCTGAAATTTTCGAACATGTATTCAAGCAATTGGCTATTAAAGACAAATCACGCGTCTTAATGGTAGGAGACTCGCTATCCTCGGACATCCGCGGCGGCAATAATTTCGGTATCGATACATGTTGGTATAATCCGAAACGAAAAGAGAATAATGGCCTAACAAAGCCTACATTTGAAATTCATGATTGGGAAGAGTTTCAGATGATAATAAGACAGACAACCGCGTCCAGTTGATGGATGCGGTTGTTTTTTATTAAAGCGCTGGATATATGATTTTCCCAGTCACCATCAATTGCATGACCCGCCTAAACGGAAATCATTCGTTGCAACTTTATTCGTCGCGTCGGCTCCATTGTGAAGAACCATTTTTTCATCAGTTCAGGTGTTGTTGTCCATGCTTCAAAACGCTGTCTGCTGTGCAATTAAATGTGCGCTGCATTGTCAATGTAGTGGTTGATGTGCTCATATTTTAATATCCTGCTTATGTTCCGTTGCTGATTGTGGAACTTACGTTCATCATACATCACTGATTGACAAAAAAAACATTCCCATAGCGCACCGGGGTTTGGGAGTTTATCACCGAATAGGCTTCGTTCAACCAACTTGAATCACTTTACCACCGATTCTTGGGGCGTTATCACCGATTCGAGACACTTTACCACCGATGCTCGAGGGATTACCACCGATTTAGGGCTGTTTACCACCGATTCGTCAAAGCTTGATGTTTTTGACCCAAAATATATCCTCTACTTCTATGGCTATTTATTAAAATGTGAGAACATCCCCACTTTGGTACGATGTATTTAGTGTAAAGGACTTGACGGTACACGAAGGAGTTGATGGTATGATTCTCGGAAAATAGAAGAACTATTTTATTTAACTGATTGTCCCCCTCCTTTTATTTGTTTAAAGGCACTTGGCGCGACTGTATATTGAACTGCCACCAGTTTTACACCGCGACCGCAATTGTTTCACGTGAAATCACGTGAAATTGACCGATAATCCCGCTGATTTGACCGATAACTTTCCGCCGACAAGCCCAGCACAGAATTTCACATCAAAAAAGCCATTCCAGTTGCGCAATACAACCGGAATGGCCCCTCAATAGAATTTATTCAAATGCTGGAATTGCTGTTTCGTCGTAGTTCTCTTCCAAGAACTTTTTGACTTCTGGGCTTGTCATTGCTTTAGCCAACTTTTGAATTGGCTCCCAGTCTTTATTGTCCTCGCGAGCGATTAATGTGATCGCAAAGTCGTTTTCAATTCCTTCAGTAAGAAGTGCATCGCTTTTCGGTGTAAGTCCAAGTGGTGCTGCGTAAGCAGGTGTCATAACGACTGCGTCCGCATCATCGTACATACGGGCAAGCATCAGCAAATCGACTTCTTCAAACTTATAGTTTTTCGGATTGTTGACGATATCTGCTTTTGTGTAGTATGTGTCTTTCTTTTCGCCTAACTCAATGACTCCGTGTTGTGCCAACAATGCCAATGAGCGGTCGATGTTGGACACATCATTTGCCATTGCAATTACAGCACCTTCAGGCATTTCATCCATTGACTTATAGTTTTTTGAGTATACTCCATAGTTAGCGAAGTAAATTGGAGTGATTGGAACTAAATTTGCATTATTATTTGCATTGAATTGCTCCATATATGGTACGTGTTGGAAGAAGTTTGCATCTACTTCTTTTGCAGCAAGTGCAGTGTTCGGCTGGACATTATCGCCTAATACAACCATTTCCAATTCGATTCCTTCTTCGGCAAGCTTCGGTTTGACAAGTTCAAGAATTTCCGTCATCGGCGGAATTAGTGAAGCGACTTTCAACTTCACAACCTCATCTTCTTTTTGCACGTTCGCAGGTTTTTCTGCACCTTTATCCTTGCCGCCACAAGCCGCTAATAGGACAAGCAGCATTGCTGTTAACATCAGTAGTTTCTTCATGGTGTTCCTCCTACAATTATCTTTTATCTATCATTCGTGATACAGTTGTCCCCGTGAATTGGATGAACTGTACCAGTATGACCATAATGATTATCATGTACATCATTAAATCGTCTTTGAATTGCTGGTAACCATACCTAATGGCAAAGTCCCCTATACCTCCGCCACCTACAACGCCCATGATTGTTGAATAGGAGATGAAACTGATAATCGACGTTGTCAATCCAAGAACAAGACCAGACCTTGCCTCGACGTACAGGAATTTAAAAATGATTTCCCTAGCAGACGCACCCATCGAAACAGCCGCCTCCATAACGCCTTTCGGTACATCCAGTAGTGATTGTTCTACTAAACGTGAATAATGCGCTATCGCAATTATGGATAACGGAACAGTTGCAGCGGCTGTACCAATCGCTGTCCCGATGACCATTCTCGTAAATGGAAGTAAAAAAACAACCAACAATAAAAACGGAAATGAGCGGATAACGTTCACCAATAAATTCAAAATTGAAAAGATGAACCGATTCTCATAAAGTTGTCCCTTCCTACATAGATAAAGTAACGTACCTACAGGTAGGCCAACAAGAACCGCAGCTACGATTGAAACCCCTACCATGATAAAGGTTTCCCCAATGGACTGCCATATTTCAGCTTCATATTGAATTAAAACCTCAGGCATGGCCAATTTCACCATCCTTCGTCAATTGCTCCAAAAAATTCTGGGGATTGCTGTCAATGACACGGATTCCTTTTGGCTCTATCGAAACAGTGTCGTAAATTTCACCATCTGCCATGACGGTTACGCGATTGCAAATGCTTTTGATCACGTCCATCTCATGGCTGACAATGACAATTGTGACACCGAGACTTTTATTTACATTTTCCAAAACACCAAGAACTTCAGCAGTCGTATTTGGATCAAGTGATGATGTTGGTTCGTCACATAATAAAACCTGCGGATTATTCGCAAGTGCCCGTGCGATTGCCACCCGTTGCTTTTGTCCTCCACTCAGTTGTGCAGGATACTTGTCCTTGAAACGTCCAAGTCCAACAAACTTCAAGCACTCCATTACGCGTTCCTTACGCTTGCGTCTTGGAAATTTCGATAACTTCAACGGCATCTCAACATTATCATACACTGTCTTATTCGCGACCAGATTAAAATGTTGGAAAATCATCCCAATCGACTTTCGTGCTTGCCGAAGATCCTTACTACTTAGACTTGTTAATGTTTTACCGTTTATATCCACGTTGCCGGCATCCGGTACTTCCAGTAAATTCATGAGCCGTAGCAAAGTCGACTTACCGGCTCCACTTGCTCCGATGATGCCATGGATTTCACCATTATGGACCGACAAAGAAATGGATTTAACGGCTTTAAACTGCCCAAAATTCTTGCTGACATTATGTAATCTAATCATAAAAAAATCCCTTTCTATAATTTGAAGGGTGATTGCGACGATAACTATTATAGCATTAAAAATTATTTATTACAGGACTATCCACAACTATCCTTCTCTTTGTATAATTTACCAAGGGGAGAGATGAATTATGTTGCATCTACAAGCGATAACTAAAGATAATTGGTATAAGGCAATTTCACTTCGCGTACGGGAGGACCAAGTGAATTTCGTGGCATCTAACGTCGTTTCGTTGGCTCAATTGAATTTCCTTGAAAACTTCATGGCGAAGGGGATTTATAATGATGATGAAATGGTCGGCTTTGCGCTATATGGAATAGACGATGACGATCATGAATACTGGATTTACCGCATGATGATCGACCAAAACCACCAAGGTAAAGGATACGGAAAAAAAGCGATTCAACTTATTATTGATGATATTAAAGAAATTAAAGAAGACCGTCATCAAACAATTTCATTGTCGTATGAACCAGAGAATGAACATGCAAAACGGATCTATGAAAATATGGGATTCCATGAAGTGGATGGCTTCGTAATTGACGGAGAACAAGTATCCCGGTATACGTTTTAACAACTAAAATAAGCTGACGGGGCAATACCCTGTCAGCTTTTAACATTCATTAATCTTCTTTCTTCGGTTCTTCTTCCACAACCAAGTTGGCATCCACGTTCGGAACTTCACGGTCTAATCCCAACGTTTCATCCTGCTCCGTGTCTCCCGTTTCAACAACAACCGAATCCTCTTCTGTTGTCGTCTCTTGTTCAACGACTTCTACAGACTCTTCTTCTGAAGGCTGTTCAGTTTCAAGACCAAGTGCCAATGCAGTCGAAGTATGGATATCTTGAAGTAATTCAGGATTTTCCACAAGCGAAACGCCGTAAGAAGGGATCATTTCTTTAACTTTCGGTTCCCATTGTTTCATTTCCTGTGGGAAACATCTATTCAAAATTTCAAGCATTACGTGAACAGCAGTTGATGCACCAGGTGAAGCACCTAATAGTGCAGCGATTGAACCGCCGGCCCCGGTTACAACTTCCGTCCCAAACTGAAGTGTCCCTTTGCCAGCATCTGTATCTTTAATAACTTGTACACGTTGACCAGCGACTACCATATCCCAATCTTCGCTCTTCGCTTCAGGAACAAAATCACGTAATTCTTCCATACGTTGTTCTTTCGATAACATTAGTTGCTGAATAAGGTATTTAGTCAACGCCATTTCTTTTGCTCCCGCAGCTAACATCGTGAACACGTTAGATGGCTTAACGGATGTGATCAAATCCATATTCGAACCCGTTTTTAGGAACTTCGGAGAGAAGCCTGCGAACGGACCGAAAAGCAATGATTTTTTATTGTCAATATATCTTGTATCCAAATGCGGAACAGACATAGGCGGTGCACCAACTGATGCTTTCCCGTAAACTTTCGCATGATGCTGCTCAACCACTTCAGGGTTTTTACAGACCATGAACAATCCACTAACCGGGAAGCCTCCGATATGTTTACTTTCCGGAATGCCTGTTTTTTGCAATAAATGCAAACTTCCGCCACCAGCTCCGATAAAGACAAATTTCGCTTTATGGACTTCCACTGCACCGTTAGTTAGATTCTTAATTTTTAATTCCCATTGACCGTCGCTCGTACGTTTAATGGTAGTTACATTATGTTGGTAATGAATTTCAACATTGTTGCCCTTCAGATGGTCGAATAGCATGCGAGTCAAAGCACCGAAGTTGACGTCTGTTCCGGAATCGATTTTTGTTGCCGCAATCGGTTCTTTAATATTCCGGCCCTTCATCATTAACGGAAGCCACTCTTTAAGCGTCTCAGGGTCTTCAGAATACTCCATCCCTTTGAATAAAGGATTATTGGACAGTGCCTCATGACGTTTTTTCAAGAATTTCACATTCTCTTCGCCGCGTACATAACTCATATGTGGCAATGGCATGATGAAGTCTTCTGGATTGCTTATCAAATTCTTATTTACAAGATAAGACCAAAACTGTCTTGAAAGTTGAAACTGTTCATTGACCTTTATCGCTTTACTAATATCAAGGGTTCCATCGGGCTTTTCAACGGTATAGTTGAGCTCACATAATGCAGCGTGCCCCGTCCCCGCGTTATTCCATTCATTCGAGCTTTCCTCTCCTGCATCCGAGAGTTTCTCAAACACTTTAATCTTCCAATCTGGTGCTAGTTCTTTCAATAAAGTCCCCAACGTTGCACTCATGATTCCGGCGCCAATTAAGATAACGTCTGTAGTATTTTGTTTGTTACTCATATTTACCTTCCTTTATGCCTTGAAATTTGAGAAAGGATGTACGCGCTCCCATTAAGCATCAGCAAGCCAAGGCGAGACCTAGGAACACACCTTTTCCGATTCAATCTTAACCCTATATATTGTATCACAATTAGTCTTAAATCAAAACGACTATAGGCTTACATTTCTATAGCATCATATCCATTCTTTGTCCAACAGATCTATCAATCGTTTGAAATTATCCTTTCCCAACCTTTCGGATATTTGTTGATCAATCCTATTTTTCAAAATAACTGTATCCGCATGGCATTCTCTACCAAACTCGGTCAAGTTAATAACCTTCTTTCCTTTTCGTTCAGTACTTAATGTTGTAGATACAAGCCCTTTACCTTCCAACCCTTTAATAAACTTGTGGGCAGCTTGTCTTGATATATCACATTGCGAACAAATCATTGTAATTGTTTCGTTTCCATCCTGTATGGAAGATAATATATTCCATTCAGAAATTGTGATAGGTATATCTTTTTCATCCCCCCAGAGTTGTTCCGCTAGTGATCGTAATGCTGTATAATGCTCTCTCATTAAATCTAAGACATTCTTAGTTGGGTCAATACTCATTTCATTACCTCCGCGAAATATATAATCGTACTATAATGAAAATCGACTGCCGTGTCAACCAAGTTGACAAAATGGAATATGTAGCATATACTATAAGTAAACTTAGTTGACGATTAGACGAAAACTAAGACAGGAGGTATGCTTATGTATAAAGTCGGTGATTTAGTCACGTACGGCTCACATGGCGTATGTAAAATAAAGGACATGTCTGAGGAAACATTCGGAGATGAAACGAAATCCTATTATATTTTGCATCCGATTGATCAGCCTACGTTAACGATTTATTGTCCCGTAAATAGCGACCAGTCCACGTTAAAAGATATTATCTCCGAAGAGAAAGCAAATCTCATCTTGGAGTACTTCACAAAACCAACTGACAAATGGATTGCCCACCCTTCGGCGCGTTACCAGTCCTTCAATTCCACTTTAAAAACATCTGACCCTTTTCAAATTGCCGTTTTAGCGAATACATTAATACGCAAAGACATGGAGTTGGCAATAGACGGAAAAAAATTAGGATCACGTGATATCGAAATTTTAACTTCTGTACGTCAAATATTGTTTGAAGAGTTAGCGTTGGCGTTATCAACGACACCGGCTAAAGTTTCGAACCGTATTGAAGAACTTATTTCCAATTCAAGTGATGGTTCGACTATGCCGATAGCAGAGTAGGACAATCCACCAAATTTAAATCATTATCTTTTTATAGCAAGTGGCGGACGCATTTGGCGTCTGCCTCTTTCGGCTTCAATTTGAAATAAACTGCAAGAACTTCGGCCAATGCTTCACCTTGTGCCTTCAGTTTCCCTTTTGAACGAAGTGCTTTGATATCGATAACAGAATCCATGAATCCGCCCTCTGTCAGAATGGCAGGCATTTTCGTTTCGCGCAGCACATGAAAATTTGCCCTTTTCACCCCACGGTCCTTAAGCCCCATCGCTTTAGCAATCCGCGGCCCGACAAGTCGTGCAAGTTCTTCAGATATAGGGCTGACAGTTGGCGAGTCCATCACATACGTTTCCACGCCTGTCCAATCCCCCCATTTACCCCTATTTGCATTATGATGCACAGCGACATACACATCAGCATTCCATCCATTCGCCTTTGCCGTACGTTCCCATACCGGTACATCTGTTTCTCCTGTTGGGTCATCGACACGTAAAACTTGTACATTTTCATAAGTAGCAAGTTTTGAGATACATGCCTGCACCACCTGGTCGTTGAAGCCCCATTCCCTCTCCCCGTCAGGCGTCCGCTTCCCCGGTGTATTATTTCCATGTCCTGCATCCAATACAATTTTCACCATACGCATACCCCTTTCAAATTTACTTCCTCACCTTATATATAGGTTGGATTTCATTAAACGATAGAAGGGTCTTAAAAAATTAAAATTTGTGATAAAATTCGTATAAAGCCTCTATCTAACTATAAGGAGTAGAATATGAAAGCCAAATTCCAATTCACCCTTTCAATGATCATCTTTGGTACGATTGGTGTATTTGTAAAGTATATCGACTTATCCTCAAGTGAAATAGCTTTATTGCGCGGTTTAATCGGTTGCTTATTTTTAATGACTGTCATTATTATCATGAAGAAAAAGATTCCATGGGCATTAGTGAAAGTAAATGCTGTACTTTTATTCGTCTCAAGTATTGCATTGGGTGCAAACTGGATTTTCTTTTTTGAAGCGATCAAGCATACGACTCTGTCTAATGCTGTGCTCAGCTATTATTTCGCGCCAGTATTCGTCACAATTCTATCGCCGATCGTTCTGAAGGAAAAACTATCTGCAGAGAAAATCATCTGCATCGGGATTGCCATGCTTGGTATGTTATTCATCGTCGGTAACGGAAAAATCAGCACATCCGGAGCAGGGGACTTGATTGGGATTGGCTACGGATTAGTCGCTGCTGCTTTATATGCGTCCTTAATGCTTACTAATAAATTCATTAAAAATATGGACGGGCGAGACACCACGCTAATACAACTTGGAATTGCATCGACATTTCTTATGCCTTATGTATTTCTAACCGAGGGTTTTGGACTATTTGACATTTCCAGTTCTTCAATCCCGTTAATCCTAATCATTGGTATTGTACATACTGGATTTGCTTACTTGCTGTTCTTCTCCTCCATACAGAAGTTGAAAGGCCAAAGTATTGCCGCCTTAAGTTATGCGGACCCACTTACATCATTGGTGATTTCGGTCCTTATATTGTTTGAACCGATGACTGCTATTCAATTCGTCGGAGGCGTATTGCTGTTAGGGTCTACATTTGTCAGCGAGAATCAGTCAATTAAATTTGCAAGACGTAAAATTAATTATATGCAAGAATAAGTGGGAGGCATCATTCGCCTCTCACTTTTTATGTAAGGAGCCAATTATATGATGAAAAAAAGGGTTAAAGACCCAAGTCATCAACCAACCACTATCATTAACTTCAAAATGAGAATGATCTTACTAGTAGGCGCTCTCGTTATTGCAATCATTACTGGCATCGGGCTATATATTGGTCATTTCATTTCCAAGACAATGGAAGAACAAGTTGGTAATCGCGCGCTTGGTGTAGCGGAAAGTGTAGCACACATCCCAGAATTAGCAGAGGCGTTTAAGCATGGGGACCCCGCGTCTATTATTAATCCCCTTGTTGCACCTATACAAAAAGCAACAAAGGCTGAGTTTATTGTGGTCGGCAATACCGAAGAAATTCGGTACGCTCATCCTATTCCAGAAAAGATTGGAAAGAAAATGGTGGGGGAGGATAATGAGAGGGCCCTGATTTTAGGTGAATCGTATGTTTCAAAAGCAGTCGGTTCATTAGGCAGCTCAGTGCGCGCAAAAGTCCCTGTATACTTGGATGGCCAAATTGTGGGAGTTGTATCGGTCGGATTTTTAGTACATGATATCCAAACCATTATAAAGACTTATAATATCCATCTGTGGATTGTCTTATTAAACACAGCCATTGTAGCCGTGATTGGTGCTATTCTTATAGCATCGTATATTAAAAAAGTATTATTCGGCCTGGAACCTGAAGAAATTGCGCATTTACTCGTCCAAAAAGAAACAATTCTTCAATCGACCCATGAAGGCATCATTGCAGTCAATCAAAACGGCATAATCACGATGATCAATCTTGCTGCCCAACGTCTATTGTCCAATCAGGCCATTCATTCAAAAAACTATGAAGGTATGTCAATCAATGAGTTAACAGAAGTAAAGCATTTGCTGGATTTCCTACAAGATGATAATGATTGCATCGATCAGGAAATAATGATTGGCAGCACAATTGTTTTTGCCAATAAAATGCCAATCTTCAACGATGATTCAATGGTTGGAACGGTATTTACATTCCGGAATAAGACCGAAATTGATTTATTGACAAAGGAATTAAAGTCGATTAAACAATATACAAATGCATTACGGGCACAAACACATGAATTCTCAAACAAGCTCTATACGATTCTTGGTCTATTGCAACTTGATAAAAAAGAAGAGGCGATTTCCTATATCCAGCGGGAAAGTTCAGTGCAGAAAAACTGGATCCGCCTGCTCATCGAGAAAATATTCGATTCAAAGGTGAGCGGCCTCTTACTTGGTAAAATCAATCAGGCAAGTGAATTAGGGGTAGAAATTACGATTCAGGAAGATAGCATATTGGCAACCCATTTAAGCGAAATGCAAAGTGAAGCTTTACTGACTGCTATTGGAAATTTAATCGATAATGCAATGGATTCTGTAAAAAAGGTTCCACCAATTCAACGAAAAATAGCAATCTTTTTTACAGACATTGGAAATGATATTATTTTTGAAATCGACGATTCCGGTGAAGGGGTTCCTGCACAGTATATAAACATGATCTTTAAACAAGGCTTTACCTTGAAAGAAGGTGAACATGGCGGCTTTGGTTTGCCATTAACAAAACGACTTGTAGAAAGATTGGGCGGGGAACTCTATTTGGAAGAAGGAGACCTTGGTGGCGCAAACTTCGTGCTTTCGATACCGAAAGAAGTAGATGAAAGGAGGAAACAAGATGCTTGAAACGATTAAGGTTTTAATTATTGAAGATGACTTTCGGATTGCGGATATTAACCGCCAATTCGTTAATCGGGTGGAAGGATTCGTTGTGCAGCATGTTGTGAAGACAGGTGAAGAAGCAATTACTTATTTGCGCAGCGCAAGGAATCTGCCACAACTGATTCTATTGGATGTCTATATTCCAGACGTTCAAGGCCTGAATTTATTCTGGACATTGCGGAATGAGTTTACTGAGATTGACGTCATTATGATCACTGCCGCAAAAGAAGTGGAGACAATTTCCGAAGCCCTTCGTGGTGGGATTTTTGATTATATTGTGAAACCGGTCGATTTTAGACGATTTGAAAGTACATTATTAAGCTTCCGAAACCAAAAGTATATCTTCACGACAAAATCGGAGTTGCAACAAGAGGAGATTGATCGACTAACAGGCCGTCCAGTGTATTTGACCTCAATACCAAATGATTTTGATGAAGGATTACCGAAAGGAATCGATCAACTAACATTGGAAAAGATAAAAAAGATCTTACATGAAAGCGATGAATCTGGTATCACTGCGTTGGTTGCCGGAAGCAAAGTAGGTGTAAGTCGATCGACCGCGCGACGCTATTTAGAATACTTAGTGTCCATAAAGGAGGCTGATGCCAAGTTAAAATACGGTGACATCGGGCGACCTGAACGGAAATACACGCCGTGGACAAAATGAACAAAACAACCAAAACATCCATTAGTGATTTAAGTTACATAAACTTATACATTTAACCTCTCTATGATAAATTTCTAACTATAGAATATTTTGAAATAGAGATGGTTATTTTTTTGTACGGTTACTTTTTTTAGTCCTATATGTATCCGCTTACAAAGGCCTTTCTTTTTCATGAGTGGACTTCGGTTTGCTAGGAAGGAGACATATATGCTAAGTATTATTGGTTTAATTACGATTGTCGTCATTGTAGCGTTGCTAATTAGCGGGAAAGTTTCTCCTATAGTTGGACTTGTGTTAGTTCCAGTTGCCGGGGCATTTGCTGCTGGTTTTGGATTTGATGAAATTGGTGTGTTCTTTACAGAAGGTACAACGAAGGTGGCAAGCGTTGCCATAATGTTCATCTTTGCTATTCTGTTTTTCGGAATCATGCAAGACGTTGGGTTATTCGATCCACTTATTAACAAGATGATTGCTATTTCCCGCGGAAATGTTATTGCTGTTGCTGTTGCAACCGTTATCATTGCAGCCATTGCGCACTTGGACGGGTCTGGTGCATCGACTTTCCTTATTACAATTCCTGCGTTACTTCCATTGTACAAACGGTTGAAAATGAATCCGTATTTACTTCTAATGCTTGTCGGAACAGCAGCTTCGATTATGAATATGGTACCGTGGGCAGGTCCACTCGGAAGAACGGCTTCTGTATTAGACGTAGATGTAACAGAGCTTTGGAGACCACTTATACAAATTCAAGTGATTGGTCTAATTTTACTTATTATCATTGCTGTCGCTTTAGGTTATCGTGAAAAACGATTGATTGCGAAAAAGTCGGCGATAGGAGTGAGTCACGGAAATGAAATTTCCGATGCGACAATTGCTGAAGCGCAAATGGCGGCAACTGTTGCAGAAGTGAATGATTTAAAACGTCCAAAACTACTTTGGCTCAACGCAATTCTTGCAATTGCCGTTATTGGTGTCCTCGTGTGGGGAATCATTCCTGCAGGTTTTGCATTTATGATTGGTGTTAGTATTGCATTACCATTGAACTTCCCTAAGGTTAAAGACCAAATGGAACGTATCAAAGAGCATGCGCCAGGCGGAATTATGATGGCGACGATTATTTTAGCAGCTGGATCTTTCTTAGGAATCTTGAACGGTACAAATATGCTGACGTCTATTGCGACAGATCTTGTAACTGTTTTACCGGAATTTGTTGCCCCTTATTTACATATCATTATCGGTGTGTTCGGTGTTCCTTTTGATTTGTTGTTAAGCACAGACGCTTATTATTTTGCCCTGTTGCCGATTATTGATCAAGTTGCACTTACATTCGGCATACCGTCACTTTCTACTGCTTATGCAATGATTATCGGTAACATTATTGGTACATTTGTCAGCCCGTTGTCACCAGCACTTTGGTTGGCTCTTGGACTTGCGGGATTGGAAATGGGTAAGCATATCCGTTATTCCTTTATGATGATGTGGGGGTTAAGTATTGTTTTATTAATCATTGCAGTATTGCTTGGTGTAATTGTTATTTAATCTTAAAAAGATATTACCGCTTTCGGATTTGATCCGGTGTGGTAATATCTTTTTTTTTCGAAAGACACTTGCAACGTTACGGCAGGGAAATGCGATTGAAGATAATCCAGGAGGAACAGGAACGACAGACTGGAAATCAATATTTGAAACGTTCTACTCTTCTGCCTGCTGTCAATCTGATAAGCCGAAGGTCCCAAAATGACCATATAACCTCGGAAATGATTAATATAAGTTGGGAAATAATCGATATCAGTCTCCAATTGATCGATAAATGTTAGGAAATAATCAATAAACTTCGGGAAATAATCGATATCCTACAATCAGGGGCATTATCCAGGCTTTAATGCGACTTATTTAACATAAAAAAACACGCCCAAGGCTCAAATTGGCTTTGGACGTGTTTTGGCATCTTAATAATCCCGATTTATGGTATAGTCCAATATCTGTTTCAAATAGTTCGTTTTATAATGAAGCCCTTGAAGTGCTTCCATCGCCAAGCAGTAGTGATCCCACATTGCTTTTCGTGCACCTTCACTACCAAGGATGGATACGAAATTCGAATTATTGTTTTCAATATCTTGACCTACTGGCTTCCCAAGCAACTCAAGGTCTCCCTCGACATCAAGTAAATCATCCTTGATCTGAAAAGCGATGCCTGCGTGGTAGGCGAAGGTTTTCAATGCAGCTATTTCCTCATCCTGCCTCCCCGCTAAAATTGCGGGCATGACGAGAGAAGCTTCAAAGGCAATACCTGTTTTATAAAAGCAAATCGTATTTAATTGGTCCAATGATAATTGTTTCCCTTTGGAATTCAAATCCATCGCCTGGCCCCTGCACATCTCCGTTGTCTTTCCTGCCGAGTATTGGATCAGACGGAGGACAACCTGCGGATCAAAACGGAGAGAGGCTTGTTCTACGACGGCTTCCTGGGTTAGATAAAGGCCCGTTAATTCTGCCACTGCGGTATTATACACCGTGTGCACGGTCGGACGCCCTCGCCGAAAAGACGAGTCGTCCTGGGCTGGTAAATCATCAAAGATTAAGGACGCGGTATGCATATACTCCAATGATTTAAGAAGCGGTTCAATTGCTGATTCATCCAATCCGTATTCATGGACACCCATAACCCATGTCATGATTGGACGTAGTCGTTTTCCGTCGCCTAATAGACTGTAATTTGCAGCATCGATAATCGATTCATCCATTGAAGAACCAATTTCGTTTTTAGGAATATGTAATAAAGTATTGACCTGATTCCGTACGGTCTTGGCAATGTTAACAAAGTTTTCCCGTTCTTTGCTTTCATTTTTAAAGTTCGCGATAATTTGATCTCTAAGCAACTTATCAAGGAAGTCTACATCATGAGAATTCCTCACCATCTTTTGAATAAGTCCATCAAATTTTGGATTTCCTGTACGGAATATCCTCATCAATTCTTTATATTTCTTATCTCCTACTTTTTCCTTGAACCGCTTCTGGCCATTCAGCGCACGATTCAACATCACATTACGTGCCTTGACGTCCGAGTGATACACATTATGGATTAAATTGAAAATGACCGTCCAATATAATTCGAAAGGGTTGATGAGATCCTCGCGCACCTCATGATATGTCAAATAATACGTGTAGGGAGTAACCGCACCAGCTTCTATGTCATCAAACATATCGGCGAAATCATCAGCAAGTTGATTGTAAATTCCATAGAAGAAAGTTCGTTCATCGAATCCCTCATCCTCTCTAACACTGAGCACCGAGCGGGCGATCAAGCGTGAATAAGCGGATTTCAAAATGACCGGTATATAAAGTTCTTCATTGGTGTAATGTGCATTTGATATGTCCTTTTCACGGTCAACTTCCTGAGAATGAAAAAATACAAAGGATTGCTCGAAGAAATCATTTTTTCCGTTGCGCTCTAACTGCGACTGAATATATGTGAAGGCTTCACGAAGCTCTGAATGAATATAGTGAATCAGTTCCCGGTTGGTTCCGTCCCATGATTCAATTTCAGGTACAGACCCCGTAATGAGGGCCGATCGTATCAAACTTGAATATTGTCTTTTCTCATCTTCGCTCAGTACTTCTGAATCCAAAAGATCATCGATAAACGGATAGGTTAGACCATAGGAATAGCCTAACCTTATCGCTTCATCCAATTTCCGTGCACGGTCTTCCGACGAAAGATGATTGCCCATCTCCTCAATCTGGTGAATGACGACCCCGGCAATAAGTTTAATCAGTTTCCGCTTAGCCTCTTCACGATTCATCCCTGCCGGAAGACAAGAAGACACAGTTTTTAATTTATCAAAAACCCAGATCATGGATGATTCAATGCCTTCCTTCTGGGCCCAACGGTACAACATATGCATACTGAACAGGTCCCAACGATTAGTTGAAGATGAATGAAGTAGATCCTTTTTCAAATTATCAACGACCTGTTGAATTCTGTTGACTGTAGCGGGTGAGCTTAAGTCCTTCCCCAAATCCCGCATGAAAATATATGAAATGCTTCGCTCCAAGTAATTATCCAGTTTTCCGGCATTATCCAACCATTGAATGTATTGATGATATTTACGGGAATCTGGTTTTCCTTTTCCACGTGTAAAACCTTGTAGTGGTGAAAGGCGCAAATGATCCTGTTTCCATTCTTGTATATCTTTTATCAATATAGCGGCGTAGGTATTATTTTTGAGCTGAACTGACAGCGATTTGAAATAATCGGCAGCTTTCTCCTCAGCGCGACGATAACAATCTTCCGCCTCTTTTCGTAACCCTTCATTCATAATTGCATACCTCGACTTCTTAATTTTGAATGCTAACCATAACATAAAAAGCTCTGTTAAGATGATCTTGTCTACTATATGCAGTCGTCATGCATTGTCTGAATCTATTCCAATATATCTTCCGAAAGTATTGTAAATCCTTCAATCACTGTATCTTCCTCAACTTCTATCAATATACAACGTTTACCGTTAACCTCTACTTGTCTGACATACCTTAAATCTTGTGGGCTGATTGAGATATTCGCAACCTTTGTTTCGATCTTGATCGATTTTGATGTATAGCTTGGAACGATATGACTCGCTTTCAGCTCATATGTATCATCGTCAATTACATTCCGAAATGCCCGTTCCACCTTTTCTGTGTCTACATTTTCTACGCCACTCGCCTTCAGAACCCTGGTCACCTCTTTTGTATCCAAGGTTGGGATGCTCTCTTCTTCCTCTTGCTCTTCGTCAACTTCCATCATACGCTGGATTTCATCATAAACACTTGCAAGGGTTCTTGTATTTATCTCATTACCTGTGATTGACCTTACAATTTCTTCAAAAACAACTTTATCTTCATCCGCAGTCATAATTTCCTCGCCGTTAAGTACGTTTTCAATGAAATGGTAGTTAGGCTTATTCGCTTTCCCTGCAGAATAGAGAATATGGTTTACATCTGCAGCATTGTCAGTGAACGTTGGGAATAAAAATCCACCGATTGGAGATGTGAGGTTAATAATAGGATCCGCTATAAAACTGGACTTGAACTCCTTTTCATTGAAGTCGAACACAAGTGCTCGCTTCGGCTCCACTGTCTGGTTCATGCTGCAAAGAATGAACGGATTCTTATACACTTCATCCCTTGCAGCAATTTCTGCCTCTTCACTTCCCCGTTTCGTCGGTTTGTAGTAGTTCCCGCGGATGAACGTGATGACTATATCCTTTTCATATTGGACATCCTGCACCATTTTCTCTGCAATGCGTTGCATACCTTCCTTCCAATCCGCCACTTCATCCGCATGAAGTGCATCATATAAAAGTTTTTGCGTATGATCTTCCTGCTCCTCCGTTTGACGTCTAAACTTCACTTCAAACAGTTTCGCGTCCAATTTCCCGCCTAATACTTTTTTAAAGTTATTCAAAAACAATTCCTGTTGCTCCCGATCTAACATAGCAAACGGCTGACTTACCTCGTGATAGATTTCATTGCCTTCTTGTCTAATGTACACATTATAAATATTAGTAATCTTCAATAGGTCTGTATCCAATTTAAAACGCTTGCGGATGTCCGCAATTGCCTTTTTGTTCATTTATCATTCCAGCTCCCTTGAAAAAATGAAAAAGAGAGTCCAAAGTCTAACTTTAGACACCCTTTTATTATAACAATATTTATATGGATAATGGATTAGATATAAAATGCTAATTATAAGAAGAAATCACCCCAATAGGCCTGGCAAAGCCCATGGGATGATTCCTTTCTCACTCTTCTTCCAATGTCTCCTGGACTTCATCCAATTGACGCTTCATCATGTCCAAATGTTCTCTGTTTTGCTGAACGGTATCCATATGCTCGTTGTGCTCCTCTGCATTCATATAAGCATTTTCAGCAGTTTCAAGCGAATTGAATGCATGCTCAACGGCAATTTCCTCTGGATGCGACATTGCCTGTTTAACAGATCGATCTGCCTTTTGCACTGAGTTACTGAGCTTGGTACTTGGATGGTTCTTTTTCCAACTTGGACCTGAATCTTTAGTAGCCATTTTATCCCTCCTGCAATACGATATTTTACGGCGTGCTTAGTATTGTAAAATATCCTAAAACTATGCGCAGATAAGGATCAACGGAGCATACTAACAAGGCAACCTAATTTTTTGCAAACTGACCATCGACTTCAATTGTTTCAAAAATATTAATGAAGGCATTTTCATCATACTTACGGACAATTTTTTTGATCTGCATCGTCTCGTAACGTGTCACTACCATCATTAAAATATGTTTTGTTTCTTGTGTATATCCACCAAAGCCTTCAGTGATGGTAATACCTCGATAGACGGAATCAAGCAATTCCTTTCGAATAGATTCCCCTTTTGTCGTTACAATTTGCATCGTTAATTTAATGTGATCCGTATGAAGGGTATCAATCATTTTACCTGTCAAATAAATGGACAGCAGCGTATATAGTGCAATATTCCAATCGAAAAAAGCTCCAGAAACAAGTACAATTACACCATTCATCAGAGTAAGGAGAAGACCAACGCTGACATTGCTTGTTCGGGAAAGGATAATTGCAATTATATCCAACCCGCCGGAAGTGCCTGAGTACTTTAAAATCAGTCCAACACCGATTCCACCTATGAGTCCGCCAAAAATTGCGGAAAGAAGGATATTATCTGTAACTGGAACGACCGGTAAAAGATATAAGAATCCTGAAAGGGAAGCTACGCAAATGAGAGTATTGACTGTTATCGTTTTACCAAGCTTAAAGTATCCTAAAACAAGCAGCGGTAAATTGAGCAATAGATTCATGAATCCAATATTAAATGGAGTAACAAGGCCAATCAATATAGCAATTCCGCTAATCCCGCTACTTAAAATCCCATAAGGAACCAAAAAGAAATTAAAACCAAAAGCAACAATTAATGAACCAAGTACCACAATTAAGTTTTTCTTCATGTTAGTTTAACCCCCATTTTTTTAAATAAAAAACTCGCCCCTCAAACAGGGACGAGTTTGTGCTCGCGTTACCACCCAGGTTCCGCTTGTATAAAATTAAACAAACGGCTCTTAGCCAACGTACAATCATACGTGCTCCTTGTAACGGCGGAAACCCGTCAAAGCTTAGTAAAGTCAGCTTTGCATCTCGGAGATGATTTTCAGAATGACTTGTTCATCGGCTTTCACCAAGCGCCGACTCTCTGAGGAACAGATTTCAGTTCTTACTCTTTCTCGTCACAGATTTTTTATATTAGAAGTAATCTAACAGAAGAAAAACAGGGTTGTCAATATGCTTTTCCAATATAATATTATTAACAATATTTACAATTGCAGTTTAAAAGGGCAGGTCTATTTGCCAAGAAACACCGAAGCGGTCGTTTACCCAGCCGAACTTCTTGCTGAAGCCGTAATTATCTATCGGCATCAGTGCCTGGCCGCCTTCAAGTAGTTTCTCATAGAGTTCAGTAATTTCTTCTTCCGAATCACAAGTAACATAAATCGAGAAGGAAGGTGTGAATGTAAATTGATGCTTCACATGACTGTCAATACACATGAATTCCCGCCCTTTTAAAGAGAATTTAGCTTGCATCACTGTGCCCTCATCCCCTGGTCCTTCTGCTCCGTAGCGAACAATACTCAATATCTCTGAATCCTTAACAAGTGAAGTGTAAAAGTTCATCGCTTCTTCTGCATTACCCTCTTGGAACATTAAAAAAGGCAAAACTTTTCCCATGGCAAATCGTCTCCTTGTCTAATTGCAAATTTTCTATCCTATTCAAAGTATATCTATCCATGAATATTTAAACCAATTTATTAGTAGCTTTGGCGACTACTTCAAAATCTGCTGAAGTGCCTTTTCAATCGTTTCATATTTGAAATGAAAGCCTTCATTCTCTAAGCGTTCAGGCATAACCCAACGACTCTTCAGTATCAATTCGGTTTCAGTGCCTATAAAAACAGCCCCCATTTCAAGCATCCATTTCGGAGAGGGGATACCAAATTTCCGATTCAATGTTTTACGAAACTGCGCCATTAGCTCCCGATTAGTAATTGGATTGGGCGCTGCACAATTGAACACGCCTTCAAGTTGCTCATTCTCTCTTATAAATAGGACAATACGGTATAAGTCTTCAATATGGATCCAGCTGAACATTTGATTGCCAGGACCCTGAACACCACCAAGACCAAAACGGACAAGATTCACGTAGGGTTCCATGACACCGCCATCCTTGCCTAATACAATCGTAATACGAAGAGCAACTTGTCTTGTTTGTGGAAGGTCAAACGAAAAAAGAGATGCTTCCCATGCCTTTGCCACTTCAACGGAAAACCCGCTGCCAATCTCACCGTCCGTTTCAGTCATCGGCCGGTCCTCCGCATGTCGATAAATGGTTGCAGTGCTTGAATTGATCCAAAGCGGAGGGGGATTGTCACATTTGCTGATTGACTGCCCTAAAATTTCGGTAGTCTCTGTCCTTGATTGCATGATTTCATTTTTGTTTTTGTCGTTATAACGGCAATTGACAGTTTTTCCAGCAAGGTTGATGAGCATTTCTGCTCCGTCCAATGCTTCAATAATCCTTTTTTGATCCGCCCATGAAATATGCTGAGGACGTCTTGAAATATGGACAACTTCATATCCCGATTCTACAAATTTCTTCTCAAAAAACTGCCCGATGAAACCAGTGCCCCCAGCCAACACGATTTTCTTTTTCATCTCATCCACTCTTTCCATTTATTCATTACTTTGTAGGACGTAGGAGCGGGAGAGATGTTACAGAATTTACCGTTTAGTTAACTCAACCTTTTTCCTCTTTCACCTTTCCTCCGGCAATCGATAACCCCGTGACGCCAATGAGCATAATAATTGCGCCAACAAGTTGCCATTTGCCAAGTACACTTCCGAACCAGATGACGGAGATGATCATTGCCGTCAGTGGTTCGAAGCTTGAAAGAAGACTCGTTTCGACGGGTGAGATGTACTTCATGCTACCTAAAAATAAAAGGAAGGCAACCGTACCGACGATGATTACAAGTGAAAGCATCAACGATATTTTCCAATCACCGAGGGTCATAATGCCTGCTTGCAGTTTCGTAACACTTGCAAGGAACAATACTATGCCACCTATGAGCATCCCCCAGCCTACGGATAAGAGGACGCCCCATTCTTTCATTAATCTCGCAGGATAGAGCGTATAAAACATAAATGCAAAACCGACAGAAATTCCCCAGGCAACCGCCCCTGCACTAAGGGCAAATCCTGACAGCGAACCATTCGTCAAAAGATAAAAGAGACCTACCATTGTCACAATCATTCCGACCACTTGCGCTGTGGGTGGCAATACCTTATGCCGAACCGAAACGAAAAGAATGATATAAATGGGTGCTAAAAACTGAAATAATGTTGCAATGACCGCATTACTTGAGTTAATGGACCCGACAAATGTCAGCTGTACGCCAAGCATGCCGAATATCCCGAAAATAACCATTTGCCGTAGCCAAACTTTATGCCGCAACGGCTGGTAAATATCCCGGCCACTCATTTTCAAAAAAAGTAAAACAAAAAATCCCGCAACGATCAAGCGGACAGTCAGCATGAAGGAGATTGTCATATCGCTTGTTGCGAGAATCCATTCCATCATCGGACCCGTTGCCCCCCACATCATTGCTCCCGTTATGATCATTAAAATTCCTTTAAGTCGATTCATTCGCCACTCCCACCGTTGTTATAAATTCTTTTATAAGCCGTACAACTGTATCGTATCATATAAAAAAACAGTGTCGCCCCCAATAATAACCGGGAGTGACACTTTTTTTATTTTAGCATTAAAGCAAACGACGAAGAAAGTGGTTTAAGAATTGTTCCGCCTTCACTTCAGTGCAAACTTGAACTTTTGGTTCGCCTTCAGCGGATGCTACTGTTCTTCCGGTCTCGTCCCCCTCGAGGACAACCTTTACATTCCACTCTTCCTTTTTAACAAATTCAGGATCTATTGCGACACCTACAGCTAACGGGTCATAAACGATAACCGATAGTGATCGATGTTTTTATAGTCTTTAATAAACGTATATGGTGTCATTTTCACCAGAATCCCCCTATATTTTATAGCCCATTTCAATACGCACTTCGTTTTTCTTTACGTCTTCATTCGAATAAGAAATTGTATTAAACCCAATCAATTCAAAACCATTTTTCAAATAAAACTGGATAGCTGGATAATTAGATGTTTGTGTTTCTAACATAATCGATCTGACGCCTAATTCGGTTGCTCTTTTCTTCGCTACATCCAATAAACTCCTACCAATACCTTTTTTCTTAAATCGATCTTCAACATATATGTCATGAATCAATAACGTATTATTCCACTCCATTTGTTGGATTACCATAATAGCAGCCTCTTCATCATGAAGCTTTGCCAAATAGTATTCTGAACCCTCTTTGTACGGTTCGAAAATCTCTTCTTGAATTTCTTTTTCAAAAGGGAATGCAAATCTTTCTTCTGTTAGAGAGAAGTTCCAACCATTAGCATTTTTATCTATTTGGATATTATAATACTTCTCCGACGTATATTTATAAAATACTTTTTTCCCAGTCGGATAATCACTTTGATAAATTTGGTGAACAGTTAGCATTCTTATTTCTCCTTGTCTAGACAATTAGTAATATGTGTTATCTGGTGTGCCTTATCGAATAGGATCTTCAAAGTTCCAGTTAGTATAAATTAGTGCTGCAGTAACTGGATCTGTCGACGTGTCTTCCGTAAAACCGCCTATTAGATTACCTACTCTATATGTAGGTTCAAAGAGCTGTTCTTCCTTTCGCGCTGCTGTTGGACCATCTATTCCCAATTCTGTTTCATCTGTGACCACTACTTGCATTCCGTTATCTAACGTGAAGCTCAGACCATCTTCACCGTCTGCAATTTTCACACCGCTTCCGGGTACGACCTTCTCTTCAATTTTGAAGTCTAAATAAACCTATTACAACAGCAATTGTACGACACAAATATGAAGGGAATTTTCATCATAACGAGAATGAATGAAGTAATCGAGTACTATTTTTAAAAGAAATTCTTTTATTTGCGAAAATCATCTGCATCTTAGCGTTATATAAAGTGTAGAGGCCTTTTACACAATCACTTAAAGAAAGGAGATTCCAATGAAGATTAACGAACATAATTTTATAGCCCTTCTTCAAGCCGGCAAAGAAGAAGCTCTTGATTATGTAATTGATCATTATTTACCTCTTATTAAAGGGGTGGTCGTAAAAACATTAGGACCACTTAGTAAAAATGATCTTGCTAAGGAATGCTGTAACGAAATTCTATTGTCGATTTGGAAAAATGCCAAAAAGTTTACGGGTGGGCCTACGGATTTTCAAAAATGGGTTTGTGTCATTGCAAAGTATAAGGCAATCGATTACATCCGCACCGAAATCCGAAAAAAAGAGAGCCTTTCTCTTAATTTAGACTTCACAGCACATGAATTAACGTACCCACAAAATATGCTACTTGAAGAGCACGAAAATATTTACGCCATTATCTCGAAATTAACACCAGTTAATCAAAAAATATTTATTATGAAATACTTATTAGACTATGACACAGAGGAAATTGCACGTCAGCTTCAAATGACAAAGTCTGCTGTAGATAATCGACTTTATCATGGAAAAAAGAAGCTTAAAAAATCATTAGGAGGTATTCAAATTGAAGAACCTATTTAATCATTTTAATGAAATTGATATAAATGTCCATGAATTTGAAGAGATGGAGGTATCTGAGTTTGACAAGGCACAATTTAAAAAAGATTTACGAAAACAAATCTCAAAAAATAGCTCTCAGAAATGGACGAAAAGAATTGCAGCTGCATGCCTAACTATTGGTATTGGTGCCACTTCATTGGTTGGACTTTCATACACAACATTTGCACAGGAAATTCCGTTCGTAAATAGTATTTTTAAGCTTTTTTCTGAAAAAGAATATGGCACAACATTAGTTCGCTATGACGAATTTGCAGAAGCTAAAAATATGACAGTTGAAAGTAATGGCACGACAGTTACAATTACCGAAACATTATTAGACAGTAAAAAGCTTTTCGTTAGCTACTCAATTGAAACAGACAAAGATTTAGGTCCAATCGCCTTAATCGATGGGAGTTTCACATTAAATGGTGGGCAAAACTCCTTGTTCCATGCAGAGCATGACATTTATAAAACCGCTCAGAATAAATATGCAGGTATGACAACCGTTATTTTACCTTTATCACATTCCATTGATGAAGGTACGTTCCAATTCAATATCAGTGAATTATCTAATCCTGAAAACGGTGAAGTTGTTCAAGGCGAATGGAATTTCGAAATTTATGCGAAAGCCTCTGATACTATTGTACAAACAGTTGAAGTTCCTAAATCAGAAAAGAACAATCTAAACGTAGAAATCAACAAAATTACGTATACACCATACTCATTCATCGTTAATTACAAAGAAGGCGTACACAATGATGTCTTAAATGAAAAATATAACGTAATTTATTCTGAATTACTGTTAAAGGATGACTTAGGAAATACGTATAAATCGAAATTTAACGGTGGATTTGGGAGTTCTGGTGTAACAGAATATATGATTACATTTGGACAGCTACACCCAGATGCTAAGACGTTAATATTCACACCTATATTCCACTTTAAAAACTTAAATAACATTTTTGAGTCGGTTGAAACAATGCAATTAGATGATATCGTTGTAGAAATAGAGCGATGAAATAAAACCACTCAAAGCATTATTGAAAATGCTTTGAGTGGTTTTTTAATTATTCTTTATTACTTGTGGTGTTAAAACAGCTTCCTAAGCCAATAGTACAACCCCTTTCTTAACATTTTAATATATTGTATTAAATGACTTAAGAAAGGAGTGCTTAAATGATTAATTGGACAAGTTTTGTTTCCATTTCTATATTAGGTAGCGGCGGGGGGCTTGCAAAAGCGGTACTATCCATCCTAAATCAATCCGTACAAGATATTAATGACCCTATATACCCAAACATTAACAAGGTACAGTTTCACCTAATTGATTCTACTCAAAAAGGTAAAGAGTATTACGACCAGCTATTTCCTAATCTTTCGGATAAAATCACGCTATACCAGTTAGATCTCAACGATGTAAACCTATTTCAAGAACATCTCAAAAAAACAAAAACAAAAATAGTCATTGACCTTTCATGGGCAGATACGATTGAAATGCTTAATTGCTGTAACGAATTAGGTGTATTTTACATCAACTCAGCCCTTGAGAACACGGAGGTTGATGAAGATGAAAGTCTATATGGTTTTCCTCTTACAGAACGATTTCTTAGATTCGAAAAGGTAAGGAAGAATTTTACGAATACAAAGGCCATTATTGGCTCTGGTATGAATCCCGGCATTGTACAATGGATGGCTATAAAATTAATGAAAGATAATCCCGGAAAAAAACCTTTAGCCTGCTACATTGTGGAGCATGATGATCATTTTTTTACCAATAAAAAATTAGTCAAACCAAACACCCTCTATACCTCATGGTCCGTTGAATGCTTTCTGGATGAAGCTATATTAAGCTATCCGATGTATGTTGATCATCAGTTGGAGAATTATTTCTATAATGAAGTATACGAAATGGAGTTTAAAGTGAGATTAGGGGAAAAAGAATTTTACGGCTGTTTGATGCCACATGAGGAAGTTATAACTTTAGGACAATTATTTGATATGCAGATCGGATTTATTTATCGTGTCAATGAATATACAACGAAGATTATTCAGGACCATTTGGATAATGTAGATGTGCTTTGGGATTGGAATCAGCAGATAATTGAATTAGGTGCAGGGGATGTTGAAGGCGAAGATCTTGTTGGTGTTCTCCTTGTTTATGAAAATCATGAAACTTTTATGTATAACGTAATGAGATGCAGTGACATTTACAAGAAATTCAAAACAAATGCAACCTATTTCCAAGTGGCATGCGGTGTATATGCAGGCCTTTCTAGTATTATATTAGATGATTTTCCATTGGACATCTATTATGTCGATGAGCTATTGCTCAATACAGAAAGTAAATACGGAAAATATCTAACTTACTATATGACTCACTTTATTACGGGGGAAAACAAAGAATCTGATGGATTATTACATCAAAGACTGAAGTGGGTTAGGTAATAGTATTGATTTGGGAGATGAGAAAAGCAATTATTAGGTTGTGAGGAGTGTGGCACCAAAAACCGTCTACAAATGTTGTTAAAACAGGGACAAACCTCACCTATTTATGGTAAGGTTCCCCCCGCATAATTCGAAACCCCCGGTAAACTTGCTCTAACAATACCAATTTCATCAACTGATGCGGAAATGTCATTTTTGAAAATGATAATAATTCATCTGCCCGTTTCAGTACGTCTTCATGAAGGCCAAGCGATCCGCCTATGACAAATACGACTTTGCTGCGGCCATATGTCATCAAAGATTCCATCCCTGCAGCCAATTCCTCGCTTGTTTTCATTTTGCCTTCAATAGCAAGTGCAATTGTATATGCATCCGCACCTATTTTTGCTAAAATCCGGTCCGCCTCCTTTTTCTTCACGATATCCATATCTGCATCGCTCAGAGACTCCGGAGCTTTTTCATCTGCCACTTCGATAAGATCGATTTTTGCATAAGCACCAAGCCGTTTAGCGTATTCATCAATCCCCATTTTCAAATATTTTTCTTTTAGTTTGCCAACTGACACAATTGTAATATTCACAGGGTTTTCCACCTTCTTTTAAATGTTATCCACATTACTTATGCACATATCCACACTTAAACCTATATATTGTGCCCGATTATTCGTTCGCCACAATATACGTTGCGGGCGTGTCGCAGTAATCGCACTTTGTGGATAACTTTTCACCTTCTTCGATTTTCTCCATGATAGGAAAAGTTTCTTCTTGGGCGACAAACACGTCAAGTGCATGATTTATATGGGTTTCACAGCTATTTATTTTCATCATTTACACGTCCTTCTTTTATTATTTTACACACAAAGTTATACACGTTTTCAGTTTCTTATCCACATGTGTAAAAACTTCGCAGAAAAAAAGGCAGTATAGCCGCTATTCAGCTATGCTGCCTGTTGTGGATAAAAGATATTACATCCCTGTCGAAATTGTAACATTCCCTGTCCGTTTTTTCGACATCTTCATCAGAATGTATTTCCATCTTTTAATTCCATTTCAATTTCTATCAATTGACCGGCACGATACACTTTCATCTTCATCAGATCGCCAACTTCTTTTTCATTATAAAGATGCTTACGCAACCCGACCATATCTTCTATTTTCTTTCCGTCCATTTCAACAATCACATCATACTGTTTAACACCAGCAACCTCAGCTGGTGTATTGCGTAGAACTTGGGTAACGATGACTCCATCCGTGACATCCTTAGGTAACTTCAATACTTGTTCCTGTTGTGAAGAGGGAACATCACGCAAATTCATGAGGCTGACACCCATTGTTGGTCGATTGACTGTTCCTGTCATTTCAAGGTCTTTAATTATTGGAACAGCAATATTAATGGGGATGGCTAAGCCGATGCCTTCCACGGTTTCTTGTGTGATTTTCATCGAGTTAATGCCGACAAGCTGCCCCGCCAAGTTGATAAGTGCACCGCCTGAGTTTCCAGGGTTGATTGCTGCGTCTGTTTGTAAGACATCAGCCTGCCAGTCAACCGTTCCGTCTTTATCAAAATCAATTGGAATGGATCTGTCTTTTCCGGAAACAATGCCCATCGTAACCGATCCTGCAAAACCGAGGCCGAGCGGATTTCCGATAGCAATGACTGTTTCCCCGCGTTTCAACGCGTCCGAATCGCCAAATTGGATAACCGTGTTCACATGTTTTCCATCGATTTCAACTACAGCCAAATCGGTCCACATATCACTTCCGACAAGCTTTCCATCGACTTTTGTTCCATTATCGAATGTAATTTCAAGTCCTTCTGCATTTTCGACGACATGGTGGTTCGTGACGATATATGCTTTGCCGCCTTCTTTTTTATAGATGACGCCAGAACCGCTACCGGTCTCCCTTGTCGTTTCAGTAGAAGACCAGAAATTGCGTACAGTCTGCAGGTTTGTGATTCCTACGACCGTGTCAGCCATTTGCCCGACGATATCTGTCACATCCGTATTGATGTCGACAGAGACCCTTTCACTAGTCAAATTATCCACACCTGATTGTTCTCGTTCGACTAACGGCGAACCTTTATCGTTATTAGCCGTTGTATTCATTAAAATCCAGACAAGGAGTCCCCCGAGAATGGCTCCAAAAAGGGCGGGAAGAAATCCACCTCGTCGTTTCGGTTGTGGTGAACGGTTAATGTGGCGCATTGGTTCCTCACGCTTTTCAGGTTCATGAATAATCGGCTTTTCCTCTTCATTACGAGGACCTTGATTGAATTCGTCCATTCTCCTCTCCCTTTCTATACACAGTTACACTCACTCTACCCCATTATTTGTGTTTAAAATCAAATGTATGAGGATGTTTTATTAAATTGGTTGGCGATTTTGGCGTGGCGGTCGCTTTCTTGAGCGCGGATCCTCTTTCTTGAGCGCGATTCCTCTTTCTTGAGCGCAGAATCCACTTTCTTGAGCGCGGTTCCTCTTTCTTGAGCGTGAATCCTCTTTCTTGAGCGCGGATACTCTTTCTTGAGCGCGGTTCCTCTTTCTTGAGCGCGGATCCTCTTTCTTGAGCGCGGTTCCTCTTTCTTGAGCGCGGATACTCTTTCTTGAGCGCGAACCCACTTTCTTGAGCGCAGAATCCACTTTCTTGAGCGCGGATACTCTTTCTTGAGCGCAGAATCCACTTTCTTGAGCGCGGTTCCTCTTTCTTGAGCGCGATTCCTCTTTCTTGAGCGCAGAATCCACTTTCTTGAGCGTGATTCCACTTTCTTGAGCGCGGAACCTCTTTCTTGAGCGCGGATACTCTTTCTTGAGCGCGGATCCTCTTTCTTGAGCGCGATTCCTCTTTCTTGAGCGCGGAACCTCTTTCTTGAGCGCGGATCCTCTTTCTTGAGCGCGATTCCTCTTTCTTGAGCGCGGAACCTCTTTCAATGAAAAAACCTCACCCGAAGGCGAGGTTTTCAAAATTTATTAAACAGTGACAAGCTCTGTCGGTTTTTCCGCGTCGGTATCATACAAATGCACGAATTCACCTGTGCGGATCCCGCATGCTTCCAATGTTTGCGAAACACTCATCCTGGCGAGATCTTTCATATTATTATCCTTGCTGAGATGCGATAAATAAATTCTTGTCTCTTTCTCGGCAACAACTTCACTCATTGCAATCGCGGCATCTTCATTGGAAACATGCCCGACATCACTCAGTATGCGACGTTTGACGGACCATGGATATCTGCCCATTTGCAGCATGCTGACGTCATGATTGCTTTCAAAGACATATGCATCTGAAGCTGCAATATGGCCTTTCATCCGTTCGCTTACATATCCTGTATCCGTGATGACTGAGAGCTTCCGATTATTTTCATGAAATACATAGAACATCGGATCCGCAGCATCATGTGAAACAGCGAATGACTGGATATCAAGTGTCCCGAAAGTCATGGAGGTTTCCATATTGAAATGGAATCGTTGTTCCAATGGAATTTCACCAACAAGTCCATTCATGGCATTCCATGTTTTTTCATTGGCATAAATAGGTATCTTATGTCTTCGGGCCAACACGCCAATCCCTTTAATATGGTCGCTATGCTCGTGGGTGACGAAAATCCCATCGACATTGGACACCGAACGACCAATGCTTTCAAGCTGTTGCTCCATCTTTTTAGCACTCAGTCCAGCATCTACTAAAAATGCATGCTTATCCGTTTCAACATATATAGAATTGCCTGTACTACCACTACAGAGCACACTAAAACGCATTATAAAAACTCCTTATTCATCATCTATCGTAGGACTTTCCACTTCGGTCTTATCCAATTGGAACTCTATCACTTTACCTTCAATTGCATTGATAAAATGATCTTCGATTTTACCGTCCTTTAATTCTACACGAATATTCCATGTCGGGGCAAATACTTGGGTTTCAGTTAACTGCATGAGAGAGGAGTATCCTGCTGTCACACTTAACACTTTAGAATCCTGCTTCAAATACCCCCGAGTTGCCAGAGATCCAACCGCCTCGTCCTGTGTCAGTAAATCCTTCTTACGGTTATAGCTAATGAATTCCTTAAGCATTCGCTGTTCATACCGGGTAACTTCATAATTATCATCCCAATAAATGGTCAGCATCGCATTGGAGCTATAGAATATCGGTTCTCCGTCCACATTTTGAAAGAAAATGGCTTTCTTTTCTTCATTATTCACTTCCCATAGTTCATAGTCCATCCCATTCAATACATATTTCGTAAGGAACTCAGTAAAATGATAATCCCCCTTTGAATTGCGGATGGATACCGGAATGCTCATGTCGGAAGTGACCCGTGTATTATCCGTAATTACAATGGACTGGCTTTTCAAGGACTCCAATTCTTCCATTGTAAACGTCTTAATATTAGCAGAGACATAGTAGAAATCATTTTTTGTCTCTTGCGAGAGGTTGTAAGTGATATTCTCCTGTTTCATTATCTCTTCAATCGATGTTTTCCCGACTACTTGCACATTCAAAGCTTCGGTATGCTGTTTTAGATATAGGGAATAAAGGAAAACATTTAATATCGAAAAGACGACAATGAAAATAGTTTTCGTTTTATTCCAATCCAATATGATCACCTCCGCTTTGATCAGGTAAATAGCGTAACCATTTACCTTTCATCAAGTAAAACCAGGCAGGCTCCATGATTAACGCCCGTTTTTCCAAATCATGTCTCATCATATAGCCCAAAGTTATATCTTCAATTGATCCGAAATCGTACTTATCCGACTTGCTGAGTGAATTAGCAACTTCCGTGCCTGCCGGGAGAGTCATTTCTTCGTCCATTATTTTCACATCAAGTGTATAATACGGCCTTATATAACGGAAAACCCGACTTTCACCATAATACTGGGCTATTTCCGTTGTCCCAGTATCGCTGTAAACCGGATAGCCATTAATGAACAGTTGGAACTTAACGTAATGAGAAAAAGGGGTAATGTATGAAAATCTGAATGTATCCGTCCATCCTCCATGCTCATTAATGGAATCGATAACGTCATATAATAAGTCCGCGGGTGAAGTAGGTTCTCTACTCTCGGCAGCCGGATGGACGAAATTTAACATTTTCGACTCTGTATTTACAACTAACAGCGCATGATCATCCCCGAATTCCTCATGGGTCGCATCCACTTGACTACGTCTAACCGCATTCGGGTCGTTGAACAAGGCATCACGGAAGCGGGTAGGGCTAAGTTCTTCCTGATAATATGTGCTGCGGTCCATATGAATCGGATCAACGGGAACTGCAATATAGGTCGGTTCCTGAACATTCACTTCCGCATACCTACTAAAGTTCTCTCCTCCAAGGACAATTTCACGATAGGAATCCATCGGATCCTTAGGTGTAATTTTTCCTGAATAACGTAGTCCTGACTCACGGTTGATGAAATGAACTTCAAATGCAACCTCTTTCGGATTCCATTTCACAACCATACGGTCAAAACTGAAAGGAGGAATGTAACTATCCTCGATAGGCAAAATATCATCGTATACTTGAAGAGGGACTTGCCCCTGAAAATACATTGTAAACTGGTTCGGCTGCTGGAAAAATGACTTAATCTGTTCCTTATTCATCTCGTTTGGATGATAGACCAACTGGGAAACTTTCCAGTCACTCATTTCTTCCAACACACCGTCTATTTCACTGGAATCTGTTGTACCCCTAAGTGTGCTTTCATATTTAATCACTAACTTATACGGCTTGATGAGATCCTTCACTTTCTTCCTTTCTCCAATGGATATATCCACAGTCGAAGAGGGTTCAATCGGATCCAACCTTGGCGTATACGTCCATATTGAGAAGGTGAATGTGGCACTCAAAAGAACGAGCAAGAGTAGTATGATCGACTTAATCGGTTCAATATACTTCAATCCCATTCACCTTCCTCTTGTTGTTCAAAAGGCAACGTAAAGAATATCGTCGTCCCTTTTCCTTCTTCACTTTCAGCCCAAATTTCCCCGCCATGTGCAATGATCATTTCTCTTGCGATGGCAAGTCCAAGGCCAGTTCCTCCCATTGCCCTCGATCTTGCACGGTCTGCCCGGTAAAATCTATCGAATATGCGATTCACATTTGCTTGGGGAATCCCCATGCCATCATCCGAAATCATCACTTTAATAAATGTCCCGGAGGTCGTCACTCCGAAACGGACATCCCCTCCATCAGGAGAGTATTTTAAGGCATTGGAAATGATATTATCGATGACTTGTGTCATTTTATCAGTATCTATTTCCACAAACATATCAGTCGGAGAGAGCAATCGTTTAAATTGTACATTTTGGGACTTCGAGAATTCAAAACGCTCAATAATCGAGTTGAAGAAATGATTGAATTCCACCCATTCGGTATTCAATTCATATTCTTTGCTATCCATTCTTGATAGTTTCAATAGGTCGTTGACAAGTCGGATCATTCGCTCCGTTTCGGTTTGTGTCACCCGAAGGAACGATGGAGCAATCTCTTCATTCTTCCAGGCACCTTCAGCCAATGCATCCAAATAGCTGCGCATTGTCGTTAAAGGTGTACGAAGCTCATGAGAGACGTTTGATACGAACTCCCGTCTTTCCATATCGATTTTTTCTTGTTCCGTATTATCATGAAGGACTACGATTAGTCCATTTACGAATCCTGTTTCCCGCTGAGTCACTGAAAATGTTGCCCGAAGTATATAAGGCGTTTTTTCAGTACTAAAATCAAGTGCAATGGACTCTTTCATTTGAATGAGATCTTCAAATGTATAGTCTTGCTCCAAACCTAAAATAGTTGCAATAGGACGATTCAGTACTATATCGCGTGTCATGCGCAACATCATTAAGGCGGAATCGTTTATGAGGCTGACCCGACCTTTACGATCCGTGGAAATGACACCATCTGTCATGTTTTCAAGCACCGATGCCAATTTCCTCTGTTCACTTTCAGTTGTCGATTGTGACTCCTGAAGCTGATTCGTCAAATGGTTGAAGGCTATTGCGAGTTGCCCCATTTCATCATTTCCATATACATGTACCTTCCTCGAGAAATTTCCCTGTGCCATCGCTTGTGCTTGACGTCTCATATCTGAAATCGGTCTCGTGAAAGTTTGTGCAATGAATATTCCAATGATGATTGTGATGGTTAGCGAAACCGCTACCCCTCCCGCAAGTATTTGATTGATTTCATCAATTTGCTTGAACACTTTTTCAATATTAGCTGTTACAAAGAGTGCTCCAACCACTTCTTTATTGTTCATGATTGGCGTTACACGCACCATGACTCGTTTTCCCTTGTCGAGATTGATCATATCTGAGATAGATTCGGAGGAAATGGATCGCCTTACACTGTCCTCCATGGAGCGCTGGCCGACCAATGATTGATTGTCGAGCACTGATGTTGCGCGGATGCGATACTTTGAATCGATGACTCGGATTTCGTTTATATCTTCCGAGTTGAATCCCGAAAGGACGGCCCCAAGACTTTGTTCAATTGTCGGATCATCCGGTGAACGGTCCTTTATCAATTCCTCACGTACACTGAATTCAACGAGATTCATCCTGTCGACAACGGAATTCGTAAAGTTTGCCTTTAATGTGGTTTCAAGTTCCCTTGCAAAATAAAGCCCGATAATCTGCATCGCTACAATGATCAGCATGATATAGATCAGTACGAATTTAACATGGATGGATCGAAAAAAACCGACTTTCTGCATTTCATTTACTCCTGTTCTGGGTCACGCAAATAATAACCGACACCACGTCTTGTAACGATCCAAGTTGGATGGCTTGGTGTGTCCTCGATTTTTTCACGCAATCTACGAATCGTTACATCGACTGTGCGCACATCGCCAAAGTAATCGTAGCCCCATACCGTTTGCAATAGATGTTCTCTTGTCATCACTTGTCCAATATGCTTTGCCAAGTAATGAAGTAATTCGAATTCACGGTGTGTCAACTCGATTGACTCTCCACGCTTTTGCACTAAGTAAGCATCAGGTTGAATGACAAGGCTGCCAACAGTGATTTCATTAGTTACCCCATCCTGCTCCTCCGATATTGTTTTTGAATGTCTGCGCAGATTCGCCTTCACCCTCGCAATCAGCTCACGTGTACCGAATGGCTTTGTCACATAATCATCCGCGCCCAATTCCAAGCCTAACACCTTATCGATTTCCGAATCCTTTGCTGTCAGCATGATGATTGGAAAATCATACTTCTTCCTGACTTCCCTGCATACCTCCATACCATCTCGTTTCGGAAGCATGATATCTAAAAGCATAATGTCGGGTTGCACCTCTTCCACTTTTTCAAGTGCCTCGTCCCCGTCATACGCACAATAAACTGTAAATCCTTCCTTCTTTAAATTGAACTCTAATATATCTGCGATTGGTTTTTCATCATCTACTACAAGAATTGTTTTGTTTTGCATATTCCCTTTCCTTTCTCGCTCGATTGGCGTCCTTTTTTTGTTCTATCACTTTATCATTTCTTGCACGATTAAGCATTTAAATCGCTATACTACTAAAAATGGTTCTTTATCTATATTCTATGCAAACCTTCATATTACCTTCTAAATATTTCCCGCATATAGACGTTATTTCCCGGGAAAACTAAAGGAGGAGTTAGCCGAAAACCAAAACTATAAAAAGGAAAAAGAGACGGTACAGAATACTGTAGCGTCTCCATCCCTATTCATTATCTTAACACAGATAACGGATTGATATTGGAACCGTTCTTGAACACTTCGAAATGAAGATGCATTCCCGTAGAACGTCCTGTAGATCCCATAACACCAATTTTTGTTCCTTTAGGTACTGTTTGTCCCACTTTCACGTCAATCTTAGCCAAGTGGGCGTATAACGTCTTATATCCGTTGTTATGTGTAATGATAATCCTGTTTCCGTAGGTGCCGTGTCTACCGACATTCGTTACTACACCGTTATCCGCTGCAAAAATTGAGCGGGAGGATGGCCGTGCAATATCGATGCCCTGATGGACCCTTCCCCATCTTTTACCCATCTGACTGGATACGTATCCGCCATCGGCAGGCCACATGAATTTCCCAGTTCCACGAGATGGGATCACTTTCGTTCCGACTACTGTTATTTCGGGAATGGATTCCACCAAAACGTTCTCGTCAACGACAGATCTGCCGATTACAACCCCATTTTTCATCCGGACTAATTGTGTGACAGATTTTTTACCATCTGAACCCTTTTGTTTTAACTTTTTCTCACCTTTATACTGGGATTCGTCCTTTTCGGTCAACTTACTAAATTCAATTGTTTCGATTTTCTTAGTTTCATAATGAGCTTCAACTTCGACAAGTGGCTCAAGGACAGTTACATTAAGTTCCTGGCCGATTTGTAATAATGTATTTTCAGTCACACCAGGATTTTGCTCCATAAGCTTTGCTGTACTCATATTATGAGCACTCGCTATTTTCCCCAATACATCCCCTGCTTGAACTTCATACTTCTTATCTTCCAATGTTCCTTTGTTTAGGAGAGTTACAATCTCTTGTACACTTTTGACATTCTCAGGCGCTACTTGCCCTTCCACCGGCTCTAAGTCTGCACTAAAATGAATTTTCACAAGACGTGTTTCATCTTCTTTCAAAGGTGGTATAGGTTCAGTAGACTGGTTGCGAGCTTCGAATTCTGAAAGTTCCTCTTGAGAGACTGTTTGCAACGCAAGAGTTTTGATCACTTCTTCGTATTCAGCCATATTTTTGACGTAGAGTGATGTCTCTTCGCCAATTTTAATGCCAATTGCTTCTGCTTCAACAGTAAGCATATCTTGAAGTTTGTCTAAAACTTGGCTATCATCTGTTTCCACCGTGAATACATTTTCCGGAACAACAGACAGCTTAGATCCTATTGTTAAGGGGAGGCCATCAAAATTTTCTGCCGCTTTCAGAAGCTTATTTTCTGTTAGTACTTCTATTTGCTTCTCGTCAGACAGCATTCCAACATACTCGCCATCTGAATAAACATGAAATACCGTATGTATGGATGCATCTTCGGCTTTTTCGAATGCAAATCCGGATCCAATTCCAATCGTTGCAAATAAAGTGGCCGAGATAATACCTACTTTTTGCAGCCTTCTATATATAAAACTTCTACTTTTATCTTCTGTCTTTTCTTTCCTGTCGAAAAACATCGTTTAAGACTCCTTCCGATTAGGTGTCTATAAAGCACCCATCATACTGAAAGTTTTCACGCTTCTCTAATTTACCATATTCGCAAGCTTGCTTGGCAATATCCGACATTTTGTAATGAAACTGTGATATTGTATCCAATTATTCTTAGTATTTTCCAAATATTAGGTTGAAATATGTACTTTTTTGTTTGCTCATAAAGTCCCGAAATGAGTAAAAGCCTTGATTCATCCTGTAGCACAGGAAAATCAAGGCTTCTATCATTGGTAGGACGGCATCTCATGCTGACTCCAATCGATATTCAAGAACTTATTATATTCCTTCGCAAAAGCAAGAGTTACAGTACCTGTCGGACCATTACGTTGTTTTGCAATGATGATTTCAATCATATTCTGATTCTCGGTTTCTTTATCATAGTAGTCTTCCCGGTAAAGGAAAGATACAATATCCGCGTCCTGCTCAATACTTCCTGATTCCCGCAAGTCTGACATCATTGGACGTTTATCTTGTCGTTGTTCGACACCACGGGATAGCTGGGATAGCGCAATGACCGGGATTTTCAATTCCCGCGCAAGTGCTTTTAGAGAACGGGAGATTTCGGATACTTCCTGCTGCCGGTTTTCGCCTGAACGACCGCTTCCCATGATGAGCTGCAAATAGTCAATCATGATCATGCCAAGGCCGTGTTCCTGCTGTAGTCGGCGGCATTTGGAACGGATTTCGTTAATTCGGATACCTGGGGAGTCATCGATGAAGATGCCGGCGTTAGAAAGGGATCCCATCGCCATCGTCAACTTCCGCCAGTCCTCCGCTTCCAAATTACCCGTCCGCATGACTTGAGCATCAATATTCCCTTCCGCACAAAGCATACGCATAACCAGTTGTTCCGCACCCATCTCCAAACTGAAAATCGCGACGTTTTCTCCCGCCTTCGTCGCAACGTTTTGGGCCACATTCAATGCGAATGCCGTTTTACCAACGGAAGGACGGGCAGCTACAATAATTAGATCGTTTCGCTGAAATCCTGCCGTAATTTTGTCGAGGTCACGGAATCCGGTTGGAATACCTGTGACTTCTCCTTTTCTTGTGTGGAGTATCTCGATATTATCATAGGTCTCTACAAGCACATCTTTTATATGTTTAAAGTCTCCGGCATTCTTTCGGTTGGAAACTTCCATGATCCTTTTCTCGGCTTCTGAAAGGACCGCTTCCACTTCGTCCTCTTTCGTGAAGCCTTCTTCGACAATATTAGTTGCAACCCGTATAAGACGCCTCAAGATGGCTTTCTCTTCAACGATTTTCGCGTAATACTCAATATTTGCCGCAGTTGGTACGGCATTGGCGATTTCAGTCAAGTAGGAGATTCCGCCGACGTCCTCCAATTCCTTTTTCGCAGAAAGTTCTTCAGTGACGGTAACTACGTCAATCGCTTGTCCTTTATCGCTTAAAACAAGCATTGTATTGAAGATTTTTTCATGCGCTGTCCGGTAAAAATCATCTGGTCGAAGTACTTCGGAGGCAGTAATTAGCGCCTCCGGTTGTAAGAAGATTGCACCGATGACTGACTGCTCTGCCTCATTGTTATGTGGGGGAACGCGATCATACATCTGGTCCATCAATTATCGCTCCCTATCACTCTTCTGTTACATGGACCTTTAGCGTAGCTGTAACTTCCGAATGCAATTTAATCGGCACATTTGTATAGCCAAGTGATCGGATTGCATCAGGCAGTTCCATTTTACGTCGATCCACCTTGATTTTATGATTTTTCTCCAAAGCATCAGCAATTTGTTTAGTTGTGATGGATCCGAAAAGACGGCCGCCTTCTCCGGATTTCGCCTTCATTTCAACCGTCTTTTCATCGATAAGTTCTTTCAACTTTTTCGCTTCTGCCAATTCCTGTGCAGCATCTTTTTCCGCACGTTTTTTCTGGCCTTCAAGCTGACTTAGATTTGCAGGTGTCGCTTCAATTGCCAACTTGTTTTTAAGTAGAAAGTTCTGTGCATATCCTACTGATACTTCTTTTACCTCACCTTTTTTACCTTGACCCTTAACGTCTTTCAATAAAATTACTTTCATGTCATTTTCCCCTTTCCAATTTATCTTCTATAGCGGCTTTCAATAAATCCTCCGCCTCTTTTACCGTTTCCACATCGAACTGGCACGCCGCATTAGTCAAATGACCGCCACCGCCAAGTTCCTCCATAACGAGCTGGACATTCAGCTCCCCAAGTGACCGTGCGCTGATTCCGATTTTTCCATCTGCACGTGGTGCAATAACGAATGATGCGACTACTCCTTTCATCGTCAAAAGGATATCCGCAGTCTGTGCGATCAGAACGGAACTATATGCCACTCCATCCTGGCCTTTTGCTATTGCAATGCCCGACGGTGAAAGCTCAACTGTTTCTATAATTTTAGAACGCTCGATATACGTATTGATGTCCTCCTTCAGAAGGCGTTGCACAAGGACCGTATCCGCCCCATTTGTCCGTAAATACGATGCAGCCTCAAAGGTTCTCGATCCTGTCCGTAAAGTAAAGCTTTTCGTGTCGACTACAATTCCTGCAAGCAAAGCAGTCGCCTCTAACTTCGTTAACTTTTCGTGTTTTGGCTGGTATTCAAGTAGCTCCGTCACAAGCTCCGCCGTAGATGATGCGTAAGGTTCCATGTAGACAAGCATCGTGTTGTTGATGAATTCCTCACCGCGTCTATGATGATCGATGACAACGACCTTTTCAGCCTTCCCAATCAAACGGTCATCGATGACCATGCTTGGCTTATGTGTGTCAACGACGACAAGGAGTGACTTTTCCGTCAGCATTGATAATGCAGTTTCAGGATCAATGAATTGTTCAAACAACTCATCATTCCCTTTTATCTCATCCATCAATCGCGTTACACTACCGTCTAACTCTTCGAAATCAAGGACGACATAGCCTTTAACATTATTCATCCGGGCCATCTTCTGAACACCGATTGATGCCCCTATCGCATCCATATCCGGCATCTTATGCCCCATTACCAATACCTTGTCACTGCCTTGGATCAAATCCCGCAACGCATGTGAGATGACCCTTGCACGTACACGAGTCCTTTTTTCCACCGGGTTGGTCTTGCCCCCGTAGAACTTCAGCTTTCCATCGGTACGCTTAATCGCTACTTGATCCCCTCCACGCCCCAATACAAGATCCAGGCTGGACTGGGCAAGCTCTCCAAGCTCAGTAAGTGAAGCGGATCCTGTTCCGACACCGATACTTAACGTCAAGCCGGCATTCTGCTTTGCCGTCTTTTCCCTAATATCATCAAGAATCGTAAATTTCGCAGTTTCCAATTTCGATAAAATTCCCTCGTTGAACACTGCCATAAAACGGTCTGAAGCAATCCGTTTCACGAATATACCGTTCTCGGTTGCCCAGTCATTCACAAGGGACGTGACGAGGGAATTCAGATGGCTCCTTGTGGAATCATCCATTGTTTGGGAAAGTTCATCGTAATTGTCGATAAGCATAATTCCAAGTACAGTCCGGTCTTTATAATAAAGGGACTCTATACTTACTTTATCAGTTATGTCAAAAAGATAGAGAAGTTTTTCTTCTGGTCTGTAAACGACCTTATAGGTTGACTTCCCAACCTTCATAGGTGGTGTATCTTGTTCTTCATTCTTTAATATTGAATGGAACGTTTCAGACAGATGGAACAATTCATCCCCTATCAACGTCTCTTTACCGAAGATAGAAGCAGCAAATGGGTTTGCCCACTCGACGAGATGCTTTTCATTGAAAAGGATAATTGCAATCGGCAATTCAAGGAGAGCTTCTTCCCCGACCTTCTTCATGCGATAAGAGAGGGATTCAATATGCTTTTCCGTCTCGACATACGTTTGCTCCTCAAGCTTCCACGCGAACCCTACTGCCAGTATAAAAGGGATCGTAAATACAAGGCCAGCCCAGAAGTTCAATAAGAATATAAGGACCGCTGCTATCAATCCAAGGAGAGAAATGATAATCAATGGATATCGGATAGCCCTTCTTCTAAAAAATGACTTCATTGTCTCATCCCCTTACTTCGAGTTGTCCTTCCTGATCCAAGCCCGGATATTCACGCCTATATCAAGTATGCCAAGAAGTATAGTAATTGGATTAAATAACAAGGCTAAAATTATTGAGAGAACCGTAACAATCCTTGGCAGCTTCATCCTGAACATAAAATAATGGACTAAAGAAAGGCCTTGTAATAATAACAATACCCTTAAAATTATTGTCCCATTAATATAAAGCAAATATGTCGAGGAATCCGTTGTCATATTCATCACAAAAGGTAGGATAATTAATAACCCATAGATAAAAATGGTGATCACAGGTAATTTCAGTTGATAAAACGGTGGAAACTTCGGTACTTCATGACCAAGTCTGCGAAGCACCATGAAATTCGGGATTACCATAATGAATGCGAATGCATACACGGATAATATAAATACAGCCGGAATCGAGGATCTGTATAACATGAATGCTTCTGCAACAACATTTTCGTAACCTTCCGGTAATGCGCCGAATTCGTTTAACGATGCCTTGAATTGGTTCTCGGACTCCTTCAACACCGCCATTAAGCTATCAATGATATTGATATCAAAGAATAAAGCGAGTATGAGGTAGGTCACTATTCCCACAAAGATCATAACAAGACCGGTAGCCATAAAAATATACAATTTGGATTTCCCAAGCAATAGAAACTCAGCAATTAGGAAGGCTATTATTCCAAAAACAAGTGCGAAAAGCAGAAGTATGGGGCCACCTAAAAGCAAAGATAGTACACCCGCTATTAAAACTACATAATACGTTGTTTTCCTATCTTCCCGTAATCGATATAAGATAATCGGCAAGGGAAGGAAAACCATTAAGAGTAGCCCAATGAACGGGATAAAAAAAACTCCTGCCAACAATAAAATGAACGATGCAAGCATCATTGCCCCGTATTTAATTTTCTTTGAATGGTCTTGCATCAGTCTTTTCCTCCGTCCAACAACTAACTCACTTCTCATCTTTGTCCGTTGTCTTATTGAATGTGAGTTCCTTTAATTGTATCATGATTGGAACCATTAAACCAAAGACTGTATACATGCATCTTTTGGTCAATAAAAAACCACCTTGAGAGCGGGTAAACCCGTTTCACAAGGCGGTTAAAAATGTTTTTTTATCTTTCTTCCGCTACGAACGGAAGAAGTGCCATAATACGAGCACGTTTAATAGCAGTCGTTAATTTACGTTGATATTTCGCGCTTGTACCAGTTACACGGCGAGGCAAGATTTTTCCACGTTCAGAAACGAATTTCTTAAGTAGATCAGTATCTTTATAATCGATGCGTGTAATGTTATTCGATGTGAAATAGCAGACTTTACGGCGTCTTTTACCTCCACGGCGTGGTGCCATATCGCTTTCCCTCCTTACATGATTACGTCAATGGCAATGCCTTATCAGAACGGCAAGTCGTCATCCGATACTTCTATCGGACCGCTGCCCATACTGAACGGGTCATTGTCAGTGCGTGTATAATTTTGTTGACTTGGTTGTTGATATTGTTGATTTGGCTGCTGGTTCTGATAATAAGGTTGTTCGTTTCGTGGTGCACCACCATAAGCAGCTCCGGATCTTTCAGAGTTTGCACTACGCGGCTCAAGGAATTGTACGCTATCTGCTACGACTTCAGTCATAAAGACGCGTTTACCATCTTGTCCATCGAAGCTACTCGTTTGAATACGGCCTTCGATTCCGGCAAGACTTCCTTTACGCAAAAAGTTCGCAGTGTTCTCTGCCTGTTTTCTCCATGTGACACAGTTGATAAAATCAGCTTCACGCTCTCCCTGTTGGTTTGAGAATGTGCGATTTACCGCAAGTGTGAAACGTGTTACCGCCACACCGCCCTGTGTGTACTTGAGTTCAGGATCTTTTGTCAATCGGCCAACTAAAACGACACGGTTAATCATCAGATTCCAACCCCCCTCATCAATTTCAGGTGATACCTTTTAGAGCTTTTGGTTCTTTATGGATTAGTTGTCAAGACGAACAGCCATATGACGAATGATATCTTCATTGATGTTCGCAAGACGATTGAATTCATCGATTGCTTCAGTACCTGCGTTAGCTGTTACCAATTGGTAGTAGCCTTCACGTAGGTCGTCGATTTCGTATGCAAGACGACGCTTGCCCCACTCTTTCGACTCGATGATTTCCGCTCCGTTTGAAGTTAGGATGTCATCGAAACGAGTGATCAACGCTTTTTTAGCTTCATCTTCTACTGTTGGACGGATGATGTACATGATTTCGTACTTTCTCATCTTTAGTCACCTCCTTATGGACTTTGGCCCACTTTTGACGGCGGGCAAGGAGTAAGTAATGTTATTACTCACATCATCATATTTTAGCATGGTATGGATGGATATTCAACTATTAAATAAAAATGAGGTTCCTTTAATCACGGATTTCCGTTTTAGGCGGACGCTTTCCGTGGGGCGCGGGTGAGCCTCCTCGTCGCTTCGCTCCTGCGGGGTCTCACCATTCGCGCTTAATCCCACAGGAGTCGCCGCCTTCCACTCCAATCCTCGACGAGTACTGATTAATTTAATTTCAACTTGTCCGAATCGTGTATACTTAAGTTATGAGGTGATTGGTATGGATGATATCCGTGAACCGGATAAGGTTATAGAGATTGATTTGCCTAAGGTGGCTAAGGGTGGATTGTGGGTTACTTTCTTTTCACTTATTGGGCTGCTTGCTTTGAGAGCGTTTATTGAGGGTGGGCTATCTTATTCGATTACGATTTGGACTTTTTTGTATTTTATAGGTGGGTATGTTCTTTTAATTGTTCTACATGAACTGTTTCATTTGCTTGGCTTTAGGGTTTTTGGTGGGGTTCCTTGGAAGAAGATGATTGTTGGCGTGAATCTTAAGTTAGGCATTGCTTATGCGACGACGGATGTGCCTATGACGAATAAGGCTATTCGTATGGCTTTGTTGCTTCCGTTTTGGACGACGGGGGTGTTGCCTGCGATTGTTGGCTTGGTCACGGGAGATGGGGTTTTGGTCACTCTATCGGCCTTTTTGATTGGTGGAGCGGCTGGTGATTTTGCGATGCATAAGGAGTTGAAAAAACTTCCGGATGATTGGCTTGTTAAAGATGATCCCCAGTTGCCGAGATTATACTTGTTTGAACCAAACAAACAGATACAATGAAAACAACCGGAAAGGATTCTGCTCCTCCTCCGGTTGTTTTATATTAGACGTTAAAACGGAATAACATTACGTCGCCGTCTTGAACGATATATTCTTTTCCTTCGAGGCGAACTTTACCTGCTTCTTTTGCAGCAGTCATAGATCCAGCTTCAACAAGTGCATCGTATGATACTGTTTCAGCACGGATGAAGCCTCGTTCGAAGTCGGTATGGATGATGCCCGCGCATTGTGGTGCTTTCATTCCTTTGCGGAACGTCCATGCACGTACTTCTTGTACACCGGCTGTGAAGTAAGTAGCCAGTCCTAATAAGTGATAAGCGGCTTTGATCAGTTGGTCGAGGCCTGATTCTTTAATGCCTAACTCTTCAAGAAACATTGCTTTCTCTTCCTCGTCCAATTCTGCCATTTCTTCTTCGATTTTAGCACATACGACGATTACTTCTGCATTGTCCTGTTTCGCAAATTCACGTACCATCTTCACGTATTCATTGGATTCTGCTTCTGCAATTTCATCTTCAGACACATTCGCAACGTATAGCATCGGTTTGATTGTCAATAAATGCATTCCTTTAATCAGTTGGAACTCTTCAGGCGTCAATTCCACTGAGCGTGCAGGCATTTCATTCTCAAAAGCCTCTTTCAGCTTCAGTAACACAGGCTCTTCAGCCATTGAATCCTTGTCTTTCTGTTTCGCCATTTTTGATACACGTGTCAATCGCTTGTCCACGCTTTCCATATCTGCGAGGATAAGTTCGAGGTTGATGACCTCAATATCATCAATTGGATTTACTTTACCAGATACATGGGTAATATTTTCATCATTGAAGCAACGGACTACCTGACAAATCGCATCGACTTCGCGAATATGAGAAAGGAATTTATTTCCTAACCCTTCCCCTTTACTTGCACCTTCGACGATTCCTGCAATATCGGTAAACTCAAATGCAGTTGGAACTGTCTTTTTCGGTACAACTAACTCTGTTAATTTTTGAAGTCGCTCATCCGGAACTTCCACTATTCCAACGTTTGGATCGATCGTACAGAACGGATAATTTGCCGCTTCCGCTCCAGCCTTCGTAATTGCGTTGAATAAAGTCGATTTCCCGACGTTTGGTAAACCAACGATTCCTGCTGTTAACGCCATTTATTTCCCAACCTTTCATATAGGTCAATACATTATAATTATTACAACTCTTCTATTATAAGAATTGTTTACGCCTCTGTCTAATTAATGTTCAGCTTCGCCTTTAACAAGCACCTTTTTCATCTTTTTTGCAAACTCATTACGAGGAATCATAACGCTATGTCCGCATCCTTCACATTTGATACGGATATCTGCACCCATTCTAATGATTTTCCAAGCATTCTTACCACATGGGTGCGGTTTTTTCATCTCAACCACGTCATTCAATTGAAATACTTTATCCGTCATATGCTCAAGTTCCCCCTTCATTTTTATTGGTTATCAAATGACTTTGTTACAAGCGTCGGATATGGGATTTCGATTCCTTGTTGCCCAAGATGCTTTTTCAAACCAATTCCAATACTCCTTGCTGTATCGAAATGGCGCATCGGTTTTGTTTCCACAATGATGCGTTCAATTACGGAGTTTTCCGTGAAATTATGTGCACCTATTAGCTTAGGTTTTTCAAGTAAATCCGGATTATCTTTTTTGAAAGAAAGTAGGAATTCGTCAATCAACTTTTCAACCTTTTCTATGCCCAATTCAAATGGAATTGTTACATCCACAATTGCCAATGAGTTTTTCATGGAATAGTTGACTACTTGTGAAATGGTACCATTCGGTAAAATGAAGATTTCACCCGTAAAGTTCTTCAATTTTGTAGTTCGTAGCCCAATCTCTTCTACCGTACCTTCAGCAGAACCAATTTTCACATAATCGCCTACCGAAAACTGATCTTCAAATAAAATAAAAAATCCCGAAATGACATCTTTCACAAGGCTCTGTGCTCCAAATCCTACTGCAAGGCCCAATACCCCGGCCCCTGCGACAAGCCCTTTAACATCTATATTGAACTCTTGAAGAATGGCCAAAATTGCAGAGAAGTAGACAACATAGCTAAGTGTGTTCTCCAGTAACTTAAGTAACGTCCTCTCGCGTCTTTCTTCCCTACGTATCGGACCTTTCAACTTGATCCTGAACAACCGTCTAATGACGAATTTACCGGCATGTACAGCGATGAAGGCAATGGCGATAATGAAAGCTATCCTAACGGCAATTAAAAAAAGATCAAACCAAATTTGTTCATTTAACAAAAGTTTACTAAGCTTTTCAGTGTCATCACTGAAAATGAGTTCAATTAAATTCTTCACATTCTCCTTCGTCACTTACAAACTTCCTTTCTGTATAAATTTCATTGTAGTCGCGTATACTGCTAAACAATCAATCAATTTTGACTACAATACAAGAATGGAGTTTTGTCATGCACTCAGCACTTACTACGGATTATGACTTCCGGATACATTATGATGCCACTGGCGCCGTTTGGAATCTTAGTTCATTTTTTCTCAAGCATATTCCCTTCCATATGGATTCAATTTCATTCTTCTGCATTGGAACCGACCGATCTACAGGAGATGCATTAGGTCCGCTGACAGGTTCTCATTTATCAGAGTCTTTACTTTTTCCTTTTTCAGTAATAGGGACACTGGAGAAACCCTTACATGCTCTTAATCTACAACAACAATTGGATAAAACATTTGAACAGGATCGTTCAACGTTCATTGTAGCGATTGACGCGTGTTTAGGAAAAAATGATTCGATCGGACAACTATTATTGCATAACGGTCCTCTTTACCCAGGTAAAGCCGTTGGAAAAGCTTTGCCCCCTGTCGGTGATTTGTCCATCAAAGGGGTTGTTAACGTTTCTGGATTTATGGAACAGGCAGTCCTTCAAAGCACTCGATTACATCTGCCATTTGAAATGAGCAGGGTCATTTCCCGTTCGTTGCAACTTGCCTATGGAAGATTTAAAACAGGTAATGAACAATTGTGACGACAACACCGACAACAAAGATTCCCGGTATGAAATTAGCAACACGCATTTTAGTTATACCTATCAAATTCAGCCCAATTCCAACAATCATTAGGCCGCCTGTTGCCGTCATTTCAGAAATGAAAAACTGCAGTAATTCATCTGGCACATAGCGGCTTATTTGTGTTGAAAACAAAGTAATAATTGCTTGGTAAATGAAAACTGGCGCTGCAGAAAAAGCTACACCAATACCTAAGGTTGAGCTTAATATAATGGAAGTGAATCCATCAAGTACACCTTTCATGATCAACACGTCATGATCACTACGAAGTCCACTATCAATAGCTCCAATAATCGCCATTGAGCCAACGACAAAGATTAAAGTTGCCGTCACAAATCCCTGTGCAATACCGGGACCTTCCTTCTTGGATGGCAATTTACTTTCGAGATATTGACCCAACTGATTTATCTTCCCGTCCAGGTCCATCCATTCACCAATTAGAGCTCCAATTACAATACTGATAATGACAATTAATATTTGCGTGCTTTCAAACGTCATTTGTATTCCTATTGCAGCTACAGCCAATCCAATTCCGTACATCACAGTTTCTTTCATGCGTTCCGGAATATTGTTTAAAAAACGTCCAATCAATGTGCCTAAAATGATTAAAATAACATTAACAATCGAACCAAACAATACCATGGTTTTTCACTTCCACCTATTAAAAATAATACCTATTTTGCAGTATGAGCAAAATAGGTACAAGCTTAATCATTCAGTAATTCTAATATTCTTTCAAGGTCTTCTTCAGTGAAAAACTCAATTTCTATTTTACCTTTATTTTTCGATTTCTTAATGGTGACATTGGTGCCGAAATATTCTCGTAAGTTAGACTCCTGTTCCTCAAGGAAGATGTTTTTCTTTTCTTGCTTTGTTTCACGTGGAACATTTTCATTTAATCTATGAACTAATTTTTCTAACTGTCTGACATTTAACCCTTCACTAATCGTTTTCTCTGCAGTCAATAAAATCTGTTCTTTTTTTCTAAGTCCAAGTAATGTCCTTCCATGGCCCATTGATAGCTTGCCATCTGTAATCATATTGCGCACCTTCTCAGGTAAACTTAATAAGCGAATATGATTGGCGATATGCGGTCGACTTTTTCCAAGTCTGAAAGCAAGTTGTTCTTGCGTTAGGCTTAAATTATCCATTAATTTTTGGTAAGCTTCGGCTTCTTCTATTGGTGTTAAATCTTCTCGCTGTAGATTTTCAAGAATAGCCATTTCCATTGATTCTTCATCTGTCAATTGACGGACTACTGCTGGAATCTCTTTTAGTCCTGCAATTTTAGCTGCACGGAAACGTCTTTCCCCTACTACGATCTCATACATCGTCCCGACTTTCCGGACAATAATTGGCTGTAGTATACCATGTTCTTTAATCGATTCACTTAATTCTTGAATTGCATTCTCATCAAATATCTTTCTTGGCTGATATGGATTCACTTTTATGCTTTTCAATCGAATATTCTCAATTGATTCAGCTTTCGTTAAAGACTCATCGGGAAACAAAGCGTTTAAACCTTTTCCAAGACCCTTAGCCATTGTGTACCACTTCCTTTGCCAGCTCTAGATATACTTCAGCGCCCCTCGATCTTGAATCATACATGATGATTGGTTCACCATGACTCGGTGCTTCACTCAACCGAACATTCCGTGGAATAATTGTTCCGTAGACTTTATCCTGAAAATATTTCTTCACTTCTTCAATGACTTGAATGCCTAAATTAGTTCTTGCATCAAACATTGTTAATAGAACACCATCAATCATAAGTGCTTCATTCAAATGCTTTTGTACAAGCCTAATTGTACTTAATAATTGGCTTAATCCTTCCAATGCGTAATATTCGCATTGCACCGGAATAATGACTGAATCAGCTGCAGTCAATGAATTAATCGTTAATAATCCTAAGGACGGAGGACAGTCAATGATAATGTAATCATACTCATTCTTCGCATTCTGAATCGCATGCTTCATCCTTACTTCCCTCGAAATAGTCGACACTAACTCAATTTCAGCACCCGCCAAGGAAATCGTTGCTGGAACAATGTCCAAGTTTTCCATTTTGGTATGATGAATAACGTCCGTAATATCAACATCATCTATTAACATATCATAAATGCATTGATGCACATCACCTTTATTGACCCCTACCCCACTTGTGGCATTCCCTTGGGGATCGGCGTCAATTAATAAAACTTTCTTTCCGATATGTGCAAGGCAAGCACTTAAGTTTACTGAGGTGGTTGTCTTGCCAACTCCTCCCTTTTGATTAGCGATTGCAATAATTTTACCCACACTTGCACCTGCTTTCTCACTCTCATATAAAACTAATATACTTTTTATATTGACTGACCACTTTTATATTATTTCTTTCAATCTATTATAGTTTATCAAAAAAATGATGTCCGTGGTAATGTATCGCATAAAAAAACTCCTGCTTTTAGTAAGCAAGAGTAATTACTCTTATAATTTATCCAATTTCCTTATTTCTTTTTAGGGATTTTAACCGTAATTGTATAGAAATCATCGGTGTCTTCTTCTTCAGTCTTTACATCAATGCCACTTTTCGTGACAAGGGCTAATGACTGTCGAATTGTATTTAATGCAATTCGGACATCTTTACTTACAGATTTTCGTTTAACCGGTTTTTTCTTTACTTTCTCTTCCTCTTCCTCTTCAACTGGATTCAATGCAAGATGGATTCGTTCCTCCAACTGTTTTACATTGAGTTGTTCATCAATTGCTTCTTGGAAAAGTTTATGTTGCAACTCGGCATCTTTAACAGAGATTAAAGCTCTCGCATGCCTTTCGGATAATTCCTTAGTAAGAATTTTGTCCTTTATTGCTTGTGGTAGTTTCAAAAGACGAAGCTTATTGGCAATAGTGGACTGACCTTTTCCCAGTCGCTGTGCCAGTGCCTCCTGAGTTAAAGAATGCAATTCCAATAGTTTCTCGTATGCATAAGCCTCTTCAATTGCCGTCAATTCTTCACGTTGTAAGTTTTCAATCAATGCAATGGAGGCTGTTTCTCTATCGTCAAGATTTCGAACAATTGCGGGTACTTCTTCCCAACCCAATTTCTTCATTGCTCGGTATCTCCGCTCACCTGCAATGATTTCATATCCATCATTACTTTTTCGGATAACAATTGGTTGGATAACGCCGTGCGTATGAATCGTCCTAGCTAACTCTTCGATTTTCTCCTCGGAAAAAATTGTTCTTGGCTGGTATTTATTTGGTTTGATCAAATCTATTTTTACTTGTTCAACTTTTTCGGATGGAGTGTTTTCGATTTGTTGAATTTCAGGCTCTTTTTCTACACTACCAAAAAACCGTGAAAACGTATTTTTCATCCCGGCACCACCTTTATAAAAAACTGCTTCTCTTTACTTGTATATTCGCCATATCTATTATATATCCTCTTTGATTCTTATTAAAGTGTAGATTGATAGATTGTAGATATAACCTACCAATCCACGTGAAAGGTTATAAAAGAAATGTTTCACGTGGAACAATTAAGCAATTGGTGTTTTATTTGGAACTCCTGCTTTACGAGGATACTTTTTAGGAGTTTTCTTAACCTTCCTAAAAATAAAGATATTCCTTTCACTTTCCTCAACAGGCAAATTGAATGAATGCTTATCGAGCAATTCAGCACCAAGTAAAGTAAGCGCCTTCCTTGCGTCCATCAATTCCTCTTCGGCGGCAGCACCTTTCATGGAGATAAACATTCCACCCTCTTTAACAAGGGGAATGCATAATTCTGAAAGAACCGATAAACGTGCAACGGCACGAGCAGTTACAATGTCAAATTGTTCACGGTATTTTAGGTTTTGTCCGAAATCTTCGGCCCGGGAATGTACAAAGTCAACTTTACTCAATTTCAGCTCTTTAGCAAGCTCATTTAGGAAAGTAATTCTTTTGTTCAATGAATCAACAATTGTTACTGATAGATCTGGGAAGCAGATTTTCAACGGAATACTTGGAAACCCAGCTCCTGCCCCTACATCACAAATAGACTTATTTCCTGATAGGTCTGTGTAAAAAGCAGCTGTTATGGAATCATAAAAGTGTTTCAGATAGACAGATTGTGCATCCGTTATAGCGGTTAAATTCATTTTTTCATTCCACTCGACTAACATACGGAAATACGTATTAAACTGTTGTATTTGGTCTTCTGTTAAACTGATGCCCTGTTCTTTCAATGCATCTAAAAATTGTTCTTCGTTCACTCGGATCCTCCTTTTAAAAAGGACTGATGCGGACTTTTACTCCACATCAGTCTCATGATGTTACCCTGATATTTTTGCAATTTTGCCTTGCTCAATATAAACAAGAAGAATGGAAATGTCAGCTGGATTTACCCCTGAAATCCTTGATGCTTGCGCAATTGACAATGGTCTTACGGCTGTAAGATTTGCTTTTGCCTCTTTTGCAATTCCATTGATTGCATAGTAATCAATGTTTTCCGGGATTCTCTTGTTCTCCATTTTCTTCATTCTCTCAACTTGTTGCATCGACTTTTCAATATAACCTTCGTATTTGATGAAAATCTCAACTTGTTCGGCAACTTCAGCAGATATTTCTTCCTCGGGTGGAACAACTGTAATGATTTGTTCATACTTCATTTCTGGTCGTTTTAATAGGTCCGCTGCTTTCATTGGCTCACGAAGCTCAGTTCCACCGGATTGATGAATAATTTCTTGAACGGCTTCACTCGGTTTGATCGTTACTTTACGAAGTCTTTCAATTTCATCTTCAATCTGTTGCTTTTTCACAAGGAATTTCTCATGACGTTCTTCACTTATCATGCCAAGTTGATATCCAATTTCTGTAAGACGTAAGTCTGCGTTGTCATGACGAAGCAATAATCTGTATTCAGCTCTTGAAGTAAGAAGACGGTATGGCTCACTTGTTCCTTTTGTTACAAGGTCGTCAATGAGTACACCGATATAGGCATCTGATCTTCCAAGGATGACTTCCTCTTTGCCAAGTGCTTTTCTTGCAGCATTTATACCAGCCATGATGCCTTGTGCAGCCGCTTCTTCATAACCTGATGTACCGTTAATTTGGCCGGCTGTGTAGAGATTTTTAATTTTCTTCGTTTCAAGAGTCGGCCAAAGCTGAGTTGCGATAATGGAATCATACTCAATCGCGTATCCTGCGCGCATCATTTCAGCCTTTTCCAATCCTGGTACACTTTCGATTAACCTACGTTGGACGTGTTCAGGCAGGCTTGTTGAAAGGCCTTGTACGTAATATTCCTTCGTATTTCGGCCTTCCGGCTCAAGAAAAATCTGATGACGTGATTTATCCGCGAAACGAACAATTTTGTCTTCAATTGAAGGGCAATAGCTTGGCCCCTTCCCTTTAATCATTCCGGAATACATTGGTGATAGATGAAGGTTTTCATTGATAATTTGATGTGTTGTTGGTGTTGTATATGTCAACCAGCATGGTAATTGATCCATAATGAATTCCGTCGTTTCATAGCTGAATGAACGTGGAACATCATCACCAGGTTGAATTTCAGTTTTGCTGTAATCGATTGTATTCCCATTAATACGTGGTGGCGTACCGGTTTTAAATCGGACCGTTTCCAGTCCAAGTTCTTGCAAGTTTTCTGCAAGTTTGATGGCTGGCATTTGGTTGTTTGGTCCGCTTGAATATTTCAAGTCACCGATAATGACTTCCCCACGCAGGAAAGTTCCTGTTGTGATAATGACTGTTTTTGCTCGGTACACCGCGCCAATTTGGGTGATGAGACCTTTCACTTCATTGTCTTCGACTATTAATTCTTCGACGACTCCTTGGTGAAGTGTTAGATTTTCTTGTTCTTCAAGAACGCGTTTCATTTCTTGTTGGTAAAGGACTTTGTCTGCTTGCGCACGAAGTGCACGTACAGCAGGTCCTTTACCTGTATTTAACATCCTCATTTGGATATGTGTTTTATCTATAACTTTCCCCATTGCTCCGCCAAGTGCATCAATCTCTCTTACGACGATCCCTTTTGCGGGACCTCCGAGTGATGGATTGCATGGCATGAAAGCAATCATGTCGAGGTTCATGGTAAGCACCAATGTCGATGCACCCATCTTCGCTGAGGCTAATGCGGCTTCGACGCCGGCATGCCCTGCTCCGATGACTATACAATCGAACGTGCCTGCTTCAAATTGTGGCATGTTCGTTCATCCTTCCTATTTTATAAATTGTGTGTATATATTAGTAATCACATAATCGGATTTACGCTACAGGCGGACGCTTTCCGTGGGCGCCGCCTTTCGCTTCAATCCTTAGTGTCTAATGTTAAAATTAATTACTTTCCTAAACAAAACTGGGAGAACAGTTGGTTGATGAGGCTGTCTTGGACTGTGTCGCCGACGATTTCGCCTAAGAGCTCCCACGTGCGTGTTACATCGATTTGAATCATGTCGACCGGTATGTTTGCCTCTGCTGCGGAAATAGCGTCCTGGATTGTCTTGTGTGCTTTGTGGAGCAATGCAATGTGTCGGGCGTTGGATACATAGGTGAGGTCGCCGGCTTCGAGTGTTCCTTCGAAGAAGAGTTTTGCAATGGCTTCTTCAAGTTCATCAATACCCTCTTCTTTGAGGATTGATGTTGTGACGACTGTTCCTTTTCCGGCCAATTCATGTACTTTTTGCATGTCTATTTTCTGAGGGAGGTCGGTTTTATTGATGACTACGATTAGATCCATATCAGCCGTAGCTTCAAATAGACGGATATCCTCTTCTGATAACTCCTCGGAACTGTTTAGTACTAACAGAATAAGGTCTGCTTCTTTTAGTACTTGGCGAGACCGTTCTACACCAATCCGTTCGACGATATCTTCGGTTTCACGAATGCCCGCTGTATCGACGAGTCGAAGTGGGACTCCGCGGACGTTGACATATTCCTCAATTATATCACGGGTTGTTCCTGCGATATCTGTGACAATCGCCTTGTTCTCCTGGACAAGGCTGTTCAATAAAGAAGATTTACCTACGTTCGGCCTTCCGATGATGACGGTTGATAATCCTTCACGCAGAATTTTACCTTGTGAGGATGTTCGGAGTAGTTTTTCGATCTCCTCTTTCACCCATGTCCCCTTTTCAATCATTAGTGGAATGGTTACTTCTTCAACGTCATCGTATTCTGGATAGTCGATGTTGACTTCTACTTGCGCCAATGTTTCAAGGAGGGCTTGTCTTAATTCGCCGATTAATTTGGAAAGCTTTCCTTCCATTTGGTTCAAGGCAACATTCATCGCCCTATCGGTTTTTGCACGGATCAAGTCCATGACAGCCTCGGCTTGGGATAAATCGATGCGTCCGTTTAGAAATGCACGCTTAGAAAACTCGCCTGGTTCCGCAAGGCGAGCCCCTTCTTTCAACACAAGGTTGAGGACACGGTTCACTGCCACTACACCGCCGTGGCAATTCACTTCGACGACATCTTCACGGGTGAAAGTTTTTGGTGCCCTCATGATGGATACCATCACTTCCTCAACAACTTCACCCGCAGATGGGTCTACCAAGTGTCCATAATGAATTGTATGTGATTGTTCTTCCGCCAGTTTTTTACCGGACGGAGAACGAAATATTCGATCGGTTATGTCGATAGCTTCGTCTCCACTAAGCCGGACGATGGCAATAGCCCCTTCCCCCATTGGAGTAGATATGGCAGCTATAGTATCAAATTGCATATTCATCACCTTCCTGACTCGTTACCCACATGTGGATAACTGTTTTGACATGACTATCTGACATAATATATTATCACAAATTCACACTTTCTCATAGTGAGTGAACCGAAAAATGTGGATAAGTTTGAATGAGAATCCTTCCTGCGAATTTTCTTTAGGAATGAATGATCATGACAAACCATATTATGCATTAAAAAACCCCGTGAATTTCACGGGGTTTTTGATGCATTTTCAATTAATCGGTTCAATTACAAGGTATCGATGAGGATCTGTACCTTCCGAATAAGTTTCGATATCCAAGCGGTTCGATAAAGCATTATGGATGACTTTTCTTTCATAGGAAGGCATCGGTTCCAACTTTACTTTCCTTCCGTTACGGACGGCTTGATCAGCCATACGTTCCGCAAATTGCTCTAAGGATTGTTCTCGTCTTTCTCGGTAGTCCCCTACATCTAAACGTACTACTTTGAATTGGCTTGCGTATTTATTTGTAACAAGCTGGGCCAATTGCTGTAATGCATTCAACGTTTGTCCTCTTTTACCGATAAGGAATGCGGCCTTTTTACTTTCCAGTTGGAATGAAATGTACTTTCCATCCATTTCATTAGTGATGACCAAATCATCGATTCCCATTGCTTCAGCGATTGACTTTACGTAAGCAGCTGTTTCATCGATTGCCTTTTGGTCCGATATAACAGGATCCTCGATTTTAACCTCTACAATTTCCTTCGCTGGGCCTATAGGTTCTTCAATAATTTCTTCTTGTTCCGGTTCAGTAGTTGGTTTTGGTGTTGGTTCTTGGACTTTTTCAACTTTTTCTTCGGAAGATTGAGCTACTGCTTTTTTTATGCTCACAATGACTTCCGCTTCCCTAACACCAAATCCTAAAAATCCTTTTTTTCCAGGTTCGACTATTTCTACATCCACTTCATCACGCGTCACATTGAGCTGTTGCAATGCTGCTGAAATTGCAGCCTCCACTGTCGCTCCCTTTCGCGTTATCCTATTCATTTCTTTTTCCCTCCCGCTTTTACAGGTGCCACTTCTACTTTTTTCTTGAATGGTTTGTAAATGAAGATATTCTGGATAATTGAAATGATATTACCGATAACCCAATATAATGCAAGTGCTGCTGGTAGGAAAGTACCGAAAATCATAATCATGAAAGGCATGATGTACATCATAACTTTCATTTGAGGATTGTCCATCGCTGGACCCGTACGCAATACGGCAAATTGCATTAACCCTGCAATAACTGCGAGCGTAATGCTTGGAACACCAAGTTCAAACCATAGGATTTTACCGATTTCAATTTCCGGTGTCGCATTCATTCTGCTGATGGCATGATAGAGTCCAATGATGATTGGCATTTGAATCAGTACAGGCAGACATCCTGCAGCGGGGTTGATTTTCTGCTCTGTCATTACTCTTTGCATTTCTTCGCGATATTTCTGTTGTGTAACAGCGTCTTTAGACTTGTACTTCTCTTTCAATCCGTTTAGGATCGGTTGCATTTCCTGCATACGTTTTGAACTTTGCGCTTGTTTAATCATGAGCGGCAATAGAATCAGGCGGATGATGATGGTTACGGCAATAATTCCGAGACCATACGTACCTAATAGTTCTTTAAAGGTGACGATTAAAGATACAATCGGCCAGACGATGTATTTATTCCAAAATCCTTCACTCGTGTCATAAATCGGTTGGTTAAATTCCGAACAACCTGCAAGGAAGACCGATAAGACCATGAGCATCAGTATTAACGCGGTTCTTTTTTTCAACTTGTTTCCCCCATATCTATTCCATAAAATCTATTGTTGGTTTCAGTTTATCATGAACATTTATAACGTTCTACTTCTTATTGAATGCTTTGGAAATCTTCAGTACGTGTTGTAGGCTTTTTTTGGTTTCGTGGAAGTCTAAGTTGGCCGCCTGGTGTCTGGCGATAATAACATAATCCCTGTCGTTTTTCAGTTCTTCTTTCATTTCAAGGAAGGCTTGACGGATGTATCGCTTTATCCTGTTACGGGTTACTGCGTTTCCTAATTTTTTTCCGACTGAGAGGCCGATCCTGAATTCGTGTTGCTCTTCCTTTATATATGAATAGACGACGAATTGCCGATTTGCAAAGGATTTACCTTTTTTAAATACTTTTTGAAAGTCTTCGTTTTTCTTGACTCGTTGACGTTTTTTCAAGGCATTCACCACCAAAATCATTTTTATATACCGTTTCCGTTCCAGGCGGACGCTTTCCGCGGGCACGGCTTCAATCTCCTCGTCGCTTCGCTCCTGCGGGGCTTTCAGCTCGCGCTGTTCCCGCTGGAGTCGCCGCCTTCCACTTCAACTGAATATTTTCGAAAACTAATCATACTTTAAAAAATAACCAATATAGATAAAAAAAAGACCACTTCGACAGTGGTCTTATGCTGAAAGCACTTTTCTTCCTTTGCGACGACGAGCAGCGAGGATGTTACGACCGCTTTTTGAGCTCATTCTTGCACGGAAGCCGTGAACTTTACTACGTTTACGTTTATTTGGTTGGAATGTACGTTTCATTTCAAAGACACCTCCTGCATTGTCTCTTTACTTTCTGAGAGTCTTGAATAGTATATAGGGCATTTCAAACAAAGTCAATTATTTTTTAGCTGCACATACTTTTGTCAATTCTATTTCTTCATCACTTTCATTATTACTTTACACCATTCGACACGAATCGATTCGATAAAAAGTTATCCACATCGAAAAATGTAGAATGCTGACAAATATGTTCATAGAAATTTTCATCGTTTTTTTTATGCACAGGTCTTATCTACACCTTTTACACATACAAAAGCCTGTGGATAAAGTAATTCTCCACAATTGCCCCTATTGTTAATAACTCATAGAATCCCTTGTCATTCTTATAGTTTCTTGATACAATATAAAAGATTTTGCTGTTAACAAATTTAAAAGCCCATTCAATTATCCACAATTGTTGATAGGTTGTGGATAATTTTTTCAACACTTCGGGATATTTCTTATCCACACGATTGAATTCTGTGTATAATACATATTCCTGTGTTTTTTTATTTCTATGTAAAGGAGGCCCAACGAGTGGATCAGCTTGAAAAATTATGGAACGAAGTTTTGTCGAAAGTTGAAGATAAAGTTTCGCGACCAAGTTTCGAAACCTGGCTTAAATCGACAAAATTGATGACCTATGGCGATGAAAACGTGACAATTGCTGTTCCTAATTCATTTGCGAAGGACTGGTTAGAAACCCATTACGTTCATTTAATAACCGGCATCCTGTCTGAATTGACGGGCGAAGACCGACTTATCCATTTCGTAGTACCGAAAGAGATGGAAGAAAGTGATTTCAAAGTACCGAAAACAGTTGTAAAACAAGCTGAAAAAACGCCTGTCCCGTCAGCTTCTGTCATGTTGAATCCCAAATATACATTTGATACATTCGTTATCGGATCAGGAAACCGATTTGCGCACGCTGCCTCGTTAGCTGTGGCTGAAGCCCCTGCTAAGTCATATAACCCCCTCTTCATCTATGGCGGCGTAGGGCTTGGGAAGACCCATCTAATGCATGCAATTGGGCATTATATTATGGAACAAGACCCTTCCGCTAAGGTCGTTTATTTGTCTTCAGAGAAGTTTACGAATGAATTCATCAATTCCATCATGAATAATAAAGCTGGTGATTTTAGAAACCAGTATCGGAATGCAGATGTTCTTCTAATTGATGATATTCAATTCATCGCGGGAAAAGAACAGACACAAGAGGAATTTTTCCATACGTTTAATACGTTACATGAGGCGGCAAAACAGATTATCATTTCGAGTGACCGCCCACCTAAAGAAATCCCTACATTGGAAGATCGCCTAAGATCGCGGTTTGAATGGGGATTGATCACTGATATTGCACCACCGGATTTGGAAACTCGAATTGCAATTTTACGTAAAAAAGCAAAGGCTGATGGACTACTTGATATTTCGGATGAAGTGATGCTTTATATCGCCAATCAAATCGATACAAACATAAGGGAATTGGAAGGTGCACTGATTCGGGTTGTCGCCTATTCATCCCTTGTCAATATGGACATCACGACCGATCTTGCTGCTGAGGCTTTGAAGGATATCATTCCTAATTCTCGTCCGAGTACAGTTAGCATTTTAGACATTCAAAAAACAGTCGGAGAACATTTCAATATCCGGCTCGAAGACTTTTCTGCTAAAAAAAGGACAAGAGCCATCGCATTCCCACGTCAAATCGCGATGTATCTTTCACGTGAATTGACGGATTCTTCGCTGCCTAAAATTGGATCGGAATTTGGTGGTCGAGACCACTCAACCGTCATCCATGCACATGAGAAGATTGCTAAGCAATTGAAAGATGATAAAAATCTGCAACAAGATATTCAAGATATAAAAACGATTTTAGGCCGAGGATGAAGAATTCACATGTGAATAACATTTGAATTACGGTACAAACTGTGCACAGGTTATAAACATGTGTCTATCTTTCTAACATATAGGTTTTTAGGGCTTATCAACATTTCCACAGCCCCTATTACTATTACTATCTTTATTACTTAACTAATTAATATATAAGCGAGGGTGCAAAATGAAATTTGAAATTATGAGAGATTGGCTGCTTGAAGGTTTAAATGACGTCATGAAAGCAATCAGTCAAAAAGTGACGAATCCCATTTTGACCGGCGTTAAAATCGACGTAACTGAAAAAGGTTTAACGATGACTGGTAGTGATTCGGATATTACGATTTGCACATTTATCCCGATTGAAGAAGATGGAGAACAAATCATTCGTGTAATTGAATTAGGTTCCATCATCCTTCAGGCTAAAGTTTTCAGCGAAATCGTTAGAAAACTACCGACAAATGATGTTACGATTGAAATTGAGAATGGAATGCAGACTCATATCAAATCCGGTAAATCGGAGTTTCACCTGATAGGATCCAATTCTGATGACTACCCTGTACTACCGAATGTGAAAGATGAATACCGTTTCTCTTTACCGGCTGATTTGATGAAATCGCTTATTAAAGAAACTGTATTTGCGGTATCTCAACAGGAAACTCGGCCGATTCTTACGGGTGTTCACTGGGAAACGGTGAATGAAAAGCTTGTTTGTGTCGCTACAGACAGCCACCGACTTGCAAGAAGAGAAATTACGCCGGAAGTCATGCCTGAAAGCCCATTTAGTGTCGTCATTCCAGGGAAAAGTCTTCAAGAGTTGAATAAAGTACTTCCGGACAACTCAGATATTGTTGAAATTGTTATTGCAGACCAGCAAGTCCTTTTCAAGTCCAGAAATGTTCTTTTTTACTCAAGGCTTCTTGAAGGGAATTATCCGGATACATCGAGGTTAATACCATCTGAATACAAAACAACAGTTACAGTGAATGGTCGCCAGTTATTACAAGCAATCGATCGTGCATCTTTGCTTGCTCGTGAAGAGCGGAATAACATTGTACGTTTTTTTGCTGATGAAGGAAAAATGCTTGAAGTTTCATCAAATTCACCTGAAATAGGTAAGGTTGAAGAATTGATCGAAGCTATTGATGTAACAGGAGAAGATTTAAAAATCTCCTTTAGTGCGAAGTACATGATGGATGCATTGAAAGCCATTGATGGACAGGATATTGCCATTCATTTCACTGGTGCAATGAGACCATTCATTTTAAAATCAATTGACAGCGATGCAATCCTTCAATTGATTTTACCTGTCAGGACATTTTAATTTTTATCCACATGTTGATATTTATAGCTTTCATAGCGACGAAAAGAAGGGTAGTCAGTTTTTTGGCTATCCTTTTTACTTATAGCGAAAAGTTCGGTAAAATAGAGAGACAGACTAATTTGAGAAGGATTGAAGTGGATGGAAGTCATGCAAATTGATACGGAGTTTGTTACATTAGGCCAATTGTTGAAAATGACCAATGCAATCAGCTCTGGTGGAATGGCCAAATGGTTTTTGGAAGAACATGCAGTTTACGTGAACGGAGAAGAAGAACGACGTAGGGGCAAGAAACTCTACGATGGTGATGTCGTTAATATTCCAAATGCAGGAAGGTTCAAAATATCCTCATCTGTGAATGGTCAATCGGATGTTCATTGAACGCCTATCTCTGACAGATTATCGGAATTATGCTTCCCTTGAATTGTCCTTTTCCCCTCAAATCAACGTTTTAATCGGTGAAAATGCACAAGGCAAGACGAATATCATGGAAGCGATATATGTTTTGTCCATGGCAAAATCACATCGAACATCAAATGATCGTGAACTTATACGTTGGGAACAAGAGTATGGTAAAATAGAAGGGGACATACAGCGTAAGTATGGACGTCTCCCACTTGAATTGACGATTTCAAAAAAAGGCAAGAAGGCTCGAGTTAACCATTTGGAACAGAACCGCCTAAGCCTTTATATCGGTCAACTCAATGTTGTCATGTTTGCTCCGGAGGACTTGAATCTTGTAAAAGGAAGCCCACAGGTCCGAAGAAGATTTTTAGATATGGAAATCGGACAAATATCCCCGGTCTATCTTCATGATCTGCTGACCTTCCAAAAGATATTAAAGCAACGGAATGCAATACTTAAAGAGAATCGTGGAAAAATGGATTTCTCGAACGTCATGTTCGATATTTATACAGAACAATATGTCCAAGTGGCCGTACAAATTATTCGAAAACGATATTATTTTGTTGAATTACTTCAAAAATGGGCTGAACCTATCCATAAAGGAATTTCCCGAGGACTTGAACAGCTTAAAGTAACTTATGGGACATTAAAAGAGTTCGATTCTGGGCAGACTGTCGAACAGATGGAAGAAATACTCATTAGAAAACTGCAAGAAGTGAGACGTCGAGAATTGGAACGTGGAATGACACTGGTTGGACCACACCGTGACGATCTCCATTTTTTTGTGAATGGATACGATATCCAGACATATGGATCGCAAGGGCAGCAGCGCACGACGGCATTGTCACTAAAACTTGCTGAAATTGACCTCGTCAAACAGGAAGTCGGTGAAACACCGGTTCTGTTATTGGACGATGTCCTGTCTGAGCTTGATGACTATCGTCAATCCCATCTGTTGAATACCATGCAAGGGCAAGTCCAGACGTTCGTGACTACGACGAACATTGCTGGACTCGATCATGAAACGATTCGAAAAGCCGAATTGTATGAAGTATCGGCAGGTAGTGTTTCAGATAAGGGAAACCAATTGAATTGACAACCTGTCAATCTCGTTTCCAAAGGAAAGTAAAGAATTGTTTGAAGATGCTTAACGATTGATGTTCGGAAAGGAAAGGTGAACATTTTGGCGATGGAAGAAAAAGAATTGCAAACAGCCTATGATGCGAATCAGATTCAAGTCCTTGAAGGTCTGGAGGCAGTTCGTAAACGTCCGGGCATGTATATCGGTACAACAAGTTCACGTGGTCTCCACCATCTTGTATGGGAAATTGTCGATAATAGTATCGATGAGGCTTTGGCTGGCTATTGTGATCATATTGAAGTGACAATTGAAAAGGATAATTGGATTCGCGTGGATGATAACGGACGGGGTATCCCTGTCGGCATTCAAGAGTCAACAGGTAGGCCTGCTGTAGAAGTCATCATGACAGTTCTCCACGCTGGCGGTAAGTTCGGCGGCGGAGGCTATAAAGTATCAGGTGGTTTGCATGGGGTTGGGGCATCTGTTGTGAATGCACTCTCCGAAGCAACCGAAGTATACGTTAAACTTGATGGGAAAGTCCATTTCATCAGATTTGAGCGCGGGGGTCTTGTGCGAGAGCTTGAAGTTATAGGTGAAACCGACGAAACCGGTACATCTACTCGATTTAAAGCGGATCCTGAAATTTTTAAGGAAACGACTGAATATGAATACGATATTTTGGCTCACCGTATTCGTGAGCTTGCTTATTTGAATAGAGGCCTGCGCATAACGATTTCGGATGAGCGGGGAGAAGAGAAACGTAGCGATACGTTCTACTACGAGGGCGGTATTAAATCGTATGTTGAACATCTAAATCAAAACAAAGAACCGGTCCATGAAGAACCGATTTTCATAGAGGGCGAGAAAGATGGAATCTCAATTGAAATTGCCATGCAATATAATGGCGGCTTTGCAGAAAATCTATTATCATTCGCCAACAATATCAACACCTATGAAGGCGGTACGCATGAATCAGGCTTCAAGACAGCATTAACACGTGTTGTAAATGATTATGCAAGGAAGAATGGGATGTTGAAGGAGTCTGACCCGAATTTATCGGGAGAAGATGTCCGTGAAGGATTGACGGCAATCATTTCAGTCAAACACCCAGATCCGCAGTTTGAAGGTCAAACGAAAACGAAATTAGGGAATTCAGAGGTCAGTACGATTACAAATGCCCTGTTTTCCGAAGGCTTCCAACGATTCTTATTGGAAAATCCAAATACAGCTCGTTTAATCATCGATAAAAGCCTTATGGCTGCACGGGCAAGAATTGCTGCAAAAAATGCGAGGGAATTGACAAGACGTAAATCAGCATTGGAAGTATCCAGTCTTCCTGGTAAGCTTGCAGACTGTTCTTCACGTGATCCGGCGATTAGTGAATTGTATATCGTTGAGGGTGACTCGGCGGGTGGTTCGGCGAAAAGCGGACGCGATCGTCATTTCCAAGCAATTTTGCCATTACGCGGTAAAATACTGAACGTCGAAAAAGCCAGATTGGATCGTATTTTAGGAAATGCTGAAATTCGTACGATGATTACAGCCCTTGGTACTGGCATTGGCGACGAATTCAATCTTTCGAAAGCACGTTATCATAAAATTGTCATCATGACAGATGCCGACGTCGATGGAGCGCATATTAGAACATTATTATTAACATTCTTCTTCCGTTTCATGCGTCCTCTAATTGAGGCAGGATATGTGTATATCGCTCAACCGCCGCTATACAGGGTCAAACAAGGGAAACATGAGGAATACTGTTTTGATGAAGTAGCATTGCAAGAAATACTCGAACGTCTTCCGGCATCTCCTAAGCCAGTCATCACTCGCTATAAAGGTCTTGGTGAAATGGATGCCACTCAATTATGGGAGACGACAATGGATCCGGATCAGCGGACTTTACTTCAAGTTCATCTTGATGATGCATTTGATGCGGACGCAACGTTTGAACAATTGATGGGCGACGAAGTTGAACCAAGACGTAGATTCATCGAGGAAAATGCGATGTATGTTAAGAATTTGGATACTTGATAAAATACACTTTGCCCTGGAAGTGAGGGGCTTTGTTCAGTTCACAGGTTGTTCAGTAAAAGGCGCCTGAGTTGAAAGGAGTTTGACATAATGGCAGATATGCCTAAACGTGGTGTTCAAGGAATCAACATCAGTACAGAGATGAGAACGTCCTTTCTTGACTATGCAATGAGCGTTATCGTCTCTAGGGCATTGCCGGATGTACGGGATGGACTAAAGCCTGTTCACCGCCGAATCCTTTATGCAATGCAAGACCTTGGAAATACTGCGGATAAACCACATAAGAAATCAGCCCGTATTGTCGGCGACGTTATCGGTAAATACCACCCTCATGGTGATAGTGCCGTCTATGACACGATGGTAAGGATGGCTCAGGATTTCAACTACCGCTATATGCTTGTCGATGGTCACGGGAACTTTGGTTCCGTAGATGGTGATTCGGCGGCAGCGATGCGTTATACAGAATCCAGAATGTCACGCATAGCAATGGAATTACTCCGGGACATCAATAAGGACACAATTGACTACCAAGATAACTATGACGGACAGGAGAAGGAGCCGATAGTACTTCCGAGCCGTTTTCCGAATTTACTCGTTAACGGTACGTCTGGGATTGCGGTAGGTATGGCAACCAATATCCCCCCTCACAACTTAGGCGAGACGATTGATGGTGTACTTGCTATGGCAGACAATCCGGCAATTACGACTGAGGAATTGATGGAAATCATTCCTGGTCCTGATTTTCCTACCGGGGGTATAATCCTTGGAAGAAGCGGAATCAGAAGAGCGTATGAAACTGGACGCGGATCTATTGTCATCCGCGGTAAGGTCGAAATCGAACAGCAGTCAAACGGCAAGGAAACAATTATTGTTACGGAGTTACCTTACCAAGTCAACAAGGCTCGCCTTGTTGAAAAGATTGCTGAACTTGTCCGTGATAAGCGTATAGATGGTATTACCCATTTGGCGGATGAATCCGATAGAACGGGAATGCGTATCGTCATTGAAGTGCGCAGGGATGCTAATGCACATGTATTACTTAATAATTTATACAAACATACAGCCCTCCAATCGAGCTTCGGTATTAATATGTTGGCGTTAGTTGATGGACAGCCGAAAATATTATCACTGAAAGAAATACTGTATCACTATTTAGAACATCAAAAGGTTGTAATTACAAGAAGAACTCAATATGAGTTAAGAAAAGCTGAAGACCGGGCACACATATTGGAAGGTCTACGAATTGCTCTTGATCATATCGATGAAATTATCGCATTGATCCGTGGTTCTAAAACTACGGAGGAAGCTAAAACAGGCTTGATGGAGCGTTTTAATTTAACGGAACGCCAATCACAGGCAATCCTTGATATGCGCCTCCAACGCTTGACTGGTTTGGAACGTGATAAAATTGAGAACGAGTACCAAGAGCTCCTTGTTTTAATAGCTGAATTACGTGCAATTCTTGCAGATGAACAAAAAGTTGTAGAAATCATCCGTGAGGAACTGCTTGAAGTGAAACAGCGTTTTGCGGATGATCGCAGAACTGATATCACGTCTGGCGGAGCCGAGATGCTTGAGGATGAAGATTTGATCCCTGTGGAGAACTCCGTATTGACGTTGACGCATAATGGCTATATTAAGCGTCTTCCAGCAAGCACCTATAGAAGCCAACGCCGTGGGGGTAGGGGTATTCAAGGAATGGGTACAAATGATGATGACTTTGTCGAGCATTTGTTGAACACATCTACACATGATACAATCCTATTCTTTACGAGTAGGGGTAGAGTATTCCGTAAAAAAGGATATGAGGTACCTGAGTATAGCCGTACGGCAAAAGGTCTACCGATTATCAATCTTTTAGATTTCGATAAGGATGAAAAAGTGACGGCAATGATTCCGGTCGAAAAGTTTGAGGCGGAGAAATACTTATTCTTTGCTACCCGTGAAGGAATTGTGAAGCGTACTTCCGTTGCTGATTTTGCCAATATCCGCTCCAATGGTTTGATAGCTTTGACATTACGTGGCGACGACGAATTGATTGGCGTAAAAATGACGAATGGCAATCAGAACATTGCAATCGGTACACGGGACGGAATGCTCATCAAGTTCAGCGAGCAAGATATCCGTTCAATGGGACGTGTTGCAAGTGGCGTACGAGGAATCCGTTTACGCGAAGGCGATATCGCAGTAGGCATGGATACTGTTGCTGAAGGTGATGAAATTCTTGTAGTCACGGAAAAAGGCTTTGGAAAGCGTACTCCTGAAGAAGAGTATCGAATCCAATCCCGTGGCGGTTATGGTTTGAAGACTTTGAATGTCACTGATAGAAATGGACCACTTGTGGCGATGAAAACAGTTGACGGCACTGAAGACCTGATGTTGATCACTATTCATGGCATCCTTATCCGAATGGATATTGAGGATATTTCTTCTATTGGCAGAAGCACGCAAGGTGTTCGTCTAATCCGATTAGGCGAGGATGAGCTTGTTGCAACGGTTGCTAAAGTAGAGAAAGAGCAAGAAGAAGAACATGAAGAAGAACATGAAGAAACTAACGAAGAGGTTGAAGAGTTAGCTGATTCCGTGGAAGACAATGAAACAACAGAACCAAATGAGGAAGATTAAAATAGATTGAATGTAAAGGTTATTGAAATGACTTGAGTCATTTCAATAACTTTTTTTGTCGTCTAATTCTGTGAATTTTAGTATAATAGTCTAATAGAAGATAATCGTAAGGCGGTGAGACTTAAGTATGGAATCGATAAAAGGTGTAAGCGAACTGCAAGTTGGATCTTTACTGAAGGAAGATGTATATTGCAAGACAAAATATCCAATCATGCGAAAAGGAACGGAGCTTACACTTGAACATATAGAAGTGCTCCAAGTGTTTGGCGTGAAACAGGTCAAAGTGGAGGAGAATTTAAACAAGAGTGATGAAACAAACTCTGATGCATTGGTAGACACAGATAATACTTCAGATAACCAATATTGGCTAAAGAACCCTTACGACAAAGCAGTTCAGGATTTTAAAAGGGAATTCAATAATTGGCGATCTGGGCAACTTCCTCAGGTGGCAAAGATTCGATCATTCATCATACCGTTATTGGAGAAGTTCATAGCACAAAAAACAATGTTAACGATGATAAATGATTTTTCAACCCCAGAAGAATACCTATACCATCATCCAATCGCTATGGGAATCCTTTCAGCAGCTATCGGCCAGAAAATGGGTTACGAAAAGGGCGATATCATTCAACTTGGCTTAGCCGGAACTTTAGCCGATTGCGGCATGGCAAAAATTGCACCTTCAATAATAGAAAAGACAGCATCCCTTTCCCAAGAGGAATTCAATGAAGTTAAGAAACATACTCTATTCAGCGTAAAGATGATTCAAACCTCGCCTCTCATTAGGCAGGATATGAAACTGGCAATTCTTCAGCATCATGAGCGTCTTGACGGAAGCGGCTACCCAAGAGGAGAAAAAATGGAGACTATTTTAGTGTTCTCTCAGATCCTCGCTGTAGCAGATGTTTTTCACGCGATGACATCAGATAGATTATATAAACCTAAACTTTCGCCGTTTAAAGTGATCGAGATGATTAAAGAAGACGAGTTTGGCAAGTTTGATATTAAAGTGGTGGATGCACTTCAAAACCTCGTCGGAAACCTTTCTATAGGAACACGGGTGAAGTTAAACAACGGTGAACTTGGCGAGGTCATGTTCTTACATCGTGATACTCCATTAAGACCAATGATAAAGAAAGACTCGGATGGTCTCGTTATTGATCTCTCAACAAATCGTGACTTGGTGATTGAATCAATTTTGGAATGATGATAGATTAGCCGATGTATAGATAACACGGCTAATCTATTTTAAATATAAAAAGTGTTGCAATCAAAAAGACAAGATGTTATAGTAAATAACGTTGCACTTCCGGTAACTAAATAATCACTTCGAAAGAGCTTAATACTTTTCGAGAAAAGTTATTGACATCGAAATTGCAACGTGGTATTATATAAGAGTTGCTTCTAACGGAGCGACAAACAAATGAACCTTGAAAACTGAACAGCAAAACGTCAACAAATAAAGTTCTGAAGCCGACCCCGTCGGTAAAAAGAACAAACGAATCTTAGGATTCAAAATTGACATCATAAAAATGATGCCAGCAAGAAACTCGAGCTATTCGAATTTCTCGTGTCTGGTGGTCGAGGCGTGGTGCAGTGCTAGGAGATGAGGGAGAGAGGGAAGGAGCGTACTTCAGTACGTGACTGACTGATCGACCGAAATCGACAACGCAATGCGCCGTGCATCGGCCGCCAGATTTATGGAGAGTTTGATCCTGGCTCAGGACGAACGCTGGCGGCGTGCCTAATACATGCAAGTCGAGCGGATTGAAGGGAGCTTGCTCCCTGATATTAGCGGCGGACGGGTGAGTAACACGTGGGCAACCTGCCCTGCAGATGGGGATAACTCCGGGAAACCGGGGCTAATACCGAATAATCGGTTCTTCCGCATGGAAGAACTCTGAAAGACGGTTTCGGCTGTCACTGCAGGATGGGCCCGCGGCGCATTAGCTAGTTGGTGGGGTAACGGCCTACCAAGGCGACGATGCGTAGCCGACCTGAGAGGGTGATCGGCCACACTGGGACTGAGACACGGCCCAGACTCCTACGGGAGGCAGCAGTAGGGAATCTTCCACAATGGACGAAAGTCTGATGGAGCAACGCCGCGTGAGCGAAGAAGGTTTTCGGATCGTAAAGCTCTGTTGCGAGGGAAGAACAAGTACGGGAGTAACTGCCCGTACCTTGACGGTACCTCGTTAGAAAGCCACGGCTAACTACGTGCCAGCAGCCGCGGTAATACGTAGGTGGCAAGCGTTGTCCGGAATTATTGGGCGTAAAGCGCGCGCAGACGGTCCTTTAAGTCTGATGTGAAAGCCCACGGCTCAACCGTGGAGGGTCATTGGAAACTGGAGGACTTGAGTACAGAAGAGGAAAGTGGAATTCCACGTGTAGCGGTGAAATGCGTAGAGATGTGGAGGAACACCAGTGGCGAAGGCGACTTTCTGGTCTGTAACTGACGTTGAGGCGCGAAAGCGTGGGGAGCAAACAGGATTAGATACCCTGGTAGTCCACGCCGTAAACGATGAGTGCTAAGTGTTAGGGGGTTTCCGCCCCTTAGTGCTGCAGCTAACGCATTAAGCACTCCGCCTGGGGAGTACGGCCGCAAGGCTGAAACTCAAAGGAATTGACGGGGACCCGCACAAGCGGTGGAGCATGTGGTTTAATTCGAAGCAACGCGAAGAACCTTACCAGGTCTTGACATCCCGCTGACCGGCATGGAGACATGTCTTTCCCTTCGGGGACAGCGGTGACAGGTGGTGCATGGTTGTCGTCAGCTCGTGTCGTGAGATGTTGGGTTAAGTCCCGCAACGAGCGCAACCCTTGATCTTAGTTGCCAGCATTCAGTTGGGCACTCTAAGGTGACTGCCGGTGACAAACCGGAGGAAGGTGGGGATGACGTCAAATCATCATGCCCCTTATGACCTGGGCTACACACGTGCTACAATGGACGATACAAAGGGCTGCGAACCCGCGAGGGGGAGCCAATCCCATAAAATCGTTCCCAGTTCGGATTGCAGGCTGCAACTCGCCTGCATGAAGCCGGAATCGCTAGTAATCGTGGATCAGCATGCCACGGTGAATACGTTCCCGGGTCTTGTACACACCGCCCGTCACACCACGAGAGTTTGTAACACCCGAAGTCGGTGGGGTAACCCTTACGGGAGCCAGCCGCCGAAGGTGGGACAGATGATTGGGGTGAAGTCGTAACAAGGTAGCCGTATCGGAAGGTGCGGCTGGATCACCTCCTTTCTAAGGATAATTACGGAATATGAACCTCCGGTTCATACGTTGACGTTTTGCGTTCAGTTTTGAAGGTTCATCTTCTATGATGATTCTTCGAAACTTGTTCTTTGAAAACTGGATAAAACGACATTGAAGCAACAAAACATCAAGTAATCAACCGAGTCGATCACTTTTGTGATTGAACAATACTTTTTTAACGAGTTAGTATGTATATATCGCTATATACTACTACTCACCCGAGGGTTTCGAGAAGCAAGCAGGACGAGGAAGCGACCGAACGAGGACCGGAGCGTGCTTAGGCACGTGAGGACCGGAGTGAAGAAGCTGACGAAGTGATGCGCAGCTTATCGAAAGCCGTATGAAGGTTAAGTTAGAAAGGGCGCACGGCGGATGCCTTGGCACTAGGAGCCTATGAAGGACGGCACTAACACCGATATGCTTCGGGGAGCTGTAAGTAAGCATTGATCCGAAGATTTCCGAATGGGGAAACCCACTGCCCGTAATGGGGCAGTACGTTCACGTGAATACATAGCGTGAACGAGGCACACCCGGAGAACTGAAACATCTAAGTATCCGGAGGAAGAGAAAGAAAAATCGATTCCCTAAGTAGCGGCGAGCGAAACGGGAAGAGCCCAAACCAGGAAGCTTGCTTCCTGGGGTTGTAGGACACTCTATACGGAGTTACAAAGGGATGGATTAGACGAAGCGACCTGGAAAGGTCCGCCATAGCGGGTAAAAGCCCCGTAGTCGAAAGTCCATCCCCTCCAGAGTGGATCCTGAGTACGGCGGAACACGTGAAATTCCGTCGGAATCCGGGAGGACCATCTCCCAAGGCTAAATACTCCCTAGTGACCGATAGTGAACCAGTACCGTGAGGGAAAGGTGAAAAGCACCCCGGAAGGGGAGTGAAAGAGAACCTGAAACCGTGTGCCTACAAGTTGTCAGAGCCCGTTAATGGGTGATGGCGTGCCTTTTGTAGAATGAACCGGCGAGTTACGATTCCATGCAAGGTTAAGCAGAGAATGCGGAGCCGCAGCGAAAGCGAGTCTGAATAGGGCGAATGAGTATGGGGTCGTAGACCCGAAACCAGGTGATCTACCCATGTCCAGGGTGAAGGTAAGGTAACACTTACTGGAGGCCCGAACCCACGTACGTTGAAAAGTGCGGGGATGAGGTGTGGGTAGCGGTGAAATTCCAATCGAACCTGGAGATAGCTGGTTCTCTCCGAAATAGCTTTAGGGCTAGCCTCAAACGAAAGAATCTCGGAGGTAGAGCACTGTTTGGACTAGGGGCCCATCCCGGGTTACCGAATTCAGACAAACTCCGAATGCCGATGATTTATGTTTGGGAGTCAGACTGCGGGTGATAAGATCCGTAGTCGAGAGGGAAACAGCCCAGACCGCCAGTTAAGGTCCCCAAGTATCCGTTAAGTGGAAAAGGATGTGGCGCTGCCCAGACAACCAGGATGTTGGCTTAGAAGCAGCCACCATTTAAAGAGTGCGTAATAGCTCACTGGTCGAGTGGCGCTGCGCCGAAAATGTACCGGGGCTAAACGGATCACCGAAACTGCGGATTGACACCTTTGGTGTCAGTGGTAGGAGAGCGTTCCAAGGGCGTCGAAGCCAGATCGTAAGGACTGGTGGAGCGCTTGGAAGTGAGAATGCCGGTATGAGTAGCGAAAGAAGGGTGAGAATCCCTTCCACCGAATGCCTAAGGTTTCCTGAGGAAGGCTCGTCCGCTCAGGGTTAGTCGGGACCTAAGTCGAGGCCGAAAGGCGTAGACGATGGAGAACAGGTTGATATTCCTGTACCACCTCCCCGCCGTTATCAGCAATGGGGGGACGCAGAAGGATAGGGTGAGCGCGCTGTTGGTCATGCGCGTCTAAGCAGTGAGGTGTGGAACGAGGCAAATCCCGTTCCTATAACATTGAGCTGTGACGGCAAGGGGAATTTTCCCCGGAGTCCCTGATTTCACACTGCCAAGAAAAGCCTCTAGCGAGGCGGGAGGTGCCCGTACCGCAAACCGACACAGGTAGGCGAGGAGAGAATCCTAAGGTGATCGAGAGAACTCTCGTTAAGGAACTCGGCAAAATGACCCCGTAACTTCGGGAGAAGGGGTGCTCTGGTAGGGTGTTAAAGCCCGAGAGAGCCGCAGTGAATAGGCCCAGGCGACTGTTTAGCAAAAACACAGGTCTCTGCAAAACCGTAAGGTGACGTATAGGGGCTGACGCCTGCCCGGTGCTGGAAGGTTAAGAGGAGAGGTCAGCGCAAGCGAAGCTTTGAATTGAAGCCCCAGTAAACGGCGGCCGTAACTATAACGGTCCTAAGGTAGCGAAATTCCTTGTCGGGTAAGTTCCGACCCGCACGAAAGGCGTAACGATCTGGGCACTGTCTCAACGAGAGACTCGGTGAAATTATAATATGCGTGAAGATGCGCATTACCCGCGACAGGACGGAAAGACCCCGTGGAGCTTTACTGTAGCCTGATATTGAATTCCGGTGCAGCCTGTACAGGATAGGTAGGAGCCTTGGAATCCGGAGCGCCAGCTTCGGAGGAGGCAATGGTGGGATACTACCCTGGCTGTATTGGACTTCTAACCCTTGCCCGTGATCCGGGCAGGAGACAGTGTCAGGTGGGCAGTTTGACTGGGGCGGTCGCCTCCTAAAGTGTAACGGAGGCGCCCAAAGGTTCCCTCAGAATGGTTGGACATCATTCGTAGAGTGCAAAGGCATAAGGGAGCTTGACTGCGAGACCTACAAGTCGAGCAGGGTCGAAAGACGGGCTTAGTGATCCGGTGGTTCCGCATGGAAGGGCCATCGCTCAACGGATAAAAGCTACCCCGGGGATAACAGGCTTATCTCCCCCAAGAGTCCACATCGACGGGGAGGTTTGGCACCTCGATGTCGGCTCATCGCATCCTGGGGCTGTAGTCGGTCCCAAGGGTTGGGCTGTTCGCCCATTAAAGCGGTACGCGAGCTGGGTTCAGAACGTCGTGAGACAGTTCGGTCCCTATCCGTCGCGGGCGCAGGAAATTTGAGAGGAGCTGTCCTTAGTACGAGAGGACCGGGATGGACACACCGCTGGTGTACCAGTTGTCTTGCCAAAGGCATCGCTGGGTAGCTATGTGTGGACGGGATAAATGCTGAAAGCATCTAAGCATGAAGCCCCCCTCAAGATGAGATTTCCCATTACATTTGTAAGTAAGATCCCTCAAAGATGATGAGGTGGATAGGTCCGGGGTGGAAGCGTGGCGACACGTGCAGCTGACGGATACTAATCGATCGAGGACTTAACCTTAAAGTTATGAAGTACGGTTGAACTTGAAGTCGCAACAATGTCTCTTTTATCCGGTTTTGAACGAACAAGCATCGTTCATACATAGTCTGGTGACGAAGGCGAAGAGGTCACACCCGTTCCCATCCCGAACACGGAAGTTAAGCTCTTCAGCGCCGATGGTAGTAGGGGGCTTCCCCCTGTGAGAGTAGGACGTCGCCGGGCAAAGGCCATCCCTGTGGGGGTGGTTTTTTTGTGTTTAAAAAGTATTTTGCAAAAGCTTTTAAAGTGTTAAAAGCACTGGGCACGAATTAACAAGAGGTGGGGAATAACGGTGTTAGCCGCGACCGTGGGTAAATACTATTTATAAACCCCAATTAAACGCGCCAAATGCCTTTGACAAACTAAGAGGTATTCTTTGATGCTCAAGAAATCCGTTTTGTGCTCAAGAATTTCTATGGCGCTTAAGAAATCCGTTTTGTGCTCAAGAATATTCTTTGATGCTCATGAAATCCGTTTTGTGCTCAAGAATTTTCTTTGACGCTCAAGAAATCCGTTTTGTGCTCAAGAATTTTCTATGGCGCTCAAGAAATCCGTTTTGTGCTCAAGAACTCGCCCTTTGCGCTCAAGCCCCCGTCCTGTACGCACCAGAATCCACCTCCCATAAATCAAATCCATAAAGTTACCGTCTTTGCAAAACCAGCAGAGTTGAATTATCTTTGATTAATAACAGTTAAGAGGGGCGATGATAAATATGGCTACGATTTATGATTTTTCCGTTGAAAAGCCGGATGATACAAAACAATCAATGCAGGAGTATGAGGGTTCCGTTATTGTCATAGTGAATACTGCAAGTAAATGCGGTTTTACTGACCAATTCAAAGAGCTGCAGGAACTGTATAATGATTACCGTGAACAAGGGTTAATTGTTCTTGGTTTCCCATCGGATAACTTCAATAATCAGGAATTTAACTCAATGGATGAGACACTAAACTTTTGTAAACAAAACTACGGTGTCACATTTCCAATGTTTAAAAAAGTGGATGTAAGAGGTGATCAAGCTGCCCCTTTGTTTTCGTTCCTAACAAGTCAAAAGAGAGGTTTATTAACAGAAGGGATCAAGTGGAACTTCACGAAGTTCTTAGTTGATCGTAAAGGAAATGTAGTGGAACGGTTTGCTCCCCAAACTTCACCAGAGAAAATGAGAGTATCAATTGATAAAATCATTCAGTGAATAATAGGAATTCACTTTCTTATTCATGCAACCTTGACACGCTTCATTGACGCTGATAACCTTTTAATAATATTCAGATGCAGATAATCATTTTGAGGAGGAAACGAAATGTGGGAATCTAAATTTACACGCGAAGGCTTGACCTTTGATGATGTGCTTCTTGTGCCGGGGGCTTCGGAAGTTTTACCGAAGGACGTATCTCTTTCTGTTAAGTTGACGGAGAATATCACTTTGAATATCCCAATTATTAGTGCGGGAATGGATACAGTGACCGAGTCTAAAATGGCAATTGCGATGGCTCGTCAAGGTGGTCTTGGTGTTATTCATAAGAACATGAGCATTGAAGAGCAGGCCGAACAGGTTGTGACGGTGAAGCGTTCTGAAAATGGGGTTATCACAAATCCTTTCTTCCTCACTCCAGAACACCAAGTATTTGATGCAGAGCATTTAATGGGCAAGTATCGTATTTCTGGTGTCCCTATCGTAAATAATATGGATGAGCAAAAGTTAGTTGGTATTTTGACGAATCGGGATCTACGTTTCATCCAGGATTATTCAATGATCATCAATGATGTCATGACAAAAGATAATTTAGTGACAGCATCTGTTGGAACAACACTTGAAGACGCAGAAAAAATCTTGCAGAAGTATAAAATTGAAAAGCTTCCGATTGTCGATGAAGATGGCATTTTGAAAGGCCTCATCACAATTAAGGATATTGAGAAAGTTATTGAATTCCCGAATGCGGCTAAGGATAAACAAGGTCGTCTACTTGTAGCTGCAGCGGTTGGTGTCACATCCGATACAATGTTGCGTGTGCAGAAGCTTGTTGCTGCTGAAGTTGATGCAATTGTTATTGACACGGCCCATGGGCATTCAAAAGGCGTTCTTGATACGGTTGCACAAATTCGAGAAGAGTACCCGGATCTTGGTATCATCGCTGGTAACGTTGCAACTGCTGAAGGAACTGCGGCATTGTACGAAGCGGGTGCAGATGTCGTTAAGGTGGGAATTGGTCCTGGATCCATCTGTACAACACGAGTAGTGGCTGGTGTAGGTGTACCTCAGATTACAGCAGTTTATGAATGTGCTTCGGAAGCTCGAAATCACGGCAAAACGATTATTGCGGATGGAGGCATTAAATACTCCGGTGATATCGTGAAGGCATTGGCAGCTGGTGGACATGTTGTTATGCTTGGTAGCTTGCTTGCAGGAACGACAGAAAGCCCAGGGGAAACAGAAATCTTCCAAGGTAGACGTTTTAAGGTTTATCGCGGTATGGGTTCAGTTGGTGCAATGGAACACGGTTCAAAAGACCGTTATTTCCAAGAGGATGCAAAAAAGCTTGTTCCTGAGGGAATTGAAGGACGTATGCCTTATAAAGGACCTCTTTCTGATACAATTCACCAACTTGTTGGTGGTATCCGTGCTGGAATGGGCTACTGTGGAACGAAGGATCTACATGACCTCCGTGAGAAAGCTCAATTCATCCGTATGACTGGTGCAGGTCTTCGCGAAAGTCATCCGCACCAAGTTCATATTACAAAAGAAGCGCCTAACTACTCCATTTCATAAAATTGGAAGCGTACAAATAGAAACTTCAGCACCTTTCCGATCGTCTTTATATGAGCGGAAAGGTGCTTTTTGATTAGATTCCCCTAATCTTGTTCACGATGTGATAAAATATATAATGGAAAATTGCAATGACGGAGGTAGTTTGGTGAAACGGGAAATGAGAAAATGGGTAGCATTACTAATCATTCCAATTATACTTATGGCGACGATTGGTACTACTCAGGTACAAGCAGAAACGACACTTGGCATTCATGTAGATGGTGCCATCTTAATTGACGCGGACAGTGGTAAGATTTTATACGAAGAGAATGCAGATACACCACTCGGCATTGCAAGTATGTCTAAAATGATGACTGAGTATCTCTTATTTGAAGCAATTCATGAGGGGAAAATCAGTTGGGATCAAGAATATAAAGTCAATGACTACACATATGCAATCTCGCAGGACAGGCGTTTAAGCAACGTTCCATTACGTCGTGATGGTACGTATACAATTCGTGAACTGTACGAAGCTTTAGCAATTTACTCGGCGAATGCCGCTACGATTGCGATTGCTGAAACAATTGCAGGAACGGAAACAGAGTTCTTGAAATTGATGGATGCAAAGGCGAAGGAACTTGGTTTGGTCGACTATAAATTTGTAAACTCGACTGGATTGAACAATGAATATCTACAAGGTATGCATCCGCAAGGAACTGGCGCCAATGATGAAAACGTCATGCCTGCTAAATCGGTTGCACGTCTTGCATATCATTTGATGCATGATTACCCTGAAGTTTTGGAAACGACTAAGATCAATTCAAAAGTTTTCCGTGAAGGCACGACGGACGCCATCAAGATGGACAATTGGAATTTCATGCTTCCTGGATTTGTTTATGAATATGAAGGTGTCGACGGCCTGAAAACGGGCACAACTGATTTTGCAGGGCATTGCTTTACAGGAACTGCAAAACGCGGCGATAAGCGTCTCATCGCGGTTGTTATGAAAGCGGTGGATGCAAATGGAGTAGGCTCCTACAAGGCAAGATTTGACGCAACACGTGCTATGTTCGATTACGGTTTCAGCCAGTTCTCAAACGAGGAACTTCTTCCAGCTGGTTATGAATTTGAAGACCAGAAGACATTGGATGTTCTGAAAGGAAAAGAGAAAAAGGTTGCTATCGAAGTGAAGGATTCAGTTCGAGCGATGATCAAATCAAATGAAAAAGATCAATTCGAACCACAACTTGTGTTAGATGAATCATTATTGAAAGACGGACAGCTTGAAGCACCGATTAAAAAGGGAACTGTTGTCGGTCACGTGAAAATCGTCAAGAAAGAAGGCGAGGATTACGGATTTATCGATTCGAAGGACCTTGGCATGGATGTTGTTGTTACAACGGACGTCGAGAAAGCAGGCTGGTTCTCGTTAATGATGAGCGGCATTGGTGATTTCTTTGCCGGATTGTGGAATGGTGCAACTGGATTTGTCAAAGGATTATTTAAATAATTTAAAGGTAATGGATCCGCTTCGGGGTCCATTACCTTTTTTTACGTTTATCGATTTTCCAAGCGCTCATGAGCCTCTCGACGTATTCTGGAATTTGAGCATCCGATAGACCTCCGAAGCCAATTAAAAAGGATGGACGCTGTTTCTTCTCAACTTTCCTATATTCATTCAATCCATATACACGAATTCCTTTATTAAATGCCCGTTTCGTCAACATCGCTTCATCGTCATCTGTGTGAATATTGATAAGGATATGCATGCCCGCTTCGTCACCCGAGAAGGAAATATGGGGTGTATACGCCTGCAATGAATCCGTCAGAAGCTGCAGTTTACGTTTATACACTTTCCGCATCCTGTTCAAGTGCCTCGCAAAATGCCCGTCGGCCATGAAATGTGCAAGCGTATGCTGGTCAAACCTCGGGACAGTAGAGGAATAATGGATAAATGCCTTTTCATACTTTTCAAGGAGTACAGGAGGCAACACCATATAAGCAATCCTTAGCGATGGCATGAGCGATTTGGAAAATGTACTTAAATAAATGACTTTACCGACTTTGTCCATCCCTTGCAGTGAAGGAATGGGGCGTCCAGTATAGCGGAACTCACTGTCATAATCATCTTCAATGATGAAATTGCTATTACTTGATGCAGCCCAATTCAATAGAGCCATCCTACGAGCTGCTGATAGCACTGTACCGGTCGGGAACTGATGAGATGGTGTGACGTAAGCAACGTTTGCAGAGGATTGTGTAAGCGCATGTACGTCCATTCCTTCTTCATCCACGGAAATCGGAATTGCTTCTCGGTTATTATGGAAAAACACGTGGTGGGTTAACGGATAGCCGGGGTCCTCGATAGCATATTTTGCTTCAGGTCCAAGGAGCCTGATGAGCAGCGGCATAAGCTGTTCTGTACCTGAGCCAACAATGATTTGATCCGCCGAGCAATCCACTCCCCTCGAGTGGTACAAATAGGTCGCGATTTCCTGGCGAAGTTCAGGGTCACCATGTGGATGGCCCAATAATAATAGATGCCTTGAAGATTCGTCAATGACGTCCTTTGCATATTTACGCCATTGCTTGAAAGGGAAAAACTCTGTATCAATTTTTCCGGGTGAAAAGTCAATCTCCAGCTCTTTTCGTTTCTCCCGGGCAGGGATACTTAATGTCCTGACCGGTTGCACATACGCCAATTCTCCAATTTCTTGCACAAAATAACCTTTTCGCGGTTTAGATGTAATAAACCCTTCAGCGACGAGCTGACCGTAAGCAAGTTCAATCGTCGTCTGGCTGATATCAAGGAATTCGCCAAGCTTTCGTTTGGATGGGAGCTTATCGCCGACTGCGATTTTCCCGTCGGTTATGTCATCACGGATTTGCTGGTAGATTTGCTCGTATAAGGGAGTTTCAATTTCTTTATTTAGTTCAATTAAGAGCATTTCCATTAGATACACCTCACACTGACTATGTTAATTAGGCAGAATATTAGTAACTCGGTAGGGTCATTTTAAAGTATACATGACAAATTGGGAAGGGGAAAGACACTCCAGACTTTTTGAATCCTTTCTACTTTGGAAAACGTAGAAAGTGAAAAGTGGAAAGTGGCCGGGGCTGGCCATTATGCGTGTATCGACTGATTTATGAGGTTTTGAAATGACTTATGCGTAGTTAGACTGCTTTATGAGCATATTTGAAGGTTTATGAGTAAGTGCAGTTTTTTATACGTTTTTGGCGTTAAACTGGAGGTGGATTGGATGGCTGAAGCAATTTTTATGTTCATATTGTTTATTCCTGTTAGTGTATTGATGTTTTTTGCTCCGCAATATGAACAAGAGCATGAATTTTCACCTGAGGCAACTTTAGTCATTAAGATATCTGATGCAATTATTGCTATAGAAGTTACGTTGAATCTTATTGTTAATATAATCAATATTTTTCGTTGAAAAGGAGTATAACCATTGGTAGAACTATTGAAAGTGTTCGATGAAGATTATCGGTATATTCATAATGAATATAGAGAAAAGATTCATGAATCGGGATTGTGGCATGAGACATTTCATTGTTGGCTTGTTGATGAAGAAAACGTATATATTCAAAAGCGTAGCTTCGTCAAGAAGGATTTTCCCGGTATGTACGATATAACGGCGGCTGGACATCTGCTTGCAGACGAAACTGTCATGGACGGTGTCCGAGAAGTTGAGGAAGAAATCGGTATTGTGATTGACCATATGAAACTACAAAGTACGGGTGTTGTACGTGATACGATAAAGCTTCCGGGCTTCATAGATAATGAATTTGCGAATGTGTTTGTTTATAAATATACTTTTGCGCCAACTGATTTTAAATTACAACAAGAAGAAGTCGATGGTATTCATATTGTTGAAATTCAGGACCTGGTTATGCTATTTCGTAGTAGGGTTGTGAAAGTCGTTTGCAAAAACATTCATACTGGAGAAGTCGGTGAATTAAAGTTAACCGATTTTGTTCCACATGAAACAGAATATTTCATCGCAATTGCGGATATGTTGAATAATATAGCACCTTGACCCTTGCCAAAAGAAGTGCCATGTAGTAAAGTGATGTTAATTTCAAATTAAAAGACGATGATGGGAAGCAGTAGCAAGCATGTTTTTCAAAGAGAGCCGGCGGGTGGTGCGAGCCGGTAAAGACACTTGTGAATCCGTCCCTGAGTAGTTAGGTTGAACTTTAAGTAAGCCTAACCGGACATTGAACCGTTATTTCAAAGAGTGGATCAGCAAATTTGTTGATCAATTTGGGTGGCAACGCGGGTAGTTCTCGTCCCTTGTATAGGGGATAGAGGGCTTTTTTTGTGTTCAAAAATCATCGTCATATTAAATTAGAGGAGGAGTCGGCTATGTTAGACATTAAATTACTGCGAGCGAATTTCGATGAAGTGAAAGAAAGGCTTGCGAAACGTGGTGAAGATCTGTCAGAGTTGGACAGATTCGTTGGTCTTGATGAAAAACGGAGAGAACTAATCGCAAAGGTAGAGGTTCTTAAAGCAGAGCGTAATGAAGTATCTCAAAAAGTTGCGGAAATGAAGCGGAATAAAGAGAACGCGGATGACGTGATTGCTCGTATGCGCGAAGTGGGGGACGAAATTAAATCACTTGACGAGCAACTTCATCAAGTTGAAGAAGACCTAAACTATGTTATCATGCGTATTCCGAACATCCCGCATGAGTCTGTTCCAGTCGGCGACAGCGAAGATGACAACGTCGAAGTCCGTACATGGGGAGAAAAGCCTGAATTCGCTTTCGAACCAAAACCGCATTGGGAAATCGGAACGGATTTGAATTTGCTTGATTTTGAACGCGCTGCGAAAGTGACGGGTAGCCGTTTTGTATTCTATCGTGGCCTTGGAGCAAGACTGGAACGTGCATTGATTAGCTTCATGCTTGATTTGCATTCAGAGGAGCACGGCTATGAGGAAATGCTGCCGCCTTATTTGGTGAATCGTACAAGCTTGACGGGTACTGGGCAGTTGCCGAAATTCGAAGAGGATGCGTTCCTTGTTGAGGAAGAGGATTATTTCCTAATCCCGACATCTGAAGTGCCTGTGACAAACTATTATCGTGATGAAATCCTTGATGGTGCTCAATTACCGGCTGCGTTCACTGCATACAGCACAAACTTCCGTTCAGAAGCAGGTTCTGCTGGCCGTGACACTCGTGGTTTGATTCGCCAGCACCAGTTTAACAAGGTAGAACTTGTTCGCTTTGTTAAGCCGGAAGAATCTTATGATGAGTTGGAAAAACTGACAGGTCATGCAGAGAAAGTGTTGCAACTGTTAGGTTTGCCATATCGTGTCTTGAAGATGTGTACGGCTGACCTTGGGTTCACAGCTGCAAAGAAGTATGATCTTGAAGTGTGGATTCCGACGCAGGACACATATCGTGAGATTTCTTCTTGCTCTAACTTTGAAGATTTCCAAGCAAGACGTGCAGGAATCCGTTTCCGCCGTGAACAAGGTGCGAAACCGGAATTCGTTCATACATTGAATGGAAGCGGCCTTGCAGTAGGTCGTACAGTGGCAGCAATCCTTGAAAACTTCCAACAGGAAGACGGATCTGTTGTAATTCCGGAAGTATTACGTCCATATATGGGTGGAAAAGAAGTCATCGGCTATTCAAACTGATTGAAAGCGCTTGTCATTCGAGGCGCGCAGCGCGAGGCGGAAGCGAATAGAACTTCAGTTCATGAGCTTACAACGAGTGCAAGCAACAAAGAATGCGAGCGCTTGCCAACAGTTTGAGGCGATGCGGGGTTAATTCATATCCCGCATCGCCTTTTTTTGTTCTTTCTTCTTTTCACGCAATGACCTGAAAAAACTTGATAGCATCTCACCGCATTCATCCGCCATCACGCCTTCCGCCACTTCACATTCATGGTTGAAACGCGAGTCATTCAGCAATTGATAAAGTGAATCTACACAACCACCTTTTGGATCACGTGCTCCATACACGACACGCGGAATTCTTGATTGTAAAATAGCTCCGGCACACATTGGGCAAGGTTCAAGGGTTACATATAATGTCGTCTCTTCCAGTCGCCAACTACCAACTTCTTTGCAAGCATCTTGGATGGCTGAAAGTTCAGCATGTGTGACGGCATTTTGCGATGTTTCCCTAAGGTTGTGGGCACGTGCAATAATTTCTCCATCTTTTACAATGACCGCGCCGATTGGCACTTCCCCAATTGCTTTGGCTTTTTTCGCCTCTTCTATCGCTATCCGCATGAAACTGCGGTCCGTTTCAAATACATCCATCTTCCATCGCTCCTTGCATTTAGTGTACCATCCTCCACTATCCTCTGCCATTTTTCGTCAACATCTATGTTTCAACACCCTATTGTGATAAAATGAAATGCAGAAATTGTCGAATCAAAGGGGAGCTTTTTATGTCTGTTCCGTTCATTACGGTAGAGGGACCGATAGGCGTCGGCAAAACAACGCTGTCAAAAGCAATTGCCGAAGCACAGCGGTTTCATCAGTTAAGCGAAATAGTGGATGAAAATCCTTTTTTAAATAAATTTTATGACGATATTGAGGAATGGAGTTTTCAAACGGAAATGTTCTTTCTCTGTAATCGATATAAGCAATTAAGCGATATAAGAAAGCAGTTCATTAGCGAACGGCGGCCTGTAGTAGCCGATTATCATATTTTTAAAAACCTGATTTTTGCAAGGCGTACGCTTCCTGCGGACGAGTATGCAAAGTATGAGGAAATCTATCATATTTTAACGAGGGATATGCCAGTACCGAATGTCATCATTTACTTGCATGCATCACTTGATACGCTCATGAAGCGGATCGCATTACGTGGACGGGACTTTGAGAAGAAGATTGACCCCCTTTACTTGGAGCGGCTTGCTGATGACTATGAAGTGTTCATCACGGACTTTGAAGCGGCACATCCGGAAATTCCAGTGCTACGTTTCAATGGGGATGAAATAGACTTTGTGAACGAAGCCGGGGATTTGAACCTGATTCTTAACGAAGTCGATGAGACGATACGAAAAGGAGTAAGACAATGAATTTACGAGAAAAATACGGGATTCCGAAAAATGCAGTCATTACGATTGCAGGCACAGTTGGGGCAGGTAAATCGACGATGACGAACGCACTTGCACAAGCATTGGATTTTCGAACATCCCTTGAAAATGTGGATGAGAATCCATATTTAGACCGTTTTTACGATGACTTTGAAAAATGGAGCTTCCATTTGCAAATCTATTTCCTTGCAGAAAGGTTCAAGGAACAGAAGAGAATTTTCGAATATGGTGGCGGCTTTATACAAGACCGTTCCATCTATGAAGATACAGGTATTTTTGCGAAGATGCATAAAGATAAAGGGACGATGGATCCAGTCGATTACGATACATACACAAAGCTGTTCGATGCGATGGTCATGACTCCATATTTCCCGCATCCCGATTTGCTTGTCTATTTAGATGGCCCATTCGAATCGATTCTTGCACGAATCCAAGAGCGAGGTCGCGTTATGGAACAACAGACACCGCTATCGTACTGGGAAGAACTTCACCACCGCTATGTAAAATGGATTGATTCATTCAACGCTTGCCCTGTTTTGCGGATTGATATTACCGAGTATGATTTAATGAGAGATCCACATGAAGTGGAGACAATTGTCGAACGTATCGGAAACATGTTGAACTTATCAGCTATGTTAAAAAAATAACATTGGGACAGCCAAATAGTTGGCTGTTCTTTTTTTATCACCGGACTAACTAGAACTGAATATATATGTACTGACCCAAGTATGAATGATGGAGTGGTACAGTGAATCAGTTTTACGGAAACTTTCCAGCGTATCCGATATTCCCAACAACCCAAATGCAACCTATCAATTGCTATAGCGCTGAGCAGGTAGCCTTGTGGAATAAAAACCGAATGTTATGGGAGCAGCATGTCACGTGGACACGGATGGCCATTACAGCAATCGTCTTCAAAGTTCCGGATTTGAAATACGTACTTGAACGTCTATTACGCAATGCGACGGATATGGGGAATGCCATAAGACCGTATTATGGAGATAAAATCGCAGACCAATATCGCGATTTAATTTCAGAACATCTAATGATTGCGGCAGATCTTGTGACGGCTGCAGTGAATGGAGAGGCTGAAAAGGCGAAACAAAAAGAGCAGGAATGGTACCGGAACGCGGATAAAATTGCGGAGTTCCTGAACAGGATTAATCCTTACATCGACAAAGAAGCAATGCGCAAAATGCTTTATTCCCATTTGGAAATGACAAAGTTAGAGGCGGTATGCATGATTCAACGGAACTTCCAGTTAGAGGTGGAGGTTTTCGATCGGATTGAAGCAGAGGCATTGATGATGGCAGACATGATTTCGGAAGGCATCTTCAAACAATTTCCATACAAGTTCGTGCCAAGATAAAAACCAGGGACATAGATACATGTCCCTGGTTTTTATTATGCATATGATTTTACGAAGAATTCCTTATACAATTCTTTTAAAATTTTCGTTTCATCCTGTACTTTTACACCGAATACAAGGCTGACCTCGGAGGATCCCTGGTTAATCATCTCAATATTAGCCCCTGTTCTGGCAATTGCAGTTGCAGCCCTACCGGCGAGACCGGTTGTATACTGCATGCCCTCTCCAACAAGGACAATCATGGAGTAATCATGTTCCACTATGACAGCATCCGGTTCAAGTTCCTTATGAATCCGCTCGACGATTCGTTCTTCCTTCTCCTTCGTCAATACACGGCTGCGGAGGATAATTGAAAGGTTATCGATTCCGGATGGCGTATGCTCATACGAAATATCCTCTTCCTCAAGGATTTGCAAAAGTCTGCGTCCAAAACCGATTTCAAGGTTCATCAAATATTTATCGACATAAATTGCGGTAAATCCGCTGTCGGCGGCAATCCCGATTACTTGTTGCTCGTTATAGTCCCGCTCCTTGACGATTAAAGTGCCTGGAGCATCTGGGTTATTCGTATTTTTGATCCGGACCGGGATCGACTTCCGAAAAGCTGGAATAAGCGCTTCATCATGGAATACTGAGAAACCTGCATAAGCCAGCTCCCGCATTTCACGGTACGTCATCGTATCGATGGAAACGGGATTATCGATAACCGTCGGATTGGCGGCGAAGACAGAATCCACGTCGGTGAAGTTTTCATATAGATCTGCTTTAATAGCTGCTGCAATAATGGAACCGGTAATATCCGAGCCGCCACGATTGAATGTACGAAGCGTTCCGTCTTCCGTATAACCGAAAAATCCTGGGAATATAATAATGCCTTGCTCATCCCGTAACTTTGCAAGCTTTTCATCCCCTTGTGGTAATGCACGAACGCGCTCAGGACGATTGTTAACTAAAAGCCCAGCTTCCCTTGGGTTGATATACTTCGCATCGACACCGATGAATTGGAAATAGGCAGCAATCAATTTTGCGTTATTATCTTCTCCCGCTGCTTTCATTGTATCCATGAAAAGGAGGGAGTCTTCTTTGTCTTGGGAAAGTCGATCTTGTAAGTCATGTTTAATCGTTTCAACGATATCATCTGATAGGCCGAGATCATTTGCAATCCCGCGGAAACGATTGACGACCTCGTTTAATTCGACCTCAGTATCTTCATTCGACAAAGCTTTCTCAGCTAACTTAATAAGAAGATCGGTCACCTTTATATCATCAGAAAAACGTTTACCAGGAGCTGAGACAACGATTATTTTACGATCAATATTCGAAGTTACAATATCGACAACTTTTCTAATTTGATCGGCAGTCGCAACGGAAGTGCCGCCGAACTTACAAACTTTCATATTCACCAGATCCAATCTTTAATGAAGTAGCAATTGCATGATATATTGAACTTTAACATAAACAGGGTTGTTATTAAAGACTTATTTCTCTATAATGTCCTTATATAAAACACAAATGTATTTACATAGTGAACATAGAGCGAGGGGAATCGTATACATGAAAAGTGAAATCAACATCGGTTTATTAGGGTTCGGGGTCGTCGGAAGCGGTGTTGCTACGATTCTTCAAAAACATCAGGAAGACCTAATCCATAAGCTTGGAGTTCCGGTTAAGATAAAAAAAGTTCTTGTAAAAGATGCTACAAAGAAAAGGGACACTGATTTATCGGAGGATATTTTTACGATAAATCCGGACGAGGTTATTGAAGATCCTACTATTGACTTAATCGTAGAAGTGATTGGCGGGACGACTGAAGCGAAGCAGTCGATTGAACGGGCACTCCAGGCAGGTAAAGGAGTCGTAACCGCAAATAAGGATGTCATGGCCCAATTCGGTAATGAGTTATTGAATTTGGCAGATGAAAATAAATGTGACCTCTTCTATGAAGCAAGCGTAGGAGGGGGAATTCCACTTATCCGTACATTGGAAGATGGGCTTGCGTCAGATCGAATTCGGGCTTTGACAGGTATCGTAAATGGAACGACGAATTTCATACTGACAAAAATGAAGCATGAAAAGAAAACATATGAAGAAGCATTAGCGGAAGCAACCGAATTAGGATTTGCAGAAGCCGACCCATCGGCTGACGTCGACGGTATCGATGCTGCAAGGAAAATGGCAATCCTTGCTTCGCTTGCATTTTCAACTGAAGTACGGTTGGAAGACGTCTTTGTGAGGGGTATGAAGGACATTCGGGAAGGCGACCTTGAGCTGGCGGAGCAATTCGGCTTTACTGTAAAAATGGCTGGTTCTGCGAAAAAGGATGACGATGGAATCGAAATCTCTGTGGAACCTGTTTTCATACAAAACTCGCATCCGCTTGCCTCCGTCAACAATGAATTCAACGCTGTATATGTATACGGCGACACAGTAGGGGAGACGATGTTCTATGGACCGGGGGCAGGTTCTTTGCCAACTGCCACATCGGTCACTGGCGATATTGTTGCGGCATGTCGAAATCTATTGCTTGGAGTTAACGGGAAAAGGCTTCACGCACCACGGCATTTCTGCAAAGTAAAAAAAGACACCCAAATCTTCGGGCGCTACTTCCATCGGATTTCTGTAAAAGATGAAGTCGGTGTATTGACGAAATTGGCTTCAATCTATAGCAAGCATGGTGCTAGCCTTGCAACCGTTGTACAGCGGGAAGGCGATCGAAACGGCGGTGTCGATTTGATTATGATCACCCATCAAATATCGAGGCAACAACATCTCAACATTATGGATGAACTGCGTAATACATCGGAAGTTAATGGTGTTATTAGCTACTACAGAGTGGAGGGCGGAAACAAATGAGAAGATGGAATGGATTAATAGAAGAATACAAAGAGTGGCTGCCGGTAACGGAAAAAACACCTGAGCTCACTTTGCAGGAAGGAAACACGCCGCTCATCCATTTGAAAAATATATCCGAACTATGGGGCATCAATCTTTATGTTAAAACAGAAGGGACAAACCCGACAGGCTCATTCAAGGATCGGGGTATGGTGATGGCAGTTGCCAAAGCAAAAGAGGAAGGAAAAACGGCATTAATCTGTGCGTCAACAGGCAATACGTCTGCTTCTGCAGCTGCTTATGGGACACGAGCCGGGATGCGGACAATCGTTGTCATCCCGGAAGGAAGGATTGCGCTTGGCAAATTGGCCCAAGCAAAAATGTACGGCGCAGAAATTGTGGCAATTGAAGGGAACTTCGATGAAGCATTACGTATGGTGAGAGAAGTAGGAGAAGGAAAGATTGCACTTGTGAATTCAGTGAATCCTTACCGATTGGAAGGTCAGAAAACGATTGCCTTCGAAACGAATGAGCAATTGGGGAAAGTGCCGGATATCTTTGCGTTGCCTGTCGGAAATGCAGGGAATATTTCCGCTGCCTGGAAAGGGTTTAAGGAATATGACGCCAAAAAGGGGTCAGGTATGCCGAAACTTTTAGGTGTGCAGGCGGATGGTGCAGCACCTATAGTCTATGGCCGGGTATTTGAAGAGCCTGAAACAATTGCTACGGCAATCCGTATCGGGAATCCGGCAAGCTGGCATTTGGCGACAGCTGCGCTTCAGGAATCAGGTGGGACGATTATTTCAGCAACAGATGAGGAAATATTGGAAGCATATAGCCTGTTGGCTTCAACTGATGGAGTTTTTGCAGAGCCCGCCTCCTGTGCAACGATTGCAGGCATTAAGAAGCAACTTGATGCCGGTTTGATTGAAAAAGGGACGACGATTGTTGGTGTTCTTACAGGCAACGGGCTAAAGGATCCCGAAACGGCCATTCATGTGAATGAAGGGAAGTCATTCCTATCAAAAGAGCAGTTTGAGACATTTTTGAACGAACTGAAGGATGGTGCGGCGAACTGATGGAAGAACCGATGTTTTCAGTCGTCGTACCCGCTACAACGGCGAATCTTGGACCGGGCTATGACAGCATCGGTCTTGCCCTTGCCCTTTATATGACCGTAGGAGTACATAGGTCTGCGCAGTGGTGCGTGGAATATGACGGAGAAGAGTACGCTGATTTACCGACAGACGAGACGAATTTGATCATCCAGACGATTAATAAAGTTGCGACACGGTTTAGCAAGGAACTCGAGCCGCATGCTCTATATGTAAAATCCGAAATCCCACTTGGAAAAGGGTTTGGCAGTAGTGCAACCGCAATAGCCGCAGGGATTGAAATTGCAAACGAGCTTCTTAATCTTTCATTGCCACCAGAAGAGAAGGTGCGCATAGGCAGCGAGATTGAAGGTCATTCCGACAATGTGGCGGCAGCTCTCCTTGGAGGGGTAACAGTTACATATTTCATTGACGGTAAAATGGAAATCGTGCAATTGCCCAAGCCGGAAATTGGATGCGTTCTGCTCGTTCCTCCAAGTACATTGAAAACAACCGAATCGAGGGGTCTCCTTCCGAAGGATTTGCCTCATTCAATAGCATCAGCTGGAAACGCTGCAAGTAATGTCATGGTGGCGGCTATGATGGTAGACGATTGGAAGTTGGTCGGGAGGATGATGGAAAAGGACGTTTTCCATGAACCGTATCGTAAATCGTTGCTTCATAATTTCGATCGCATTCGGAAGTACTGTCATGGATTGGGAGCATTAGGTATGACGATTAGCGGGGCTGGTCCTTCTTTGTTCATTGTAGTGGAGAAAGGGACCGAAGAGAATGTTGCGAGGCGGCTGGAAAAGGAATTTCCATTTTATATGGGAATTGCAGTAACGCCAGCCCATACAGGTTCAACTATTAAAAAAGATGCCTATTAGCCGACAGTCGGTCAATAGGCATCTTTTTCATTGAAAATAAAAAGAATCCATCACATTTAATGTAACAGACTCTCCAACTATGCGCTTATTTAAAATGTATGGCGGAGGAAGAGGGATTCGAACCCCCGCGGGCTTTAACACCCCTGTCGGTTTTCAAGACCGATCCCTTCAGCCGGGCTTGGGTATTCCTCCGTATCAACAAAACATAATTTATCATGATTCGGTATGAAGTGTCAACCAATTATCTGCACCTTTTTTAAATAAGTTTATTCACGGAAATCTGTCATCTAAAGAGGGTGAGGGTTTGTGATTAAAGGAGAACTCTTCGGGTGTAAAGGAGAACTCTTTAGTGGGGAATGAGAACTCTTTAGGTATAAAGGAGAACACTTGCATAGTTAATGAGAAATTAATTTAAATAAACGAGGACTCTTTTGTTTAAACGAGAACTTAATGACGAAGAACGAGAACACTTCTCCCTTACAAGATGAAGTATCATAAGGGATGGGTTGATTTTATCCATAAAAAACGTTATACTAAGAAAGCCGTGCTAGGTGGGGAGGTAGCGGTGCCCTGTAACTTGCAATCCGCTCTAGCAAGACTGAATCCCTTTACCGAGGCTGTATCCGCATGTAGGGCCTGCCTCTTGCACGTAGTGTTGACGTCTGGGTCCTGCGCAATGGGAACCCATGAACCATGTCAGGTCCGGAAGGAAGCAGCATTAAGTGGAATTTCTCATGTGCCGCGGGGCAGCCTAGGCTGAGCTGTCGACAGGAGTAACGCTTATGTGCGGCAGTCGAAGGAAGGTGCACGGCATTTACTATGCAAATCAAAACTCGTCCGATTTTAGGGCGGGTTTTTTCTTTAGTTTGAAAAGGGTTTGCACACCCTATTTATGATATACTAAGAGCATTATTGCAATGAATGGGAAGGAGGGGGAATGGTGGTCTATCAAGCTTTTTACCGTGTGTATCGACCGCAGTCTTTCAGTGAAATGTCTGGACAGAGACATGTGAAGCAAACGTTGCAAAACGCTTTGCTACATAATAAGACAACCCATGCCTATTTGTTCTCTGGGCCGCGAGGGACGGGAAAGACAAGTGCTGCAAAGGTTTTTGCAAAGGCGTTGAATTGCGAAAATGGACCGGCAAAGGAACCGTGCAATGATTGTCCGACCTGTAGAAGCATCACGGAAGGGTCCAACACGGATGTCATTGAATTTGACGCAGCTTCAAATTCACGGGTGGAAGAAATAAGGGACGTGATCGAGAAGGTCCGTTTTGCCCCATCCAACGCGCGATTCAAAGTCTATATCATTGACGAAGTTCATATGTTATCGAATTCAGCTTTCAACGCACTACTAAAGACATTGGAAGAGCCGCCACCGCATGCCGTTTTCATACTGGCAACTACAGAGCCACATAAGCTGCCATTGACCATCATTTCCCGTTGTCAACGATTCGATTTCAAACCGATTACAGCGGCGGAAATTATCGATCGAATGAAGCAAGTGTTAAGCGATGCCGGAATTGAGGCTGATGAAGGGGCCCTTAAAGTCATTGCTCAGGCTGCTTCGGGTGGAATGCGTGATGCACTTAGCATGCTTGATCAGGTTGTATCGTTCAGCGGTGATCGACTGACAGCTGAAGGTGCATTACTTGTAACTGGATCGATTGGGGAAGACATCTTTTATCAATTGGCAGAAGCGCTACTTTCGAAAGATGCTGCAGCTGCATTAACATTGCTTGATCAGCTCATTGCTGAAGGTAAAGATGTTTCAAGGCTGGCGGAAGATTTGATCACGTTCTTCAGAGATCTTCTTCTATTAAGAACTGCTCCAGATCTCGAGGATCTACTTGAACTGATTTCGGGGAATGAAAGGTTTGTATCCTTATCGAATGCATTTGAGCCTGAGACCCTTTATTCATTCATAGACATTCTTTCGAAAACGCAACAGGAAATGCGGTTTTCCAATCATGCAAAGGTGTATGTAGAATCGGCATTGTTGAAAATGATTCACTTAAAAGGACCAGTTCCTGAAGGCCAAAGCCATCAGGTGATAGATCCACATCTATCTCAAAAGGTGGACAGCTTGGAAAGAATAATAGCTGACCTTCAACAGCAACTGGCAAATGGTGTCCGTCCGGTTGAAGGAGCAGTTGCTGCCCAACCAAAGAAGGCCGCATCAAAATCATCTCAGTCATTCAGGATACCGACCGGGAAAATTAACGAGGTCTTAAAAGGTGCCACCCGTCAAGACATCCAAGTGATTCGTGAGGAATGGGCAAGCATGATGCAAACTTTACAAAGATCCCATTCAGCACTTCTTGAAGAAACTGAACCAGTGGCGGCATCAGACACTGCTTTTGTGTTAAAATTCAAATATGAAATCCATTGCCTTATGGCTTCGGAAAACTCCTCTCTTCGGTCAGGATTATCTGATGCCTTGCGCAGTCGAACTGGTAAAGCATATGATGTCGTGTATGTGCCGGAAGACGGTTGGTTAAAGGTTCGTGAGGAGTTCATACGAAACAATGGATTGTCGAAGCAACAAGACGAAGCGGAGGATTCACAGTCTGATGGTCAACAAGGATTGGCGGAAGACATGCCATCCTTCCTACAAGAAGCTGAAGAGCAAAATGCTGATCCGATTGTTGCGGAAGCAGAAAAGATGTTTGGCAAGGAATTCATAACGGTACATGATGATTAAACTAAGTTGAGGAGGAAATAACATGCGTGGTATGGGAAATATGCAAGGTATGATGAAACAAATGCAAAAAATGCAAAAGAAAATGGCGGAAGCACAAGAGGAACTTGGTGAAAAGCGCCTTGAAGGAACAGCAGGCGGAGGTATGGTGAAGGTAATCGTTTCAGGTCAAAAGGAAGTACTTGAAGTGGTCATCGATCCATCCGTCGTAGATCCGGAAGATGTAGAAATGCTACAAGACCTTGTTGTGATTGCTACAAATGATGCAATGGCAAAAGCCGAAGAATTAGCGAACTCCACAATGGGGCAATTCACGAAAGGATTGAACCTGCCTGGAATGTTCTAGGAGGAATAGATATGCATTATCCTGAACCGATATCGAAACTGATCGATAGTTTTATGAAGTTGCCAGGTATCGGCCCGAAAACAGCGGGCCGTCTGGCATTTTTTGTATTGAACATGAAGGAAGATACAGTTCTTGAATTCGCCAAAGCGTTGGTGGATGCAAAACGGAACCTACGATTCTGCTCTATTTGCGGGCATATCACAGATATAGACCCTTGTCAGATATGCCAAGACCAATCCCGTGACCGATCGATGATTTGTGTTGTTCAAGATCCGAAGGACGTAATTGCAATGGAGAAGATGAGAGATTACAAGGGTATGTATCATGTACTACACGGAGCTATTTCACCGATGGATGGCGTGGGTCCTGAGGACATTAACGTTCCTTCCCTATTGACTCGTTTGCAGGATGAAGAAGTAGAAGAATTGATATTAGCAACGAATCCGACAATCGAAGGGGAAGCGACCGCGATGTATATCTCCCGTCTTGTGAAACCGTCAGGCATTACTACGACTAGGATTGCACACGGTTTGCCAGTCGGTGGAGATCTTGAGTATGCGGATGAAGTGACCTTATCAAAAGCACTTGAAGGACGCAGGGAACTATAGGGGGTCAACAAAAATGTTTGGCCGAAAGAGGAAATTGAAAAGGGAATTCGACAACCGACTTCTTAATCTACTATTAGAAACAAAAGATGATTGGGAGCAAGCTAAGGAAATAGAAAAGTATTTAAATGATTATGATTTGGAAGTTATGATTCAAAGGAAAATAGCAGAAAGTAAGTACTTTCATCTTTTCAAAGAAGCAAAAGAGAGGCAACTTCGCGTGGAGCTATAATAGCAACGTGATAATTTTTTAGGAAAGCGCATAGATTGTACTATTAATCGAAAGGGGCGCTTTCCATGAAAATTATTGGCATTGCGATGGTCGGAGTTGTACTTCTTTTACTTTTGCTGATGGATAAAAACGAAATGAAAAAAATGATTGAAAAACTGTCTGTGTTTTGGTTCCGTCTGGCGTTCGCATTTTTGGCTCTCTTCATACTAAATATTGCGGGTGGATTCGTAGGCATCTATTTTCCGGTGAACATCGCATCAGGATTCCTATTAGCCATTCTTGGTATCCCTGGATTTGCAGCTCTGTTCACATTTGCTGTCTTTCTATGAATAAGCTTCTTCTATTATAGAAGGAGCATGGCTCAAAGATTTTAGCACTTTCCTTTAAATTAATAATGGACAAAGTCAATTAGGCAATAAAGTAATATGATAAAAGTTTTTATAGAATAACACTTGCAAATAAAAAGGTAAGGTGTTATAGTGGATAACGTTGCACTTTTAGTAACTAAATAACCACTTTGAAACAGCGGAAAACTTTTCGAGAAAAGTTGTTGACATCGAAATTGCAACGTGGTATTATATAAGAGTTGCTTCTAACGGAGCGACAAACAAATGAACCTTGAAAACTGAACAGCAAAACGTCAACAAATAAAGTTCTGAAGCCGACCCCGTCGGTGAAAAGAACAAAACGAATCTTCGGATTCAAAATTGACATCTTAAATGATGCCAGCAAGAAACTCGAGCTATTCGAATTTCTCTTTTATGGAGAGTTTGATCCTGGCTCAGGACGAACGCTGGCGGCGTGCCTAATACATGCAAGTCGAGCGGATTGAAGGGAGCTTGCTCCCTGATATTAGCGGCGGACGGGTGAGTAACACGTGGGCAACCTGCCCTGCAGATGGGGATAACTCCGGGAAACCGGGGCTAATACCGAATAATCGGTTCTTCCGCATGGAAGAACTCTGAAAGACGGTTTCGGCTGTCACTGCAGGATGGGCCCGCGGCGCATTAGCTAGTTGGTGGGGTAACGGCCTACCAAGGCGACGATGCGTAGCCGACCTGAGAGGGTGATCGGCCACACTGGGACTGAGACACGGCCCAGACTCCTACGGGAGGCAGCAGTAGGGAATCTTCCACAATGGACGAAAGTCTGATGGAGCAACGCCGCGTGAGCGAAGAAGGTTTTCGGATCGTAAAGCTCTGTTGCGAGGGAAGAACAAGTACGGGAGTAACTGCCCGTACCTTGACGGTACCTCGTTAGAAAGCCACGGCTAACTACGTGCCAGCAGCCGCGGTAATACGTAGGTGGCAAGCGTTGTCCGGAATTATTGGGCGTAAAGCGCGCGCAGACGGTCCTTTAAGTCTGATGTGAAAGCCCACGGCTCAACCGTGGAGGGTCATTGGAAACTGGAGGACTTGAGTACAGAAGAGGAAAGTGGAATTCCACGTGTAGCGGTGAAATGCGTAGAGATGTGGAGGAACACCAGTGGCGAAGGCGACTTTCTGGTCTGTAACTGACGTTGAGGCGCGAAAGCGTGGGGAGCAAACAGGATTAGATACCCTGGTAGTCCACGCCGTAAACGATGAGTGCTAAGTGTTAGGGGGTTTCCGCCCCTTAGTGCTGCAGCTAACGCATTAAGCACTCCGCCTGGGGAGTACGGCCGCAAGGCTGAAACTCAAAGGAATTGACGGGGACCCGCACAAGCGGTGGAGCATGTGGTTTAATTCGAAGCAACGCGAAGAACCTTACCAGGTCTTGACATCCCGCTGACCGGCATGGAGACATGTCTTTCCCTTCGGGGACAGCGGTGACAGGTGGTGCATGGTTGTCGTCAGCTCGTGTCGTGAGATGTTGGGTTAAGTCCCGCAACGAGCGCAACCCTTGATCTTAGTTGCCAGCATTCAGTTGGGCACTCTAAGGTGACTGCCGGTGACAAACCGGAGGAAGGTGGGGATGACGTCAAATCATCATGCCCCTTATGACCTGGGCTACACACGTGCTACAATGGACGATACAAAGGGCTGCGAACCCGCGAGGGGGAGCCAATCCCATAAAATCGTTCCCAGTTCGGATTGCAGGCTGCAACTCGCCTGCATGAAGCCGGAATCGCTAGTAATCGTGGATCAGCATGCCACGGTGAATACGTTCCCGGGTCTTGTACACACCGCCCGTCACACCACGAGAGTTTGTAACACCCGAAGTCGGTGGGGTAACCCTTACGGGAGCCAGCCGCCGAAGGTGGGACAGATGATTGGGGTGAAGTCGTAACAAGGTAGCCGTATCGGAAGGTGCGGCTGGATCACCTCCTTTCTAAGGATAATTACGGAATATGAACCTCCGGTTCATACGTTGACGTTTTGCGTTCAGTTTTGAAGGTTCATCTTCTATGATGACTTTCAAAACTTGTTCTTTGAAAACTGGATAAAACGACATTGAAGCAACAAAACATCAAGTAATCAACCGAGTCGATCACTTTTGTGATTGAACAATTGCAATACTTTTTAACGTGTCTTCAATCTATATCGCTATAGATTGTTGCACAAGCAGGTTAAGTTAGAAAGGGCGCACGGCGGATGCCTTGGCACTAGGAGCCTATGAAGGACGGCACTAACACCGATATGCTTCGGGGAGCTGTAAGTAAGCATTGATCCGAAGATTTCCGAATGGGGAAACCCACTGCCCGTAATGGGGCAGTACGTTCACGTGAATACATAGCGTGAACGAGGCACACCCGGAGAACTGAAACATCTAAGTATCCGGAGGAAGAGAAAGAAAAATCGATTCCCTAAGTAGCGGCGAGCGAAACGGGAAAAGCCCAAACCAGGAAGCTTGCTTCCTGGGGTTGTAGGACACTCTATACGGAGTTACAAAGGGATGGATTAGACGAAGCGACCTGGAAAGGTCCGCCATAGCGGGTAAAAGCCCCGTAGTCGAAAGTCCATCCCCTCCAGAGTGGATCCTGAGTACGGCGGAACACGTGAAATTCCGTCGGAATCCGGGAGGACCATCTCCCAAGGCTAAATACTCCCTAGTGACCGATAGTGAACCAGTACCGTGAGGGAAAGGTGAAAAGCACCCCGGAAGGGGAGTGAAAGAGAACCTGAAACCGTGTGCCTACAAGTTGTCAGAGCCCGTTAATGGGTGATGGCGTGCCTTTTGTAGAATGAACCGGCGAGTTACGATTCCATGCAAGGTTAAGCAGAGAATGCGGAGCCGCAGCGAAAGCGAGTCTGAATAGGGCGAATGAGTATGGGGTCGTAGACCCGAAACCAGGTGATCTACCCATGTCCAGGGTGAAGGTAAGGTAACACTTACTGGAGGCCCGAACCCACGTACGTTGAAAAGTGCGGGGATGAGGTGTGGGTAGCGGTGAAATTCCAATCGAACCTGGAGATAGCTGGTTCTCTCCGAAATAGCTTTAGGGCTAGCCTCAAACGAAAGAATCTCGGAGGTAGAGCACTGTTTGGACTAGGGGCCCATCCCGGGTTACCGAATTCAGACAAACTCCGAATGCCGATGATTTATGTTTGGGAGTCAGACTGCGGGTGATAAGATCCGTAGTCGAGAGGGAAACAGCCCAGACCGCCAGTTAAGGTCCCCAAGTATCCGTTAAGTGGAAAAGGATGTGGCGCTGCCCAGACAACCAGGATGTTGGCTTAGAAGCAGCCACCATTTAAAGAGTGCGTAATAGCTCACTGGTCGAGTGGCGCTGCGCCGAAAATGTACCGGGGCTAAACGGATCACCGAAACTGCGGATTGACACCTTTGGTGTCAGTGGTAGGAGAGCGTTCCAAGGGCGTCGAAGCCAGATCGTAAGGACTGGTGGAGCGCTTGGAAGTGAGAATGCCGGTATGAGTAGCGAAAGAAGGGTGAGAATCCCTTCCACCGAATGCCTAAGGTTTCCTGAGGAAGGCTCGTCCGCTCAGGGTTAGTCGGGACCTAAGTCGAGGCCGAAAGGCGTAGACGATGGAGAACAGGTTGATATTCCTGTACCACCTCCCCGCCGTTATCAGCAATGGGGGGACGCAGAAGGATAGGGTGAGCGCGCTGTTGGTCATGCGCGTCTAAGCAGTGAGGTGTGGAACGAGGCAAATCCCGTTCCTATAACATTGAGCTGTGACGGCAAGGGGAATTATCCCCGGAGTCCCTGATTTCACACTGCCAAGAAAAGCCTCTAGCGAGGCGGGAGGTGCCCGTACCGCAAACCGACACAGGTAGGCGAGGAGAGAATCCTAAGGTGATCGAGAGAACTCTCGTTAAGGAACTCGGCAAAATGACCCCGTAACTTCGGGAGAAGGGGTGCTCTGGTAGGGTGTTAAAGCCCGAGAGAGCCGCAGTGAATAGGCCCAGGCGACTGTTTAGCAAAAACACAGGTCTCTGCAAAACCGTAAGGTGACGTATAGGGGCTGACGCCTGCCCGGTGCTGGAAGGTTAAGAGGAGAGGTCAGCGCAAGCGAAGCTTTGAATTGAAGCCCCAGTAAACGGCGGCCGTAACTATAACGGTCCTAAGGTAGCGAAATTCCTTGTCGGGTAAGTTCCGACCCGCACGAAAGGCGTAACGATCTGGGCACTGTCTCAACGAGAGACTCGGTGAAATTATAATATGCGTGAAGATGCGCATTACCCGCGACAGGACGGAAAGACCCCGTGGAGCTTTACTGTAGCCTGATATTGAATTCCGGTGCAGCCTGTACAGGATAGGTAGGAGCCTTGGAATCCGGAGCGCCAGCTTCGGAGGAGGCAATGGTGGGATACTACCCTGGCTGTATTGGACTTCTAACCCTTGCCCGTGATCCGGGCAGGAGACAGTGTCAGGTGGGCAGTTTGACTGGGGCGGTCGCCTCCTAAAGTGTAACGGAGGCGCCCAAAGGTTCCCTCAGAATGGTTGGACATCATTCGTAGAGTGCAAAGGCATAAGGGAGCTTGACTGCGAGACCTACAAGTCGAGCAGGGTCGAAAGACGGGCTTAGTGATCCGGTGGTTCCGCATGGAAGGGCCATCGCTCAACGGATAAAAGCTACCCCGGGGATAACAGGCTTATCTCCCCCAAGAGTCCACATCGACGGGGAGGTTTGGCACCTCGATGTCGGCTCATCGCATCCTGGGGCTGTAGTCGGTCCCAAGGGTTGGGCTGTTCGCCCATTAAAGCGGTACGCGAGCTGGGTTCAGAACGTCGTGAGACAGTTCGGTCCCTATCCGTCGCGGGCGCAGGAAATTTGAGAGGAGCTGTCCTTAGTACGAGAGGACCGGGATGGACACACCGCTGGTGTACCAGTTGTCTTGCCAAAGGCATCGCTGGGTAGCTATGTGTGGACGGGATAAATGCTGAAAGCATCTAAGCATGAAGCCCCCCTCAAGATGAGATTTCCCATTACATTTGTAAGTAAGATCCCTCAAAGATGATGAGGTGGATAGGTCCGGGGTGGAAGCGTGGCGACACGTGCAGCTGACGGATACTAATCGATCGAGGACTTAACCTTAAAGTTATGAAGTACGGTTGAACTTGAAGTCGCAACAATGTCTCTTTTATCCAGTTTTGAACGAACAAGCATCGTTCTTACATAGTCTGGTGACGAAGGCGAAGAGGTCACACCCGTTCCCATCCCGAACACGGAAGTTAAGCTCTTCAGCGCCGATGGTAGTAGGGGGCTTCCCCCTGTGAGAGTAGGACGTCGCCGGGCAAAGGCCATCCCTGTAGGGATGGTTTTTTGTGTTTAATAATTAGTTTTTATAAAACCTTATTAAGTGTAAAGGGCACTTGGCACGAAAGGGCAAGTGGAAAATAACAGGGGTTGGACCGCGACTCGCGATAAATGATTTTTATTAAAAAAGGTGTTCAAGTGCTCAAGAATCCGGCCAGAAGTTTAAGAATTCGTATTCGTGCTCAAAAATCTTGCTCGACGCTCAAGAATCCGTATTCGGGCTCAAGAATCTGGTTCGATGCTCAAGCATTCGTATCCGCGCTCAAGAATCGGGCCAGGTGCTCAAGAATCCTTATTTGCGCTCAAGAATCTGGTTCGATGCTCAAGAATTCATATTCGCGCTCAAGAATCGCGTTCGACGCTCAAGAATTAGGATCTACGCCCAAGAATCAAATACTGTACTCAACAATCCTTATTCCGCGTCCAATAACTATCTAATTAGGTATCCAAAGAGTTTTAGTGAAGATTAGAAAATAAAAAAGAAAATCGATTATAAAAGTATTGCGTTTTAAAAGATGAGGTGTTATAGTAAATAACGTTGCACTTCTGGTAACTAAATAACCACTTCGAAACAGCGAAAAACTTTTCGGGAAAAGTTGTTGACATCGAAATTGCAACGTGGTATTATATAAGAGTTGCTTCTAACGGAGCAACAAACAAATGAACCTTGAAAACTGAACAGCAAAACGTCAACAAATAAAGTTCTGGAGCCGACCCCGTCGGTAAAAAGAACAAAACGAATCTTCGGATTCAAAATTGACATCTTAAATGATGCCAGCAAGAAACTCGAGCTATTCGAATTTCTCTTTTATGGAGAGTTTGATCCTGGCTCAGGACGAACGCTGGCGGCGTGCCTAATACATGCAAGTCGAGCGGATTGAAGGGAGCTTGCTCCCTGATATTAGCGGCGGACGGGTGAGTAACACGTGGGCAACCTGCCCTGCAGATGGGGATAACTCCGGGAAACCGGGGCTAATACCGAATAATCGGTTCTTCCGCATGGAAGAACTCTGAAAGACGGTTTCGGCTGTCACTGCAGGATGGGCCCGCGGCGCATTAGCTAGTTGGTGGGGTAACGGCCTACCAAGGCGACGATGCGTAGCCGACCTGAGAGGGTGATCGGCCACACTGGGACTGAGACACGGCCCAGACTCCTACGGGAGGCAGCAGTAGGGAATCTTCCACAATGGACGAAAGTCTGATGGAGCAACGCCGCGTGAGCGAAGAAGGTTTTCGGATCGTAAAGCTCTGTTGCGAGGGAAGAACAAGTACGGGAGTAACTGCCCGTACCTTGACGGTACCTCGTTAGAAAGCCACGGCTAACTACGTGCCAGCAGCCGCGGTAATACGTAGGTGGCAAGCGTTGTCCGGAATTATTGGGCGTAAAGCGCGCGCAGACGGTCCTTTAAGTCTGATGTGAAAGCCCACGGCTCAACCGTGGAGGGTCATTGGAAACTGGAGGACTTGAGTACAGAAGAGGAAAGTGGAATTCCACGTGTAGCGGTGAAATGCGTAGAGATGTGGAGGAACACCAGTGGCGAAGGCGACTTTCTGGTCTGTAACTGACGTTGAGGCGCGAAAGCGTGGGGAGCAAACAGGATTAGATACCCTGGTAGTCCACGCCGTAAACGATGAGTGCTAAGTGTTAGGGGGTTTCCGCCCCTTAGTGCTGCAGCTAACGCATTAAGCACTCCGCCTGGGGAGTACGGCCGCAAGGCTGAAACTCAAAGGAATTGACGGGGACCCGCACAAGCGGTGGAGCATGTGGTTTAATTCGAAGCAACGCGAAGAACCTTACCAGGTCTTGACATCCCGCTGACCGGCATGGAGACATGTCTTTCCCTTCGGGGACAGCGGTGACAGGTGGTGCATGGTTGTCGTCAGCTCGTGTCGTGAGATGTTGGGTTAAGTCCCGCAACGAGCGCAACCCTTGATCTTAGTTGCCAGCATTCAGTTGGGCACTCTAAGGTGACTGCCGGTGACAAACCGGAGGAAGGTGGGGATGACGTCAAATCATCATGCCCCTTATGACCTGGGCTACACACGTGCTACAATGGACGATACAAAGGGCTGCGAACCCGCGAGGGGGAGCCAATCCCATAAAATCGTTCCCAGTTCGGATTGCAGGCTGCAACTCGCCTGCATGAAGCCGGAATCGCTAGTAATCGTGGATCAGCATGCCACGGTGAATACGTTCCCGGGTCTTGTACACACCGCCCGTCACACCACGAGAGTTTGTAACACCCGAAGTCGGTGGGGTAACCCTTACGGGAGCCAGCCGCCGAAGGTGGGACAGATGATTGGGGTGAAGTCGTAACAAGGTAGCCGTATCGGAAGGTGCGGCTGGATCACCTCCTTTCTAAGGATAATTACGGAATATGAACCTCCGGTTCATACGTTGACGTTTTGCGTTCAGTTTTGAAGGTTCATCTTCTATGATGACTTTCAAAACTTGTTCTTTGAAAACTGGATAAAACGACATTGAAGCAACAAAACATCAAGTAATCAACCGAGTCGATCACTTTGTGATTGAACAATTGCAATACTTTTTAACGTGTCTTCAATCTATATCGCTATAGATTGTTGCACAAGCAGGTTAAGTTAGAAAGGGCGCACGGCGGATGCCTTGGCACTAGGAGCCTATGAAGGACGGCACTAACACCGATATGCTTCGGGGAGCTGTAAGTAAGCATTGATCCGAAGATTTCCGAATGGGGAAACCCACTGCCCGTAATGGGGCAGTACGTTCACGTGAATACATAGCGTGAACGAGGCACACCCGGAGAACTGAAACATCTAAGTATCCGGAGGAAGAGAAAGAAAAATCGATTCCCTAAGTAGCGGCGAGCGAAACGGGAAGAGCCCAAACCAGGAAGCTTGCTTCCTGGGGTTGTAGGACACTCTATACGGAGTTACAAAGGGATGGATTAGACGAAGCGACCTGGAAAGGTCCGCCATAGCGGGTAAAAGCCCCGTAGTCGAAAGTCCATCCCCTCCAGAGTGGATCCTGAGTACGGCGGAACACGTGAAATTCCGTCGGAATCCGGGAGGACCATCTCCCAAGGCTAAATACTCCCTAGTGACCGATAGTGAACCAGTACCGTGAGGGAAAGGTGAAAAGCACCCCGGAAGGGGAGTGAAAGAGAACCTGAAACCGTGTGCCTACAAGTTGTCAGAGCCCGTTAATGGGTGATGGCGTGCCTTTTGTAGAATGAACCGGCGAGTTACGATTCCATGCAAGGTTAAGCAGAGAATGCGGAGCCGCAGCGAAAGCGAGTCTGAATAGGGCGAATGAGTATGGGGTCGTAGACCCGAAACCAGGTGATCTACCCATGTCCAGGGTGAAGGTAAGGTAACACTTACTGGAGGCCCGAACCCACGTACGTTGAAAAGTGCGGGGATGAGGTGTGGGTAGCGGTGAAATTCCAATCGAACCTGGAGATAGCTGGTTCTCTCCGAAATAGCTTTAGGGCTAGCCTCAAACGAAAGAATCTCGGAGGTAGAGCACTGTTTGGACTAGGGGCCCATCCCGGGTTACCGAATTCAGACAAACTCCGAATGCCGATGATTTATGTTTGGGAGTCAGACTGCGGGTGATAAGATCCGTAGTCGAGAGGGAAACAGCCCAGACCGCCAGTTAAGGTCCCCAAGTATCCGTTAAGTGGAAAAGGATGTGGCGCTGCCCAGACAACCAGGATGTTGGCTTAGAAGCAGCCACCATTTAAAGAGTGCGTAATAGCTCACTGGTCGAGTGGCGCTGCGCCGAAAATGTACCGGGGCTAAACGGATCACCGAAACTGCGGATTGACACCTTTGGTGTCAGTGGTAGGAGAGCGTTCCAAGGGCGTCGAAGCCAGATCGTAAGGACTGGTGGAGCGCTTGGAAGTGAGAATGCCGGTATGAGTAGCGAAAGAAGGGTGAGAATCCCTTCCACCGAATGCCTAAGGTTTCCTGAGGAAGGCTCGTCCGCTCAGGGTTAGTCGGGACCTAAGTCGAGGCCGAAAGGCGTAGACGATGGAGAACAGGTTGATATTCCTGTACCACCTCCCCGCCGTTATCAGCAATGGGGGGACGCAGAAGGATAGGGTGAGCGCGCTGTTGGTCATGCGCGTCTAAGCAGTGAGGTGTGGAACGAGGCAAATCCCGTTCCTATAACATTGAGCTGTGACGGCAAGGGGAATTTTCCCCGGAGTCCCTGATTTCACACTGCCAAGAAAAGCCTCTAGCGAGGCGGGAGGTGCCCGTACCGCAAACCGACACAGGTAGGCGAGGAGAGAATCCTAAGGTGATCGAGAGAACTCTCGTTAAGGAACTCGGCAAAATGACCCCGTAACTTCGGGAGAAGGGGTGCTCTGGTAGGGTGTTAAAGCCCGAGAGAGCCGCAGTGAATAGGCCCAGGCGACTGTTTAGCAAAAACACAGGTCTCTGCAAAACCGTAAGGTGACGTATAGGGGCTGACGCCTGCCCGGTGCTGGAAGGTTAAGAGGAGAGGTCAGCGCAAGCGAAGCTTTGAATTGAAGCCCCAGTAAACGGCGGCCGTAACTATAACGGTCCTAAGGTAGCGAAATTCCTTGTCGGGTAAGTTCCGACCCGCACGAAAGGCGTAACGATCTGGGCACTGTCTCAACGAGAGACTCGGTGAAATTATAATATGCGTGAAGATGCGCATTACCCGCGACAGGACGGAAAGACCCCGTGGAGCTTTACTGTAGCCTGATATTGAATTCCGGTGCAGCCTGTACAGGATAGGTAGGAGCCTTGGAATCCGGAGCGCCAGCTTCGGAGGAGGCAATGGTGGGATACTACCCTGGCTGTATTGGACTTCTAACCCTTGCCCGTGATCCGGGCAGGAGACAGTGTCAGGTGGGCAGTTTGACTGGGGCGGTCGCCTCCTAAAGTGTAACGGAGGCGCCCAAAGGTTCCCTCAGAATGGTTGGACATCATTCGTAGAGTGCAAAGGCATAAGGGAGCTTGACTGCGAGACCTACAAGTCGAGCAGGGTCGAAAGACGGGCTTAGTGATCCGGTGGTTCCGCATGGAAGGGCCATCGCTCAACGGATAAAAGCTACCCCGGGGATAACAGGCTTATCTCCCCCAAGAGTCCACATCGACGGGGAGGTTTGGCACCTCGATGTCGGCTCATCGCATCCTGGGGCTGTAGTCGGTCCCAAGGGTTGGGCTGTTCGCCCATTAAAGCGGTACGCGAGCTGGGTTCAGAACGTCGTGAGACAGTTCGGTCCCTATCCGTCGCGGGCGCAGGAAATTTGAGAGGAGCTGTCCTTAGTACGAGAGGACCGGGATGGACACACCGCTGGTGTACCAGTTGTCTTGCCAAAGGCATCGCTGGGTAGCTATGTGTGGACGGGATAAATGCTGAAAGCATCTAAGCATGAAGCCCCCCTCAAGATGAGATTTCCCATTACATTTGTAAGTAAGATCCCTCAAAGATGATGAGGTGGATAGGTCCGGGGTGGAAGCGTGGCGACACGTGCAGCTGACGGATACTAATCGATCGAGGACTTAACCTTAAAGTTATGAAGTACGGTTGAACTTGAAGTCGCAACAATGTCTTTTTTATCCAGTTTTGAACGAACAAGCATCGTTCTTACATAGTCTGGTGACGAAGGCGAAGAGGTCACACCCGTTCCCATCCCGAACACGGAAGTTAAGCTCTTCAGCGCCGATGGTAGTAGGGGGCTTCCCCCTGTGAGAGTAGGACGTCGCCGGGCACATGCCATTCCCTAAGGGGAATGGTTTTTTTGTATTCAAATTAATGTAAAACCGAAGGTTGATTTCGTAACATCCGTTCCCATTCCGAACACGGAAGTTAAGCTCTTCAGCGCCGATGGTAGTAAAGCGGCGCAGCCGCTTTGCTTAATTTACACCGAAGGTGCAAATTAAGCAGGGAAATGGCTTCCCCCTGTGAGAGTAGGACGTCGCCGGGCACATGCCATTCCCTAAGGGGGATGGTTTTTTTGTATTCAAATTAATGTAAAACCGAAGGTTGATTTCGTAACATCCGTTCCCATCCCGAATACGGAAGTTAAGCTCTTCAGCGCCGATGGTAGTAAAGCGGCGCAGCCGCTTTGCTTAATTTACACCGAAGGTGCAAATTAAGCAGGGAACAGGCTTCCCCCTGTGAGAGTAGGACGTCGCCGGGCACATGCCATTCCCTGTGGGGGATGGCCTTTTTTTGCCTCAAATAACTTTAAATTGTTTAAACCATAAGATGAGCAAAAGTGCTTTAAACCGAGCATAACTGACTTGAACTTGAGCAATACATATCCTGACTCGAGCAAAACTATACCTATATAGACACCTATCCCCTCCTATAGCACTTCAGAAAAGTCTCCTTATTGCGTTCCTATTTCCAGTAGTTCATTATTAGAATAATAGACATAGAACGGGGGAGTGGTTATGAAAAGTTTCTCTCTTTTTTTATTCTCCTTAGTGCGGGTTGTCATGTTAGTTATTTTAAGTTGTTATTTTCTTCAAATGACGGACGGTATAGAGGATTTTCGGACCTTCTATATAATAGTCGCCATCCCAATATTTATAACGAGTCATTTTATTCAAATGGCAAACGTCCGAGAGAAGATAAGGATTCTTTGTTCATCAATTGACTTTATCGTCATTACAGGATTTGGCCTTTTATTTTCCGAAAGTGGATATTTGTATTTGATATTTTTCGGAGTGCTTTCAACTACTATTTTCTTGCTATATGACCGTAAGAAACTGTTTTGGTTATTTTCAGGTGCCTTTGCTGCTGTGTGGATACTGATCAGTTTGCGGTTATATGCCCAAACTAACATATTTTCTGTTTCAAGTAATATCGTCAATGGCATGTTCGTTTTTTACGGTGCTTTTGTTGGTGGCTTAATTCGAAATTTCCATAGTGCAAAGGAAACGATTGCGTTGCAATATGAGCAATTGAATGAGTCGCATGGGGCTTTGCAGGCTGCCCATCATCTATTGAAGGACTATGCAAATCAAGTGGAAGAGTTGACTGTTATTCGTGAGAGAAATGAGATTGCGCGGGAGATTCATGATACGGTTGGCCACAAGATGACGGCCTTAATTGTCCAATTGCAAGTTGCAAGCGAAATGGCATCACGGGATTCCGGAAAGGCAAAAGAGGTTATAGCTGTTTGTGAGCAGTTGACACGGGATGCTCTTCATGAAATCCGAATGTCTGTAAGGACATTAAAGGAGGACCACGAGGAGTCTTCTTTTCAAGAGGTACTACAAGGGATCTTAGAAGAGTTTTCTACAATGACGCTTATGGAAACTCAGTTAGTTGTAGTTGGGGACACTGCTGAAATCCCGATGTCCGTGCAGCCTACAATAAAAAGAATTGTGCAGGAAGGATTAACGAATGCAAAAAAGCATGGGAATGCGGATACATGCATCGTGAAAATTCATATCTTCGAAGAAGGGGTCAGCATAGAAATTAAAGACGATGGAAGAGGAGAAAAGAATATTATACCTAATTTTGGTTTAATTAATATGAAAGAGCGCGTTGTGGAGCATGGGGGTTCATTCAGAATTGAAAGTAATGAAGGAGAAGGCTTTGAAATCAATGTTTCTATTCCCTTTCAACGAATTGCTACGGGGGTGACGGGTTGATAAAAATCATGATTGTCGATGATCAGCCATTGGTGAGGGAAGGGCTTAGTACGTTGCTTGGTTTGCGCCCAGAAATTGAAGTAGTAGGAACCGCGATGGATGGGAAAGATGCTATGGAAAAAGCGTTAAAACTCCGGCCAGATATTGTTTTAATGGATATTCGGATGCCTAAGGTGAATGGGGTTGAAGGAACAAGACTTATAAAGGATTCTCTTCAAGATGTGAAAGTATTGATACTGACGACGTTCAATGATAGTGAATACATTTTCGACGCGCTTGAAGAAGGGGCGAGCGGATATTTACTGAAGGATATGCCGACGGATACGATTGTTCAGGCGATTCTTACGGTCCATCATGGCGGTGTTGTCCTACCGAAGGAATTCACCTCACAAGTACTGACAGAGCTGAGGGGGCACAATCAAACAAACACAGCGGAATTGCCTGCAAAGCTTAAGGAGTTATCAGATCGGGAAGTAGAGGTATTGACCCATTTAGGAGAAGGGCTGAACAATCGGGAAATTGCGGATGCATTATTCATTACCGAAGGGACGGTCAAAAATCATGTCTCCAATGTAATTCAAAAGCTTGGACTTCGTGACCGGACACAGGCAGCCATTTATGCTGTCCGTTATGGCATTACCACGTTTTAACATTACTTTTTTCATAGACCTATGAAAAGCGGCATATCAATGCCGTTTTTTTTATGCCTTCAAAATCTACCTCACGCTCGATGAAAAGTTGAAGCTTCCACAATAAGATAAAGGAAAGAAGGAGGCTACAGATAATGCTTACACTTTCGAATGTAAAAAAGAGTTTCGGTGCGCATGAAGTCATCAAGGGGGTTTCATTTCAAGTCGAGAAAGGTGAATCGTTTGGATTGTTAGGACCGAATGGGGCAGGAAAGTCTACACTTATTTCTATGATTTGCGGACTCGTTCCGTCCGAATCAGGGGAGATTCTTGTGGCCGGAAAACAGGTCGGGAAAAATTTGAAGGACATTAAACAGATAATAGGGGTCGTGCCGCAGGATATTGCGCTTTATCCAACAATGTCAGCGCTCGATAATCTTGTTTTTTGGGGGAAAATGTACGGTCTTTCTGGAAAAGTCGCCAAAGCCAGAGCAAAAGAAGTGTTAGAGATTGTCGGACTAACCGAACGGGCGAAAGGGCGTATCGATACTTTTTCAGGCGGTATGAAGCGGCGCATTAATATAGGGGCTGCTCTCATGCATCGTCCGCAGCTCCTCATCATGGATGAACCGACAGTCGGCATTGACCCTCAATCAAGGAATCATATTTTGGAAACGGTCAAATCATTGAATGGGCAGGGTATGACAGTCATTTACACAAGCCACTACATGGAAGAGGTAGAGTACCTTTGCAGGCGGATTGCGATAATCGATGAGGGGAAGCTCATCGTAAGCGGTACGAAAAGAGATTTGAGCAATAGATTGGCAGGAGGCACCGTATTGAAACTAACGGTGGATTCGCTACGCCCTTCATTTATAGAAAGTCTAAAACGGTTGGATGGAGTGGAAAGAGTAATCGTGCGCCATGAGGAAATCGATGTTCATTTGCAATCAAAAATGGAAATTGTGGCGGATGTGATTCTGCTTGCAGGACGGTCGGAAGTGGCTATTCACAATTTGAAGCTTCAGGAAGCGAATTTAGAGACATTATTTTTGCAATTGACTGGACGGTCTTTGCGTGAATAGGAGGAAGAAGAATGAAAAGCCTTTTGATAGCCGTTAAAGATGCGAAAATCCATTTAAAGGACCTGAAGGCCATTCTGATGATGATCATTATGCCCATTTTGCTGACCGTCATTTTGGGTTCGGCCTTAAAAGGCGTTATGGGTGGAGGAAGTATGCCCGAAACGATTTTAGGCGTCTATACATCTAAGTCTAATGCGATGTCGGAAGGCGTGATTCGGACCTTAGGTGAAAACGGACTCGCAATTACGGTAGAGCAGGCAGAGTCAGAGAAACAGCTGCTTGATTGGTTGGATGGTCGGGAGATTGATGTAGCATTGCTATTGCCGGAAGGATGGGGAACCGATACACATCGAGCCATCGTCATGCCAATCTCCGGGCAGGAAACAGCGGCGACACTCATTCAGCAGATGATTGAAACGTTCGCCCAAATGTCGCATGCAATTACAAATTCGACCACTACAATTATGACGGAAGCTGCAGTGTTGTCTGCGGATGGTGACTTGATTGATATGGAAGCAATCCAAAATGATCTTATAGCTTCAATTGAGAACGTGATGCAGGAACAACGGACGTATGTTAGTGAGCCGGCGGAAGAAGAAATGGTGACTTCCATGCAGTATTATGCCGCAGCTATGGCGGCGATGTTCCTATTATTTAATTCGATGGCAGGTGGAAAGTCATTTCATCAGGAAAGGGGAAGCGAAACGTTGGCGCGGTTGATGATGACACCGATTTCCTCGCGTACAATACTTGTTGGGAAGTTCATCGGCACATGTCTATTTGCTTGGATTCAATTTTTAATCTTCATTGGGGCAACGTATTTTCTATTAAAAGTCGACTGGGGTCCGTCTCTCCTGCAAATCCTCTTCATCACCTTCTTTTATATCTTTTCGGTAGCTGGATTAGCGATGGTTGTAGCCGCCTTTACGGCAAGTGAAAAAATGGCGGATGTCGTTGGAAGTATGGGAGTCCAAGTACTTGCGCTGTTAGGTGGATCGATGTTGCCCTTATCTTTATTCCCAGAGGTGATGCGGAATATTGCCACCGCCATACCGAATTCCTGGGCACTGTCAAGCTACACAGCAATCATGACAGGAACCACCTGGTCAACTTTATGGTTGCCGGCAACTGTTCTCCTTGGTATAGGAACTGCGGCCATTCTTATTAGTTCAATCCGGCTAAACCGGCGGATTGTATAGGAGGTATGCATGATGAATAAAATCTTAACGATATGCCTTTTTGAAATTAAACGCACATTCAAGAAAAAATCGTCGATTGTCCTCATGTTAGGGATGCCGCTATTATTCACCTTCCTGTTCGGAAGTATATTTGGAAAAGACACTGATATGTCATTCCGAATTGCGTTGGTGGATCAGGAACAATCGGAATTTTCAAGAGGCATCGTTCAAAAATTAGTGCTTGATGAAATGATTTCGTATGAGCTTGTTGAGTCTGTTAATGCGGATGAGTTGTTGGCGAATAAAGAGGTGTTAGGTATTATGACGCTAAAAAAAGGGATTGCACAGAAGCTGTTAGATAGCGAACAACCAATTAGCTTTCAACCTTCATCCAATATGGCGACAGCGCCGCTTGTTAAACAACAGGTGAATCAGACGATGCAAGCCGTAGAAATATACGTGGCGGCGTCGCAGGTAGGCGGTTCTTATTTCAATAAAAGCTGGGAATCCGTCTACAAAGGGCTCAATCAGAACGAAGGGATGATTCAAACATGGACCGAACAAAGAACAATCGGTGGTACCTCTAAGAACCCAATCATGGGCATCTCATATAGCTCCGCAGGATTTTCAATTATGTTCGTTATGATTATGATGCTTTCGATGACGGGCACATTGATCGAAGCGAGGCAGGACGGAATCTGGTCGAGGCTGTTTACGACGCCCGTCACCCGTTTCCAAGTGATGCTTGGTTATTTCCTATCTTTTTTCACTGTCGGCTGGATACAGTTTTTCCTTCTTATTGCATTATCGTCAGCAATGTTTGGCGTGGACTGGGGATCACCGGTTGCATTGCTTCTTCTCATCACGTCACTGTTACTCTGTGTTGTAGGTCTCGGAATGGCGATTGCAAGTTTCGTAAAGACTGTCGAGCAGCAAAACGCCATCGGTACATTGGTGATCATTTCGACTTGCATGTTAGGTGGCGTCTATTGGCCGATCAGCATGGTGCCGGACATTATGCAAAAAATTGCTAACTTCGTCCCACAAACGTGGGCTATGGAAGCATTTACGACGTTGATTTCCGAAAACGGCTCCTTCACGGATATCATCATGCCCCTCTCTGTGTTAGTCGGTTTTGCTATCATATTCCTCTCAATTGGACTATCAAGAATGAAATATGTGTGACGATATAATTTCCACACTATAATCTCACCTTCCTTTATAATAGAGGTAGCAAAGGAAGTGGAACGTTACATGAATCAAAATAATCGCCCGCTTGTTGAGGCGTTGGAATATTTCAAAGAACGCACCCCGGTATCATTTCACGTGCCGGGGCATAAGCATGGTCTTTTATCCAGCTTGCCAGAAGGGATGCGGCAAGCTCTTTCGTATGATTACACGGAGCTCACAGGACTTGACGACCTCCATGAGGCGGAAGGGATCATTCAGGAAGCCGAAAGCCTGTTGTCCGCACTTTACAAGTCAAAAAGGAGCTTTTTCCTCGTGAATGGCTCCACCGTAGGAAACTTGGCAATGATTCATGCCGCTTGTGGAATAGGTGATACGGTAATCGTACAGCGCAATGCACATAAATCGGTGTTCCATGCGATTGAAATGACGGGTGCACGTCCAGTGCTCCTATCTCCACCTTGGGATATGCATACAAGGACACCGGGCGTCTTAACGCAGGAGCAGGTGGAAAAGGCACTCACTGCATATCCGCAAGCGAAAGCCGTTATCCTTACGTACCCTACGTATTATGGTGTTACGGGGGAGGAGTTGGAAAAGATCATTGAATTATGCCATGCCTGCTCCATCCCCGTCCTTGTCGATGAAGCGCATGGGGCTCATTTCATAGTTAGTGAGCCGTTCCCGCGCTCCGCAATTGAATTAGGCGCTGATATCGTCGTGCATTCAGCACATAAGACGTTGCCTGCCATGACGATGGGATCATTTTTACACATCCGATCTGAACTGATTTCCGAAGAGAAAATCGCATATTATTTACAAATGCTACAGTCCAGCAGTCCATCGTATTTACTGATGGCCTCTTTAGATGACGCAAGGGCCTACGCGGCATCCTATAGGGAAAGTGACAAGCGAAGATTCATGGAATTACGCTCTTCATTTATTCAGGAATTGAAGAAAATCAACCATATGGAAATTGTGGAGACGGACGATCCTTTAAAGTTATTGCTCCGCTATGCAGGCCACTCCGGCTTTGCCTTGCAAGCAGCATTCGAATCAGAAGGGATTTATGCAGAACTTGCAGATCCTTACCAAGCTCTACTTATTTTACCGTTATGGAACAGAGAATCTAATCCCCCTTTAAAAGAATGGAAGAAAAAAATGATTGCAGCAGTCACCAACTTGGGTAAAGTAGATGATAACCCTGCTTTCTTAGACATGGTTACCTGGCCAGACGGAATCTCCGTGCTTGCAATCCCTCCGTATGAATTAGTCAACATGGAGACGGAGTGGATATCTATAGATAACGCGGCAGGACGCATCGCAGCTGCATCTTTAATCCCTTATCCTCCCGGAATTCCATTGATGATAAAAGGTGAAAGAATCACGGAGCACCATATCAGGGCATTATCTGCTTTAATAGAGGCAGGAGCAAGATTCCAAGGTGCGATTCACCTTGAAGATAAAAAGTTGTTTGTATTGAAATGAACTTCGGAGGAATTAATCATGTCAAAAGGAAAATTTATCACATTTGAAGGTCCTGAAGGTGCAGGAAAAACAACTGTGATTGCAGAAATATATAAGAGAATGCAAAAGGAAGGATTGGAAGGGATCCTAACCCGTGAGCCGGGTGGCATCCGCATCTCCGAAAAGATCCGGGCCATCATTTTAGATAATGATCATCAGGAAATGGACGGCAGAACAGAGGCCCTCCTCTATGCATCAGCACGTAGACAGCATCTTGTCGAAAGAATCATCCCTGCGTTACATGAGGGGAAAATCGTCCTTTGCGACCGCTTCATCGACAGCTCACTCGCCTACCAAGGCCATGCAAGGGGGCTTGGTATGGACGACGTCATGTCCATCAACGCATTCGCAATAGGAGAAACAATGCCCGACGTAACCATCTTCTTCGACATTTCACCCGAAGATGGCTTACAACGAATTGCACAAAGCGGAGTTAGGGAACAAAATCGTCTCGACAATGAAGCCCTACAATTTCATCAAAAAGTCTACGAAGGCTACAAAATATTGCTAAAACAATACCCAAATCGCATCATCAGCACAGACGCATCACTCCCATTATCAGAAGTAACAGAAAATGTTTGGAAAATTATAAGTTCTCAACTCATTTCTCAAGACAATTCGTGATATAATATGAGAGAGGGTTTTTTGCAACCCTTTAGATGTGTCTGCTTTTGTTAAGTATACACCGTTGATTGGAACGGAAGGTGGCGACTCCTGCCGGAATAGCATGAGCTGAAGACCCCGCAACGAAGCGAAGCGTAGTGAGGAGGCTGAAGCCATGCCGGCGGAAAGCGTCCACCTGAAGTGTAAATCAACAGTACTTATTTATTGATAAAAAAGAAAAGCCAAAAGGAGAGGGTACCGTGAAATTGATAGTGGCAGTTGTACAAGACCAAGACAGCAACCGTTTATCGGCAGCTTTAACAAAAAATGATTTCCGGGCTACAAAATTAGCCAGTACAGGGGGATTTCTACGGTCAGGAAACACGACATTCCTTATCGGAACGGATGACAGCCTCATCCCAAAAGCTTTAGAATTAATTCGTGAAAATTGCCGATCGCGTGACCAAATGGTTGCACCCGTATCACCGATGGGAGGCAACGCTGATTCCTACATCCCCTACCCAGTAGAAGTGGAGGTCGGCGGTGCAACGGTATTCGTCTTACCGATTGAACAATTTCATCATTTCTGAGAAATAAGGTGGAAATAGTTATGAAAGTGAATGGAGACCATCGGACGGGACTCGACAATCTGCGTAACGACCCCTTACGTTCTCCGCAAGGAAATGTCCGATTCGGCCAAATGGTCCTGAAACAGGAAGAACGCTTGCATTCTGAACAGATGACAAGACTTTTAGGTGACATTTCTTCCGCCGGAGACCGTCTAACCCGTTCACGGAATCTAAGAGACATGGCAAAATTCAAAATGCTCGTCCGCCGTTTCCTAAAAGAGACAGTCGACTCGGGTATGGGATTGAAACAATCTCATACATGGAACCAGTATGGTGAAGGGCGTGGATTGAAAATTATCCAAACGGTTGACGAAAAGCTTCTTGAGTTGGCCGAAGCATTATTGGACGAAGAACAGACTTCCGTTGAGTTATTAGGGAAAATCGGAGAAATCAAAGGATTACTCATTAACTTATATACATGACCCGTGTTTTTGTAAAATTTAAAAACACGGTTTTTTTGCAGCAGGAGGTGAAGGCATGGAAGAGACGGGTGCTGATATCAAACAACGGCAAAAAGCTGTTATTGATAGATTGGAAGCAACATTTCGAAACAACCGGATTGGCCATGCCTATCTATTCGATGGTGACACAGGAACCGGAAAGGAAGCAGCTGCTCTCCATTTTGCGAAACTGATGCTTTGTGAACAGCCCGTGAATGCTGTTCCATGTGAAACATGTCATGCTTGCAGACGGATTTCTTCAAAAAGCCATCCGAATGTAACAATGATTGAGCCGGACGGCCAAGACATTAAGAAGGAACAGATGTCATCCTTGATCATGCAAATGACAAGGAAGGGGTATGAACCGGGACGTAAAATCTACATCATTTCCCGTGCAGACCGAATGAATGTGGCAGCAGCTAACACGTTGCTGAAATTCCTTGAAGAACCTGAAGGAGAAGTGACCGCAATATTATTAACCAGTTCCTATCAATCTATATTGCCGACCATCCAATCACGGTGTCAGAGGATTACATTCCTTCCCCCAAGAAGGGAAGAAATGATTGCAAAGCTTGTCGACTCAGGTATAACTGCATCTATGGCGTCAACGGTTACGATGATGACTGCAGATGTCGAACAGGCAAGGTTGTTAGCGGAAAATGATCAATTTGCACACATGCGAAAAACAGTGTTAAAATTAATAGAAGCATCAGATCGCCATGTGAATGAAGCGCTTCTATTCATCCAATCTGAATGGGTTCCAACAATTAAAGAGAAGGAAGACTTGGAATGTGCTCTCAACTTGCTTCTCTATGCATACCGTGATATTGTTTCGATGAAAGCGGGATTGCAATCGGAAATGACGTTTCCCGATCAGCAGCAGATTTTCCGTGGCCTCTCAATGAAGATGACATATAGCCAGTTATCGGCCAGTATGGAAGCGGTTCTTCAAGCGAAGAAAAAGTTGTACAGTAATATGAACCGTACACTTTTGATGGAACAACTGGTGCTTAATTTGCAGGAGGGGTTAATGCTTGTATAATGTTGTAGGTGTCCGCTTTAAAAAGGCGGGTAAAATATATTATTTCGATCCTCTCGATTATCCTCTCGACGTTGACGATTATGTTATCGTAGAGACGGCTAGGGGAATCGAATATGGTAAAGTTGCTATTCCGGTGAAGGAAGTCGATGAGAATGATGTCGTCTTGCCACTAAAGAAAATTATCCGCAAAGCGCTAATCGAAGACCAGATCCAGGTGGAAGAGAATCAGATGGATGCTGAACAGGCTTTCGGAAAATGCTTGGAAAAAATACGCGAGCATGAGTTGGATATGAAGCTCGTCGATGTGGAGTATACATTCGATCGCAATAAGATCGTCTTTTATTTCACAGCGGAAGGTAGGGTTGACTTCCGAAATCTTGTAAAGGACCTCGCAGCAATTTTCCGTACCCGTATCGAACTTCGCCAAATTGGCGTCCGGGATGAAGCGAAAATGCTTGGAGGTATTGGCCCTTGTGGAAGGATGCTTTGCTGTTCCACATTCCTTGGAGACTTTGAGCCAGTTTCCATTAAGATGGCGAAGGATCAAAACCTTTCACTTAATCCATCGAAGATTTCAGGCTTATGTGGTCGGCTTATGTGTTGCCTGAAGTATGAAAACGATGAATATGAAGAGGCGAAAAACCTCATGCCGGATATCGGAGAAAGGGTGCAAACCCCTGAAGGACCTGGTAAAGTGGTTGGCTTGAATCTACTTGAAAGAATTTTACAAGTAAATTTAGTGGATCAGGAACATGTCTTAGAATATTCATGGGAAGAAATTGAAAGCCAAAAGAACGTGGAAGCTCAATTGACGAAATGATGAGGTGAACAAGTTGAAAGAAGGGAACTTTCTCGACAGGGTAATGGAATTTGAGCAACAGCTTGAATCCATGCATGAGCAATTCCGGGAACTAATGGGATTTGTAGCTAAGATGACGGAAGAGAACCACTCACTTCAACTAGAAAACCATCATCTCCGGACCAGGCTTGAAGAATTAAATGAGAAAACCGAAACATTGAGTGAACAACAATTAGTTGAAAAACCCCGAAGAATCGACATCGGTGAAGGGGTGGACAACTTGGCACGGATATATAATGAAGGATACCATGTCTGCAATGTTCATTATGGCAGCAGCCGTAAAGGGGAAGATTGCTTGTTTTGCCTGTCCTTCCTAAGTAAACAACATGCTTGAAAAGAGCCGATCCTATTTTGTGTAGGCATCGGCTTTTTTCTATGGATTGAGGGAGTAAAAAATGGAGAATTTATTAAAAGAAGACGAAAGACTTGATTATTTATTGGCAGAAAATCTACGGATCATCCAAAGCCCATCCGTGTTTTCCTTTTCACTCGACGCCGTCCTGCTTGCAAAATTTGCTTATGTCCCGATTCGTTCCGGTAAGATTGTCGATTTATGCGCAGGGAACGGAGCGATCCCACTGTTTCTCAGTGCTCGAACAAATGCGGACATCGTGGCGGTTGAACTTCAGGAGCGCCTATCGGATATGGCCGAACGAAGTGTAGCCTACAATGGATTAGATGAAAGAATACGGATTGTGAATGATGATGTCATTGGCATTGCCACGAAAATCGGCTATGAAAAATACGATACAGTGACATGCAATCCGCCTTATTTTCCTGCAATAGAAGCAAGTGAAAAAAACTTGAAGGAACATGTCGCTATTGCACGGCATGAAATTCATTTAACCCTTGAACAAGCCGTGCAATCCGCAAGCGAACTATTGAAACAAGGAGGCAAGGCGGCATTTGTCCATCGTCCCGGTAGACTTTTAGACATCGTAACGGCAATGCGCGCAAACCGACTTGAACCGAAACGAATCCGTTTTGTCTATCCGAAAGAAGGAAAAGAGGCAAACACATTACTGATAGAGGGCATTAAAGATGGTAAGCCGGATTTAAAAATTTTAGCGCCCTTATATATATATGGCCCTGATGGGGAGTATACGGAGGAAGTGAGGACATTACTATATGGACAAAGGGATTGAACATATCTTCTATGTCCTTGAATGCAAGGATGGCTCATACTATGCCGGCTACACGAATGACCTAAATAAGAGGCTGCGCGTCCATAATGAAGGCAAAGGCGCAAAGTATACACGGGGTAGGCTTCCTGTCCAATGCATTTATACGGAAGGCTACGAAACAAAACGTGAAGCAATGCAAGCGGAATATCAGTTTAAGCAATTAACCCGAAGCGCAAAGGAACGCTATTTAAGGAAGGGGCAGGTTACGGATGCAATCACAAAAAAGTGCTGAAACGGGCAATGCAAAGCTGTTTTTGGTTGGCACCCCGATTGGGAACTTGGAAGATATGACTTTCAGAGCAATACGGGTGCTACAGGAGGTCGACATCATAGCGGCAGAAGATACAAGGAATACTATTAAACTTTGCAACCATTTCGATATTAAAACTCCATTAATCAGCTATCATGAGCATAATCTTGAAAAGGGTGGGGAAAAGATTCTCTCGCTATTAGCCGAGGGCAAACAAGTTGCATTAGTAAGTGATGCAGGAATGCCGTGTATATCTGACCCTGGTTATGATATCGCTGTAAAAGCGATTGAGGCCGGGTATGATGTTGTCCCTATTCCAGGGTCGAATGCGGCTATAAGTGCATTAGTCGCATCGGGAATCCAAACACAGCCGTTTACCTTCTTTGGATTTCTTTCAAGGCAGAAAAAGGAGCGTAATGAACAACTACGTAAGCTTAAGCAAAAGGAAGAGACTTTGATCTTTTATGAAGCCCCTCATCGTCTTAAGGAAACAATCCGTGCAATTGCCGATGCATGTGGAACCGCCCGTAAAGTTGTTTTGGCTAGGGAATTGACAAAAAGGTATGAGGAATTCCTGCGCGGAACATTGGCGGAGGCGGTTTCTTGGGTCGAGACGAATGAGCTCCGTGGAGAGTTTTGTATTATCCTTGAAGGCAATCAGGATGGGGAGGAGAATCAGGAGGAAAGCTGGTGGAAAGACATTAGCATCCTTTCCCATGTAGAATTATTAATGGAGAAAGAACATATTACCTCAAAGGAAGCAATCCGTTTGGTAGCATTGGAACGTGGATTGGCAAAACGAGAAGTCTATCAGGAATATCATGTGAATGAATAACAAAAATCCAGAACTCAATAAGGGTTCTGGATTAAAATTACTATTGTTAGTATAATATTAATCTAACTTATCTTCTATCTCTTTAAGAAGCTGTTTTGCACCTTCTGGGCTTAAGACAAGCTTGCCGTCAAATAGACTTAAGTTATCATCAGATACTGTACCAGTAATTGAACATGTCATACTCGGCATATATTTCTTCAAGATAATTCTGTCGTCATCGACGTAAATCTCCAATGAATCTTTTTGCTCAATTCCAAGTGTACGACGGAGTTCAATAGGAATTACGACACGACCTAACTCGTCAACTTTTCTTACAATACCTGTAGATTTCATGACAAGATTTCCTCCTTGACGACATATTTTTTGTCATATTGCAACATATTTCTCGTCTATAAATATCATACCAATTCTTCCATTTTACGTCAATGAGTCTAACTTAAAACTATTTTGAGTATAATAGACTTTTCTAAGAATAGGTAAATATCCTATGTACTGTATAATAAATTATTAGGTTGAAGTAAAATGAAATGTATACTTGTAAATAGTGTCTGTATAATCGTGAAAAACTTCAATAGAATATCTGCCCTTTATCCATTTTCATAAAAACTGCATCACTTCATTCCATCTACATAGCGCTTTTGTTGAATTTTAGATAATATGGTTAGTATAGATTGAAACAATGGAGGTATTTTAGTGGCTGAACAACAAAAAACGTTTTATATTACGACTCCGATTTATTATCCAAGCGGAAAATTTCATATCGGTACTGCGTATACGACTGTTGCATCAGATGCAATGGCCCGTTATAAAAGATTACGTGGATTTGATGTTCATTTCCTAACAGGTATGGACGAGCATGGCCAAAAAATCCAGGAAAAAGCTGAAGAAGAAGGACTTCCACCGCAGAAGTACGTGGATGGAATTGCGGACATTGCAATTAAACTTTGGAAGTTGATGGATATCTCATATGATGATTTAATCAGAACTACTGAAGAACGACATAAATCCATAGTAGAAAAGATCTTCAAGAAATTCCTTGATAATGGTGATATCTATAAAGGCGAATATGAAGGTTGGAAATGCGTACCTTGCGAATCCTACTTTACAGAGGCGCAATTGGAAGATGGAAATTGCCCAGACTGCCATCGTCCTGTAGAGAGAGTTTCGGAGGAATCCTATTTCTTTAATATGAAGAAATATGCGGACAGGCTATTGAAATTTTACGAAGACAATCCAACTTTCATCGAACCGGAATCCCGTAAAAATGAAATGATCAATAACTTCATCAAACCGGGGCTTGAAGACTTATCAGTTTCCAGAATGTCGTTTGACTGGGGCATCAAGGTGGTAGGAGATCCAAAGCATGTCATTTATGTCTGGGTTGACGCTCTAACGAACTATATCACTGCACTTGGTTACGACACGGACGATGATTCATTATTTAAGAAGTTCTGGCCTGCCGATGTACATGTTGTAGGAAAGGATATTGTAAGGTTCCACACGATTTATTGGCCGATTTTCTTAATGGCACTTGACCTTCCTCTACCGAAAAAAGTATTTGCCCACGGCTTCATTATGATGAAGGACGGAAAAATGTCGAAATCGAAAGGTAATGTCGTTTACCCAGAAATGCTTGTTGAGCGCTATGGACTTGACGCAACGCGTTACTTCCTGCTTCGTGAACTTCCATTCGGACAGGACGGCACGTTTTCACCGGAAGCGTTTGTGGAGCGAACAAATTACGACTTGGCAAATGACCTTGGAAACTTACTGAACCGTACTGTTTCTATGATCAATAAATACTTTGACGGTATCACTCCAACTCAAGGTCTAGAACCGACAGAATTCGATATAACCCTTCGGGAATTTATAACAACAGCTATCGAGAAATATGAAGATTCAATGGAAAAAATGCAATTCAGCGTTGTTCTTTCTGAACTATGGTCAATCATTTCTCGTACGAATAAATACATCGATGAAACAGCACCTTGGGTTCTTGCGAGGAATGAGGCGGATAAAGGAAAATTAGCATCTGTAATGGCCCACCTATCTGCTTCCCTTCAACAGATTGCTGTACTACTACAGCCGTTCATGACGAAATCACCGATTCAAATTATTGAACAGCTTGGTCTTGATGAATCCAAGTTGGCATGGGATACATTAGGCAATTTCGAAGTAACTCCTGAAGGTACTAAAGTGGTTGAAAAAGGAGTTCCTATTTTCCCGCGTCTTGATCCTGAGGTAGAAATTGTTTATATCCGTGATCAAATGGCGGTTACCGCTCCGAAAGAGCAGCAGGAAGAACAGGAAGCTGAAAAAGTTGAAGAAGTCGACGAAATTACAATTGATGACTTCATGAAGGTGGATTTACGAGTAGCGACCGTTACAGCATGTGAACGAATTCCAAAAGCGGATAAACTACTGAAGCTTCAAGTGGACTTGGGGTACGAACAACGCCAAGTCGTTTCAGGGATCGCAGAGCACTATGAACCTGAAGCATTGGTTGGTCAAAAAGTGATAGTCGTTGCAAACTTGAAACCAGTGAAGTTGCGCGGCGAGTTGTCCCAAGGGATGATTTTAGCCGGTCAATCCAACGGAACACTAAAACTTGCTACTGTTGATGCATCACTTGAAAACGGTGCAAAAGTAAAATAAAAAGGGGGACGGCGTTTCTACAGAGGCGCCGTCTTTATCTTTTAATAGTTTTGTTATCAGCCCGTAACAAAAGTAATGAACTATTGAAATAAAATGAATTTTGTGAGGAGAAAAATGCTATGTATATTGATACACATGTCCATTTAAATGCAAATCAGTATGAAGAAGACGTCAAGGAGGTCATTGAACGGGCGCTTGAAGCAAATGTAAAAAAGATGGTCGTCGTCGGCTTTGACCGAATTACCATTGAAAAGGCGATGGAGTTAGCGGAAAACTATCCGTTCATCTATGCAGTAGTTGGTTGGCATCCAGTTGATGCTATTGATTGTACAGATGAAGACTTGAAATGGATTGAAACCCTTGCTGCTCATCCGAAAGTTGTTGGCATTGGAGAGACGGGCTTGGATTATTATTGGGATAAATCGCCAAAGGACATTCAGCAGGAGCTGTTCAGAAAGCAAATCCGTCTGGCTCAAAAAGTCAATCTTCCCATCATCATCCATAATCGGGACGCTACAGGGGACGTTGTCCGTATTTTAAAAGAGGAAGATGCAAGGATAACCGGTGGAATCATGCATTGTTACGGTGGAAGTGTGGAAACGGCAAAAGAATGTATCGATATGAATTTTTTGATATCCCTCGGCGGTCCTGTCACTTTCAAAAATGCGAAAATGCCGAAGCAAGTTGCAACGGAAATTTCATTAGATCATTTATTGATTGAAACGGATGCGCCTTACCTTACCCCTCACCCATACCGTGGGAAAAGAAATGAACCTGCATTGGTCACATTGGTAGCTGAAGAGATCGCTCACCTTAAGGGATTGTCGGTTGAAGAAGTGGCGAAAAGGACGACTGAAAATGCCATGAAAATCTTTAGGATTTCAGAGTGAGAAACTGTGTAGTCTAACGACTTGCCATGAGGATTCCCCTCTCGACTTGGGTGAAAATAAAATCCCAATGGGTTGACACATGTATTTGGAACCTTTATAATCAGCCGAGTAATAAAGGAGGAGTTTTTTCATGCCAAAAAGCACCATGAAAAATCTGTTCTTCCCATCATTGAGGAACCGACAAATAATGATAACTGCATTTGCATTTGTCCTATTTGTGGCGGTTATTTCCCTTGTTCTCTATACGGGAACGAAAAAATCGGTCACACTACAAGTGAACGGTGAGAAAATCGAAATTAAAACATCTGCACATACAGTTGGGCAACTTCTTTCTAACGAAAATATTGAAGTTGCCGAACATGATTTAGTAATACCCTCAGTGAATACACCAATCGAGGAAGGGTTATCGGTTAGGTGGGAACAGGCAAAACAAGTTTTGATTCAATTAGACGGGGAAACAAAAAAAGTTTGGACGACAGATATGAATGTTGGAAACATCCTATCCTCTGCTAACGTCCAACTTCAGGAACATGACATCGTCACACCAAGTCAAAACTCGAATCTTGAAGAAGATCGAATCATCAAGGTTCAAAAAGCGTTTCAGTTGACGCTTATCGATGGCGGAAAAGAGATGCCGTTATGGTCAACTTCGACTACGGTCGCTGACTTTTTAAAGAGAGAGAACATTCAACTGAATGAACATGACAAAATAAATGGGAAGATGGACGATTTGGTCAAGCCGGATTCCGTTGTCGAAGTCGTGCGAGTAGAAAAGGTCACCGATGTAGTGGAAGAACCAACAAATTTTGCGGTTGTAACGAAAAGTGACGCCAAATTGCTAAAGGGACGTGAAAAAGTCGTTCAAGAAGGCAAAAAGGGGTCAGTAGAGCGCAAGTTTGAAGTTATTAAAGAGAATGGCAAGGAAGTTTCTCGTACGTTATTAAGCGAAAGAGTCATTCAGGAACCGCAAAAGAAAATTGTAGCGGTCGGATCTAAAGTAGTAGTGGCAAGTGCATCTGCATCTACTAAAAAATCGAAAGCTGTGGTCTCCCGTGGGACATCCGCACCGTCCGGGGGCAAAGAGTTTTACGTTACTGCAACAGCATATACAGCACACTGCAATGGTTGTACAGGTAAAACGGCAACAGGCATCGATTTACGTTCCAATCCGAATCTAAAAGTTATTGCCGTCGATCCGGATGTCATTCCACTTGGTTCGAAGGTTTGGGTGGAAGGATACGGATATGCGATTGCTGGGGATACTGGCGGGGCTATAAAAGGTAAGAAGATTGATCTTCATATGCCGACAAAGTCAGCAGCTAATAAGTTTGGCCGCCGTCAGGTGAAGGTTAAAGTTATAGACTAATTTTTTTGTTATTATCCGTGGGGCTGAACCAGTCCCACGGTTTTTTTATGAATTCATACGTGTAAAGGTTCGAGAGCCTGTACATCTTTGGCGCCAAGACGTAAAATTAACTCATTGTATTTATCGAAAAGAGGGTCACAGTGAAGATAAAGGAAATTATTGTTGTTGAAGGGAAATCAGACACCGTTGCAATCAAAAGAGCAACAGGGGCAGATACGATTGAAACAAACGGTTCAGCAATCAATGAGGATACATTGAATCAGATACGCCATGCACAGGAAACGAGAGGGGTTATCGTATTTACCGATCCTGACTATCCGGGTCGAAGAATCAGAGCCATTATCGAGGAAAGTATCCCTGGGGTTAAACATGCATTTTTGCATAAATCGAAAACAATCGCAAAAAATGGTCAAAAGTTAGGGATTGAACATGCAAAGGATGAAGATATAAGAGGTGCACTTGAAGCTGTTTATTCAATTGACGAGCAGGCTAAAGAAGAGATTCCATTGGCATTCCTCTTGGATGCAAGGTTGATAGGTCATGTAGATGCAAAGAGCAGGCGCGATCGGTTGAGCGAGTTATTAAATATAGGGCAAGTGAATGGTAAAGGATTGAAAAAGAGGCTTGAAATGTTCCGGATTGGGCAACATCAATTAATGGAGGCATTGAAAGTCCTGCAAGAGGAGGATGACTATGAATAAGGATATTGCAACACCTGCAAGAACGAAGGAGATTTTAGATAAACACGGTTTTTCATTCAAAAAGAGTTTAGGCCAAAACTTTTTAATCGACCCAAATATCTTACGAAATATCGTATCCCATGCCGATTTGACGGATCGGACTGGAGTTATTGAAGTAGGTCCTGGTATCGGGGCGTTAACAGAGCACCTAACAAGATCTGCAAAAAAGGTCGTAGCGTTTGAAATCGATCAACGACTTCTACCGGTATTGGAAGATACTTTATCGCCTTATAATAATGTTGAAATCATTAACCAGGACATTTTAGAGGCGGATTTAATGGGGGTCATCGAGAAACAATTTAAAGGGTTTGACGATATTGTTGTGGTGGCAAACCTTCCATATTACGTGACAACACCTATAATTATGAAATTCCTTTTAGGCAAAGTTCCGATACGCGCTATGGTCATCATGATGCAAAAGGAAGTGGCGGATCGCATAACAGCATCACCAAGCACGAAAGCATATGGCTCCCTGTCAATTGCTGTTCAATATTACATGGATGCCGAAGTATCGATGATTGTGCCGAAGACTGTATTTGTTCCGCAACCGAATGTCGAATCAGCGGTTCTCAAATTGACAAAAAAATCGGAGCCTCCTGTCGAGGTTATCGATGAAGATTTTCTATTTGAAGTGGCCAGAGGTTCTTTTGTACAGCGCCGTAAGACGTTGCTAAACAATCTCCAATCTTCTATGAAGAATGGCAAGGAGAAGAAAGAACAAATCCTTCAAGCGTTTGAACGCATCGGTATAGACCCCGGGAGAAGGGGAGAGACTTTGTCCATCGAGGAATTCGGCAAATTGGCGAATGCACTTTATGCGGATTTCAAAGAATCTTGACGAATTCGGGACGTTACGATCAATGATAATAAGGAAAATAGCGAAAAAAGAATTGACAAAGATAAGCGCTTACTGTTAAAATTCTCATTTTAATTGACAGAACTTTTTAAAAGTGTTATACTTATATCCAGTGAGGTGTAAGCGACGTGCCAAAAACATTAGCGGACATTAAGAAGTCATTGGATGCTCACTTAGGGAAACGTTTGCATTTAAGGGCAAACGGCGGCCGTAAGAAAACAATCGAACGTGCCGGAGTCCTGCGTGAGACGTATCGGGCAGTTTTTGTTGTAGAACTGGACCAGGACGAAAATGCTTTTGAAAGGGTATCTTACAGCTACGCGGATATTTTGACAGAAGCTGTCGAAATAACAGTTCTGGATGATGGAGACGCAACCGCGTTTAGCATCAAGTAGAGTAATTTTTCACCGTTATTATTTACTGTTTTTAGATTAAAACACCTATGCATCCCTCCACTGGAGCGCATAGGTGTTTTTTTATGGTTCTTGCTCATACTAGGTGTGTCAGTCGAAAAGGAGGAAAACCTAATGGCCAGAAGACGAAGTATAATGTCCGAGCACTTGAAGGAAGAGATTGCGAAAGAGCTAGGCTTTTACGATGTTGTTCAGCGGGAAGGTTGGGGAGGAATCAAATCACGGGATGCCGGTAATATGGTGAAACATGCCATTCAAATGGCTGAACGCGGAATGGCGGAAAAAAGAAACAATAGCTAAGATTACCTTTCAACTCTAAGGACTGACAGAAGAAGAGCTGTATGGATGTCGTTACTGACGCCATACAGCTCTTTTTTCTTCCCTTTCATAAATAAAACAAAACTCACTAGAAATTACAGGGTGCAAACCTTCTTCCTATGGTAAAATAGGGAACAAAGACAAGCTGGAAAGGAGGGGCCCTAATGTTATATGAAAAGGCACCAGCAAAAATCAACCTGACGCTTGATGTCCTACATAAACGTGACGACGGCTTCCACGAAGTCGAAATGATCATGACGACAGTCGATTTGGCAGATCAGGTATGGCTACGCCCGGCACATGACGGATTAATCACGATAAAAGTGTCCGAGCAATTTGTGCCTCACGATCGAAAAAATCTGGCCTATCAGGCTGCCGACCTACTTAGAAAACAATTTAATATCCGTGAAGGGGTCGAAATTACATTAAATAAGAAAATTCCAGTGGCTGCTGGTCTTGCGGGCGGAAGTTCAGACGCTGCAGCCACACTTCGAGGACTCAATAGACTTTGGAACCTTCAACTTAGTGTTGAGGAATTGGCCGAAATAGGAGCCAAAATAGGTTCAGACGTGTCTTTCTGTGTTCATGGTGGTACAGCACTTGCGAAAGGACGAGGGGAAAAAATACAGCATCTTCCGGCACCGCCAAATTGCTGGGTGATTCTTGCGAAGCCGGCGATTTCCGTCTCTACTGCAGATATTTATAAAAACTTGGATCTCTCATCCATCGAGCATCCTGATACAGCAGGTATGTTGGATGCATTGCAATCTGGAGATTACAATAAAATGTGCAGCACTTTAGGAAATGTACTGGAACCGGTAACGATGAAGCTACATCCACAAGTCGTCATCCTCAAAAAGAAAATGGAGCAATTCGGAGCAGACGCGGTTTTAATGAGCGGAAGCGGTCCGACAGTGTTCGGTTTCGTAAGACAAGAAGCTCGTGTCTCAAGGATATATAATGGACTGAAAGGCTTCTGTAGGGAAGTTCATGCAGTAAGGATGACGGGCGAACGTTTTATCCTTGATTAAACACGTACATTTATGGTAATGTACATTAAAATATTCGGATTTAGGGGTTGTTGTTTTTGAAGTGGAAAAGGAGCGAAAGGCTTGTCGATATGACTCGTCATCTACTGGAAAACCCGCACACACTCATCCCGTTGACTTACTTTTCCGAGCGTTACCAGGCTGCAAAGTCATCCATCAGTGAAGACTTATCAATTGTCAAAGAGACTTTTGAAGAGAACGGAACAGGCAAACTGGTTACTGTTTCAGGCGCTGCGGGTGGAGTGAAGTATATCCCGCGTGTCAGCGAATCAGAAGTCCGGGAAGTGATGTCGGTGATTAAGGAAAGTCTTGGTCGATCGGATCGCCTTCTACCCGGGGGTTATTTATATATGACGGATTTCCTAGGGGATCCGAAAATTATGGACCGTATCGGAAAAGTATTTGCATCTGCTTTCGGGGATATGGAAATCGATGTAATCATGACAGTTGCTACGAAAGGTATTTCCATTGCACATGCGATTGCACGTCATTTGAATGTGCCGGTCGTCATTGTCCGAAGGGATAGCAAAGTGACTGAGGGATCCACTGTCAGCATTAACTATGTATCTGGTTCTACACGAAGAATTCAGACAATGTTATTATCGAAAAGAAGCATGAAAAGCGGTCAAAGAGTTTTGATCACCGATGATTTCATGAAGGCCGGGGGAACAATGGCAGGCATGAAAAACTTATTGGAAGAATTCGATTGTGTACTTGCTGGGATTGCTGTACTTGTCGAAGCCGAACATACCGAGGAAGTACTTGTCGATGATTATTTGTCATTGGTCAAGCTTCGCACTATGAACGAAAAGGATCGGACGATTGAACTGGAAGAAGGGAATTATTTTACGAAGGGTGGAAATGAAGGATGAATTATGTAGCTACAGAAAATGCACCAAAAGCAATTGGACCGTATGCACAGGCTGTAAAGGTAAACGGGTTTGTGTATACATCTGGGCAATTACCGATGACTCCGGACGGGTTGCTTCTTGAAGGAACGATTGAAGAGCAAACAAACCAAGTTTTTGCGAACTTGAAGGCTGTATTGGAAGAAGCCGGATCATCACTTGATAAGGTTATTAAAGCAACGGTGTTCATTAAAGATATGAATCAGTTCGCTGCTTTGAATGACGTCTATGCACAACATTTCGGCTCACATACACCTGCCCGTTCAACAGTAGAGGTGGCACGACTTCCAAAAGACGCATCTGTCGAAATAGAAGTAATCGCTCTTGCAGATTAATCAAAAACGTAAACCCGCTCACAATAGATGAGCGGGTTTTTTAACGGATTTAAGCATATTTTGAGTTTATTAAAAAAACTTTCAAAAATAAAAAGGAAAATGATGACTTTTGAAGAATATAGATATTATGCATTGTAAAAACAAGAGCCAAGGGCGTCTATTATGGCCTAAAGCCGGATGTTATTAAAGGGGAGTGGGTAGAATGGAAGTAACAGACGTGAGATTAAGAAAGGTTGAAACAGATGGCAGAATGAGAGCTATCGCTTCGATTACCTTGGATGGGGAATTTGTCGTACATGATATCCGGGTCATTGAAGGAAATGATGGGTTATTCGTTGCTATGCCAAGCAAGCGGACTCCCGAAGGTGATTTTCGTGATGTGGCGCATCCCATCAACACATCGGCAAGAATGAAGGTTCAAGAAGCGGTTCTATCCGCCTACCATATGGTTGAAGAAAAAGGGGTATTGGAAGAAGCCGGCGCTTAAGTTTAACTTCATAAGAGAAAAAGCAGCAGAACTGGATTTGACCAAATCTTGTTCTGCATTTTTTTGCATATGGTATCCTTAAAATGTAAAGCAACAATATTAAAAGAACAATCCCTGCTTGTCAAGGGGATTTGGTTGAAATAAATAGGTTTTTCAGCTATAGTCAATAATGAAATTATGGATGGGGGCCGACCACATGACGAATACATATGCCATCGTCCTTGCTGCAGGACAAGGAACGAGAATGAAATCGGATTTATATAAAGTATTGCACCCGGTTTGTGGAAAACCGATGGTCGAACACGTTGTCGACCATGTAATCGGAATCGGGGCCGACAAAATCGTAACGATTGTAGGCCATGGCGCGGAAAAGGTTGAAGAAACGCTTGGTGGGAAAAGCGAGTATGCCTTACAGACAGAACAGCTTGGAACTGCCCATGCGGTTCAGCAGGCGGAAAATCAGTTAGGGGATTTGGATGGAGTAACCATCGTCGTTTGTGGAGATACTCCACTTATCAAATCGGAAACAATGCAAGCTCTTATTGCTCATCATTCCGAAACAGATGCCAAAGCAACTATCCTCACTGCCAACGCTGAAGACCCGACTGGCTATGGACGTATCATTCGGGATGCAGAAGGAAATGTCCTTCGCAATGTCGAGCACAAGGATGCTTCGACCGAAGAAAGATCCGTTACCGAAATCAATACAGGTACATACTGTTTTGATAACCGTGCATTGTTCGACGCTTTGAAAAAAGTGAAAAACGATAATGCACAGGGAGAATACTATCTGCCGGATGTCATTGGTATCTTAAGGGCCGAGAATGCTCGGATTTCAGCATATGTAACGAATGATTTCAGCGAAACGATTGGTGTCAATGACAGAGTCGTTCTATCGGAGGCTGAAAAGGTAATGCGCCAACGGATTGCCGAACGTCATATGCGTGAAGGCGTTACTATTATCGACCCTAACAGCACATATATAAGTGCGAATACTACCATCGGCAGGGATACGGTGCTCCAACCTAATACGATTATCGAAGGACAAACAGTTATCGGTGAAAAATGCATAATCGGACCGAATAGCCATATTGTCAACAGCACAATCGGCAATCAGACAACCGTTCATTCGTCAGTCATACGAGACAGCAACATTGGTTCTAGTACGGCAATAGGCCCGTTCGCTCATATCCGTCCGGATTCCAATCTCAGCGACAATGTAAAAATCGGCAATTTTGTCGAAGTTAAAAAGTCAAGGTTAGGTGAAGGGAGCAAGGTCTCCCACCTCAGCTATATCGGAGATGCTGAAGTTGGTACACAAGTTAATATCGGTTGTGGAACAATCACTGTGAATTATGATGGTAAGAATAAAAATACCACGACAATCGAAGACGGTGCATTTGTTGGGTGCAATTCGAACTTAATTGCACCGGTTAAAATTGGAAAAGGTGCTTATGTAGCCGCTGGATCCACAATAACTAAAGATGTCCCAGAAAGTTCACTTGCAATTGGACGCGCTCGCCAGGAGAATAAAGAAGGATACGCAACAAAATTAAATCTTAATTAATCAGGGGGGCCATCATGGCTAATCATTATCCTAATAAAAAGTTAAAAATATTTTCACTTAACTCAAATGAATCACTTGCCCAAGAAGTGGCGGACGAAATCGGACTTCCACTTGGTAAGTGCTCTGTCAAACGTTTCAGCGACGGAGAAGTACAAATTAACATTGAAGAAAGTATCCGAGGCTGCGATGTCTTTGTTATCCAGTCCACCTCCAATCCTGTTAATGATAATTTAATGGAGCTTCTAATCATGATTGATGCACTGATGCGCGCATCAGCACGTACAATCAATGTTGTTATGCCATATTACGGCTACGCACGCCAAGATCGTAAAGCGCGTTCACGTGAGCCGATTACAGCTAAACTTGTAGCGAACTTGCTTGAAAAAGCGGGTGCTGACCGGGTAATCGCAATTGACTTACACGCGCCACAAATCCAAGGCTTCTTTGATATCCCAATCGATCATCTTGTAGCTGAACCGATTCTTACGGAATATTTCAAGAGCAAAGGTTTGGAAGGAAACGAACTTGTCATCGTTTCCCCGGATCATGGCGGTGTTACACGTGCACGTAAAATGGCTGACCGCATGAAAGCACCAATCGCGATCATTGACAAACGACGTCCACGTCCAAACGTTGCAGAAGTGATGAGTATAGTAGGAAACGTTGAAGGAAAGACAGCCATCCTTATCGACGATATCATTGATACAGCCGGAACGATCACAATCGCAGCGAACGCGATTATCGAAAGTGGTGCTAAGGAAGTTTACGCTTGCTGCACGCATCCGGTGCTATCCGGTCCTGCCATCGAAAGAATCGACAATTCTCAAATCAAGGAATTGGTCATTACGAATTCAATTGAATTGCCGGAAAGCAAAAAATCTCCGAAAATCAAACAATTGTCAATCGCCAAGCTTTTGGGCGAAGCGGTCATTCGTGTATTTGAAGAGAAATCTGTAAGCACATTGTTTGAATAAGCAAGTCAGCAAGTTTCATGTCGTCTGTTTTTGGGTATTTCAAGAGTTAGAATAACTTTTTCAAGGAAAGGTGACTACGCAAATGAGTACAGCAATTCAGTCGAAACCAAGAGAAACGAAAACGAGATCTGCTTTATCAGCATTAAGAAACGAAGGGTACATCCCTTCGGTAGTTTATGGATATAAAACCGAATCTACCCCGATCGCCGTTAAAGAGCGTGATTTAATGAGCACACTACGTGAATCGGGACGAAACGGAGTCATCAAGCTTGAAGTTAATGGTCAACAATTGAATGTCGTATTAAGCGATTACCAGGAGGATGCACTAAAAGGCGAAATCCGTCATGCGGACTTCTTGGCGATCAATATGACAGAAGAGCTTGAAGTGGACGTAACGGTGAACCTTGTGGGTGAATCGGTAGGTCAAAAGGAAGGCGGCATCCTCCAACAGCCGAACCATGAAGTGAAAATTAAAGTAAAACCTTCAGATATACCTGAAGCGTTTGATGTCGATATTGCCGAGTTGCAAATCGGTGAAACAATTTCAGTTGGAGATATTCGAGCGAAATCGAAATTTGAAATTATGAACGACGACGATTACGCACTTGTTGTCATCTCTTCACCTCGTTCAGAGGATACGGATGAGGACAATCTTCCGGATGCAGAATCACAACCGGAACTCGTTGGTGAAGACCAAGGAGATAGCGGCGATAATTAATACAAAATTTATGGGAGCGCACGTATTTATTCCGTGCGCCCTTTTTAACATTCTTTTATTAAAAGGAAGATGCGTCGTATGAAAATGATAATTGGCCTTGGAAATCCGGGGAAACAATATGAAAAAACGCGGCATAATGTTGGATTTGTGGCCATTGATGAACTAGCAAAACGATTGGATGCCCCTGCTTGGCAAACGAAATTCAATGGTGCCTACACAATTGTCCATAGCCCAAAAGGCAAAATAATGCTTGTCAAACCACTCACATACATGAACCTATCCGGTGAATGCGTAGGTCCACTTATGGACTACTTCGACGCAGAGTTAGAGGACATTGTCGTCCTTTACGATGATCTCGACCTTGCCCCTGGAAAACTGAGATTACGTCAAAAAGGAAGCGCCGGCGGACATAATGGCATGAAATCTCTCATCGCCCATCTTGGAACTGACACATTCAATCGTATCCGTATAGGAATCGGTCGTCCGGAAGGCGGCATGAAAGTTTCGGATTACGTCCTATCTACATTTGGCAAAGAAGAACAGCCATTGATAGATGAAAGTGTTGAAAGAAGCGCATCAGCTTGTATTGCATGGCTTGACAGTACTTTTCTTGAAGTCATGAATAACTATAACGGTGCTTAAGGAATAATCTTCCCTTCATCTGCCTATACTTTGATAAAAAGGGGCCGATGGAAATGGACATTCGATATTCATGTAGACATTGCAATACGGAGGTCGGAAGTATCCCGTTCGCTTCCGCTGAGGAAGTTGTCCAACAGTTGAAAAACAGAGAGGACAGCGAACATTTCTTGGAGTACGACAAAGACGGGTCAATGACAGTACGATGCATATGCGAGGAATGTGAGAAGTCGTTAAAAACATTCCCGGATTACTATGCACTAAAGAAATGGCTACAATAAAACATTCCGCTTTGGCGTCACGTGCGCCCAAAGCTTTTTTCACTTCAATCTATATACTGCAAAGCGAGGAAAATAATCATTGGATGCGCTCATAGATTTATTTCTACAAGATAAAGAGATTAATAAGGTAATTGACGAATTGAAAACAGGTCAGGACCGCCAACTGTTGGCGGGTTTATCGGGCGGTGCAAAATCCGTCTTCTTTAAGGCTGTACATCATTCAGCCGCTCGCCCGATCCTTATTATTACTCCCAACATGCTGCAAGCACAGCGTACATATGAGGACCTTGCGAAGACTCTTGGAGATTCACTTGTCCACTTATACCCGGCAGAGGAACTGGTCGCTGCCGATTTTTCCGTATCCAGTTTTGACCTTCGAGCAAGCAGGATAGATACTCTCGATCATATGGCGCGGATTGGAAAGGGAATCTATATTACACCTGTGGCAGGTATGAAAAAATTGCTTCCACATAAGGATCGTTGGCTTGAGAATTCATTGACTACCAAGGTAGACGACACAATCGATGTGGACAAATGGATACAAAAGCTTGTCGAGATGGGTTACAACAGACAGGATATGGTGACGGCACCAGGAGACTTCGCACTTCGCGGAGGAATCTTGGACGTCTATCCGTTGAATATGGAAAACCCGGTTCGGATTGAACTTTTCGATACAGACGTCGACTCGATTCGGTTGTTTTCAGCGGATGATCAACGCTCGACTGACAAATTGGACACTGTATCTATATTGCCTGCCTCCGAGTTCGTTTGGGATTCAGGTGAGTTATCGCAAATAGCGGAAAACCTTGAAGGCGCTTTACGTTCAAGTTTGAAGCGGGTGAAAAGTGATGAGGTGAAGGAATCCCTCACATTGAATATTACACGCGATATCGACCTATTGAAGGATGGCATTGTTCCTGAAGGAATGATGAAATACGTATCACTATCAGAACAAGCGACCGCCTTCTTAGGCGATTATTTCCCTGAAGACGGTCTTGTTTTCTTCGATGAAATAGGACGTATTCTTGAAGTATCAACGGCGCTTGAAAACGAAGAGAAAGAATGGTATTTATCTTTGCTTGAAGAAGGAAAAATTGTTCATGATGCAAGAATTTCCTTCACATTCGACGAGATGCACAAAATACTCGACCAGAAAAAGTCATATCTATCTCTCTTTGTCCGAACAGTTCCAGGCATTGTCTTGAAAAAAACGGTTTCTTTCTCTTGTAAACCAATGCAGGAGTTCCACGGTCAAATGAATTTATTGAAAAATGAAATGGACCGTTGGCAACAAGGGAAATTCAATGTATTCGTCGTTGCGGACGGCGAAGAACGGATGAAAAAAGTCCAGACGATCCTACGAGATTACGAGATGCCGGCAAATGTGAACGGCAGACAATCGGAAAACGGCACTGTTTCGATTATTGACGGTGATCTATCTGCCGGATTTGAAATGCCATTCCAACGCCTCACGGTCATTACGGATGCTGAGTTGTTCAAAGGCAAACCGAAACGGAAAGCCCGTCCACAGAAGATGACGAATGCGGAGCGCATTAAAAGCTATTCGGAGATCAAACCTGGAGATTACATTGTCCACGTCCATCACGGAATCGGGAAATATTATGGGGTCGTAACACTTGAAGTGGGCGGTGTCCATAAGGATTATTTAGATATACGTTATCGCGCAGAGGATAAACTGTTCGTTCCTGCAGATCAAATCGATTTGATCCAGAAATACGTCGCCTCAGGGGAAAAGGAACCAAAACTTCATAAGCTTGGTGGAGCGGAATGGAAGAAGACGAAGAGTAAAGTATCTTCCGCAGTGAAAGATATCGCGGATGATTTGATAAAGCTCTATGCGAAGCGAGAGGCGGAAAAAGGGTTTGCGTTTTCGGAGGACGATGATTTACAACGATCCTTTGAAAACTCCTTCCCATATGACGAGACGGAGGATCAGCTTCGCTCCATTGAAGAAATAAAGCGGGATATGGAAAGAGAACGACCGATGGACCGCCTGCTTTGCGGAGACGTCGGGTACGGAAAGACGGAAGTAGCAATACGGGCAGCTTTCAAAGCAATAGGAGATGGCAAACAAGTCGCTTTTCTTGTACCGACTACCATCCTCGCACAACAGCATTTTGAGACGATGAAAGAGCGTTTCTCAGGCTTCCCTGTAGAAGTAGCACTTTTGAATCGATTTAGAACGAAAAAAGAACAGACGGAAACGTTGAAAGGTTTGAAAGCGGGTACGATTGACGTTGTTGTAGGAACCCACCGCCTCCTTTCGAAAGATGTGGTCTACAAGGATTTAGGTCTACTGATTGTTGACGAAGAGCAGCGGTTCGGTGTGACGCATAAAGAGAAACTGAAGCAGCTGAAAACAAATGTGGACGTACTTACATTGACTGCAACGCCAATCCCAAGAACATTGCATATGTCGATGTTGGGTGTCCGTGATTTATCTGTCATTGAAACACCACCAGCGAACCGCTTCCCGGTACAGACGTATGTCATGGAGCATAACTTTGCGCTTGTGCGCGAAGCGATTGAGCGAGAGATGGGGCGAGGCGGTCAAGTATTCTATTTATACAACCGAGTCGAGGATATTACTCGCAAGGTAGATGAAATCAAACAGTTAGTCCCGGAGGCGCGGGTCGCTTTCGCCCACGGGCAAATGGGTGAATCTGCGCTTGAATCCGTTATCTTAAGCTTCCTTGAAGGTGAATATGATGTGCTTGTCACAACGACGATCATCGAGACAGGCATCGACATTCCGAATGTCAACACACTCATCATTCACGATGCAGACCGGATGGGATTGTCCCAGCTTTACCAGCTAAGAGGTCGTGTCGGACGTTCGAATAGGGTGGCGTATGCTTATTTCCTTTACCAGCGTGATAAAGTTCTTACTGAAGTAGCGGAAAGCCGCCTGCAAGCAATAAAGGAATTCACCGAACTTGGATCAGGATTCAAGATTGCGATGCGTGACTTATCGATACGTGGAGCAGGAAATCTTCTTGGCTCCCAGCAACATGGCTTCATCGATTCTGTCGGATTTGATCTTTATTCGCAAATGCTTCAAGATGCGATTGAGGAGAAGCAGACGGGCATCGTTAAATCTGAAATCCAGGATGTCGAGATTTCATTGCCGATCAATGCGTATTTACCGGATACGTATATCCGTGACGGATTCCAGAAAATCCAGATGTATAAGCGGGTCAAGGCAATCGAAAGCGAGGCGGATTATTCCGAGCTTGTCGATGAAATGACAGATCGCTTCGGCGACTTGCCGCTTGAAGCTGATTTATTGCTACGTGTTGGAAGGATAAAAGCATGGGGAAGAATGGCGGGAGTCGAATCAATTAAAAAGCAACGCTCCTTCATTGAGATACGTTTAACCGAGGAAGGAACAGCCAAGACTGATGGTGCAAAAATGGTAACGGATTCAATGGAATTCGGTCGAGCTGTCGGCTTTACGATGGAAGAAGGGCGCCTAATTGTTACGGTAGATGAACGGTATACCGGGAAAATGACTGAATTCGACGTGTTGGAAGAGATGATGCGTATCTTGGCGTCATCCTTAAAGGAAACAATCTCTGCTGATTCCGAGTAAAGGAACTTTTGCATAAAATGACCAAACATGATGCATACTATATCCGAACGGAAGACGGTTTTAATTTTTGGAAAGTGAGGCATCATGCATGAAAGCAACAGGAATCGTGCGCAGAATTGATGATTTAGGCAGGGTGGTCATTCCAAAAGAAATCAGAAGGACCCTCCGCATCCGTGAAGGAGATCCGCTTGAAATCTTTACCGATCGGGATGGAGAAGTGATTTTAAAGAAGTACTCCCCAATTTCCGAGCTCGGTCAATTCGCGAAAGAGTACGCAGAAACGCTATACGAAACACTCGGAACACCTGCCATGATCAGTGACAGAGATGAAATGATTGCCGTATCCGGATTGTCGAAAAAAGATTATTTGAACCGCGCATTATCACCGGACGCGGAAGATGTATTAGCCGGCCGCACCCTCGTTATCGAAAAACTCGAAAAAACGGTGGAATGGGTACCTGGCCAAACCGAGCAAGTGAAATCCTACTGCATTGCCCCGATTGTTGCGGGCGGTGATACAATTGGTGCGGTCTATTTGCTATCGAAAGTCCATTTCCTTGGCGAAGCCGAACAAAAAGCAGCAGAAACCGCCGCGCACTTTTTGGCGAAACAAATGGAACAATAAAAAACAGCCTGCACGTACTGGGAAGAAATGGTGCGTGTGGGCTGTTTTTTTATCTTAAATTAATTTTCACGGTATTGATTTTGAATATCTTCTAATTCGGGTAGTAGGGATCGATCGACATAGAAGGTACTCTCTTTCCCGTTATATTCAACTGGTTTATAAACCTGACTAAACCTGGATACCTCTTCAAATCTAAAATAGATTTTTACAGATGACTTTGTTTCCTCTGAATAGATTTTATCAGGGTTTTTTAACATCAGGTAACAGAACTCTTTCGACTTTGTATAAATATCAAACTCATTGGCGTTATCGTGTACCTTTATGTTTTCAATTCTCCAGTAGTTTGCACCTTCAGATAGATACTCCCAATTAATTTCATTCACTGAAATTGGATCTCTAACATCATCTATAGTAGAGCAAGCCCCTAAAAGTAAGCCGATTAATAGGATTGAAAGCAAGTTTTTAATAACTATAATCAGTCTCCTTTTCAATTTATTATAAACTTATCTCTTCAAAACGAGCAAGCTTATGATAATCTAATGGGTTAGTGTAGATATTCTTTGATGTATAGTATTTCTTAAGTCCTAAACTAATTCCAAATGCACTAACAGGGTCATCAGTAATCATTAAATTCTGTATAGAACCATACTTTGAAGAGTTAGCTATTTTGGATGCAACTTTTGATTTAAATCGAAAAAACAGCCTGCACGTACCGGGAAGAAATGGTGCGTGTGGGCTGTTTTTTGCATTTTAAGATAGGGTTTTAAAATAATTCTAAAAAATCAAACCTCTGTCATTTGAGAATCGTTTACTATAAGAGAAAGGAGTTGAAGCTGTGATAACTACTAATGGATTACAAGATTTAATGGTTCACCATACAGAGTTCTTAATCCGACTTGCTTATTATTACGTGAAAGATCTCCAAGCAGCAGAAGACATTGTTCAGGAAGTATTCATAAAGATTTACAACAACCAGCATAATTACGAAGAACGAGGAGAAGTAAAGGCTTTTTTAACAAAAATGACGATTAATAAAAGTAAAGACCATTTGAAAAGCTGGGCTTATAGAAAAATGCAATTGGTAGACAAATTTTTCCATCAGAAACCACAAGAAGTTCAGATGATTTGGTAAGAAAAGATGAAGAGACAATAATCGGGGAAGCAATCCTTCAATTGCCATTGAAACAACGAGAGGTTCTCATATACTTTTATTTTCATGAAATGACTATCGTTGCGATTGCAAATCTTTTATCCATTCCTGAAAGTACAGTCAAGACGCGATTGCGACGAGGTAGGGAGCTATTAAGAAATCAGCTGAAAGGAATTGAATGGGAGGTGCTGTTAAATGGATAAATTCATTCCAACTGAAGTGAAGGATGTAACCGAAAGTAAAGAGAGGGTTATGCGAAACGTTTTAAATGATATTCAAAACAGACCACAAAAACCAAGACGTAATTGGAGATATGTCGTAATTGCCACTGTAGTAACAATGAGCGCAATGCTTTTTGTCTTAAACGAAGTATTGACTGAAAATGAACCGTCTGTAGCCGACCAACCGTCTCCAGTGGAAGTAGACATAGATTTATCAAAACCGATATTCTCCGAAGAACAAGGGGTATTTTATCTCGAAGGAATAACGTTAGGCGACTCCCAGGCAAAAGTAATCGAAGTCTTTGGTGAGAATTTTACAATCGTGCAAGAGGATGACAGTGAAGAGGCCGCAGTGAGGCAGACGTTGTAATGAATTATGAGGGTCAGGTGAAATTCTATCTTATTGAAGATAAATTAGATTCAATCATATTTATGAATGTAGATGAAGATTATTTCGATAAATTATTTAATGACTATGACGGGTTTAAGTTTATAGATTTCCACATTTATGATGATCGTTTTTTCTACTCTAATGAGACCAATCAAATCATAAAGGCATCAATACAGCCAATTAACGAAAATCATTCTCTTACACTATCCTATGCAGAACCCCACTGGGAAAAAAAAGTAGCAGAAAATCTATATAAGGCGCAACAGAATATTAAAACTCAACACATTTCTCCAACCAATATGGATATAGATTTCGCCAAGCCTACATTTACTGAAGAGGAAGGTTACCTATATTTTCATGGTGTAACATTAGGCGACTCACCATCAAAAGTAATTGAACGATTAGGTGATAATTATATAATTGGCCAGTCTGATGGAAGTGGATCTGATTTCCTCCTAAATTATGATAGGCAAGCAAGTTTCCATTTTTATAATGATAAATTAGATTCAATTGTATTAATAAAAGTAGATAAAGAGTACTTTGACGAATTATTTAATCATTATGAGGGATTTAAATTTATATATTCAGGGCGTAGTGAAGATGATAACGATCGTATTATCTACTCAGAGGAGACGTATCAAGTAATGAAAGCTACAACACAAACTCCTAATAATGATCTTTATTTATATATAGGTTATCCTGGCCCGGAATTATGGGATAACCCAGAAATGAAAGGTATTCCGAATCCTTGGAAGTAATTATAACGTAAGCAGTGCTGTTTTCTCCATAAACACTTATACTATTGGTAAGGCGGTGATATGTGTGCTAACAAAAGAAATTAAAGAACAACTTATTGAAAAGTTAAAGCAAGAGGTCAACCCTGCTTTCATTATCCTTTTCGGTTCTTTTGCAAAAGATGCTGTACGGGAGGATAGTGATATTGACCTTGCCTATTTCAGCAACAAGCAACTATCATCTTATGATCGGTTTCTATTATCCAATGAGCTTGCCTTAATAGGCGGGCGTGAGGTTGACTTAGTTGATATTAAAGATATTGATACGGTTTTCACGATGCAAATTTTTGCATACGGCGTTCCAATCTATATACAGGATGAAAACGAATTTATCCGTCAAAGAATGCGAGCCTATAGCATGTACGTAACTTTAAATGAACAACGTGCGGGAATTATTAATGGTATTAAGGAAAGGGGAAGTGTATTTGGGGATGAATGATGTCATTTTAAATAAGACGACAACGATTGAGCACTGTTTAAAACGCATTCACGACGTGTATGAAGGCAATCCCGAAAACTTATCTGACTTCACGAAACAAGATAGTATCGTTTTAAATATCCAACGTGCTTGTGAGGCAAGTATCGACTTGGCTATGCATGCAGTGAGTGTGCGTAAACTTGGTGTTCCCAAAACGAGCCGCGATGCATTCAGACTCCTACATGAAGCGGGTTTGATTGAGGCAAGTCTTGCGACAACATTAATGAATATGGTTGGCTTCCGTAACATTGCTGTTCATGATTATCAGGCTTTGGAAATTGATATTTTAGAATCGATTTTAAATAAACATATAGATGATTTTAAACACTTCACAAAGGTGTTTTTGCAGTTTGGAGATCAATAAAACATAACAAAATGGTATAATAGCATTAATAAATTTCAAGGCGGTGTTTGGAGTGGGTGTTAACCGAGAAGATCTAAAACGTCTGATTGACACTATTAATGAAGAAGATGCAGCTGAAATTTATGATTTTATTGGTTATCTAAACATGAAACGGGAAAGAGAAGCCATTAATCAGATTGATGTTGAATTGTTATCAGAAGATAAAGAGCTAATCCGTCAAATGAAGAAGAGTAGGGAAGATCGCGCCAATGGCCGTATTTATGATCAAAAGCAAGGTCTAAATTATCTTCGGAAGAAAATTACGGAGTTTGAAAGTGAATAAAACTTATAAAGTCTATTGGTCACAGACGGCACTTGATGAATTAAGCAATATTCTTGCGTATCCTCCGGAAGTTAAGGAACGAATATACATGGATACTTTTGAACGATTATCCTTAATGCCTGTCTTAACTGCCAAAGAAATACCGTATGGTCTTCTGGAAGGTTACTGGGTGAGACTCGGATTATATCAAACCATGTTACTATTTGAAATTGATGAAGAAGAGGCTGTTGTTTGGATTGATGGAATTAAACATAAAAGAGAAAATGTTTATTGGAAGAGGTAGCAAGATCTTTATATTTTCTTACGAAATAGATAATAAAAAACAGCCTGCATGTACCGGAAAATCGGTGCGTGCAGGCTGTTTTATCTTTTATTTAACGGGCAATACGGGCATTTTTCCGTGTTTGGCAGTTCCTTTAACAGGCAGCAAGTTGTCCGTTTGTAATTTGCCATTGCTTCAAGCGGTTCTTCATTTTGCAAATATTGTTTAAAGGGTGAGCGCCTCATATGCGGCTTCCATGTTTCATCATCCAATAGGCAATCAAGGTCGCTTTGTGCTGCTACAGGGCAGTCTTCGGCGAGATGCATGGAGTACATCCAAATGACATAACCCCATACATTCTCCCACAGGATCAGTTTGGAAACATGCGCGCGTTTACTAATAGATTCGACAACGGGATGGCCGTATTGTGCAAGAATATGACATATCGCTTCGTGCCGGTCATGGACATCCTCGAAAGATTCAGTCGGAATGGAAAACTGAATCGTCCCGTTCTCGATGAACATTGTGACATCCTCCAATCTGCCGGTATAGAGCAGATTGAACTTGCTGAGCATATGAAAGAGCCCAGTCAAAAAGAAACCGTGCCTTCTCATGTAGACAGATGCCGCAACAGCATCCGTAGGGGCACCGGTCAACGCTTGAATTTCCGAAAACAATTCAGTGCTTGCCGTTTCCGATAAAATCGCTTGGGCATTCGAGATTGTGTCAGACTGCCAGTTCAGAAATATGCCAAATCGTTCCAAAGATGCGATGTGCTCGTCGTTCAGCTTAGGCACCTGTATTGCTCCTTACTTGCTGCATTACGCAGCGGCCTCTGCCGTAAGGTACACAATGCGGTGTTCCGAAAAGCGGATCTGTCGATACTTGGCACTCCATACCGAAAACGGATCGAACAAGGTCGCAAGTGACGATATCCTCAGGCCTTCCTTGTGCATAAACGCCGCCATCTTTAATCGCGACGATATTATGTGCATAGCGTGAAGCCAAATTCAAATCATGAAGCACCATGACAATTGTGCGGTTCTTTTGTTCATTCAATTCAAACAGTAAATCCAAGATTTCGATTTGATGGGTCATGTCGAGATATGTCGTCGGCTCATCTAACAAAATGACCTCGGTATCCTGAGCAAGTGTCATCGCAATCCAGGCACGCTGACGTTGGCCGCCGGATAATGTATCGATGGCCTGATCACGCAGATTGCTAATCTTCGTTGCTTCCATTGCTGCCTCGACCTTGTTTGTATCTTCATCAGTCCAGCGGGAAAGCCATGATTGGTGAGGGTAACGTCCTTGTTTAACAAGATCGTGAACGGTCAATCCTTCAGGGGAGACCGGCCCTTGTGGAAGGATGCCCATCTTTTTAGCGACATTTCGAGAAGACATTGAATGAATATCTTTCCCTTCAAGCAGGACAGATCCCTCTAAGGGCTTCAATAACCTTGCAATCGAACGAAGCAAGGTGGATTTCCCACAACCGTTACTCCCGACAAAAACGGTGATTTCCCCTTTAGGGATGGACAGATTCAAATTCTCGAAAAGTAAATTGTCTTGATAGCCGATGGAAAGGTTTTTCGTGTTTATCGTAGGGCGCATGCATAATGCCTCCGTTTCATTCATTATCCGTAAGAATGACAACTCTCAATACTAAGAGCATACCATATTCTTAGTCAGTTGAGAATGATAATCATTAGTCTATAAAAACACTTTACAAACAAGGTATCGACAGTTTACACTTTTAGTTGATAATGATTATCAGTGGGAGGAAGAAAATGAATAAATATGTGAGAACGATTCTATTGGTTGCACTTAGTGCGATTTTATTAGTTGGATGTTCATCGAAAAAGACAGAAGATAAAGGTTCAGTTAACGAAAAGGCTGAAAGCAGTGTAACGATCACAGGTTCAAATGGAGAAGTGACTCTTGATCAACCAGCCAAGAAAGTTGTTGTGCTTGAATGGACATATGCGGAAGACTTGCTGGCACTTGGAATACAACCCGCTGGAATGGCCGATATTCAGGAGTATCATAATTGGGTGAACATTGACGCCGAATTAAGTGACGATGTCGTTGATGTCGGTGGCCGTCAAGAACCTAATTTGGAGGCGATCGCAGCACTTGAACCTGATTTGATCATCGGAGTGAGTTTCCGTCACGATGCAATGTTAAAGGATTTGGAGAAAATTGCTCCAACGGTCATCTTCAACCCATATCCTGAAGATGAATCGATTGATTTATATCAGGAGATGACGACTACTTTCAAGGAAATTGCAAAGGCAGTAGATAAGACAGCCGAGGCTGATAAAGTATTGGCAGACTTAGATGCAAAATATGACGAAGCAAAGGCTGAAATTGATAAAGCCGATTTGAAAACAAAGGATATCATCTTAACACTTGCTTATTCGGGTCCACAAGCCCCAGAAATTCGAGTATTCACACCGAATTCGATGGCCTCTCAAATCCTTGAGAAAATCGGCTTGAAAAACATCCACGTACCTGATCAGTTTGAAGTTTTCGGGTCAAGCACGTTCAATGTAGAAGGATTGACGAAATATGAAAATGCAAACTATTTATTCACCGTCCAGGCCGACGACAATGTATATGAAAAGCAACTGAAGGACAATGCAGTCTGGAAAAACTTGAACTTTGTCAAGGAAGATCGACTATTTGACTTAGGTGGGGACACTTGGTTATATGGAGGCCCACTTTCAGCGGAAACTTTGCTAAATCGAATTGTCGATACAATGGTTAATAAATAATGGCAGGAAGCGCTACGGGAAAAAGATCGTTGTTCGTTTGGATCAGCGGTCTTTTCCTGTTAATTGTTTTATCCTTCATCCATCTTACGCAAGGGCAGGCGGATTATACGGTTTCCCAATTAGTGAAAGAGGTTTGGGTGGAGGGGCGTATTCAGGATATCGTGCTGTCCCTTCGGCTTCCTCGGCTTGCTATCGGTATTTTAGCGGGCGGTGCGCTTGCTGTGGCGGGTGCAGTTTTGCAGACATTGACGAACAATCCGTTGGCGTCAGCGAGCACACTTGGAATTAATGCAGGGGCGTATTTTTTTGTAGTTGCCTCGATGATTTTTTTTCCGTCGGTCCTTGGTGATTTTCCTTTTCTTGTTGCATTGGCAGGTGCAGTGCTCTCTTCTGTACTTGTTGTTGCGTTGGCAGGAAAACAGATGGAACCTGTCCGTGTCGCGTTAACGGGAATGATCATCTCATTATTGTTCTCTTCAATGACAGGCTCATTACAGCTGCTTTTTGAAAATCAAACGAATGGTCTTTTCTTATGGGGTTCTGGAACACTTGTACAATTGAACTGGAACGGAGTATCATTTGCAGGTCCGATGATCATCGTACTGTTCATTGTCACATTGGGCTTGGCAAAACCGATGGATATTCTATCGTTAGGTGAGGATGTTGCTTCCTCGCTTGGACAAAATGTGCGAGTCGTAAAATTAATGGCATGGGCTGCTGCCATCCTCCTCGCAGCAACGACGGTGAGTGTCGTCGGCCCCATCGGATTTATCGGATTGATGGCACCGCATATTGTGCGCATGCTTGGAATAAGTGGGCATTTACATATTTTCCTTCAATCATTCCTTTGGGGAAGTGTGATGCTCATCGGAGCAGATGTGCTTGGCAGGTTGATCCAACCTGGTCAAGAAGTGCCAGTCGGCGCGATGACTGCATTGGTTGGTGGACCTTGGCTGCTCTATTTGGCTTGGAAGACAGCGAGGACGCATAATAAAGGCGATCGCCAAATGGGCGGTACGTTGAAGCCTGTCAAACTGCCTGTCGTCATTTCGATCGTTACGATATTAATCATCGTTGTCTTTGCACTGGCGTTTTCCTATAACGGAATGGCCTGGTCGCTTGAATGGTTGAAACCAGTCGTTTGGAATTTCCGGGTACCACGGGTGCTGACTGCTTTCATTATCGGTGTGATGCTTGCGCTTGCTGGTGTTTTATTGCAAGGCGTCTTACGGAATCCATTGGCGGATGCCAGCGTTTTGGGTGTTACATCGATGGGTGGGGCCGGAGCGATGCTGCTTTTGGTTATGATCCCGGCCATCCCTGTTCAATTTATGCCGTTTGGGGCGGCTGCAGGGGCCGCAATTGCGCTCTGCATCATTTTATTGACGTCATGGAAAAACAATTTCCAACCGATGCTTGTCGCTTTGATGGGTATTGCGATATCTGCGTTCGGATCCGCTGCAACACAAGTTTTTGTCGTGAAGGCGAAATTAGCGGTTGCTGCTGCACTCGTCTGGCTGTCCGGAAGTACGTATGGCAAGGGCTGGGAAGATGTGCAGCTTGCTCTACTATTTGTCGCTATTCTCATTGGTCCTGCAATCTACTTAACTCGCAGTTTAGATGCGCTGACATTCGGAGATGACGTGGCGGCGGGGCTTGGACTATCTGTGCGGTCGACACGTGTTTGGGCGTTAGTTATCGGAGTGGCAATTAGTACAGCAGGAGTCGCGATAGTTGGGACAGTCGGTTTCGTTGGGCTCGTTGCACCGCATATTGCCCGGAGATTAGTCGGATTCCGGCATTTGCCGTTATTGATTGTTTCGGGATTATTGGGCGGCTTGCTTCTTGTTTCGGCGGATTTCATTGGCCGTATTGTGATAGCACCAAAAGATATCCCAAGTGGACTCGTCGTCGCATTGATCGGAACTCCATATTTACTTTATTTATTGAGGAAAATGAAATAGCTGCACGCTCCTTTTCTACGGAGCGTGTGGCTATTTTTGAAATGAAAACTTCTTGCTGGTTAACGAGAACTCATGGGGTAGGAACGAGCGGTTTGCGGGATAAACGAGCGGTTCTGCGACATAATGAGCCCCTACTCCAGCTAAACGAGAATACTTGTCCTCTGCTCGCTTACATTATCAATTCAACGGAACGTATTTTACCGATAATGTTATACTATAAACACAGTAAACATCGAAAGAGGCGCAGTTATGTCTTCAGCTGATTGGAATATGAAAACGTTCATGAAAGGTGCGTCGATTTTGACGATATCGGCGATTGTCGTCAAGTTGCTGGCGGCGGTGTACCGGATTCCGTTTCAGAACCTTGTGGGCGATAAAGGATTTTATATTTACCAGCAAGTTTATCCTTTCATTGGGATTTTTATAGTTTGGACTTCGTATGGGTTTGCGGTGGCAGTATCGAAGCTGTTAGCTGGAACCGTGAATAAGGGCGAATCAAAAGCGGTCATTCGGATTGCATTCATCTACTTGGTGGGATTGTCTTTAACGTTCTTTACAATCTTAATGGTGTTTGCACCGTTTTTCGCAAATGCGATGGGAGATTCGGAACTTGTGACGCTACTTCGGGCGGGGGCATATATCGTGCTTGTCATGCCGATGCTTGCAGTATTGAAAGGTTCATTTCAATCGAATGGACGGATGACGCCGGTTGCGGTTTCGAATGTCGGTGAACAGGCTTTGCGGGTCACGATTATCCTAGTTGGTACATGGTTGGCTATGCGTGCGGGCGCATCACTTTATACGGCCGGTGAAGTGGCTATGTGGGGAGCTGTCATCGGGCAGGCGTTAGGAGTTGTCATTCTGGCCCTATTTTACAAGAATACGTATAAAGGACCGCTGGAGCGGGTGGATACTTGGAGGATCGTGAAGGAGTTGACGTTTGTTAGTTTGAGCGTCAGCGCAAGTTCGCTCATTCTGCTGATGTTCCAAATGGCGGATTCGTTTACCGTGTACAATATATTGCTTGCGAAAGGCATGGTCGCGGATGCAGCAATGGAATTGAAGGGCGTCTATGACCGAGGGCAGCCGCTCGTGCAAATGGGGATTTTGATCGCCTCCACATTGGCACTTGCGATTGTTCCACTGATATCCCATCACGCAGCTAAAAAAAGCGGGCGAGGAGCGGAGCCTTTCATTCAACTGACGTTCCGGACGGCTTTCCTTTTCGGCTGGGCGGCAGCGGTCGGGCTTGCGCTCGTTCTACCGTATGTGAATGAAATGCTATTCGAGACGCGAGACGGTTCGGTAGCACTTATCATTTTCTCCTTCCAAATCTTTTGGCTGTCGCTCATTTTGCCATTGACGGCGATCTTGCAAGGAGCTGGAAAGGTAAAAGTGCCAACATTATTGCTTTTCGGCGGACTACTTGTAAAGGTCATTTCGAATCAATTGCTCATTCCAATCCTTGATGTGACAGGCGCGGCTGTTGCAGGAAATATCGGTTTTGCGGTAATTACATTCGGGCTTCTGCTCTATTTCAAAAGGGTCTGGCCGGTGCGTCTTGCGCCTGCCCGTTTTTACGGATGGTTAATGGCGGCGACAGCGGCAATGGTAGCAGTCATCGTTCCTTGGATGCTTGCTGCGGACCAGTTTTTATTCGACAATCTATCGTCACGAATCGGAGCAACATTGACTGCATTGACGGCAGTTGTGTTAGGGGCAGGCGTTTTCCTGATTGTTGTGATGAAATCGCGTATAATGGCGGAGAAGGAATGGTATTTACTGCCGTTCGGAAGAAGATTGGCGCGCGTACAATTATGGTTAATTAAAAATAGAAGGTGAATGGATGAATACAATTACGATTATCGGGCTTGGTGCCGGTGACCTTGATCAATTATCTATAGGTACATATCGCAAGCTGAAGGCAGCAGAATACGTCATCGCAAGGACGGATCAGCATCCCGCTGTTACGGAATTGCGTGCGGAAGGCATGGAAATTGAAAGTTTTGATTCGGTATATGTAGAAAATGATGAATTTGAACAAGTATATGAGGAAATTACTGTGAAATTAATTGCTATGGCTGCAGAGCGGTCGGTCACCTATGTCGTCCCGGGACATCCGCTTGTGGCGGAGCGAACAGTGCAATTATTGATCGAAAAAGAACGGGAAGGGATTGTGAAGCTCGACATTGCGGGAGGTAACAGCTTCCTTGATCCGATATTCGCGGCATTACGAATTGATCCGATTGAAGGATTTCAGTTGGTTGATGGCACGGATATAGCACGTGACGATGTACAGATGACTCAGCATGTGTTGATTGGACAAGTGTATGATGCATTTGTCGCTTCTGAAGTGAAGCTGTCGCTCATGGAGAAGTATGCGTTCGACCATCCGGTGACAATCGTGACGGCAGCGGGTTCTTCATTGGAAAAGCTTCGGACTGTACCGTTGTTTGAGTTGGACCGTGAGACGGAAATTGATAATTTGACGACGATTTACGTGCCACCGGTTGTTAATCGGGAAGAACGTCTAAAGGAATGGTCTACATTCCGGGAAATCATTGCGGCGTTGCGCGCTCCGGACGGTTGCCCGTGGGACCGCGAACAGACCCATGAATCGTTGAAGCGTTATTTAATCGAGGAAGCGCATGAATTGCTTGAGGCGATTGATCAGCAGGATGATGAAGGGATTATCGAGGAGTTAGGCGATGTGCTGCTGCAAGTATTCTTGCATGCGCAGATTGGCGAAGATGACGGCTATTTTATGATGGAAGATATTTTGCAGTCGATCGGCGAGAAGATGATCCGCCGCCATCCACATGTGTTCGGTGATCGAAATGTGGAAAATTCGGATGAGGTTTTGAAGAATTGGCAGGAAATCAAGAAGGCGGAGAAGCCGCAAGTTGAATCGCTGTTGGATGGGCAGGCACGCCATAGTTCGTCGCTGCTCACTTCATTTAATTACCAAAAGGAAGCTGCAAAAGTTGGGTTCGATTGGCCACATATCGGAGGGGCATTCGATAAATTCGAGGAAGAATGGCAGGAATTCAAAGTCGAAGTGGAGAATGGTACGAAGAAGAGCCAGACAGATGAGTTGGGAGATGTCCTGTTTACACTCGTCAATTTGTCGAGATTCTTAAAACTGTCTCCAGAAGAAGCAATGGCGCATGCGAATGAGAAATTCAAAAGGCGTTTTACGTTTGTCGAGCAAAGCGTGCGGGAAGGCAGGGGCGATTTCTCCGCCTATACGTTAGATGAACTGGATGGTTTTTGGCAACAGGCGAAAGAGGGGGAAAAGAAATGAGATTGGATAAGTTTTTGAAAGTGTCGCGGCTGATCAAGAGACGGACGCTTGCGAAGCAAGTGGCGGACCAAGGTCGTATCACGATTAATGGAAAAGTGTCGAAGGCATCGTCAGTTGTGAAACCGGGTGATGAGCTTGCTATCCGTTTTGGTCAAAAAATCGTAACGACAAAGGTCGAGATGCTGAAGGAATCCACGAAGAAGGAAGACGCGGCAATGATGTATACGATTCTGAAGGAAGAAAAGCTTGAAAAGGTAGAACCTGAGTTTATCGATGATGAGGATTGAGTGAATAAAAAAGTTTGTCCACATTCCAACATGACAGGGATTTTCCTGTCATGTTTTTTTAATTGCTGGCATAGGATGGCAGTGAACGTACAAGCAAAAGGAGGAATAGTATATGCAAATCCAGACGGATAGTCCAACATACGCAATTCCATCGGGGGATCATGTCGTCACGATGAGAAACAGAAAACGAATGGATCTTACATCTGTAAAAACGATCGACCGGTTTGACCAAGAGGAGTTTATCGTCCGGACATCTCAAGGAATTCTAGTAATTCGTGGGGAGGAGCTGCGCATCGTCCATTTGGATGTCGACAAAGGGCTTCTTACTTTGGAAGGGACGATTGGCACGATGCAATATGATGAAGAAGAGACAGGTTCACGTAGTTTCCTCCATAAATTATTTGGATGAGTCTTTCCGTACAGTTTCTTAGTCTGCTTGCAATGATTGGGACGGGCATCGGTGGCGGCGCGTTCATGGATTTGATCGGCACCGGTATCGATGGAACCGGCAAGCGGTCATTTATAAGGAAATATGGTGTTTACCTTGAAGTGATCGGTTGGATCATAGTTGGCTGTGCATCGTTTTATATTCTTTTTTTAGTAAGGGACGGCGCTTGGAGGATGTATGATCCGGTTGCCCAGATTTGTGGACTGCTGTTGTATGCATCAATTTTCCACCGTCCTTTCAGATTTTTCGGTAGGATCTTGAATATGTTGATTATAAAACCAATTGTGTTTGTTATTGCTTTAATCTATAAAGTCATTCGACAAATAGTTAGAATGATTTTCAGGGTGCTGATGTTCCTTTTGAAGCCATTTTTCTATCTTTATGATCGAATCTACGAATCTCTTCCCAAAAACTTTAAAAACAGTGAGAAATGATGTATAATCTATTAACCTATCGAATTTCGAACTGTAATGAGGGAGAGTGCAGACATGGAGCAAAGGAAAAGGAAACCATCCGCGACCGTTGCATCAATTGAAACTGAATATGTCCGCTCGTTGCGTAAAAAGGAAATTTGGAGAAACAAGCAGAAGAAGCGGCTCCAGAAAAAACTGTTTATCTATGCTGTAATTGCTTTTGTAGTATTCGGCGGTTTGACGAGTATGTACATTCAGCAAAAACAAACGCTGCAGGATAAAGAGCTGGAGAAGAAAGAAATGCTTGCACAGTTGGAACAGGTAAATGAAGAACAGGATCTTCTTAAAAAACAGCTTGTCAAACTGGATGATGAAGACTACATTGCAAAGTTAGCTCGGAAAGAGTACTTTTTATCTGATGAAAATGAAATCATCTTTTCAGTGCCTGAAAAAAAGAAGAAAAAAGATGAAAAAGATGACGGAAAAGAGTAGTCTTATTGACACTCTTTTTTTGTTGGCTATAATGAAAGTAAGGATCTTGCATTGAAAGATTCGCCGCACGGCAAAAAGGCTCCTGAAATAGGGGTCGTTTAAATCTTAAGGAGGAGCATTTTTTTTATGTCAATTGAAGTAGGCAGCAAGTTACAGGGGAAAGTCACAGGGATCACAAACTTCGGAGCGTTCGTCGAACTACCGAACGGTTCAACTGGTCTCGTCCATATCAGTGAAGTGGCGGATAATTATGTTAAGGATATTAATGACCACCTAAAAGTAGGCGACATGGTTGAAGTGAAAGTGATGAATGTCGGCACAGACGGTAAAATCGGGTTATCGATCAGAAAAGCGAAGCCTGAATCTGAGCGCCCTCAACGCCCTCAGCGTCCTCGTCACAGCGGTGGCCGTTCAAGCAATAACGAGCGTCCGGAGAATTTTGAGCAAAAAATGGCGAAATTCATGAAAGACAGTGAAGAACGCCTTTCAACTTTGAAAAGAGCAACAGAATCTAAACGCGGTGGCCGTGGCGCAAGAAGAGGATAACTTGCTGGCTATTTTAATTCTAAAAATGAAATTCATATAAGCGATCTGGCATCTATTTAGATGCCGGTCGTTTTTTTTTGTGCTATTTTGCGGAAATAGTGAATTATTTGGGTTAAAGGAGAAGGTAAATGGCGAAAAGGAGAACTCTTTTTGATTAAAGGAGAAGTCCTGCGGCGAAAAGGAGAACTCTTTTTGATTAAAGGAGAAGTCCTGCGGCGAAAAGGAGAACTCTTTTTGATTAAAGGAGAAGTCCTGCGGCGAAAAGGAGAACTCTATTGATTAAAGGAGAAGTTATGCGGCGGAAAGGAGAACTCTATTGGGTTAAAGGAGAAGTTATGTGGCGGAAAGGAGAACTCTATTGATTAAAGGAGAAGTCATGCCCCGGAAAGGAGAACTCATTTCGCTTAAAGGAGAAGTCCAACGTTATAGAAACAAATAAACGAATAAAAGGATTTCAAGTTAGCTACATCGAATAGAAAACATTATAAAAGGGGGAGGGTTTACATGAGCAAAGCTCAAATAATCACAGATCTTGAAAAGTACATCGATTGGGTTGATTCGCTGCAAACTTTGTCAGAACACCAAGCGAATTCGCCGTATAGAGAAGGAAAATGGTCGCCGAAGGAGATTCTCATGCATATGGCGGAATGGGATCGATTCACTGTCGATGAAAGATTGCCTGAAATGCATGAAGGCAATGTTTTAACCAACGTGCCGTTTGAGCCGTTCAACGAAGGAGCAGCAAGACTTGCAAATGAAAAGACATTTGAAGAGACAAGGATCTATGCAAAGGAACAGCGTGAAAGAATAATAACGCGACTGCAATTAATTGATGAAACGGATTGGATAAAAGAGTTTAAGATAGGGAATCATTCAATGTCGATAAAGCAGTATTTTGCGGATTTTGTTTGGCATGATTCGCATCATAAGGAACAAATCGAGTTGGTTCGCAAGGATAAGGACATATACACGGATTCAAAATGAGAATATCGGGTTTATGCGTGATTTCTTAGGTTTATGAGTAATTGGAAGAGTTTATGCGTATTTAGATGAGATTATGAGTATATGTTACGTTTTATGCGTATTTGGAGCAATTTATGCGTTTTTCAGACGCTCTACGCTTTTCGATTGTCCAGCTCCAACGACCAGGCCTTCGGGTCATAAGAAAACCCAGCTTAGTGGCAAAAAGCGCCACACGCTGGGTTTTCTTATGCCTGTCAGGCCTAAGCGGTCGTTTCCGCTTTTCTACTGTCCAGCTTCGAGCGTCAGCCTCTCGGGATGCTTCAGCCTTGCTGTTAAAGGCAAAGAGCGCCTTTAACCTCAAGGCTTCCAGCACCTGTCGAGGCTAAACGACGCTCTCCGCTTTTCTATGATGGCGGCAGAGGGGATCGAACCCCCGACCTTACGGGTATGAACCGTACGCTCTAGCCAGCTGAGCTACGCCGCCGTTGTTGTTCTTTGTAATTCATCTGAACGACAATCATTATAATACATGCCTTTGGGATATCTGTCAACCTATCGTTGAAAAATAGAAAAATACTACGGAACTCGTCGAAATGTTTTTATGGAAAGTTGTCAGGAACAGACAAAATCTTCGGAACAATCTATGTATACTGAGGGACAAGTAGACATAGGGGGAATGTGGAGATGAAGATGGTAAGCAATCTTGAAAGGCCGTTCGTGCAGCAGATTCGCCATACTTTAACAACTGTGGGAAATCGGAAAATGTATATTTTGATGGCGATTTTCTTTTTGGCGAGTACGTTTTTCTTGTCGCAAGCAGTTTTGTTTGATGCGGCTGTTCCGTTTTTCTTGCCTATTTGGGCACTGGCGAAAGCTCGGTTCAGGAAACATCTCATTTATGTATTTATCGGGGGAATGGCTGGGGGAGCCTTTCTTGGGTTAGGACAAGCAGTGATCTACTTATTGCAATTACTTCTATTCAATGTAGTGAGTAAGCATCCTTTGACTCGGAAATCTATCCCGCTAACGGTGGCGGGGACAATTATCGTTGTTCAGGTGCTTTGGCAGTTTGTCATGTACAGCGGGCAGCCGCCTGTCGATGTTCAATTGACGATCGGCTTTGAAGCGATACTCGCATTATTCATGACATTCTTCCTTTTTGTCGCCTTTCCACATAGAGAACGGATATTTTTTGGTCAATGGTCACCGGAGCGGCTTGGGGCTGTTTGTATCGTCGGCATTATGGCGACAACGGGGATGGGGAATTTAATGGTTGGACCGATTTCTACTTCGGGTCTTCTTCTTCATCTTACTATCCTACTTGCTGCATTGGCAGGGGGGCTGCCATTTTCGACGACAATCGCAATGATGATTGCTGCAATTGCGGGTGTTGCGGAATTGTCGTTTACGGGCATGATGGCTGTATATGGAATGACCGGATTTTTTGCAGGTGCATTAAGTCGACTGGGTAAATTGGGAATTGCAACGGGTGGCTTTGCGGTGTCTGTCTTTTTCCTGTTATATGATTTGACGTTGCCGCTTGATACATCACACTTTCTTACAATTGGACTAGCCACACTTCTATTTTTCTTAATCCCGACTAAGAAAATTGAGCCGATTACCCGCATGATTACACCGGGACAACAGGATCTGTCGGTGAAACGGCAAAAGTGGCTGACAAATCGGTTGGATGATCAATTGTCCGACTTTCAGCAGTTTGCGGAATTCATGTCCAACCTTGTAAATGATCGTTTCACCTCAGATGATGCCAACACACAACAGCAGATTCCATCGATCTGTCAGTCGTGCTTCCGCTATTCAAAATGTTGGGAAGGGAATGGGGAAGGGATGCCCCGACTTCTATATGAATGGGAGACAACCTACTCGGCAACAAAGAAAGCAGCCCGTCACCGGGTTGAAGAACGGATCAAATACAAATGTATACGATCTTCTGGCCTGATAGCAGAGCTTGAAGAACAGGCTGCAAATCATCTATTAATGGGACAACTCCAACATGGAAGGAAGATGCTTGCATTACAATTAAGAGATATGAGCACTCATTTGGAAAAAATCATGAATGATATTAAAGGGGATCTTACAGTTAATCATCTCGCGGAGGAGGAATTAGGGAAACATTTACAATCTCAGGGAATCGAGTATTACCAGATTGACATTTTATCAGAGGAGAAGGGTGCCTATCGAATTGTCATTTCAATTCCAGAGAAACGCTCTGACTTTGAAACGGATACAACAGTAGCGGAACGTTTACTATTACCTTTATTAGAGGAGGTTTATCAGGAACCATTTAAAGTGGAGAAAACATCTGTGCTGCAAAATCCTTTTCCTCATATTCAACTTATTTTCAGTTCAGCAGTCCGTTTTTCATTGGAATACGGAGTTGTTGCGACAGCTGGGGGAGGAACGTTCCACGCTGGGGATGCTTACGAGGTTTTCCCGATTCACGACGGTTTGACCGCTGTTCTGCTATCGGATGGTATGGGGCATGATATGAATGCGTATAGAGAAAGTCGAAAAGTGATCAGACTTATGAGGGAGTGCCTGGACCGAAAGATGGATCCGGAAACAGCGATGCATACGTTGCATTATATGATGTCGTTGAATGGGTTGGATGATATGTATGCAACGCTGGATTTGGCTTTGATTGACCTACAAGATGGAAGGTTGTGGTCGTGGAAGGCGGGATCGATGAGTACGTATATTAAACGAGGTCAGGATTTCCTACGACTTGACAGCAAGTCGGTTCCAGTTGGGTTCTTGCCATCGTTTTCAGTGGAAGCAAAAAATGAAGAATTAAAATCTGGAGATGTTATTGTTATGCTAACCGATGGTGTATTCAATGGAAAGGTTACAATTGAAAAGCAGGAGGAAGCACTATATGGAATACTGGACAAGTATCAGCATCTCTCCTGTGAGCCGTTAGCTGATCGTATCATGTCCGAGATGGAAAGGAGATTCGGTGTTGTTGCGGATGATCGAACTGTTCTTGTTATGAAAGTCGATCACGTCCTGCCAAAATGGATGACAATAAAACCGACAAGCCGACCGATTTCCCGAGAAAAAGTTATGCGCTAAAATAGAGGCATATGTAATTGATTGGAGGAACAAATGAATGCTGGTGTTTCAACGTAAAGTCCTCGATTTTATAGATCGCGAGAACCTATTATGTCCAGGCCAAAGAGTGCTTGTTGCCTGTTCTGGCGGAATAGATTCTGTGGCACTATTGGTTTTTGCTGCAGAAACCTTTAAGAACCTACAGGTGGAAGTGGCTGGCATACACGTCGATCATATGTTGCGAGGTGAAGAATCGGCGGAGGACGGGCGATTCGTTAAAGGTGTATGTGAAAAGTTAGGCATCCCTTTTTTCGGAGGAAATGTTCCCGTTCCCGCAATCCTGAACGAAAAAGGAGGGAATGTACAGGATATCTGTCGTTCGGGAAGATATGCTTTCTTCAGCGAGGTGATGAAAAAGGAGGGGTATAATTGTCTGTCGACAGCCCATCATGCTGAAGATCAGTTGGAGACAGTGCTAATGCAATTATCCAAGGGAAGCGTTCCTACGGGTATTTCCATAAAAAGAGAAATAGATGGAGGGACTGTGATCAGACCATTTCTTCCCGTAATGAAGGAAGAACTTCTTGCCTATTTGAAAGAACGGGACAAGCAGTTCAGGGAAGATCCAAGTAATGAAAGTGACGCCTATTTACGTAACAGACTGCGGCATCATGTCGCACCTATTATTTTGTCTGAAAACCCGGCTGCGGCAGTCAATGTAGTGAAAATGACTGCCGATTTGCAACAAGATGAAGCGCTTTTGGCTGACTTGGCAAATGAAAGATTTCAATCGATCGTGTCCTTCACGGAAGAAGGCTATCCAACCTTCAATACTAATCTGTTTGCAGACATGCACACTGCTTTACAAAAGCGCTTCATTCCACTACTATTGAATTATCTTTATGCTGGGGAAAGTATATCTGTTGAATACAATGCAGCATTATTGGACCAACTGCATCATCATTTGTCTGTAAGTCATGGTAATAGTACAATTGACCTTCCAAGAGGTTTCCGCTTCGTAAGGGAATATGACAAGGTTTCAATTATGAAGAGCGGAAAAGACCATTTTTCCGAACGATGCATAATGCCGAAGGGTGAATGGGTAAGATGGGGCAACATGCTAGTATCTTGGGATGATGTAGACGGGGTGAATAAGGAAGCGTGTGAATATCGATATTTTGATATGCCAGATCATGAGTTACCGCTCTATGTAAGGAGTAGGAAAGATGGCGATCGGATCTTGCTTCCCGGGATGGACCATGAGAAGCGTTTGTCAAGATTATTCATTGACGAGAAGATTGGTGCGGAAACACGTCTAAAGCTACCAATCATCACCACATCAAAAGACGAAATATGCGCCGTTCCTGGCGTACGGTACGGCATCCGGTTCAAAAGCAAGAAGACAGAACAGGAAAAGTACATATTCAGGTTAAAGAAATTATAAAGACTTTATGCAGAAGAGAGGGCTTTCGATGTTACAAAAGGATATCGAAGAAGTGTTGATTACAGAAGAAGAAATTCAAGAGAAAGTTGCGGAGCTTGGCGCTGTACTTACCGCGGATTATCAGGACAAATTCCCGCTTGCTATCGGTGTCCTTAAAGGTGCATTGCCTTTCATGAGCGATCTTATCAAACGTGTAGATGCATATATTGAGTTGGATTTCATGGATGTCTCAAGCTACGGAAATGCAACGGTTTCTTCAGGTGAAGTGAAAATTGTTAAAGACTTGAATACAAGCGTCGAGGGGCGTGACGTCCTAATCATTGAAGATATTATCGACAGCGGAAAGACATTAAAGTACTTAGTTGAACTTTTCAAATACCGAAAAGCGAAGTCCATTAAGATTGTAACATTGCTTGATAAACCGACAGGTCGTAAGGTTGATTTGAAGGCGGATTATGTCGGCTTCTTAGTACCAGACGCATTTGTTGTCGGTTATGGTCTTGACTATGCAGAAAAATATAGAAACTTACCTTATATCGGTGTATTGAAAAAGGAAATCTACTCTTTCTGAAAGCTTTTCAACAAACCTTTATCAAGGGGTGATGGAAAGCTTTTTTCCTTTTGTGTCTAAAAGCTTTACATTCTATTGAACTTTGTTGCGGAGCCGGTGAATGCGAGGACAGGTGCATCTGCCTATGAAAAAGCCTATATATAAGTAAGGCATTTCCTTTGTAGGTTGAATCTGTTATATGATAAGATTTACAATAGTTTTCTGTTGAAAGAAATGAGGAGGCTTGGGATGAATCGTATACTTCGATACTTTCTATTATACGGATTGATCTTCCTTGCAATCATGGGGATTTTCAGTTCACTAAATAATCCGAATCCGAAAACAAAAGAGATTCCAACGAATGAGTTCTATGAGGCTTTGGAAAAAGGCGATATTGAATCGATTTCGGTTCAACCAGTCGCTGGCGTTCTGACTGTCGAAGGGGTTATGAAAGGGTATGAGGAGGGTGAAAAGTTCACCACGAATATCCTCGCAAACGACACGACCATCACGGAAGAACTCCGTACAATTGATGCTGTCGGAAAAAAGAACAACCCAAAGTTCAATGTACAAAAAGCACCTGAAACAAGTGCTTGGGTTGCCTTCTTTACAGGCCTAGTTCCTTTCATCATTATTATCATCCTATTCTTCTTCTTGTTGAATCAAGCGCAAGGCGGCGGTGGCGGCCGTGTCATGAACTTCGGTAAGAGTAAGGCGAAGCTTCACTCGGATGACCGCAAGAAAGTCCGTTTTACAGATGTAGCGGGAGCGGATGAAGAGAAGCAGGAGCTTGAAGAAGTAGTTGATTTCCTAAAGGATTCACGTAAATTTGCTGAACTTGGGGCTCGTATTCCAAAAGGTATTTTGTTAGTCGGTCCCCCAGGTACTGGTAAGACACTTTTGGCGCGAGCAGTTGCTGGTGAAGCCGGCGTTCCTTTCTTCTCGATTTCCGGTTCGGATTTCGTTGAGATGTTCGTCGGGGTCGGTGCATCCCGTGTTCGTGACTTGTTTGAAAATGCGAAAAAGAATGCACCATGTATCATCTTCATCGATGAAATCGACGCAGTCGGGCGTCAACGTGGCGCCGGTCTCGGTGGCGGCCATGATGAGCGCGAACAGACATTGAACCAGCTCTTGGTTGAAATGGATGGCTTCGATGGAAATGAAGGGATCATCATCGTTGCGGCAACGAACCGTCCGGATATTTTGGACCCTGCATTACTACGTCCAGGACGTTTTGACCGCCAAATCACAGTCGGTCGTCCGGATGTAAAGGGCCGTGAAGCTGTACTTAAGGTGCATGCGCGAAATAAGCCGCTTGACGACACAGTCAATATGAAGGCACTTGCCCAACGTACACCAGGATTCTCTGGTGCTGATCTTGAGAACCTATTGAATGAGGCTGCGCTTGTAGCAGCAAGACGTGGTAAAACGAAGATTGACATGGCGGATATCGATGAAGCGACAGACCGTGTTATTGCAGGTCCTGCGAAAACGAGCCGTGTCATTTCTGAAAAGGAAAGAAATATTGTTGCATTCCACGAGGCGGGTCACGTTGTTGTCGGTCTGATGTTGGATGACGCTGAAGTCGTTCATAAAGTAACAATTGTTCCTCGGGGCCAAGCAGGTGGTTATGCTGTGATGCTTCCGAAAGAGGATCGTTACTTCATGACAAAACCGGAATTGCTTGATAAAGTTGCAGGTCTTCTTGGTGGCCGTGTGGCAGAGGAGATTGTACTTGGTGAAGTGTCTACGGGAGCGCATAACGACTTCCAACGAGCGACAGGCATTGCACGTTCCATGGTGACGGAGTACGGAATGAGCGATAAGCTTGGTCCGATGCAATTTGGCTCGGCGCAAGGCGGAAACGTATTCCTTGGCAGAGACTTCAATTCGGAGCAGAACTACTCTGAATCGATTGCTTACGAAATCGACCAGGAAATGCAAAGCATCATCAAGGGGCAATACGAACGCACAAGAAAAATCCTTACAGAGCACCGTGAGTTGCTTGATTTGATCGCAACAACACTTCTTGAAGTTGAAACGTTGGATGCTGAGCAAATTAACCACTTGAAAGACCATGGAACTTTGCCGGATCGCCCATATGAGCGGAACGGTAATGGTAAAGTGGAAGAGAAGTCGGAAGAAGTAGACGCGGAATCGGAAAAAGACACAGTCAACCCTGATTCAACCGGCGCACCAGCAGATCCATCCATTGCGGATTTGCCTAAGGAGAACCGTGGCGGCGACACAACCCTTCCTCCGATTGATGAACAAAGAAGAGACTGATCTTGTAAATGGAATAATGGTCGACTGCTTTATTGGGCAGTCGACTGTTTTTGTTTTTGTATATAACATCAAAATAATAGCTAAATTATTTCCCATAAAATATCAAACATTACCAAAGATGTATAAAGTTTTTTGGGGCTTTAACCGTCGCCCTACGCTTTTAGTTTGTGGTATGATATCGAGGAAAATGATGAATGTTAGCGAGGAAAAGAAAATGATCTTAGTATTGGATACCGGAAATACGAATATCGTCCTTGGCGTCTATGATCAAGGAGAGTTGAAACATCATTGGCGTATGGAGACATATAGACACAGAACAGAAGATGAATATGCCATGTCAGTAAAATCGCTATTTTCCCATGTAGGCTTAAACTTTGACGATATAAACGGAATTATTATCTCTTCCGTCGTTCCACCAGTAATGTTCCCGCTAGAACAAATGTGTAAAAAATATTTTGATATCCGCCCATTGATTGTTGGTCCGGGGGTCAAGACAGGTTTGAATATCAAATATGAAAATCCACGTGAAGTAGGTGCAGACCGAATTGTTAACGCGGTTGCTGCTATAGAAGAACATGACGGTCCTCTCATTATCGTGGACTTCGGAACTGCAACGACGTTCTGTTATGTTAATGAGAAAAATGAATATATGGGTGGTTCCATTGCACCTGGAATCGGTATTTCAATGGAAGCGTTATTCGACCGGGCATCCAAATTACCTCGTGTCGAGTTGGTCCGTCCAGATCATGTTGTCGGAAAAAATACCGTATCTGCCATGCAATCTGGAATTATATTTGGTTATGTTGGGCTTGTGGAAGGTATCGTTGGTAGGATGAAAGCACAAAGTAAAGTGGAACCGACTGTCATCGCTACAGGTGGACTTGCTGAATTGATAGCAAGTGAGACGAATGTGATTGACGTAGTAGACAATTTCCTTACGTTGAAGGGACTTCATCTAATCTACGAAAGAAATGTCTGAAAGGAGAAGAATTACATGAATGATTATTTAATAAAAGCATTGGCATTTGAAGGTACAATCCGCGCATATGCGGTTAACTCTACAAATGTTGTGGCGGAGGGGCAAAAACGACACCAAGTATGGCCGACTGCAACTGCGGCTTTGGGCAGAACGATGACAGCAGGACTAATGATGGGCGCAATGCTAAAAGGAAATGACAAACTGACAGTGAAAGTTGAAGGAAACGGACCGGCTGGCCCAATCGTTGTTGATGCAAACGCACACGGTGAAGTCAGGGGATACATCACACATCCACAAACACATTTTGAGTTGAATGAAAATGGCAAATTAGATGTTCGACGCGTGGTTGGAACAGAGGGAATGTTAACTGTAGTTAAAGACCTTGGGCTCCGTGACTTCTTCACAGGCCAAGTTCCGATTGTTTCCGGTGAAATTGCGGAGGACTTCACTCAATATTTCGTTGTCTCCGAACAAGTTCCTTCTGCGGTGGCACTTGGAGTACTTGTAAACCCGGACAATACTGTAAAAGCAGCGGGTGGTTTCATCATTCAGGTAATGCCAGGTGCAACGGACGAAACGATCACACAGCTTGAGAAGAAGCTTGCGAACATTGAACCGATTTCACGTATGATTGACCGCGGCTTGACGCCTGAAGAGATTTTGAATGAAGTATTAGGTGCCGATCAGGTGGAAGTACTTGAAAAGATGGATGTGGCTTTCAAATGCAATTGTTCAAGGGAGCGCTTTGGAAATGCGATTATTGGTCTAGGGGAACAAGAAATTCGCGAAATGATTGATGAAGATGGTCAGGCTGAAGCAGAATGCCACTTCTGTCTGGAGAAATATGTTTATTCGAAGGAAGAATTAGAAGGATTTATCGATGAAATACGGTCACAATCATAAACTTCAAGAACCAGTTCCGAAAAGGAAATTAAAAACGAAGCCGCTTTTAGTCTTAATCGCCATTCTCCTTATAGGAAACATCTTTTGGTTCATTGGATGGCTAATACCCGATAAAAAATTGAAGCAACCCGATGAAGTGGTTGCTTCAGTTGCGGGTGATCCTATTACAAGAGAACAATGGATGACTGCGATGGAGAAGGCGGTAGGTCGGGATGTGCTACGGGAGCTTGTGAACAACAAGGTGATGGAGACAGCTGCAGCAAAATACGGCATCGAAGTGAGTGAAAAGGAACTCGACCTTGAACTCGCATTAATCACATCTGTGGATGGACATACATATTCAGGACTGGATCTCGAGCAAATACGGCAAAGAATACGATCTACAATCATTTTGGAAAAGGTATTGTCAAATGATGTTGTCATTGACGATGCGACAGTGGAATCTTTCTACGATGAAAATGAATCCCTTTATACAATTTTAACTTCCTACCGGACATCCATTATTGTTGTTCCATCCAAGAAAGAAGCGGAACGAGCATTGAGTGAATTGTCAAAGGGCTCAAGTTTTGACGCGTTAGCGAAGGAGCTTTCAATTGACCTAACCTCAGCTAATCTTGGTGGCGATATCGGCTACATCAATGCCGATACAGAAACAATCGACCCTGCGATTTACAAAGAAGCTTCCAAATTGAAGGAAGGCAAAGTCGGTGATGTGGTCGATCTGAAAGACGGCACTTTTGCAATCGTTCAAGTGAATGAAGTGATAAATGGTAGGAAATTCACTTTTGATGAAGTGAAGGAGCATATTAAACGGGAGCTGACGATTGAGCAGCTGCCACAATTGGTTCTTCCGGAGGCATTCTGGAAAGAATTTGATGCAAAATGGTTTTATGGTAAATAATAGCTAACTGCAGGTCTCTTCATTCTATGGGGGCTTGTGGTTAGCTTTTTTTAGATTAGTCGGGTGGAGAAAAGGGAAAGATATTATAGATATTATTGATTGACTATACTCACAATAAGGTAGTATGATTAATACTATAAAACATATCAAATAAGTAGGGATTGGGAGTGGCTTAGATGAGTAGAGTTGGTAATTCAATTGCAGATCTCGTAGGGAAAACACCGCTTGTAAAAGTGAATCGCATGGCGGGGCCGGACAGTGCGGATGTATATTTGAAACTTGAGTATTTCAACCCGGGGTCAAGTGTCAAGGATCGGATTGCTCTTGCAATGATTGAAGCTGCCGAAAAGTCCGGTGAATTGAAGGAAGGAAGCACAATTATCGAACCGACAAGCGGTAATACAGGCATTGGGCTTGCGATGATTGCAGCTGCAAAAGGGTACAATGCTGTTCTTGTCATGCCGGATACGATGAGCCTTGAACGTCGTAATCTATTGCGTGCTTATGGTGCGGACCTTGTCCTTACGCCGGGTGCTGAAGGGATGAAAGGCGCAATCGCCAAAGCGGAAGAGCTTTCTGAGAAAAACGGTTGGTTCATGCCACAACAATTCAATAACGAGGCAAATCCGGAAGTTCACCGTTTAACGACAGGTCCTGAAATTGCCGATGCATTAGACCAAGTAGATGCATTCGTTTCAGGAATCGGAACGGGCGGCACGATTACGGGAGCGGGTAGTGTATTAAAAGAGCGATTCCCTGAAGTTAAAATAATCGCTGTGGAGCCAACTGACTCAGCAGTGCTTTCCGGTGGGAAACCAGGGCCACATAAGATTCAAGGTATCGGAGCAGGCTTCGTTCCTAAGGTTCTTGACACGGGAATTTACGATGAAATTATCCAAGTGTCGAACGATGAAGCGTATGAAACTGCAAGACGCGCAGCGCGTGAAGAGGGAGTCTTAGGTGGTGTTTCATCCGGCGCTGCCATATTCGCGGCACTTCAAGTCGCGGAAAAACTTGGTAAAGGAAAGAAAGTAGTAGCGATTCTTCCTTCAAACGGCGAACGTTATTTAAGTACTCCACTTTATCAGTTTGACGAGGAATGAATATGCAGTACAAAAGGGAGAGCTGAACGGCTCTCTTTTTTGTATTCCTTTTTTGTAGCGTAAACGAGTCTCCACACTGTAAGATTAGATTATTATGACTGTTGGGGGAAAAGAAAATGGATAGAATGTATCCGGATTACAAGAAAGTGAAAATGACGAAGGAACAATTTTTTTATGCATATAAAGAACTTGCGGAAACTACGGAAAAACACCTCTTGTTAGAGAGCGGGCGGACGGGGAAGTTTAGCATGGCCGGGGTAAATCCGCTTGTAACGTTGAGAGCGACAGAGGGCGGGTTGGAATTGCAGTGGCGGCATGGGTCAACGGAACTTCGGGAAGGCGAACCTCTTGAACTTTTAGTTGAATTTGTCGAGTCTATGAAAATGGATAACCTTCCTGAACTTCCAGACTTCCAAGGGGGCGCGATGGGGTTTATCAGTTATGACTATGCAAGATCTTATGAACCGATTCCGGAGATTGCTGAGGATGATCTTCAAACGCCGGATATCTTCTTCTATTTATTCGACCGTTGGGCAGTGCTTAACTTGGAAGAGGAAGTGGCCTATTTCATGACATTACCTGGACGGGGATTGGATGTTTCAGAAATGGAACGAGAGTGGTTAGAAGCTGCCACTATAGGAGAAGGGAAGCGTATTCATGCCGCAGAAAGTTCTGCAACCGATGCTGGAAGGCCAGAAAAGGTGGATGTTTCCGTTACAGGACCTCAGTTCGAACAGATGGTGCGCGATGTACAACGATATATTGCACAAGGCGAAGTCAATCAAGTAAACCTATCCGTCCGGCAATCCAATGTGCTCACTGCGGAGCCGCTATCCATGTACGAGGCATTGCGCTCTTTCAATCCATCTCCGTATATGGCGATGATCGGTGCAGAGGACTTTGCAGTTGTTTCCGGTTCACCTGAATTACTGCTGAAAAAGCGAGGTACCGAGTTAAGTACACGCCCAATAGGAGGGACGCGTCCAAGGGGTACTACACAAGCAGAAGACGAGGGGTTGGAAAACGACTTGCTTTCCAATGAAAAAGAGAAGGGCGAGCATATTATGCTTGTCGAGCAAGAACTTGAGGACTTTGAACGGGTTTGCACGAAGGGAACGGTTGAAACGAATGAATTCATGGTAATAGAACGCTATTCCCATGTCATGCATCTTGTGTCGAATATTCGCGGGACAGCATCGCCTGAACTGTCGAATGCGGCGATTATTAAAGGTGTATTCCCTGGTGGTTCAATTACGGGGTCCCCGAAACTACGAACGATGGAAATCATTGAAGAATTGGAGCCGACAAGAAGAGGACTTTACACAGGTTCGATTGGATGGATTGGTTTCAATGGAGATATGGAATTGAATATCGTCATACGGACGGCGTTTATAAAGGATGGAATTGCCCATATCCAAGCGGGTGCTGGACTTGTAGCTGATTCAGTTCCCGAAGAGGAATATGTTGAATCGTTGAATAAAGCAAAAGCACTTTGGCAGGCGAAGGAAATGGCTGAAACGAAGGCTTGAAAGGTAGGAGAGTCCATATGATTTGTTGGATGAATGGAGAATATATAAAAGCTGAAGATCTGCGTATCTCCCCTTTCGATCACGGTTTCTTATATGGCGCCGGTTTTTTTGAGACGTTCCGGACGTATGAGGGACATGTGTTTTTATTCGAAGAACATATGGACAGGCTACGTGAAGCGTTAGATGAATATCGAATTTCGATGCCGTATACAGACCGTGAAATCGCCGATATCATTCGCGACTTGAATAAAAAGTCTGGTGGACAGGATGGCTATTTTCGGTTGAATGTGTCCGCGGGTATTCATGATATCGGGTTAGGCCCATCCGAATACACGACGCCGAACATCATCTTGTTTAGGAAAGAGTTGGCGGCTGCACCTCGGGGGACGGAAAAGAAAGCGGTTTGGTTGGATACTGAAAGAAATATTCCAGAAAGCCGGATTCGACATAAGTCGCATAATTTCTTGAACAACCTTCGAGGCCGGTTGGAACTGCCATCATTGAAAAATCATGAGGGATTGTTTGTAACGGGCGAAGGGTTTGTTGCTGAAGGCGTCACGTCAAATGTTTTTTGGGTAAAAGGAAGTGAATTGTTCACTCCTTCGCTAAAAACGGGTATTTTACCGGGCACGACAAGAGCTTTTATTTTGAAGCTTGCTTCAAGCCTCGGTATGGTTGTCCAAGAAGGATTATTTACAAAGGGGGAAGTGGAGCGGGCGGATGAAGCGTTCGTCACGAATGCCGTCCAAGAGCTCGTTCCTTTGTCGATGGTCGGCGAGTATATGTTGCCGGGTTCTTCTGGGGTTTATTACCAAAAACTGCATAAACTATACGTGCAAGCGATAGAAAGATTGAAAGAAGGTTGAAATTGTGGAGTTAACGAAAGCGAAAGTTCGATATAGTTTCGGAAAAACGGAACTGGACTTTAAAAAAGAGACAGTTGTAATGGGCATTTTGAATGTCACTCCCGATTCCTTTTCTGACGGTGGCAAATACGGACATATTGATGCTGCGCTTAAACACGCTGAGGAAATGCTGCGGGACGGAGCGAAAATTATTGATGTTGGTGGGGAGTCAACGCGCCCCGGACACGCGCCTGTATCACTTGAGATGGAGCTTGAACGTACAGTACCAGTTATTGAGGCACTTTCGCGCGAGTTGGATTGTGTCATTTCAATAGATACATATAAAGCGGATGTGGCAGGGGCTGCATTAAAAGCAGGTGCCCATATCATTAATGATGTATGGGGAGCGAAACGGGAACCTAAAATAGCAGAAGTGGCGGCAAAATACAGCGCACCAATCATTCTAATGCATAACCGCGAAGTGGCAGAATATACAGGTCCATTCATGGATGAAGTAATAGCGGATTTAGAGGAAAGTGTTGCAATAGCACGTAATGCGGGTGTGTCTGAAGAGAATATATGGCTTGACCCGGGTATCGGGTTCGCAAAGGACACTGCGCAAAATGTGTTGGCGATGCAAGGATTGCAACGGATTTCCGATATGGGCTATCCCCTTCTATTAGCCACTTCGAGGAAAAGGATGATCGGTACTATATTGGATCTGCCAGTCAATGAACGAATGGAAGGAACAGGGGCTACAGTATGCTATGGTATTGAACACGGTTGCCATATTGTGAGGGTGCATGATGTAAAGGCCATTTCACGCATGGTGAAAATGATGGACGTACTAACAAACAAAGTAGACGTTATTTAATAGAAGGAGGTGGGACTCGAGATGGATTATATTCATTTGAATGAAATGGAGTTTTACGGCTATCATGGTGCATTAAAGGAAGAGACGGTATTAGGTCAGCGATTTCGGGCAAACGTATCACTCGCGGTCGATTTAGCGGAAGCTGGGGTGACTGATGATTTGCAGAAAACGGTCAATTATGCCGAAGTATTCGACGTTTGCCGTTCAGTCGTTGAAGGGGAACCACGAAAATTAATCGAGTCCGTTGCGGAGGAGATTGCAAGTTCTGTTATGGAAAGATTCGCTGCTCAAGTTAAAGGGATCCGTGTAGTTTTAGTTAAACCGGATCCTCCAATACGCGGTCATTACGCATCCGTATCTGTCGATATTACGAGAGGGCAATTCGTATGAACATTGCTTATCTGTCAATCGGGTCTAATATCGGGGATCGATTACATCATTTGACTGAGGCGGTCCGCTCACTGCATTCGCATGATAAGATTGAAGTGACTATGATTTCCTCTATATATGAAACGGAGCCGGTTGGATATACGGATCAGGCGAACTTCCTGAACTTGGTCGTATGTTTAGAAACATCGCTCAATCCTTTTGAATTATTGGAAGTGTGTCAGGGAGTCGAAAATGATTTGGGGCGTGTCCGGGAAATCAGATGGGGTCCTCGGACTGTGGACCTTGACATTTTACTCTATAATAACGACAATATTAAATCAGAGAACTTGACAGTTCCACACCCAAGAATGGATGGGAGGGCATTTGTTCTTGTGCCTCTGATGGAAATCGCACCTACTCTTGTAAGTGTGGCAGTCGATAATAACGGCGTTAAACATTGGAGAAAAGTTGAAGGAGTCGAACATTTCCTAAATGAAGGTAAATGAACTGTCCGCCATTTTAAAGTGGCGGCTTTTTTTACATAATAAGATGGAATTGTGTACAATAGGAACATGCCATCCGGCGTGAGGGATAACTATGAAGGAGTGAAGGAAATGTCCCATTTGGATGAATTGAACGATCAGCTTCTGGTGAGACGCCAGAAGATGGATGAATTGCGGGAAATTGGGCTGGACCCATTTGGCGCAAGATATGAAAGAACACACCTATCCAATGAAATTCGTGAAAGCTATGAAAACCTTTCGAAAGAAGAGTTGGATGAAACGGTCCATGAAGTGAAAATCGCTGGACGGATCATGACGAAACGTGGAAAAGGAAAAGCAGGGTTCGCGCATATTCAAGACCTTGGCGGCCAAATCCAAATTTACGTCCGTCAAGATGCAGTGGGTGAAAAAGCTTATGAGCTATTTGATAATGCCGATTTAGGCGATATCGTAGGGATTAAAGGGAATGTATTCAAAACGAAGGTTGGCGAACTTTCAATAAAGGCAATCGAGTTCACATTCCTAACCAAAGCTCTACGTCCTCTGCCAGATAAATTCCACGGATTGAAAGATGTCGAACAACGCTATCGTCAGCGATATCTTGATTTGATCTCTTCTGCAGAAAGCAGAGAAACCTTCATTACAAGAAGCCGTATTATCCAATCAATGCGCCGCTATCTCGATGCACAAGGTTTCCTTGAAGTTGAAACACCGATGCTCCATTCCATCGCTGGTGGAGCGACAGCACGTCCGTTTATTACGCATCATAACGCCTTGGATATGGAGCTGTTTATGCGTATTGCAATCGAGCTGCATTTGAAACGCCTAATCGTAGGTGGCCTTGAAAAGGTTTATGAAATTGGCCGCGTTTTCCGTAATGAAGGAATCTCGACTCGCCATAACCCTGAATTCACAATGATTGAATTATATGAGGCATATGCGGATTATAAAGACATCATGGAACTTACGGAGAATTTGATTGCTCATATCGCTCAAGAGGTACTGGGCACAACGCAAGTGAAATACGGTGAAGACATAATCGATTTATCTCCGGGTTGGAAGCGACTGCATATGGCAGACGCGGTTAAAGAATATACAGGCGTAGATTTCTGGAAAGAAATGTCCGTTGAAGAGGCTCGTAACCTTGCGAAAGAGCATGGCGTAGAGATTCAAGATATGATGGAAGTCGGCCATATCCTGAATGAATTCTTTGAACAGAAAGTGGAAGAACAACTTGTTCAACCTACATTCATCTATGGACATCCAGTTGAGATCTCTCCATTGGCTAAGAAGAATCCTGAAGATGGCAGGTTCACGGATCGTTTTGAGTTATTTATCGTTAGACGCGAGCACGCGAATGCCTTTACGGAATTAAATGATCCAATTGATCAGCGTCAACGTTTTGAAGCTCAGTTAGTTGAAAAGGAACAAGGTAATGACGAAGCACATGAAATGGATGAAGATTTCATCGAAGCGTTGGAGTACGGTTTACCGCCAACAGGTGGGTTGGGAATTGGCGTCGACCGTCTTGTTATGCTGTTGACGAATGCACAATCTATCCGTGACATCCTTCTATTCCCTCAAATGCGTTCAAAAGAGTAAGCAAAATGCCGCGTGAAGACAGTCCGAGTAACCTTCACGCGGTTTTTATTTTGTATGCTAATAAAAGAAAATTCTTTTTACGATAAAAGTGTTGCATTCAAAAAGACAAGCTGATATAGTAAATAACGTTGCGTTTCCGATAAGTAAATAACTACTTCGAAATAGCTTAAAACTTTTCTAAAAAAGTTATTGACATCGAAAACACAGTGTGGTATTCTATAAGAGTTGCTTCTGACGAAGCGACTGACAAATGAACCTTGAAAACTGAACAGCAAAACGTCAACAAATAAAGTTCTGGAGCCGACCCCGTCGGTGAAAAGAACAAAACGAATCTTCGGATTCAAAATTGACATCATAAAAATGATGCCAGCAAGAAACTCGAGCTATTCGAATTTCTCGTGTCTGGTGGTCGAGGCGTGGTGCAGTGCTAGGAGATGAGGGAGAGAGGGAAGGAGTGTACTTTAGTACGTGACTGACTGATCGACTGAAATCGACAACGCAATGCGCCGTGCATCGGCCGCCGGTATTATGGAGAGTTTGATCCTGGCTCAGGACGAACGCTGGCGGCGTGCCTAATACATGCAAGTCGAGCGGATTGAAGGGAGCTTGCTCCCTGATATTAGCGGCGGACGGGTGAGTAACACGTGGGCAACCTGCCCTGCAGATGGGGATAACTCCGGGAAACCGGGGCTAATACCGAATAATCGGTTCTTCCGCATGGAAGAACTCTGAAAGACGGTTTCGGCTGTCACTGCAGGATGGGCCCGCGGCGCATTAGCTAGTTGGTGGGGTAACGGCCTACCAAGGCGACGATGCGTAGCCGACCTGAGAGGGTGATCGGCCACACTGGGACTGAGACACGGCCCAGACTCCTACGGGAGGCAGCAGTAGGGAATCTTCCACAATGGACGAAAGTCTGATGGAGCAACGCCGCGTGAGCGAAGAAGGTTTTCGGATCGTAAAGCTCTGTTGCGAGGGAAGAACAAGTACGGGAGTAACTGCCCGTACCTTGACGGTACCTCGTTAGAAAGCCACGGCTAACTACGTGCCAGCAGCCGCGGTAATACGTAGGTGGCAAGCGTTGTCCGGAATTATTGGGCGTAAAGCGCGCGCAGACGGTCCTTTAAGTCTGATGTGAAAGCCCACGGCTCAACCGTGGAGGGTCATTGGAAACTGGAGGACTTGAGTACAGAAGAGGAAAGTGGAATTCCACGTGTAGCGGTGAAATGCGTAGAGATGTGGAGGAACACCAGTGGCGAAGGCGACTTTCTGGTCTGTAACTGACGTTGAGGCGCGAAAGCGTGGGGAGCAAACAGGATTAGATACCCTGGTAGTCCACGCCGTAAACGATGAGTGCTAAGTGTTAGGGGGTTTCCGCCCCTTAGTGCTGCAGCTAACGCATTAAGCACTCCGCCTGGGGAGTACGGCCGCAAGGCTGAAACTCAAAGGAATTGACGGGGACCCGCACAAGCGGTGGAGCATGTGGTTTAATTCGAAGCAACGCGAAGAACCTTACCAGGTCTTGACATCCCGCTGACCGGCATGGAGACATGTCTTTCCCTTCGGGGACAGCGGTGACAGGTGGTGCATGGTTGTCGTCAGCTCGTGTCGTGAGATGTTGGGTTAAGTCCCGCAACGAGCGCAACCCTTGATCTTAGTTGCCAGCATTCAGTTGGGCACTCTAAGGTGACTGCCGGTGACAAACCGGAGGAAGGTGGGGATGACGTCAAATCATCATGCCCCTTATGACCTGGGCTACACACGTGCTACAATGGACGATACAAAGGGCTGCGAACCCGCGAGGGGGAGCCAATCCCATAAAATCGTTCCCAGTTCGGATTGCAGGCTGCAACTCGCCTGCATGAAGCCGGAATCGCTAGTAATCGTGGATCAGCATGCCACGGTGAATACGTTCCCGGGTCTTGTACACACCGCCCGTCACACCACGAGAGTTTGTAACACCCGAAGTCGGTGGGGTAACCCTTACGGGAGCCAGCCGCCGAAGGTGGGACAGATGATTGGGGTGAAGTCGTAACAAGGTAGCCGTATCGGAAGGTGCGGCTGGATCACCTCCTTTCTAAGGATAATTACGGAATATGAACCTCCGGTTCATACGTTGACGTTTTGCGTTCAGTTTTGAAGGTTCATCTTCTATGATGATTCTTCGAAACTTGTTCTTTGAAAACTGGATAAAACGACATTGAAGCAACAAAACATCAAGTAATCAACCGAGTCGATCACTTTTGTGATTGAACAATTGCAATACTTTTTAACGTGTCTTCAATCTATATCGCTATAGATTGTTGCACAAGCAGGTTAAGTTAGAAAGGGCGCACGGCGGATGCCTTGGCACTAGGAGCCTATGAAGGACGGCACTAACACCGATATGCTTCGGGGAGCTGTAAGTAAGCATTGATCCGAAGATTTCCGAATGGGGAAACCCACTGCCCGTAATGGGGCAGTACGTTCACGTGAATACATAGCGTGAACGAGGCACACCCGGAGAACTGAAACATCTAAGTATCCGGAGGAAGAGAAAGAAAAATCGATTCCCTAAGTAGCGGCGAGCGAAACGGGAAAAGCCCAAACCAGGAAGCTTGCTTCCTGGGGTTGTAGGACACTCTATACGGAGTTACAAAGGGATGGATTAGACGAAGCGACCTGGAAAGGTCCGCCATAGCGGGTAAAAGCCCCGTAGTCGAAAGTCCATCCCCTCCAGAGTGGATCCTGAGTACGGCGGAACACGTGAAATTCCGTCGGAATCCGGGAGGACCATCTCCCAAGGCTAAATACTCCCTAGTGACCGATAGTGAACCAGTACCGTGAGGGAAAGGTGAAAAGCACCCCGGAAGGGGAGTGAAAGAGAACCTGAAACCGTGTGCCTACAAGTTGTCAGAGCCCGTTAATGGGTGATGGCGTGCCTTTTGTAGAATGAACCGGCGAGTTACGATTCCATGCAAGGTTAAGCAGAGAATGCGGAGCCGCAGCGAAAGCGAGTCTGAATAGGGCGAATGAGTATGGGGTCGTAGACCCGAAACCAGGTGATCTACCCATGTCCAGGGTGAAGGTAAGGTAACACTTACTGGAGGCCCGAACCCACGTACGTTGAAAAGTGCGGGGATGAGGTGTGGGTAGCGGTGAAATTCCAATCGAACCTGGAGATAGCTGGTTCTCTCCGAAATAGCTTTAGGGCTAGCCTCAAACGAAAGAATCTCGGAGGTAGAGCACTGTTTGGACTAGGGGCCCATCCCGGGTTACCGAATTCAGACAAACTCCGAATGCCGATGATTTATGTTTGGGAGTCAGACTGCGGGTGATAAGATCCGTAGTCGAGAGGGAAACAGCCCAGACCGCCAGTTAAGGTCCCCAAGTATCCGTTAAGTGGAAAAGGATGTGGCGCTGCCCAGACAACCAGGATGTTGGCTTAGAAGCAGCCACCATTTAAAGAGTGCGTAATAGCTCACTGGTCGAGTGGCGCTGCGCCGAAAATGTACCGGGGCTAAACGGATCACCGAAACTGCGGATTGACACCTTTGGTGTCAGTGGTAGGAGAGCGTTCCAAGGGCGTCGAAGCCAGATCGTAAGGACTGGTGGAGCGCTTGGAAGTGAGAATGCCGGTATGAGTAGCGAAAGAAGGGTGAGAATCCCTTCCACCGAATGCCTAAGGTTTCCTGAGGAAGGCTCGTCCGCTCAGGGTTAGTCGGGACCTAAGTCGAGGCCGAAAGGCGTAGACGATGGAGAACAGGTTGATATTCCTGTACCACCTCCCCGCCGTTATCAGCAATGGGGGGACGCAGAAGGATAGGGTGAGCGCGCTGTTGGTCATGCGCGTCTAAGCAGTGAGGTGTGGAACGAGGCAAATCCCGTTCCTATAACATTGAGCTGTGACGGCAAGGGGAATTATCCCCGGAGTCCCTGATTTCACACTGCCAAGAAAAGCCTCTAGCGAGGCGGGAGGTGCCCGTACCGCAAACCGACACAGGTAGGCGAGGAGAGAATCCTAAGGTGATCGAGAGAACTCTCGTTAAGGAACTCGGCAAAATGACCCCGTAACTTCGGGAGAAGGGGTGCTCTGGTAGGGTGTTAAAGCCCGAGAGAGCCGCAGTGAATAGGCCCAGGCGACTGTTTAGCAAAAACACAGGTCTCTGCAAAACCGTAAGGTGACGTATAGGGGCTGACGCCTGCCCGGTGCTGGAAGGTTAAGAGGAGAGGTCAGCGCAAGCGAAGCTTTGAATTGAAGCCCCAGTAAACGGCGGCCGTAACTATAACGGTCCTAAGGTAGCGAAATTCCTTGTCGGGTAAGTTCCGACCCGCACGAAAGGCGTAACGATCTGGGCACTGTCTCAACGAGAGACTCGGTGAAATTATAATATGCGTGAAGATGCGCATTACCCGCGACAGGACGGAAAGACCCCGTGGAGCTTTACTGTAGCCTGATATTGAATTCCGGTGCAGCCTGTACAGGATAGGTAGGAGCCTTGGAATCCGGAGCGCCAGCTTCGGAGGAGGCAATGGTGGGATACTACCCTGGCTGTATTGGACTTCTAACCCTTGCCCGTGATCCGGGCAGGAGACAGTGTCAGGTGGGCAGTTTGACTGGGGCGGTCGCCTCCTAAAGTGTAACGGAGGCGCCCAAAGGTTCCCTCAGAATGGTTGGACATCATTCGTAGAGTGCAAAGGCATAAGGGAGCTTGACTGCGAGACCTACAAGTCGAGCAGGGTCGAAAGACGGGCTTAGTGATCCGGTGGTTCCGCATGGAAGGGCCATCGCTCAACGGATAAAAGCTACCCCGGGGATAACAGGCTTATCTCCCCCAAGAGTCCACATCGACGGGGAGGTTTGGCACCTCGATGTCGGCTCATCGCATCCTGGGGCTGTAGTCGGTCCCAAGGGTTGGGCTGTTCGCCCATTAAAGCGGTACGCGAGCTGGGTTCAGAACGTCGTGAGACAGTTCGGTCCCTATCCGTCGCGGGCGCAGGAAATTTGAGAGGAGCTGTCCTTAGTACGAGAGGACCGGGATGGACACACCGCTGGTGTACCAGTTGTCTTGCCAAAGGCATCGCTGGGTAGCTATGTGTGGACGGGATAAATGCTGAAAGCATCTAAGCATGAAGCCCCCCTCAAGATGAGATTTCCCATTACATTTGTAAGTAAGATCCCTCAAAGATGATGAGGTGGATAGGTCCGGGGTGGAAGCGTGGCGACACGTGCAGCTGACGGATACTAATCGATCGAGGACTTAACCTTAAGTTATGAAGTACGGTTGAACTTGAAGTCGCAACAATGTCTCTTTTATCCGGTTTTGAACGAACAAGCATCGTTCGAAAAAAGTATTTTTTTTGTCAAAAAAGTACTTGCATATTCTTGAGAAGTTGATATAATGATTAATGTTCTTTCAAAAAAGGATATTAAAAGTCTGGTGACGAAGGCGAAGAGGTCACACCCGTTCCCATCCCGAACACGGAAGTTAAGCTCTTCAGCGCCGATGGTAGTAGGGGGCTTCCTCCTGTGAGAGTAGGACGTCGCCGGGCATATCAATTCTTTGTGAAATGATAATAACTATATTATACGGAGGATTAGCTCAGCTGGGAGAGCACCTGCCTTACAAGCAGGGGGTCGGCGGTTCGAACCCGTCATCCTCCACCATTTATTTCAAATATTGATTTATGTGCCGGTGTAGCTCAACTGGTAGAGCAACTGACTTGTAATCAGTAGGTTGAGGGTTCAAGTCCTTTCGCCGGCACCACTTTTTTTGAGCCATTAGCTCAGTCGGTAGAGCATCTGACTTTTAATCAGAGGGTCGCAGGTTCGAATCCTGCATGGCTCACCATCTTTCTTGACGTTTGTCATGATATGAATACGCGGGTGTGGTGGAACTGGCAGACACGCTAGACTTAGGATCTAGTGCCGTAAGGCGTGGGGGTTCGACTCCCTTCACCCGCACTTTTCATGCGGAAGTAGTTCAGTGGTAGAATACGACCTTGCCAAGGTCGGGGTCGCGGGTTCGAATCCCGTCTTCCGCTCCACTTACTTACGCCGGGGTGGCGGAACTGGCAGACGCACAGGACTTAAAATCCTGCGGTAGGTGACTACCGTACCGGTTCGATTCCGGTTCTCGGCACCAAATTTCATATACTAAATACGCGCCCGTAGCTCAATTGGATAGAGCGTCTGACTACGGATCAGAAGGTTATGGGTTCGACTCCTGTCGGGCGCGCCATTATTACTTTTTCAATCGGGAAGTAGCTCAGCTTGGTAGAGCACTTGGTTTGGGACCAAGGGGTCGCAGGTTCGAATCCTGTCTTCCCGACCACTTCTTTTATGGGGCCTTAGCTCAGCTGGGAGAGCGCCTGCCTTGCACGCAGGAGGTCAGCGGTTCGATCCCGCTAGGCTCCACTTTATGAACCTTGAAAACTGAACAGCAAAACGTCAACAAATAAAGTTCTGAAGCCGACCCCGTCGGTGAAAAGAACAAATGAATCTTCGGATTCAAAATTGACATCTTATATGATGCCAGCAAGAAACTCGAGCTATTCGAATTTCTCTTTTATGGAGAGTTTGATCCTGGCTCAGGACGAACGCTGGCGGCGTGCCTAATACATGCAAGTCGAGCGGATTGAAGGGAGCTTGCTCCCTGATATTAGCGGCGGACGGGTGAGTAACACGTGGGCAACCTGCCCTGCAGATGGGGATAACTCCGGGAAACCGGGGCTAATACCGAATAATCGGTTCTTCCGCATGGAAGAACTCTGAAAGACGGTTTCGGCTGTCACTGCAGGATGGGCCCGCGGCGCATTAGCTAGTTGGTGGGGTAACGGCCTACCAAGGCGACGATGCGTAGCCGACCTGAGAGGGTGATCGGCCACACTGGGACTGAGACACGGCCCAGACTCCTACGGGAGGCAGCAGTAGGGAATCTTCCACAATGGACGAAAGTCTGATGGAGCAACGCCGCGTGAGCGAAGAAGGTTTTCGGATCGTAAAGCTCTGTTGCGAGGGAAGAACAAGTACGGGAGTAACTGCCCGTACCTTGACGGTACCTCGTTAGAAAGCCACGGCTAACTACGTGCCAGCAGCCGCGGTAATACGTAGGTGGCAAGCGTTGTCCGGAATTATTGGGCGTAAAGCGCGCGCAGACGGTCCTTTAAGTCTGATGTGAAAGCCCACGGCTCAACCGTGGAGGGTCATTGGAAACTGGAGGACTTGAGTACAGAAGAGGAAAGTGGAATTCCACGTGTAGCGGTGAAATGCGTAGAGATGTGGAGGAACACCAGTGGCGAAGGCGACTTTCTGGTCTGTAACTGACGTTGAGGCGCGAAAGCGTGGGGAGCAAACAGGATTAGATACCCTGGTAGTCCACGCCGTAAACGATGAGTGCTAAGTGTTAGGGGGTTTCCGCCCCTTAGTGCTGCAGCTAACGCATTAAGCACTCCGCCTGGGGAGTACGGCCGCAAGGCTGAAACTCAAAGGAATTGACGGGGACCCGCACAAGCGGTGGAGCATGTGGTTTAATTCGAAGCAACGCGAAGAACCTTACCAGGTCTTGACATCCCGCTGACCGGCATGGAGACATGTCTTTCCCTTCGGGGACAGCGGTGACAGGTGGTGCATGGTTGTCGTCAGCTCGTGTCGTGAGATGTTGGGTTAAGTCCCGCAACGAGCGCAACCCTTGATCTTAGTTGCCAGCATTCAGTTGGGCACTCTAAGGTGACTGCCGGTGACAAACCGGAGGAAGGTGGGGATGACGTCAAATCATCATGCCCCTTATGACCTGGGCTACACACGTGCTACAATGGACGATACAAAGGGCTGCGAACCCGCGAGGGGGAGCCAATCCCATAAAATCGTTCCCAGTTCGGATTGCAGGCTGCAACTCGCCTGCATGAAGCCGGAATCGCTAGTAATCGTGGATCAGCATGCCACGGTGAATACGTTCCCGGGTCTTGTACACACCGCCCGTCACACCACGAGAGTTTGTAACACCCGAAGTCGGTGGGGTAACCCTTACGGGAGCCAGCCGCCGAAGGTGGGACAGATGATTGGGGTGAAGTCGTAACAAGGTAGCCGTATCGGAAGGTGCGGCTGGATCACCTCCTTTCTAAGGATAATTACGGAATATGAACCTCCGGTTCATACGTTGACGTTTTGCGTTCAGTTTTGAAGGTTCATTTCAATTGAAACTTCATAATACCCGGAAGGGGCCTATAGCTCAGCTGGTTAGAGC